>NZ_FYDL01000032.1 GCF_900187505.1 Pseudomonas sp. Irchel s3h17
ACATAAAGTCCGGATGTATGGCTGCAATCTCAACCCCGTCTGTGTTGTCACGAATTGAAAGCTCGGCAAACTGGGGGCGTCCATGTATGTGAGAGGACGGCGGATGTAAATCCGCCTCCTACTCGATTCGGGGCTCAACCATGCAAGTACGAATACTTAACGAAAGCGGTGAAGTGATCTGGTCTCAAGGCGAAAAAAGCGGCATGACATTTCTGTCGCACCGCAAAGATGGAACGCTTGAGTCGATCATTGTCGCGCTTGAGTCCGCCACTGATGCGGCGAAGAAAGAGCTCGATCAGTCATCCCTAGAGGGGTGACACTCGATCAGTTGATGGTCAGCTCTTTGTTGATGTTGGCCATGATCGTTTGATAGATCCCCTGGCTTCTGAAGAACGGATGCCATGGTTGCGGTGCCATAAAGTGGACCATGCTTCCTGATTTCCAGATCAGAGCTACGCGCCCTGCCAAACCAGCAGATGTTGCGGCAATCTGGAAGGCCTCCATGAAATCGTTTTTGGCTTGCTGGGTTCTGTTGTTAAACGCCGAATCAAGAGGGGCAATGATCATTTGTTGCCCCTGCTCTTTGATATGAGCGATTTTGTACTTGGCCATATTGGCTCCTTTGGTTGGTGGTGCTGCCTCCACGACAGCCCGCCGAAGGTAGCACGTCGCCATCAAGGCCCGTCTAGTGCGGGCTTTTCGCTTTCGGCTCCACCACACCCATTGCTCCGAGCTGGGAGTGCTGTTGGAGCCGGACCTATTCTCGCTCCCCGAAAGGGAGGAAGCAGAGATGCCGAACATGCCGGAGAAACCCGATACCTGGGCCATTGCTTTCATGTGGCTGAGTCAGCATTCGCAAACCATCTGGGCGGCCTTCCTGTCGTTGTGCATGACCGTATTGCGTGTGTTCTACACCGGCGGCACCTGGAAGGATGCACTGATTGAAGGCCCCATGTGTGTCTTGCTCTCCCTGAGCATTATCTGGGGCTTCGAGCTGATGGGCTTGTCGCCGTCGTTGGCCCAGCCGGTCGGCATTTGGGTGGGTTTTCTTGGGGTGAAGAAAGTCGCCCACTGGGCTGATCGGATCGCTGAAAGCAAGTTTCCCAAATCGGATTCGGCGCCGTGAAGCGTCGGCCTTGGGTGCTGCCTCTTGTGCTCCTGATGGCCTATGCCGTCACGGGCCATTTCCATTGTGGTGAGTCGCCTGCATGTCAGCTACTCACCGTTCAACCATTCAATCCTGAGGTTTAGATAATGGCCTACACCCAATATGGCGCAGTTGTTGCCGACAATGCTGAAGACCTGGTGGCCAAGCTGGCCGAGTCCATGGCCGATGGCTGGCAGCCTTACGGTAGCCCTGTCTCCATCACTGAAGGCTTTCAAGTGCTTCAGGCTGTGGTGAAGGGATCGAGCAATGTCGGTGGTGCGCCAGGCGATATCACCTCGGACAACATTACCGATGCCTCGGATGTCGGCAAGGCCGTGCTGGTGAGTGTCGATGCCGCCACTGCTCGTGCTGCTACTGGTAGTGGGACTTCGGACTTCTCGGGCAGCTACAACGACCTGACCGACAAGCCAACCATTCCAGCAGAAGGTGATGCCGCGATGCTGGAAGCTGGCACCGACCTCGTGGCGCATACCTGGTCAGCCAAGATGATCCATGACGAGATTGTCCGCCAGATTGCAGCGATACCAGCATGAGCCACAAACAAGCGATCTCATCGTGGGAAGTGGTGGTCTATGCCGACTGCGTCCGTTTTAAACGCGTTGATCACGGGCGGATGCAGGAAGCTTATCCGCCGGTTCCTACTGCAACGGCAGCGGTGTACGCCGCAGCGATCGTCAACGGTCTTCAACCGCCACGGGACATTCGCCCATGTGGCAAGCCAATTGGTTGAGTTCGGCCTGACCCGCGTGTGGAATTTCGAGGTTTCCAAATCCACCGGGGACCCTGGCAACCTCCAAGGAACACGGGGCATAAGACTCGCGCAAACGCGCTAGCGGCAGGGTCTGAAAGTTAGTTGACACAGGTTGACAGGTTGACAGCAAATCCCTGATTTCGAGCCGTCAAAGTTTGCACTTATCCCCCCATCATTTCTCCGCACAGGCCCGCTACGACTGGTCGTAACGCCTATCTGCTCTATTCAGGTGTTCACAATGAAACTCCCGGATAAACGCTTGGGAAGCCTGTCAAGTAAGTTGACAAGGTTACGCGTTACCCGGAAATAAACAGGTGAGGGTGTATGGCTTTTTTAACTCGCAAGGAATACGGCGAACTGAAGGGCTGGTCGAGGCAGCACATCAGTAAATTGGTCCAAAATGAAAGGCTGGTTGTGAACGGCGCCGGGTTGATTGACGTGAATGCTAGCGATCAGCTCCTGGCGATGACCAGCGATCCGAGTAAAGCCGGCGTCGCTGCTCGACACGAGCAGCAGCGACTTCAGCGCGACGCTCCCAGCGCGGGCGAAGAAATCGAGGCTGATCAGCTGGGACTGGCGCCGGATTTTCAGAAGGCCCGCGCTATGCGGGAACACTATTTGGCCTTGCAAGAGCAGGCCAACTTTCATACCCAGCAGGGCACACTCGTTGAGCGAAAGGCAGTGGAAAATGCAGCCTATAACGCTGGCCGCCTAGTGCGTGATCAGTTGCTGGGATTGCCTCCGCGCCTGGCCCCGGAAATGGCAGGGATGACTGACCCCTGGCAAATCGAGAGGCTTTTGACTGCGGCCATTCGACAAGCGCTGGAAGACGCCGAACGAGTGTCAAAGGCGGATCTAGAGCACGCCGTCACCCCGAGTTAAATCTATGCCCTCAGAGATCCCGAATGGTGCAGCGGTGTACCGTGAGGCGCATTTCCGTGGGCTACAACCGGACCCAGATCTCTGGATCGATCAGTGGGCCGACGAGTACATGCGTATCCCACGCGATGCCGGCGCCGCCGAACCCGGCCAGTACCGTACGGCGCGGACCCCGTATGCCCGCGAACCGATGCGCTGCCTGTCACCGGCGCACCCCTGCAAGCGCGTGGTGACCATGGTCGCCTCGCAGTTGATGAAAACCCAGATCGCGCTGAACTGGATCGGTGGTTTGATGCACATGGCACCATCGAACATTCTCACGCTGTTGCCCAGCCTGGGGCTGGCCAAGCGGGTCTCGTCGCGCATCGGCAAGACCATCAAGGCCACCCCGGTGTTGCGCGAGCGTGTGGCGGCCAACCGCTCGCGCGATGCGCGCAACACCATGGACACCAAAGAGTTCGAGGGCGGTTCGTTGTACGTCACCACCGCCGGCTCGGCGGCGAATCTGTCGGAGTTGTCAGCCCGGTACATCTACGGCGATGAAGTGGATCGCTGGGTAGTGGACGTCGGGGAGGAGGGTGACCCGATTGAACTGGCCGAAACCCGGGGCAGTACCTTTGGCCGTAACGCCAAGTTCTACTTCTCCAGTTCGCCGACGATCAGGGGCGCCTCGCGTATTGCCGATCTGTTCGAGAGCAGCGACCAGCGTTATTACTACGTGCCGTGCCCGACCTGTGGGCACATGCAAGTCCTCGAGTGGGAGCGCCTGCATTACTCGGCGGATTGCCAGCTGGCACATTACCAGTGCGCCGGACCTGACTGTGACGTGCTGATCGAAGAACACCACAAGGGCGAGATGTTGGCCAAGGGTGAGTGGCGTGCCCATGCCCAGGGCGATGGCGAAACCGTCGGCTTTAACCTCAATGCGCTGTATTCGCCTCCTGGCTGGACCGGTTGGGCCTCGCTGGCCAAGCAGTTCGAGAAGGCCAAGACAGCCATGTCCCGCGGCGATCTGGAGCCCATGCAGGTGTTCTATAACACCCGTTTGGCCAAGGTCTGGGACAGCGCCCAAGAGCAAACCAAAGCCGATGTCCTGATGGCGCGGGCACGCCTGGAAACCTATGGCTTGGGTTCGATGTCGTTCGCCGTGCTGATGCTCACGGCATCGGTTGACGTTCAAGCTAACCGGCTGGAGTTCATGGTGGTTGGTTGGGGCGCCGGCATGGAGCGCTGGATCATCGACTATCAGGTGATCTGGGGCGATCCCTCCGACGAACGCACCTGGGCGGTGCTCGATGACAAACTCAAGGTGCGTTATCCGCATCCCAGTGGCGCGGAGCTGACGATCCGGGCGGCCGGCATCGACTCCGGCGGCAATCACACCGATGAGGTGTACCAGTTCTGTCGGCTGCGGCGCTGGCGCAACATCTTCGCGGTCAAGGGCGCGAGCAAGCCGGGCCGCCCGGTAATCGCGCAGCGGCCATCGATGATGGATGTCACCTGGAAGGGCCTGACCGAACGCAAGGGCGTGGAGCTCTGGTTCATCGGCACCGACACCGCCAAGGATTGGATTTACAACCGCTATCCGGTGGAAGACGGTCCCGGAGCGCTGCACTTTGCCAACGACCTGCCGGACGATTTCTTCGCTCAGTGCGTCGCCGAGCGCAAGGTGACCCGCTACGTCAAAGGTTTCAAAAAAATCGAATGGGTCAAGGGCAAGGCTGAGCGTAACGAGGCCCTCGATTTGATGGTGTACAGCCTGGCGATGGCGCATTACCTGGGATTGCACCGCTACAAGGAACACGACTGGGAGCGGGTGAGAGCCGCGCTGTTTCAGGCTGCGCCACCGGGCGAGAAACCGGTCACGGCCGAGCGTGTCACCACTCCCGCGATATCTCGGCAGCAACCTGCCGAACCGGTACCGCAACCGGCCAAGCCGGCGGCGTCACCACCGGCCGTTGCACGTCCCCCACAACGGCGAAGTTCCAGCAGCGGCTACCTCAAGCGGCGCTGAGTAGACGCGTGCAGTTTCACATTCCGTTGGTTTTTTCTTTAGAGCGATCCCCCATGGCCTTTACCCAACAGCAACTCGATGCGGTCGAGAAGGCAATCGCACGCGGCGAGAAGATCGTGCGCTATGCCGATCGAAACGTTGAGTACCGAGACATCGACGAGCTGCTCAGAGCGCGTGACGAGATTCGCAGCTCGCTGATCGCAGCGGCCGGTCCTCGGTCGCGCATCGTGCGGCTTTATCATGGAGGCAAGGGATTGTAATGGCGCATCACTTTCTAACGCTGGGTCGCAGTGGCTTCCTGATCCCGTCGAACATCAAGGCCAGTTACGAAGGCGCCGCCGAAGGGCGCCGTTCCGCCAGTTGGGATGCCCCCGACGCGGGCTTCAACAGCCTGGCCATTCCGGCGCTGCGCAACCTGCGTTCGCGCTCCAGGGCGGCGGTACGCAACGACCCCTACGCCTTCAACATCATCGACAAACGGGTCAGCAACCTGATCGGCACCGGCATTACGCCACGGCCGAAAACCCAGGACGATGAGCTTCGGCATCTGCTGCAGGAGCTCTGGGCCGATTGGGTCGAAGAATCCGATGCCGATGGCCTGACCGACTTCTATGGTCAGCAGGCGCTGATTGCTCGGACGGTTGAAACCGCGGGCGAGTGCTTCGTCCGCTTGCGTCCACGCAGCCTCGACGATGGGTTGGTGGTGCCGTTGCAGCTGCAGGTGCTGGCCCCGGAGTTTGTCCCGCACGACAAGTTCGAGGCGGCGCGCAACGGCAACATCATCCGTGCCGGGATCGAGTTCAGTCCGGACAGTCGACGGGTCGCGTACTGGATGTATCGCTCCCATCCGGGCGATGCCTCGTCATTGAACAGCGGTTACAACCAACTGGTACGGGTACCGGCCAGCCAGGTGCTGCACATTTTTGAACCGGTCGAGCCGGGTCAGTTGCGCGGCTTGCCGCGTTTATCTCCGGTGCTCAAGCGCCTGCGCAGCCTGGACAACTACGACGATGCGGTGTTGTTCCGCCAGGAGGTGGCCAACCTGTTCGCCGGCTTCATCAAAAAGCCGTCGCCGGATGACATTCAGACCCCGGTCGATCCGGTGACCGGTGCGCCGCTGAACCTGGCCTCGGACGGTTTCACGCCCATGGTCGCGTTGGAGCCCGGAACCATGCAGGAGCTATTGCCGGGGGAGGAGGTCGAGTTTTCCACGCCTCCGGATGCCGGTAACAACTATCCGGATTTCATGCGTCAGCAGTTGATGGCCGCGGCCGCTGGTGCCGGGATGCCATACGAGATTCTCACTGGCGACATGCGCGAAGTGAATGACCGAGCGCTGCGTGTGGTGCTCACCGAGTTCCGCCGTCGTCTGGAGCAGCTGCAATTTGGGGTGTATGTGCACCAGTTGTGTCGCCCGGTGCGGGCGGCCTGGATGGACATGGCGGTGCTCAGCGGCGCCGTGCTGCTGCCGGACTATGCGCAGCGCCGCCGTGAATACCTGCGTACACGCTGGGTACCGCAAGGCTGGGCCTATATCCATCCGGTTCAGGATGTTCAGTCGCGCACGATGGAAGTCAACGCAGGTTTTGCCTCGCGCAGCGAGATGGTCCTGCGTACCGGGTATGACGCCGAAACGGTGGACGAAGAAAACGCCGCGGATGCCGAACGGGCTCGGGGCAAGGGTCTTAATTACAGCACGCTCGTCGATTTGCTTCAGGCGCTCGACGACAAGGAGCAAGCATGAGCAACAACACGCCTCCGCGCATTTACAACAAGGCCGGCCAGCGGGTCCAGGTGCAGGACAAGAGCTGGTACACGGTGCAGGCCAGCGGTGATGCTGAACAGCGCACCATCGAAGTGTTCGTGTATGGCGAGATTGGTTATTGGGGAATCACGGCCAGTCAATTCGTGCAGGATCTGCGCGCCATGGATGATGGGGTCTCTCCGGTGATCGTCGCCTTCAACAGCGTCGGTGGCGATCTGTTCGACGGCCTGGCCATGCATAACGCGCTGTCGCGTTTGGGCGAGCGTTGCACCGGCCGTATCGATGCCTTGGCTGCGAGTGCGGCCAGCGTCGCGGTGTGCGGTGCCCACAAGGTGGTGATCGCGTCCAACGCGATGCTGATGATTCACAACCCATGGACCTATGCGGCGGGTGATGCCGATAGCTTTCGCAAGGTGGCGGATGTCCTCGACCAGACCATGGAGGCGATCATTGCGGCCTACAAATCCAAAGCACCGGACATCAATGAAGAAGCGCTGCGCGACATGGTGGCCGCCGAAACCTGGTTGACCGCTAGTGAGGCGGTGGCTTTGGGCCTGGCCGATGAGGTGGGCGACGGCATTCAGGTTAAAGCCTGTCTGGGGCAGGGTAGCGTGATGCAACGTTACCAGCACACCCCGGCCGAACTGCTGGCCCAGCTTGACGATGAAGCTGTCAACGTGTTGACAGATTGTGAAGCAACCCCTGACCAATCGGAGGAGGCACCCGAGCCGGCTCCGGAGTTGGAACCACACGATCCAACCGCGCCTGTGGTCGATTCGGCCAAGCTAGCGTTGATGATCACTCAGCGTTGTGCAGAGTCGGGGATCAGCAACCTGGTTGCGCCGTTGCTCAGCTCGACCAAGCTTGAAAGTGAAGAGATCGTCCAGGCGGGTCTGACCCGCGCCAAGGCGGTGCATGACCTCTGTGTCGCCGCACGGTTACCTGAGTTCAGCGCCGAATATGTCGCGGCCGGGCTAGATGCACCCGCCGTGCGGGCGCGGCTGTTCGACAAGATCGTCAGCAGCGGCAACGGTTTCGAAATCGACAACAGCTTGCCTCTCAATCAAGACCCAGCACCGAAGGTGCTGGCGAAACAACCGGATCCTCCGTCGATCTGGGCGGCCCGTCAGGCGGCCCACGTGGGGCCATCCAAATCTGCCAAAGGAGCACGAGCATGACCGTAAAGTACGAAACGCTGCACGCTGGCGAGTTTCTGCTCTCCGAAGGAGCCGGGAAAATCTCCCGCGAAGGCATTCTGGTGGCTGCAGGTGCCGCCTTGAATGCCGGCCAGGTGCTGGGGCTGGTCACCGCGACCAATGAATTTGCGCCCTACGATCCCGTCGCCACCGACGGCACCGAAGTGGCGGCCTGCATCCTGTACGGGCCGCTGGGCGAGTCGACCGAAGAGCGTCGGGCCAGTGCGGTAGTACGGCTGGCCGAGGTCAGCGAGGTGCACTTGACCGGGCTCGATGCTGAGGCCGAGGTCGCCTTGGCGGCTCAGTTTGTAATTGCCCGCTAAGTCAGTCCCCCTTTTTCCAACCCCGCCCTGTGCGGGGTTTTGCTTTTCTGGAGAGTCCTTTCATGGCCGATATTGGCATTTTTACCGACGATGTTTTTTCTGTGTCCTCGCTGACCGCAGCGATCAACGAGCAGGAATACCTGCCGGGTCGCATCAGCAGCCTGGGTCTGTTTCGTGAAGAGGGCATCACCACCCTGACCGTGCAGATCGAAAAGGACGGTGACACCCTGGCCCTAGTGCCAGCGGGTGAGCGCGGGACCTCGGGTCTGGTGGTCGGTGCCAGCAAGCGTCAAATGATCCCGTTCAACACCGTGCACCTGCCTCAGCGTTTCACCATCAAGGCCGACGAGATTCAAGGTATTCGTGCCTTTGGTACGGCGACCGAGTTGCAGGCCGTACAAGGCGTAGTGAATACGCGCCTGAGCAAAGCCAAGCGTCAGCTCGATGCCACCCATGAATTTCAACGCATGGGCGCGCTCAACGGCCTGATACTGGACGCTGACGGTTCGACGGTCCTGCTAAACATTTATCAGGCGTTTGGTGTGCAACAACAAAGCCTGTCCATGGGCCTGAATGACTCGGCGACGAAGATCCGGGTCAAGTGCGCCGAAGCGCTGGACATGCAAGACGATGAACTGGGCAGCGTCACCAGCTCGGGCGCGCGGGCCTTCTGCGGCAAGAATTTCTGGAACAAGCTGGTCACGCACAAGTCAGTTGAAGAGACCTACAAGAACACAATGCAGGCTGCGGAACTGCGTGGTGATGCACGGGAAAGTTTCGAGCTGGGCGGTATTGTCTGGGAACGTTATCGCGGGCGGATCGCCGGGGTGGCATTTATCCATGACGATCAAGCGTTGTTGATTCCTGAAGGTGTGCCGGATCTGTACATCTCTTGCTTTGCCCCGGCGGACTACATGGAGACCGCCAATACCCAGGGCCTGCCGTATTACAGCAAGCTGGAACCCTTGCCATTCAACAAGGGCATGGAGGGTGAAGCCCAGTCCAACCCGTTGCACCTGTGCACGCGGCCACGGGCGCAGATCCTGCTGACGCTCTGACCATGGCCTTTCGAGACCTGGTCGAGGAAATTGACAGCGTGGTGTTCGACACCTTGGCCGACGTTGGCTACATCGAAGGTCGCCGCGTGCTTGGTATGTTCTCGGCGCCCTGGTTGCAGCCCAAGATCGGCCGCTTGAACACCGGCCTGCGCGAGCCGTGCTTCCACATTCGAGTGGCCGACGCAGCGGGCGTGGAAAAAACCCAAACCGTGCAGATTGAACTGCCGGCCCTGGACGGTGGCGGCGAGTACACCCTGATTCACCTTGAGCCAGCGGGTGATGGTCTGGTGGCGTTGGTCCTGAGGTTAAAAGCATGAGTGCCGTCCCGGTTTCGCTGCAGCTCTCGGCCAAGGATATGCAGGCCTTCAAAAGTCTGGCCAAGGTGGTGCCCAAGGCGGTTGCCGCGGCGCAACGACGGGCGATCAACAAGACGTTGGGCTGGCTGGCCACGCACATGGCGCGCGATGTCAGCAAACAGGAGCGGATTGCTGTCCGGGCAGTGCGTCAGCGCCTGCGCAGTTATCCGATCAAAGGCCAGGGCCAGTTGGGCAAACTCTGGTTTGGCACCAATCCGATGGAAGCCAGCCGGGTGGGGCGCCCCCGCCAAGGCAAGGCCGGTGTTTCGGTGGCGGGCCGACGTTACCAGGGCGCCTTTTACAAACGCGTGTATGGCAACAAAGCAGACATCTGGATCCGCACGTCGAGCAAGCATTTCAACCCGGACGACTATCCCGGCAGCACCGCGTCCACGGGCGGCGGCACCAGTTCGGGCTGGATCGCGGAAAACGATGATCGGTTTCCATTGGCCAAGGCCAAGGTTTCGCTCGAAGACGTTGAGGGGCCGTTTTATGCCTGGGCGAAAAAAGCTGACGAGCGCCTGCTGGTGGTGCTCAAGCAGGAACTGAACTTTGAACTGCATAAATACCTGAAGGGGAGCACTCGTGGCTGATCCTGCCTTTTCGCTGGATGCGCTGTACGCGGCCATCGAGGAACACCTCCGCCAAGCGCTGCCCACGGTGCGATTTGTCGCGACCTGTCCGGACATTCGAGACCGGGTGGCGCTGCCGGCGGTGTTTCTGGAACCGGTTGAGTTTGAACCCGGGCAAGACATCGGCACCGGTGAAACGGTGCTGGTGTTGCGTTTTGAGGCGCGAGCTATTGTCGGGCCGGAGCTGGCGCGCCATCAGCAACTGGGCGCCCAGTTGGCGGCGCAAATCGCCATTTTGCTACGGGCGCAGACCTGGGGACTGGATAACGTCGAGCAGGCGCAGTTCGTGGCCTCGCGCCAGGACTGGACCAAGCCGGAGCTGGATGGCTACACCGTGTGGATGGTGGAGTGGACCCAGCAGATCTATCTCGGCGAGGTCGAGTGGTTATGGCCCAACGAACCTCCGGGCACGCTGTACCTGAACGTCGACGGCTGTACCGGTACCGGCAACGAAGATCACTACTTTCAGCCGGAGGATCTGGCATGGGATACCCCAGCGCTGAACACGACCGGATGATCGCCGCCATGCTGCTGCCCTGCGTGGTGGTCGGCGTCGATCTGATTGCCGGCCGGGTCCGGGTCAAGGCCGGTGACTGGGTCAGTGCCTGGGTGCGCTGGCACAGCCTGGCCGCGGGCAAGGCCCGTCATTGGCGGGCGCCGAGCCCGGGGGAGCAGGGCGCGCTGTTCAGCCCCAGCGGTGATCCAGCGATCGGCACCTTCATTCCCGGGCTGTATGGCAATGCCGGGGCGCCGCCGGATAACCGCGATCACGTCGAGGCCTGGTACTTCGACGATGGCGGTTCGCTGGTCTACGACTGGCAGGCCGGCAGTTACAGCATCGACTTGCCCAACGGCAGCAGCGCGACGATCAAGGTCGGTGAGTCGTTGTTCGAAGTGACGCCGGATCAGGTCCGGGTGGCCGCGAGCCAGATCACGCTGGCGGGTGAGGTGAGCATCGACGGCGCGCTGAGCGTGTCCGGCGACATCAACGGCGCCGGCACGATCATGGATGCCGGCGGTAACAGCAACCACCATTCGCATTAACCCGACATCGTTCACTGACAGCCCGCTGCGTGCGGGCCTTTTTATTCCTGGAGAAAACCATGACCAGTAAAACCAAGGGCGTATCAGCAACGACCGATGAGCCGGTTCCGGCCACGTTGAGTACCTTTCGCGACACGCTCTACACCTCGCGGGTGCTGATCCTGCCAGAAGGCGGGCGCACCTTGCGTGTGGCCAAGGGGCAGGTCTCGGTGGCGTCGGACGATACGGTCGCGCTCGAGTATTTGCGCGGCCGTAAGGACTTTGTCGCGGTCGAGGGCTGATCGAGATGATCGGACTGGACCGTCGCACCGGGCAGCTCATCTCCGGCGTCGATCACCTGCGCCAGTCCATCGAGGACATTTTGTCGACTCCATTGGGCAGCCGGCGGATGCGCCCGGACTACGGCAGCAAGCTGCGCCGCTTTGTCGACCTGCCGGTCAATGACGGCTGGAAGAGTGCGGTGCAGGCCGAAGTGGCCAGCACATTGGGCCGCTGGGAGCCGCGCCTGAAACTGGGCCGGGTGCGTGCCGTGGCCATTCTGGACGGGCGCATCACCTTTGAGCTGACCGGGCAGTACCTGGGCAGCGATGTGTTGTTGGAGGTGTCCGCATGACCATGGAACTGGCGGCACTGCCGCCGCCGCAAGTGCTGGAAGACCTGGATTTTGAAGCGGTCTACCAGGAGAAACTCGAAGCCTTCCGCCTGAGCATGGGCGACAACTGGACCGCAGAGCTGGAAAGCGATCCGGTGCTCAAACTGATCGAGCAGGCCGCGTATGGCGCCTTGCAGAACCGGGCGCGGGTCAACGACGCCGGCAAGGCCTTGCTGTTGGCCCACGCCGAGCGTGCCGACCTCGATCACCTGGCGGCGAACGTCAATCTGCAACGCCTGGTGATTCAGGCCGAAGACCTGAGCACGGTACCGCCGACGCCGCAGGTGCTCGAGGAGGACGATGCCCTGCGTGAGCGAGTACAGCTGTCGTATGAAGGGCTGACCACGGCCGGGCCGCGTAACAGCTACATCCTGCACGCGCGCAACGCCTCGGGCCTGGTGGCCGATGCCACGGCGGAAAGCCCGTCGCCGGCCGTGGTGGTGGTCACGGTGCTCAGCCTCGACGGCAGTGGCGCCGCCTCGCCCGAGCTGCTCGAGCAGGTCCAACTGCACCTCAATGACGAGGATGTGCGGCCGGTGGCCGACCGGCTCACGGTGCAGAGTGCCGTGGTCATCGACTACAGCATTGAAGCCGTGCTGTACCCGCAAGCCCCAGGCCCGGAAAACGAAGCCTATCTGGCCGAAAGCCAGGAACGCCTGAGCAAGTGGATCAACCCGCGTCGCCGCTTGGGCCTGGAGGTGGCGCGTTCGGGGATCGATGCGCAATTGCACATTCCCGGGATCGCCCGGGTCGAGCTACTGGACTGGACCGATATCAGGCCGAGCAAGGCCGAGGCCGCGTACTGCACCGGCTACACCGTGACGCTGGGGGCCTGACATGAGCAGTCTCTTGCCGCTCAACAGCACCCCGCTGGAACTGGCCCTCGAGGCCGCGAACTACGAAGACACGCTGATTCCCCTGCGCAGCTTGTACAACGCCGACACCTGTCCCGAGCACTTGTTGCCGTACCTCGCCTGGGCCTGGTCGGTGGACCGCTGGAACAACACCTGGTCGCCGGAGGCCAAGCGCTCGGCGATCCGTTCGGCGTACGACGTCCATGCCCGCAAGGGCACCATCGGTTCGTTGCGCCGGGTGGTCGAACCCTTGGGTTACCTGATCGACGTCGTGGAATGGTTCGACACGGTGCCAGAAGGCGTGCCCGGCACCTTCGCGCTGGAGGTCGGGCTGAATGATGCCGGCATTACCGAAGAGCTGTACGAGGAACTGGCCTGGCTGATCGACGATGCTCGTCCGGTCAGTCGGCACATGACCAATCTGGCCATCAGCCTGCAGACCCAAGGCGTGCTCGGCATTGCCGTGTGTGTCTACGAGGGCGAGGAGATCGATGTGTACCCACCGGATCCGCAGGACATCGACGTGACCGGCGCCTTGGGCCCGGCGCTCTGCGTCGATGAAACCGATACTTTGGATGTTTATCCCTATGATTGATAAGAACAGTCAGTTTTTTGCCATCCTCACCGCGGTGGGCGAAGCCAAACACGCCAATGCCATCGCCATGGGCCAGGACTGGATGTTTACCGAGATGGGCCTGGGCGATGCCAACGGCACCGACCCGATTCCCGATCGCCTCCAAACCGAGTTGATCAACGAGTGGCGCCGCGCACCGATCAACCAGATCCGGGTCGATCCGGCCAACCCCAACACCGTCATCACCGAACAGATCATTCCGCCCGAAGTCGGTGGTGAGTGGATCCGCGAGATCGGCCTGTACGACGTCGACGGCGACCTGGTAGCGGTGGCCAACTGTGCGCCGAGCTATAAACCGCTGTTGGCCCAGGGCACCGGCAAAACCCAAGTGGTGCGGATGAACTTCATCGTCAGCAGCTCGGCGAACATCGTGCTGAAGATCGACCCTGCCGTGGTGCTGGCCACCCGTGAATACGTGGACCTCAAGATCCAGGAGGAACTGGCCAAGCTCGATCACAAGCAGTCAGCACGGGTTGCGACCACGACCGTCATTACCCTGAGCAACGTGCAGACCATCGACGGTGTGGCCCTGGTCGTCGGCGACCGGGTGCTGGTGACCGCGCAGGCCCAGGCTCAAGACAACGGTATCTACGTGGTCAGCACCGAGGCGTGGCCCCGGGCGGTCGATGCCGACAACAGCCTGGAAGTGACCCCCGGGCTGTTCGTCCATGTCGAGCAGGGCACCACCCACGGCGATAGCCTCTGGCAACTGGTCACCGACGCGCCGATCACCCTCGACACCACCGCTTTGCAGTTCGAGATGATCGCCGGGGCCAGTGGGGTCAACGCCGGCACTTATCGCAGCGTCACCGTGGACACCCTCGGGCGCGTGATCGCCGGTACCAACCCGACCACCCTCGACGGCTATGGCATCACCGACGCCCTGGCGGTGAGTGAGAATCTTGCCGATGTCGCGGATGTGGCTGAAGCGCGCGACAACCTTGGGTTGGGAACCGCCGCGACGGCTGATGTGCAGACCGATCTGGATGACGCTACGGTTGATGCCTTGATGAAGGTAGGGGCCTTCGGCTTGGGTGGGCCGGGTATCAGCCTGCCGGCCGGAACCGACCTCGACACCGTTCGCAGAGCCGGGTTTTATCGCATCGAAGGTACGCCGGTAAACGGGCCGCCAGGTGGCACCAACTCGGTCATGATTGTCGGTGAGGGTCGCGATGTGACGCTGCAGCTGGTCGTGCAATACAACACCGGTGTGTTGTTCACGCGCGGTGGCAGTGGTTCCGGTTCGACCTGGTCCGTCTGGAAAACCCAGTGGGACAGTGGCTCACTGGTCAAACAATCAAGCGCATGGGATGCCACGGCGGGCCGCGTGCTGCTGAATGGCGCCTTCGGCGTGGGCGGCGTAGCCCCTAATTTGCCGGGCAATGACTTCAATGCGGCTCAGGTTGGCGGCACTTATACGTTTGTTGCCGACACCCTCAACCGTCCGGACATTCCCGGCAGCGATCATGGTCTGGCGATCCATGTCGAACGTTCCTTCGGCAACCTGGCCTACCAGGAAGCACGAGTGGCCAACAGCCCGACGCGCTACCGGTACCGCACCGGGGATCACGCCACCGGGACCTGGGGTGACTGGCAGATCCTGTGGGACTCCAGCAATCTGGCTAAACAAACATCGCCAATCGACGACACGTCGGGCCATGTGTTGCTCACCGGCGCCTATGGCTGGGGGCAAGGCGGCATCGACGTTCCCGAAGGAACCGACCTCGATACCGTTACAGAGGCTGGTGTTTACCGGTTGCAAACATCACCTGAATATCCGCCAGGTATCCACTGGTCTCCGATGATAGTGGCGGTTGGACAAGACGCCGCATTCCAATTGGTCGTCAACAATCAGACCGGCACCGTCTGTTCACGGGGCGCCATCACCAGTGGAGCAGGATTTGGGTCATGGGTAACGAGCTGGAATGACAGTAACTTTAACCCTGCGGCTTACCAGCCGGCATTGGGTTTCACGCCGGTGCAGCAAGGCGGTGGCGCGGGCCAGGGGGCCAGCAAAATCTACATTGGTTATCGACCCGATACGGGCGATGCTGGTTTACAGATTGATGCGGACAACCACGGGAGGATCTGGACCGAACGCAACTTTAACCCCAACGGCTACCAACTGTTGTTGGGTTATACGCCTGTGCAGCAAGGGACAGGATTTAATCAACTTCCGGGCAATAACGTTAAAATTGGTTGGGGTGCAGACGGCCAGTTGCATTGTACCGTTGACGAGCTAGATCTAAATGCAATCTGGACGGATTACTACGGCCTATCGAAAGTAGCGTGGGCTGTTTCCACTTTTGGCGCAGGCACCGTAGGATCACATGGCATCTTTCGCGTATATAACGGTGTCGGCCTTGTGCCCGGAACTGAAGTGGCTGGCGTGAATTTACAATATACAGATACAGGCGGACAGTCTTCGCATGGCAGCCCGGCAGGTACTTGGCGTTTAATGGGCGGTTTGCAAAATGCCGATGGTCAAGATAGCGATTCGGTTTGTCTTTTTTTGAGGGTTCTATAATGAATTTTCTTGATGTATTTAATCCTCAATGGGCAAACGCTGAACACACTGCAATTAATGTGATGGTTGTTGAAGAAACATTAGGTGAACTGCCTTTTACGGCAATGCCTAATGATTCCACGGAGTATGGCCCTGAGATTTTCATGCGTGCCGCTGCGGGTGAGTATGGCGACGTCGCTGCCTATGAACCTCCATCGGACTCTGCCTTGTTACCCGCTGCGCGCTCCCAGCAGAAGCGGCTGATGCAGGACGCCGGCCTGGCGGTGGCACCGCTGCAGGACGCGGTCGATCTGGGCGTGGCCACCGAAGAGCAGGTCGAGCAGTTGACTGCCTGGAAGTTCTACCGCATCGAGCTGAGTGAAGTGCCGCAACAAACGGGTTGGCCACGAACGATTGAGTGGCCGGTCAAACCGGATCCATTGAGCCCATAACGCCCCGCACTGACGGGGCGTTTTCTTTTCCGATCGTCATCACACCGCACATCCCAAAGGCCCCGCATATGCGGGGCCTTTTCGTTTGTGCGCCAGGCATGGCGCGTTGCGCGCAAGCGCAACCAGCTTGGCTGTGGTGGCCTCGCTGGTGACTTGGAGGTGAAAGTCCTCTACACACCCGGCAAGGGGAAGTGTTAGCCAGAGGCAAGGGT
>NZ_FYDL01000011.1 GCF_900187505.1 Pseudomonas sp. Irchel s3h17
CACGGGGCAGTTGGAAGGCATCAATAATCGAATCAAGGTCATCAAGCGGATGGCGTACGGTTACCGGGATAGCGAATTCTTTTTCATGAAGATAAAGAGCGTTTTTCCCGGTAATCCGTGAAGAACCATTTTTTTGCTATCCATTGTGGCGAGGGAGCTTGCTCCCGCTCGGCTGCGCAGCAGTCGTAAACCAATCAACGCGGTCCCTCTGAACCAACGCACTGGACGATATTGGGGCCACTTCGTGGCCCAGCGGGAGCAAGCTCCCTCGCCACAAAAAGCCCCACTCTCCTCCTACAACCCCTACTGACGCTTGAGCATCTCCGGCAATTGCACCACCAGCTTCTGGTTGTTCAACGGCGCTCGAATGAAACCGCGCTGGGTGCCGTCCGGGCCGATCACCGCCAGGTTACCGCTGTGGTCGACTGTGTAGTTGGGTTTGCTGGTATCGGCCGGGATGAACGGAATGCTCATCGCATTGGCGACTTTTTGCAGTTCCTCCACCGAGTTCGGCGTCAGGCCGATGAACTGCGGGTCGAAATAGCCCAGGTACTGCTTGAGCTGCTGGGGCGTGTCACGGTTCGGGTCGACGCTGACCAGGACGATCTGCAGTTTGTCGGCCGCATCGGCCGGCAGCTCGCCTTTGATCTGGCGCAACTGCGCCAGGGTGGTCGGGCAGATGTCCGGGCAGAAGGTGTAGCCGAAAAACACCAGGCTCCATTTACCCTTCAATTCGTTGACCGTGACCGGCTGGCCATCCTGGTTGGTCATCTGCACGTCCGGCAGGTTACGGCTTTGCGGCAACAGGATGATCCCGGCATCGATCAACGCAGTGGGATCGCCCTGCCCCTTGCCATTCAGCACTTTGTTGATGGTCAGCCCCAGCACCAGCGCAATCAGGGCAACAAGTATGAAGACGGTTTTCTGGGTTCGTGTCATAGGTTCAACATTAGGTAGTGGTCTACGAGCAGGGCGATGAACAGCAGGAACAAGTAGTAAATAGAGTACTTGAAGGTATTGATCGCCGCATGCGGCCGAGTGCCACGGTACAGCACCACGGCCCATTGCAGAAACCTCGCGCCCAGGCCCAGGGCACAGGCCAGATAAAGCAGGCCGCTCATGTGGATCACATAGGGCATCAGGCTCACGGCCAGCAGGACGAAGGTGTAGAGCAGGATGTGGATCTTGGTGTAGTGCTCGCCATGGGTCACCGGCAGCATGGGAATGTCGGCCTTGGCATACTCCTCCTTGCGATGAATCGCCAGCGCCCAGAAATGCGGCGGGGTCCAGGCGAAGATGATCAGCACCAGCAGCAAGGGCTCAGCGCTGACATGCCCGGTGATCGCCACCCAGCCGAGCAGGGGTGGCGCCGCGCCGGCCAGCCCGCCGATCACGATATTTTGCGGCGTCGCACGCTTGAGGAAGCCGGTATAGACCACCGCATACCCCAGCAAAGACGCGAGGGTCAGCCACGCCGTCAGCGGATTGGTGAACACCAGCAGCACGGCCTGCCCGCTCACCGCCAGGATCAGCGCAAAGGTCAGCGCGGCCGCGGGTGACACCCGCCCTTCGGCCAATGGCCGCTTGTGGGTGCGGGCCATGACCGCGTCGATCCGCCGATCCACCACATGGTTGACCGCCGCCGCGCCACCGGCGCACAGGGCGATCCCCAGGTTGCCGAACACCAGCACCGTCCACGGCACTCCCGCACGCGTGGCGAGAAACATGCCCACCAGCGAGGTGATCAACATCAACACCACCACCTTGGGTTTGGTCAGCTCCAGATAGTCACGCCAGGTTGCCTGACTGTGACGTTCGCCGATCAGAGTCGCCATGGCATTTCTCCTTTTAGGGTGATGGGTCCGGCGGTGTGCCTACGAGGGCTCAGGCGCCAGCGCCCGAGCGTCTGTTGCTTGACCCGGACCAGGCTGGTTCGTGCGTGATAATTGACCAGCACCATGCTCAGCAGCAGCGCCGCGCCACCGGCGTTATGCGCAACGGCCACTGGCAAGGGCAGGTGAAACAGTACGTTGCTGATGCCCAGGGTGATTTGCGCCGCCAGCGCCACCAGCACCAGCCCGGCGAGCCGGGTCATGCCTACGCTCCGCAGTTGCCAGGCCAAACCCAACAACACCAAGGTGACCAGCAAGGCGCCGATCCGGTGCGTCAGGTGAATGGCCGTACGCGCATCACTGTCCAGCTGCCCGCCCAGGTAGTTGGGGCCGATGTGCTGGGTCAGGTGAAAGCCGTTGGCGAAATCAGCCGGCGGCAGCCATTGTCCGTGACAGGTGGGGAAGTCGATACAGGCCACCGCCGCGTAGTTGGAACTGACCCAGCCCCCCAGGGCAATCTGGCCGATCACCAGCAGCAAGCCGGCCGTTGCCCAATACTGCAGGCGTCGCGGCACGATCAACGCCGGCAAGACGCCAGACAGGCGCAAGGTCAGCAAGAACAACAGGCTCAAGGTGGCAAAACCACCCAGCAGGTGCCCCGTCACCACCTGTGGCCAGAGCTTGAGCGTCACGGTCCACATGCCGAAGGCGGCTTGGGCGACCACCACCACCAGCAAGAACAACGGCAGCTTCAGGGGTTGGTCCTGATGATGCCGATGAGTCCAGGCGCGCGCCGCCAGCAACACGATCAGCAGCCCCAGGGTGCCGGCGAAGTAGCGATGAATCATCTCGTTCCAGCCCTTGTGGGCCTCAACCGGCGTATCGGGAAAATGCCGTTCGGCGTGGGCCAGTTGGGCTTCACTTTGCGGCACGCTGACAAAGCCGTAGCAACCCGGCCAGTCGGGACAACCTAGCCCGGCGTGGGTCAACCGGGTATAGGCGCCCAGCAGGACGACAATCAGTGCCAGCAAGGTGGCAAACAGCGCAAGGCGAAATCCAGGTTTGGCCATGACGAAGCCCTTATCCGATATTCGACAGTTTCAACAGATGGCGCAGATCGTTGAGCAGGTCCTTGCCTTTGACGGTGGGGCCATAGCGCAGCACCAGGTTGCCGTGCGGGTCGATGATCCACAGCTGCGCCGGACCTTTGCCCTGAACAGTTTTAGTGTAGGTCGAAAGGTCCAGTGGATAACGCTGCAATTGCGGGTATTCACGGCTCAGCTTGGCGTCGTAGTCGGCGCTCAGTGGGTGCGCGACGGCCAGCGCATGGCTGGCACGCGAGGCCTCGCGCCCCAGGCCGACCTGGATCTGCCGGGCCAGGTACACCAGTTGCTGGCAATCCACCGAGCACTCCTGCGGCGCGGTGACCAGTAGCTGCCAGCGAACCTCGTCCGCCTGCACGCCCAACTCGGCACGACTCTGACCGTTACCAATCAGCTCGCCGTGATAACTGCGACCTTCCGGTACCCAGAACTGCAATTTGTACATGCCCGTGGCGAGGATCATCGGACCGACCACCATCAGTACAATCAGGATCAACTGCCAGCGCCCGCGACGACGCTGTGGCGCCCCTGTTTCAGACATGTTGGGTGGCTTCATGGCCGCTCCCATGGTGTTTCTCCCTTGCGTTGTGCCATCCGAGGTACAGATAGAGACCGAACAGGGCGAACGCCAGGGCGAACCACTGCACGGCATAACCGAGGTGTTTTTCCGGCCCCATGGCCACCACTGGCCAATCCGCCAGGTAGGACGCGGGACCTGTTTGAGCCCGCAGTTCATAGGTAAAACCACGGCGGCCAAGCTCACGCCACAGCTTGCCCGGCTCGATCGCCGTCACCAGCCGGGGCCAGTTCGCACCTGCCGGATCGGCTTGCAATTGAAAGGTTGCACCGGGTGCGACATAGACCCACGCGACCAGGTCCAACGCCTGTTCCGGGGTGCTGAACACGGGGGGCACGCGCCGGTCCGGCCATGGCAGCCAGCCACGATTGACCAGCAGCCACTGGCCGCTGGCCTGGTCGAGAAACGGTTGCAGCAACTCGACACCCACCCTGCCGTCACGCTGGCGGTTATCCAGCAGCACGCTGTGTTCGGCGTCGAAATGACCGTGCAGCCGTACCCGCCGGAAGGCAGGGTCCGGGTTGTCCAGCAACCGAGCGACAGGCACCGGCTCGGCTGTCCGACGCTCGGCGTAGCTTTCGAGCAATTGCTGCTTCTGCTCGCCACGGCCCAATTGCCAGAAACCCAGCGACACCAGCAAGGGCAGCAACAACGCCACCACCAGTGTCGGTACGAACCCCGGCCGGAAACCTTTCATGACCGCGCCGCAAAGTCAGCGGGTGAGCTCGCTATACTCAAATACATCGCGTTTCCCCCGGAGTCCCAGCATGCTCAAAGCAGCCATCGTCCTGATGCTGATTGCCACGGTTGTCAGCCTGTTCAGCGGCCTGTTTTTTCTGGTCAAGGACGACAGCCACTCCAATCGCCTGGTCATCGCCCTGAGTGTTCGCGTCAGCCTGGCCGCCATTACCCTCGGCCTGATCGCCTGGGGCTTCTTCAGTGGCCAACTGGTTTCTCACGTCCCCTGGTAGCCGGTGTCAGAGCACATAGACGAAGACAAACAAGCCGATCCACACCACGTCCACGAAGTGCCAATACCAGCTCGCAGCCTCGAAGCCGAACTGATGGTCGGCATCGAAATGCCCGCGCATGATCCGCATCAGCATCACGAACAGAATGATCGTGCCGATGGTCACGTGGGCGCCGTGGAAGCCGGTCAGCATGAAGAAGGTGGCCCCGTAGATACCCGAACCCAGGGTCAGTCCCAGTTCGTGATAGGCGTGGATGTATTCCTCGGCCTGGAAGCCCAGGAATGCGCACCCCAGCAGTACCGTCAGCGCCAGCCAGACTTTCAGCGCGCCGCGATGGCCCTTTTTCAAGGCATGGTGGGCAATGGTCACCGTGACGCTGGAGCTCACCAGAATGACGGTATTGAGCAGCGGCAGCCCCCATGGACTGATGACTTCCCGGGGAGGTGGGAACAGTGTCGAGTCGGGGTTGCTGAGCAGCGGCCAAGTGAATTCGAAGTTCGGCCAGAGCATGTGGGCAATGCCTTTGGTGCCTTCGCCACCGAGCGCCGGACCGGCAATGGTGCGCACATAAAACAGCGCACCGAAGAACGCGATGAAGAACATCACCTCGGAAAAGATGAACCAGCTCATGCCCCAACGGAACGAGCGATCCAGCTGGGCGCTGTACAACCCCGCACGGCTTTCCTTGATCACGGTTCCGAACCAGCCGAACAGCATGTAGGCCAGCAACAGGCTGCCCACGAAGAAGATCAGCGGGCCATGGGACTCGGGGCGCACCGCCTTCAGGTCGTTGAACCAGGTACCGAGACCGAACATGGTGACGAACATGCCGACCGTGGCGATGATCGGCCATTTGCTCTGGGCGGGAACGTAATAATGCTCATGAGTTGCCATTTATTGTTCTCCTTATCGGGCACGCTTGAACGTCTAGCCACCGGTCTTTTCAGTTACAGCCACGGGCGGATGACGCGCGGTGATATCGAACAGCGTGTAAGCCAGCGTCAGGTGCTTCACATCCTTGGGCATGTCGCGGTCAACGATGAAACGTACCGGCATCTCGATCTGTTGACCGGGCTGCAGCACTTGCTGGGTGAAACAGAAGCATTCGGTCTTGTGGAAGTACATCGCCGCACTGCTCGGTGAAATACTCGGGACCGCCTGGGCACTCATCGGGTGCTGGCTGGGGTTGCGTGCGATAAAGATCATCTCGTTCACCGCGCCGGGGTTGACCACAATGTCGTCGGACTTGGGATAGAACTCCCACACCATGTCGATGGCATTGGTCGACAGAAACTGCACCCGCACCTGCCGCGATGCGTCGACCTGTTGCTCGCCCTGATACTGCCCACCCGTCTTGCCGTTGATACCCAGCGCCTTGCACATCACGTCATAGATCGGCACCAGCGCAAAGCCAAAGACAAACATCGCCACCACCACCATCAACAAGCGAGTGACCAGTTTCTTCATCGAGATCGAGTCAGCCATGGTGCACGTCCTCCACACAAAACCCTCTGGAAGAAGCGGGCGAGCCCGTCACCACAAGGCCAACGCTGTTCATTTCACTTCCGGCGGCGTGGTGAAGGTGTGGTACGGCGCCGGTGACGGAATGCTCCACTCCAGCCCTTCGGCACCTTCCCAGGGTTTCGCCGGGGCCGCAGGACCGCCGCGAATGGTCTTGATCACGATGAACAGGAAGAAGATCTGCGTGGCCCCGAAGGTAAAGGCACCGATGGACGACACCATGTTGAAGTCGGCGAATTGCAGGTTGTAGTCGGGAATCCGCCGCGGCATTCCCGCCAGCCCGACAAAGTGCATCGGGAAGAACGCCATGTTCATGCCGATGAAAGACAACCAGAAATGCAGCTTGCCGAGGGTTTCGTCGTACATGTGGCCGGTCCATTTCGGCATCCAGTAATACGCCGAAGCGAAGATCCCGAAGATCGCCCCTGGCACCAGCACGTAGTGGAAGTGCGCGACCACGAAATAAGTGTCCTGGTACTGGAAGTCCGCCGGGGCAATGGCGAGCATCAACCCGGAGAAACCGCCGATCGAGAACAGAATCACGAACGCCACCGCGAACAGCATCGGTGTCTCGAAGGTCAGCGAGCCTTGCCACATGGTACTGGCCCAGTTGAACACCTTGACCCCGGTGGGCACCGCGATCAGCAACGTCGCATACATGAAGAACAATTCGCCCACCAGCGGGATACCGACCACGAACATGTGGTGGGCCCAGACGATAAACGACAGGAAGGCGATACTCGCCGTTGCGTAGACCATCGAGGTGTAGCCGAACAGCGGCTTGCGCGAGAAGGTCGGGATGATCGCGCTGACGGCACCGAAGGCCGGCAGGATCATGATGTACACCTCCGGGTGGCCGAAGAACCAGAACACGTGCTGGAACAGCACCGGATCACCACCACCGGCCGCACTGAAGAAGCTGGTGCCGAAATGGATGTCCATCAGCATCATGGTCACGCAGCCGGCCAGCACCGGCATCACCGCAATCAACAGGAACGCGGTGATCAGCCAGGTCCAGACGAACAGCGGCATTTTCATCAGGGTCATGCCCGGCGCACGCAGGTTGAGGATGGTGGCAATCACATTGATCGCCCCCATGATCGAACTGATCCCCATCATGTGAATGGCAAAGATGAAGAAGGTCACGCTTTCCGGCGCATAGGTCGTGGAGAGCGGCGCGTAGAAGGTCCAGCCGAAGTTCGGTCCGCCACCCGGCGTGAACAACGTCGAGATCAGCAGCAAAAACGCCGCCGGCAGCAGCCAGAAACTGAAGTTGTTCATCCGCGGCAACGCCATGTCCGGCGCGCCGACCATCAGCGGAATCATCCAGTTGGCCAGCCCGACAAAGGCGGGCATCACCGCACCGAAGACCATCACCAGGCCATGCATGGTGGTCATCTGGTTGAAGAACTCCGGCTGGACAATCTGCAGGCCGGGCTGGAACAGCTCGGCGCGGATCACCATGGCAAACGAGCCACCCAGCAGGAACATGATGAAACTGAACCACAGGTACAACGTGCCGATGTCCTTGTGGTTGGTGGTCAGTACCCAACGCATCAAGCCCTTGGCGGGACCATGGGCGTGGTCCGCATGGCCATGGTCATCGATCACTGCACTCATGTCCTGACTCCTGGAATCGGATGGGCTGGGCGGCTCGGGCGCATTGCGCCCCAAACCTTCACGGGAACGCGCAATAGACCGGGTCATTTGCTTTGCGCCTGTTTGAGGGCCAGCACGTCTTTCGGGGTGACCATGTCGCCTTTGTTGTTGCCCCATGCATTTCGTTCGTAGGTCACGACGGCCGCGATATCGACTTCCGACAACTGCTTGCCGAATGCGGCCATGGCGGTGCCGGGTTTGCCGTGGAACACGATTCCCAGGTGATCCTCTTTCGGCCCGGTGGCTATTTTCGAACCCTTGAGCGCCGGGAACATCGGCGGCAAGCCCTGGCCTTCAGCCTGGTGACAGGCCACGCAGGTGGTGTGGTACACCTTGTCGCCGCGCGCCTTGAGCTCGTCCAGGGTCCATTCCTTGCTGGTCAGCTCCTTGAGCTGGGCGGCCTCGGCCTTGCGTTCGGCCAGCCAGGTGTCGTAGTCGGCCTTGCTTCTGACATCGACCACAATCGGCATGAAGCCGTGATCCTTGCCACACAACTCCGCACACTGTCCCCGGTAGATGCCGGGCTTCTCGACACGGGTCCAGGCCTCGTTGACGAACCCGGGAATCGCATCGCGCTTGACCGCAAACGCCGGCACCCACCAGGAGTGGATAACGTCGGCGGACGTCACCAGGAAGCGCACCTTGGCCCCCGTCGGCAGCACCAATGGCTGGTCGACTTCCAGCAGGTAGTGTTCGCCCTTGGCGCTCTTGTTGTTGATCTGCTCTTGCGGTGTGGCCAGGTTGCTGAAGAACTCGACGTCCTGGCCCAGGTATTTGTACTGCCACTTCCACTGATAACCGGTGACCTGGATATCGATATCCGACTCACTGGCGTCGTACATCTTGATCAGGGTGGCGGTCGCCGGAACGGCCATGGCGACGAGAATGATGAAAGGCACGATGGTCCAGAGGATCTCGACCGTCGTACTTTCATGGAACTTGGCAGCTTCCTGCCCGGTGGAGCGCCGGTGCATCATCATCGACCAGAACATGGCGCCGAAAACGATGATGCCGATCACCACACAGATCCAGAAGATGGTCATGTGCAGGTCAAATACTGCGTGACTGATTTCAGTCGCTCCAGGCGCCATATTCACAGTCCAGGCCGCTTGCGCCTGACTGAAAATCGACCACAACAGGAGGCCCATCCAGACATGTGGATGTCGCATCATTGCGGGTTCCCCTTATCGTTCTTGTTATCCCGCCGGCTTTCACCTGCGGCAAGGGAGCGGCACTTTTCAGACTACGAACTTGAATCGCCGGGCCTTGCTGCCTATGCAGTCGGGCGTCATCAGCTAACTCCATTCAAGACCGAGTATAGACAGCGAGTCCGACCTCGCAACGCGATGTCGTAAATCAGCTGAAACACCCGGGGCTTGCACTACAGGCCACGGATGGAGAAGGATGAGGGATAGGTGATGGCAAATCGATATAACGTAGTCGCATCAAAGGTGAAACAATTATGACAAATACGTCTTAACGGTTTTCATAAGCAAGCTAACTTATGTCTTCCCCTATTTTCTTGCCTTCGTTTACTGGAGTTTTCATGAACACCGCCGCATTGCGCGAGCAGATCAAACTTGCCCAACAACATGAAGCCGAAACCGGTCAGCTGACCCGTCAGCTGGAAGTCCAACTGCCACACCTGCACTCCGCCATCCAGATACCGGACGTCGACGCCAAGGGCGTGATGACCCGTTTTGTTGCCGCCTATATAGACCAGGTACCGGACCTGCTCGACGCTGCCAATGCGGTCGCGCGCGAAGCCGGTATCGAGTCCCAGATCAAACCGGTGCTGAAGATCGCCGAGCAATTCTTCATCCAGCCACCGGCAATCATGACCGGTCACATAGGCCTGGATAGCCTGCTGGACGAGTCCTACCTGGCTCATCGCCTGGTAGAAGAGGTGAACGACCTCTACATCAAACATTTCGGCCAGCCACTGATCCCATTGGACATGACTGTCGCCAACCTGATTGCCCACCAACTGATCGGCGAAGCGTTCGCCAACCAGCTGGATGAGGCCGTCCATCACGCCGTTGACGAAATGCTCAGCGAAGAAAGCTTCGCACTGGAATCCGTCGAGGCCTACCGGGAAAAACTGAACAGCCCGGACACCGGTGCTGCCTGGAAGCGCTGGCCATGCCTGTCACGCCAGCTCGGCGTAGGGCTGGATCTGGATCAACCGGCCGCCTGAGTCAGCCGTCCCCCCTCCAATACCTGTGGGAGCAGCCTTGCTTGCTCCCACAAGGACATTTACCCGGCTGAACCCACAGCCAGAAACCCCACCCTGCAAACCGGCAGTTCCCTTGGCCAAGCCACATTCAGTGATGCCGCCCCCATGAGACGTCCCCCGGATTGATTCCGGTGTGGCGAAGCCTGGACGCTTTTCAGCAGTCTCGACCAGCCCGCAAAAGGGCGGTTGTTCGAGAGATTTAGAAGCGCGCCTTGGGCGTCGCCATGGGGATCGGAAGACTGCCATCCAAGGGCAGGAAGCAGCCCTTGTCCGCGTCGTAGGCTTTTATTTCACTGGTTTCGATGCTGTAGACCCAGCCATGGATGAACAGCTGACCGTTGGCCATGCGCGACGCCACGGAGGGGTGAGTGCGCAAATGCTGCAGCTGGGCGATCACGTTTTCTTCGGTCAGCACCTGCATGCTTTCGTTTTCATCAGCGCAATTGCAGTTTTCCTGGACCATGGTTTTCGCGACTTCGGCGTGGCGTAACCAGGCCTTTACCGTGGGCATTTTTTCCAGGGTCTGCGGGTTCAGGACCGCCCGCATGGCACCGCAATCGGAATGTCCGCAAATGATGATGTGCTGCACACCCAAGGCCAACACTGCGTACTCGATGGCAGTGGAAACACCGCCGTTCATTTGCCCATAGGGCGGTACGACGTTGCCGACATTACGGGTCACAAACAGATCGCCTGGAGCGCTTTGGGTAATCAACTCGGGAACGATGCGTGAATCGGCGCACGCAATGAACATCGCACGCGGCCGTTGCGCCGTGGCGAGCTTCTTGAACAGTTCTTCCTGTTCCGGGAAGACTTCATGATGAAAATGCAGAAAGCCGTCAACGATATGCTGCAGCGCCGCATCGGCGCTTTCGGCCTCGGGAAGGGCTGAATCCAGCGCCGCCAACGGCGGTCCATTTTCGTCACTCATGACTCATCCTCTTTGGCAGATTAAGGGAGTATCCGAGAGTTTACATCACTTCCAACCTGAACTTTTACTCAGTTGCAATACAGACGACGAGAACGTCATCCACAAAGAACAAGCCCGTCACCACAGTAACCTTTCAACCTTAGTTGAAACTTGACAGAGACCCTTGAGCACTCACCCGACTGTCCAAGAGGTCCGGCACGCGCAATCGCAACGGGCACATCAGCAACATCAAATCTGTTTAATGCACAGACAATCTTAAACGTTAATCCTCAGAAACAAAGCGCAAAAGTTTAAGGCTGTTTTATTATAGAAGCACCACTATTCTAGCCAACAAGTGCACGAGCACTTGAAAACTTTAAGCACACTCAAAGGAATGAACCCAATGACCGCTTTTGTCGAAAACATGAACGAACTTCGCGCCCACCACAAATCCTTGTTGGCGGGTGGCAAACAACAAGCCGCTCGTAGTTTCTCCATGCCAAGCGCCACCGCACTGGATGACGTTTCACCAGATGAAGCAATCGCCCTGGAAGAACTGAAATCGACAGCAAAAATGCTGGCTATCACCCAGAATCAGGGCATGGAGCTCAGCATTACCAAAGATGCCCAGGACTTGAGCAACGCTGCGGGTAATGCCGCTGCCACTGCGGCATTCAAACAGCAAATGAATGAAAGACGTCTCTACGAAAAAGAGCAATCCGAAAAAAATATTGACCGAATCTTCGACAAGGCCATTGAAATCGGTGAACGGCACCCGAACGCACAGAAAGCAATAATGTCCACGACTGAAATAATTTTCAACCTGTTCCGACTGATGTCGGAAAAATTCAATATTTTCATTACAAAAGTTATAGCCGAAACTATCACATGGGTTAAAAATGCCTTCGCCGATATCAAGTCGACTTTTAGCAATATTGGCGGCTGGATTCAAGGCTGGTTTGCCAGCTGATTAATTACGCTAAGAAACTCTAAGCACCCGACGTTCCAGCGCTGTAGTCCAACACTGAAGACTGGCCTGGTGAGTGACGGTCAACTGGGGCGTCGGTACATTACCCGTGTACCGATGCCCCTTTACCACCTGAGTAGTTAGCTCGAGATCTGGTGGGCCGAGGCCGTCGCAGCCAATGGTTGGCTGTCTTGATCAATCATGGTTGGTGCTCCTTGGCAAAGAAAAGGAGCTTTCCCGTTTTTACCTGGAACAGTGTCAGTGACTGGCAGACAAGCATCCAGAGCGCAATCTGGCGACCAATCAGTCACTCGACTTACATAGCAACCGCCAAAACTTGACTCGAACTATGTAAATCGCCCTGGAGCAGGTGATACAGCTCACAAAACGCGAACAACGAATCAATACGCATACTACGTACCACGAAAAAACCGGTCATTTCGTAGCTAAAGCAACGCCATCTGAGCACCTGGAGGGCAAAAAGACGTGCAATCCAGATTGAAGCCTTCGCGCTGGTTGAGCCCCAGGCGTTTTATTGTCTTGGCAAAGCGTTGCGCCAGCAAGTCGGCGAAAGGCCCTTCACCGCGCATGCGAGACCCGAAGCGACTGTCATATAGCTCGCCGCCACGACTTTGGCGAATCAGACTCAAGACATGGGCTGCGCGTTGCGGGTAGTGGGCCGCCAGCCACTCCTCGAACAGCGGTGCAACCTCCAGCGGCAGGCGCAACATCATGTAGGCCGCACTCTGGGCACCGGCCGCGTGGGCTTCGGTCAGCAGGCTTTCCAGTTCGCTGTCGTTGATCATCGGGATCATCGGCGAACACAACACCCCGACCGGAATGCCAGCTTCTCGCATGACCCGAATCGCCCTCAAGCGCGCCTTGGGTGCCGCGGTTCGCGGTTCAAGAATGCGTTTGAGCTCGTCGTCCAGGCTCGTCAGGCTGATCATCACCGCCACCAGTCGCCGCTCGGCCAATTCGGAGAGCAGATCCAGGTCGCGAAGAATCAGCGAGCCCTTGGTGATAATGGTCACCGGATGTCGATAGCGCAGCAGCACTTCAAGGATGCGTCGGGTAATCCTGTGTTCGTGCTCGATCGGCTGATAAGGGTCGGTGTTGGAGCCCAGATTGATCGGTGCACACTGATATCCACGCCTGGATAACTGTTGCTCAAGTACGTCGGCGGCATTGCTTTTGGCAATCAGCCGGGTCTCGAAATCGAGCCCGGGCGACAGGTCCCAATAAGCATGGCTGGGCCGCGCATAGCAGTAGATGCAGCTGTGATGTGTAATTAGTACCAATACGGAACTGGCCAAGAACCCGTCAGGAGATGACGGGCTCCAACGAAAAACGCGATGATGTTGCTACATCAAGCGGGTTGCTGGGGGTTAGGCAGGATATTTTTGGAAGTGAGCGTCGATTTCGGACTGATACCGATTTTGGAAACCAATGCTCTCGTTCAATTTTGCTTTCCAATCACCACCTTCTCGGTAGGTCTCTAGTACAGCTTTGGCATATTCCAGCTGTTTCCTAGCCCAAAACGGAACCGGTGTACCTTCAAGCTCCAGCTGTTCAACTACTCGTTCAGCATTGTGAAGGCATTCCGCTGAGGCACGCTCCATATCATCCATTGGTATACCCATTCCTTTTAGTCGCCACATGGCAACTCTAGGGTAGGTGAGGGTGGAGCTTTGGCAAATATCAGCGCGGGGGCACCACGGTTAAGACCAGCTACAAATGCGAAACGATCCTATCCGGTAAATGTGAAAATATGAGAGCTTTGGGGTGGCTCACTAGCTACCCCTGACAGGGAGAGGGAAGAAGAGCTATCACGTCTCAGAGGGGCTGAAACCGCCTAGAAAAGACGGTTCTAGAGGGGATTCCACCTTATGCTTCAGCGGTCTTCATCTCACGCTTGATCCTGTACACCGTAGCCACGCCACAGTCAGCTAGTTTGGCTACCTGATCAGCCGACATAGATGGGTGCTTGGCCATCAGAGCTACAACCTTGTCCCACATTGCAGCATTCTTTGATTTGCCTGCTGGCTTCCAGTCAGGATCAGCAGCTTTCTTGTTCTCCAGTCCTTGGAGGATGCGTTCCACGCGCTTTTCTTGATCAAGACGGGCCATCGTAGCCATGAGGTCCAACAACATGCTGTTGATGACTTCCATGATCTGCCCGGTGATACCTTTCTCTTCAACCATCATGTGACTAGTAGGCAAGTCTGCTATTACCAAACGCAGCCCCTTGGCCTTGATGGTGGCCTTCAATGTCTCCCAGTCAGCTTGGGAAAGACGACTCAAACGGTCTACCGACTCACAGACGATGCAATCCCCAGCGTCGGCAGTGTTGAGCAGGCGCATCAGTTCAGGACGGTTCAGTTTCGTACCACTGATATTCTCTGCGTAGATAGCGGCTACGATTAAACCCTTCTCTGCGGCGAATGCCTCAAGGGAAGCTTTTGCACGATTGGCGTCTTGGTCCTTGGTACTGGCTCGCAGGTAGAGGTGGGCTTTCATGGCTGGCTATCCTTTAGCATTTGATTTGATAGGCCTATGATAATACGATCATATATCTATCTGAAAGAGTTATTTGATAGCTGGCGACAAACGGTTATCGCACTACCAAACAAGTAGAGTCTTTTGATAGTGATTGGCGACAGCGCGAGGTCAGCAGGGAATGCGAATGTCTAAGGTTGATAAATCAATTGCGAGGGCTAGCCACGAGTATCTCTATACCCTCATGGTCAAAGCTTCCACATTTTCAGTCTACGTCGAAACTAACAACACCCGCATGGAGCCTGAGGGCTCACTCCTGATGCGGTTTCTCTCAACCAACGTGTTAGAACCCGATGAGCTGCTGCAAGCAATGCATTCATACCCATGCCTGGGAGATATCGAATTCCTAACGTGGGGTATCAAGCCGGGATCTAAAAAAGAGCGGAAGCTTGCGGCGGTGTACCAAAGACGGTGCTGCCACCCGCATTCGTTTCACTTTGTAGAAATCCTTGCCCAAGTGGATTGCTACTGCGCGACGGTCGAGGCATCAGCGGGGGAGGAGGTGGAGTACGTAAAGCACAATCTGCATGAGGATTATCAATCCGGTTTCCAGACGGTAGACGGTCGGTTATTTGCCTATCGTCAGGAATACGACAGGGCGAGTACCTTCCTCTATGGTGTGGAGCAGAAGCCATATGACAGGTACGCGTTCGACATTAGCTTTTTGGTGGGGATCGCTAAGGAGTGACTCAGCGACAGAGAGCGTTCTCCTTGTACTGACGCGACACAATGACGGCACATCTGGAATCGACCCATTGACCAGTAGTGAGCCTTGCGAACGTCTCCGTACTAGTGGCACTCTGATACTCTCAAATGCACGCAAGGGAAGCTGACATGAAAGACGGGATCATTCGGTTGAACGACTACCTTTGCTACTTCGCCATTGTTGCCGTTGCGTTTGCGGGTTACGCAATCTATGGCGAGTGGGGGGCAATCGGGGGTTTTGTAGCTGGGGCGGTGATGGCTGGGTTCTGGCTTGTCCTTAGCGGGATTTATGACGAGCTGAAAAAGATTACCGCTGCCAAAGGACTATAAAAAATGCAGTCTGCAAACAAATCCGGAGTTTGCACAATCGCTTGTGTGGCGTTCCTTGTTAGCTATGGGACTGAGGCGAGCGATACAAAATTCAATCCCCTGTCAGACGAAACATGTTCATCGTATTTCAGCTACCTACCGTCCTCAGCCACCGCCGAAGATAAAAAGTCAATAAATAATCTAAGCGTACACCTAGCAATGTCATCGTCATTACGATATTTGCTGGGCAGGGACTCTATCATTAGCGACATGAAAACCAGCTTGGGAAATACTCCGTTCATCGCTAAGCTAGATGATGTGAAGAAAAAGCTTGGGGTTGCACAAGTTGACTATCTTCGTGGCTATATCAGTTATCAAGAGTCACTCCATAAGGGGCAAATGCAGAAATACTTGAACAAAGACTCAGAGTACAAAAAATTTGTAGGAACAGAGTCTATCTGCTCACTTCAATCCCTGTATAAATCTTCCGATACGTCCCAAGTAGAGATGATTGAGAAATTTGTCAATGCGTTGGCCTTGGTTGAAGATGCTAAGTTTGGCAACTTTCAGATAAAGCGTGAAAGCTGCAAGGTCAGCGCATCCGTGGGTACTTCAAATCCTTACTCGGAACCAGAACGTTGGGACGGGTCACAATTCATTGTAATCGATGCACGATTTAAGAATTTAGACACTGAAGGCCGTCTGCCAAGCGAAGGGAGTCTAATCATTCAAACCAGTGATGGTAGAGAACTTCGGTATGATACGACTGAAACTGTAATGCAGCGGGGTTATGGTATCTACTTCAAGTCAATCAATCCGCTTGTCACGATGCCTACGAAAATTGTGTATCGAATTCCAACAGATATTAGTGGTGAGGTACTGTGGGAGCCTGGAAGGAACGCAGGCAAGAAAAGACTTTGGTGTACGTTCATACTCCCAAAGGTTTAAGCTCAGCATTGGCATAAGTTAACGCATACGCATTCACGAAAGTTCTAAACTTTTCTAGATCCCAAGGCCCACCAACTGGCTCGCCGTTAACAAACACAACGGAATTTACCCAGAGACGGGACGCGGCTGTAAGCTCCTCAAACAAGCTGTAGGCTTGACTAGGCGTTACCGCAGACTCTATCTGGACTGACCAGCGCCCGGACCTATCTAGGTATTGCCACTGCTCTCTGAGTGGTGAGAACGAATCGATAGAAAGCTTTGTGCTGCTATCCGGATAGTCCATCGAAACTTTCAGAATAAGCCAATAGAAATACGTCATTGGCTACGGCCCTGTAGTAATTTGATCCTAGCATCTAAAATTCTAAGCTGTGATTCCATGTCGGTAATGATCCTGTCTTGTCTTTCAGCGTTATTATTAATTTTCTGTTCGGTGTAGTTAACCAATGAATCCATTCTAGATCGAAATGCATCGTCACTACTGCGATCAACGCTTACTGTGAGCAATGCAAACGTCAGTAATGACATACAGATAACACTGGCTAGAGCGAACAGCCCCAGAACAGCTATTGCGATGTTATTCAAACTTAAAAACCTTCTTATTTGTTATCGTTTTAACTTATAACTTCGTCAAGTGTTATAATGTTACATTATTGGCGGGAGAATGCATCGTGCTAAACAGAACATTCAAACTCAGTAGTAAACATCGGCCCTAGAAGGGGGTGGGAGGATATTTAGTCCTCAAACACCCCGTATGCATATATCCTGCTTAGGCTGGATTAACTCCATACTTCTCTGTGAGAATCTTATGGGTGAGATCAGCGCTGTCGTACATAAGTTTTTCTAGTTTAGTCATTGGCGGGGTTGCCGCTGCTGCTAACAGGATATCAATGTATACCTGAAGCTCTTCCTTAGATAACTTTGTCGTGGCAGGTTCCACCTTTAGCTCAGGAGCCTTCTTGGCGGCATTGCGGGCCATAGCGCGCTCTAGCTGTTTATTGAATATAGTGTTGGAGACGGTCATCACACAGCTTCCTTTTCAGATGAAAGATTGGCAAAGAACTCCGATGCCTCTTTAGCTGCATCAGCGCGTAGTTTTGCTTCCCGATCAGCCTCTTTCTTTGCTTCCTTATCTACTTGAGCTTGGTATAGCTGTTGCTCCAGGATCTTCTGTTGCTTTTGTTTTTCTACTTCTAGATCTGCCAGATAAGCAGTCTTTGTTTCAATGGCAACATTTTCCAGCAAGTCAGCGATGTCTTCTTTCAGCAAGAATACTGTAAACCCTGCCGTAGTGTTGATTGGATGATTGTCTGAAAGCACTCGTCCTGCTGCAAACAGCTTTTGCAGTTTAGGCATAAGAATGGACACGGGCTCGCTATACCGGTCTACTGCGGCATACGAACGCATAAACATAAATCGTGCGTGTTCGATTCGTTTGTCCAGTACATCCTGATTGTATTGGAAGCTTTGCAGACTTACGCTAGGTTTGATATTAGTCATATTATTATTTCCTTCTGTGGTTTAGATGCCTTTACGGCTTTGTGTAGGCAAAGAGATTGCCTGTATCGCTCTTATTGCAAGAGCAGATTCTTTGGTGTTAATTGTCTGAGAGCCTTATATATCAGGGCTTAGAGTGCGATGTGTGAATCAACTGTACTATCTAGTAGGGTGTTGTTAGAAATCGCAGAAAATAGGCTCGATGAACTTCTTTATCCGTGGGTTGTTTGGGTTGGGGGCGTAATCTTCTTCTATTTGAATATTGAGCGTTGAGTAATCATATTCGTGTTCACACGTTTCATATCCAAAGCTTTCAAAGATCGCCATTTCCCTATCAGCTTCACGGACCTTTTCAAGATATTCGTATTCTTGAATGCTGCTGCACACTCCCACAGCCAATATAGCTTTTTGTATCACTGGCACCTGAGAGTAGAAATTAGCATACTGATCTCTAAACGCTGATTGCATGCTGCTATTACTACGGCTGTAGTCAGGGGTCATTGCGGGAACGTGTAGATACTTGCGCAAAGTGTTCAAGATCATCTTTCTATCAAGTGGTGCTCCCTGCATTGTCTGGAAAGTCTGAAACGCGATGAAATCCCGAAAGTCGGAGGCGTTCAACCCTTCTCGAAGCTCTACAGGGGTCCAATGAACGCCGTAAGGGCGATCCAGAATTGACGCTAGACCATCTTGCTCGTCCTGCCGGCTCAGCCACGCTCCAGCGACGGTTAGCACGGGAATGAGGAAAGCTATGTCGTCTCTTTGTTTACCGTGTGGGAGCTGCTTAGAAAGCCTTACAGCCTCATCCAGCGCTACGACGATTGATCGCTTGGTAGAAAGATCCATTTGATAGACCTCTTTCTCTTCAAACGCAGCCCTGATCTTCCTTAGCTCCGTCATGCCCATGCGCTCAAGCTTCGCTAGCGTGTGAACGCAGCCCGTCACGTTCTTATGAATCCATTTTGCCAACGACAGCCGTTGACTCATGCGAATAGGATTAACCTTGGCATATTCGATCAATACTGGCCCTAGATACTTCTGCACCTTCTGTAAGACTTTCGGATCAGGCATATCGTCAGGGATCAACCAGCGGGATTGGAGATTAAAGCGACTGATGTCCAACCCCACGCCTGGATAAAATTTCGTGCTGTGAACTTGATTCGCTAAGCTAGGGCCGATGAACAGGTTATGAGGATGAAGCAGACCTACTGTGTTTTGACCTTTAACCGGCTGGATATGGCAGAGATGAAACTTGCTTCTCTTCTTTTCAAAATCGAAGTCGTATGTTTTGTATTTGTAGTTGCGGAGTTCGAAAAGCTGTTCAAGTGTTTCTACTGTATGAGAATGCAAGCACTCAACTGTACCAGCGCGGCGAACCTCTCTGGCTACCCACAGCCACTCTTCCGACACGGGTAGTTTTACAACTCGCTTCTCTGCAAGCTTCTGACGTCTATCAACTTGTTTGCCTTTTTTAGCTTTGCTTCTGCATTCAGGGCAATACTTAGCTTTGATTTGACTGGTGGTGAACTCAGTTGTACATATGGTACAAGCCTTTACTCGTTGAATTGCCATTGTTGTTTTTATCCTCGATAGATTGGGATTGATGGTTGAGGGATTCTAGTAGATTGGTGATCATCGTTTGAATGCAGTGGGTGGGGTTATCAAAACCCATTAGATCCATGACCTTATTTAGTTGATCTGTTGAGCGACTATTGAGTGTAACTCTCATATCTATACTTCCTTTAGTTGGCTGGAGCCTTAGAAGAATGCAGCTTTGAGGCATATGCGTGATTCTAGTTGGAGTACTACTTGATCTTAGCGAATTCTTTCTTTAATTCCTGATGGATGAAATACCTACGACAAACTGCATTTAGCATTTTTGTGAAGCTGTCGTAATCCTTTGCTTCTTCTTCGAGAAGAGCGATCAGATCCAATGGCATTGCTACTTTGATCAGTTTTGTATCGTGAGATGTTTTCATTACACGGCTCCTTCCAGTACGTCTTGTAGTGCATTGTCGAATTCGGTGATGGCAGCAGGAGTCTTCAGAAGTTTCAATGCTGCATTAATTTGAATTCGCACTCTCTTACGTAGGGAATACACCTTAACGACGCAGAGATTGCTGCAATATTTGTGACGTTTGTCGGTAGGTTCGAAGCTCTTGTTGCATACTAAGCAGTTAGTCATTTCTTTTTCCTTATGGCGTTTGGTTGTTAGATTTATACATGCATTGCATTGGTTGCTAGTCACCAGACTTAGCGTTCACATCATCCATTACGTTGATAGGATGCTCAGGATTAGAGTGTGTACCTTCACACAATCCCTGTTCAATAACTTTGAATGCTGCGTTTGGCCCTTCTCCGGGGTGGCTCTTATGTCTCCAGTAATGGAATTTGTTATGACAGCTTTGGCTGCACAGCTTTTTTGTACATCGAGTGGTAAGCATTTCCCCACCACACCACTTGCACAATTTTATGATTTCTACGGGCACAGTTTTGGTTCCAGTGTTGTTTGGATATTCAAGAGTAAGGAATTTAGAACAAAAACAAACCACAGCTCGGCTTACATTACTAGCACGAGAAGTGGTTTGAACCTATGGAGGTTTTTGATGGCAGATATTGTAAGAAGGAAAACAATATCTGCCTGCACTGACCAGATGAGAGCAAACTCTAATAAGCGTCATCGGGTCGATGTTCTTTAAACAAGGGCTAAGCGAGAGGATAGAGCTGGTTTGTAGGAAACCCCATTGCGAGATTATTTCCCACCAAATCCTTATCTGTTATTTACCTTATTCAGTTGAGTTTAAATTACCACACTTATAAACGAAATTGCAATAGGGCGAAAACTCACTTACATATACTAAGTTGGCGAAACCCGCATATACAAAGGCGTGTAGCCATATTTGCAGTAGTTCATTATTTTTAAGTGTCCGACGAGCGGTAGTATAACTAGCCGATTGCATAGTTATTTAACAACCGACCCATTAAAATCGGACTGTCCAAATCTTACTTCTTACACTTATTAGACGTAATTAATTAATCAAAAGTCACATGATATTGTTGAAATTACATATATATTTACTTATCAAAATGGGTTTCAGGAAGAACTTCGGTAAAAGCAACCCTTACCCAGCCATACAGAGCAAGCGCTCTGCCTAAGACCGAGTAAGAGCCTTCTACCTAAAGCTCAGCCTGATTCCATACCCGTAGAAGCAATAGATGCCATCAAAATTGGGAACGAGGTGAGTTGAACCCAATTATCTTAGGTTCAGTACAGTCTACACGGGTGGAGTAGCTGCCTTCGGAACTGGGACACTGATAACGCCCAATCTAGTCAGATAGAATTCACACAGCTTTAGCAGAGCTGCTGGGGGGTGCTGACTTTAAGCTCACCCATCGACCTGTCCCATCTCACAGTAGGTCGCTATTTAAGATTGTTGCTGCCAGTTCGTGCAGGAAGAGATGTGTTTACACAACCCCACCACACTAGCCGACCACTTAGCCTGATTAGGGACAATCCGATCTTATAAATTTTACAAGAGCGTAATATTATAAGGCATCTATTCTAAATTGCAATTAATATCTTGCAATAGCTATTATATAAGTGTAGCGGCTCTGAAGCATTCAAATGAGGCGGTAGATGTCAGAGGCTACATAGGTAGCCATTTTCAGAGAACGGCGATTTAGCACCATAAAACACCGCCGAAATAGGCCGTTCTTGATCGACTTGCACCCGCTGACTACCCCTTTACTTCAGAAATGGGTCTGGAGCTTTCCAAACTAGCCCTTTGAATTCTTCTGGAAGGTCTGCCAGCTCAGACTGATTCTTGCACTGAGGCTTACTCTTAGGTAGGAGGGAATACGCCACGCTCTCATAGATCGGCTTCACTTGCTCAAAAGTTGGCGAGGGTATGCCCGCCCTGCGCAGGCGTGCTTTGATACTCCTGATAATCAGCGTCTGTTTATCTTTGGTAATCCAGGTGTGGTGTCCGTAATCATCGCCTGTGCGTTTATCTTTCGGCTGCTGGACGTATGCAATCACCGGGCTGATTCTGTTCGCCAAAGCAGGTATGGGCTGTGTCACCAACTTGTGCGTGGGGAAGTGAAGCTCAAGCTTTAGGAATATTCCCCGCAGGTATCTGTTCAGCCGCTGACGGTCGGTACGGGCTTGTTCACTGTCTGATGTCAGCATTGACTCAAAGGAATCAACGTTACTGTCGCTAAGGGCAAATGCCCCGTCCAGACTGGCAAGCTCTTGCTTGATACGATCAATATCAGCTTTAGCGGTGGCAATTGCTTTCCGGGTGTCAGTGAGCAGGCCGACGTAGGTTTCAGCTTTGTCCTCGTCATCTTCAGCAGCGAATTTATTCTTCAAACCTTCTGCCTTAACTTCTAATCTGCTCAGTTTTGCGACGGCAACGGTTTCTTCTTTCTTCAGTGTCTTCAGCACATCTGACCCAGCGGCAATGTAGTCGCGGATTGCAGTCCAATGCTCAAATTTAAACAATACACGGCGAAGGAATTCCCCCCGGATCGACCTGATCTGATCGTCAACACAGCCACCAGTCATTGATGCTGTGCAGTAATAGAACTCCTTACCACTCCTGAGCATAAACCGTGTACTACCGCCACATTCAGCACAGACCAGAAGGTTGCGGAAAATATTGAGGTTGGTTGCATCCTGCCTGCCTGAAAACGGCTTTCGACTCTTGAGTATTGTCTGTACTTCTTCAAACGTAGCTGGAGGGATTACCTGAGGGTAGTAATGTTCCACCAAATGCCCGGTGGGGACATTTTTGCCGTGCTCCTTGCTGAGTTCCACCGGGGAGTGCTCGCCTATCAGGCGGCGATTGCGCAACAGGTATTGAATCTGGTGCGTTTTGTAACTGGTGCCAAACTGAGCGTTGAGGCGTCTTCCCGTTTCTGCCACACCGTAGGTTTGAGCGAGAGAGAACATGGTTTCAATGTGTAGGCAAATATCATCAAGCTTGCACCACGCCCCATCCTTCACTACCAGCCATTGAGGACATTTCTCTGTGGCTATCGTGCCTTCAGCCATCGCCTTGTGCTTAGCGCGCCACGACGCCTTCGACATATCCGATTTGCGTAAGCTTTCCGAGTGAGCCCTTTCAAACTGGACAATTGCCCGGATGAAACTGTTGCTGGTGAGATCGTCATAAACTGTATCTTCGTCCAACACGGCAATCTTGATACCGGATCGGATCAGGTCAGAAAATATCTCTATGGAGGCGTCGAGCACCTGACGTGATAGCCGGTCCCAGTTCTCAATTAGAAGGTAGCTGCCATTGGGGATCTCACCATCACGCACCCGCTGAAGAAATCCCGATAGCTGACCTTTTTTAGCGTTAGCCCCACGGAAGCTACTGATACCGTGATCCTCAAGTCTGGTATCAACCGTGAGGTTGTGCCTACTGACGAAGGATTCAATGCGCTCAGATTGGCGAACGACTGAATTACCATCCGCCTGTTTCTGGCTGGAAAAGCGAACGTATGGAAAGCATAGAGGCACGGTGGCAAGCTCAGTAACCTATCGGTACGTTTAATCTAACATAGCCAACCATGCTCGCAGCCTCGATAGGGATTGATCGAGCGATCGAAGGGCAGATCGGGTGAGTTGTTGCGGGTGATGATGGTTTTCGCCGTTTCGATACGCACTTCGGTGCCCTGGGTCAGCGGTACTTCCTGATACCAGCCATCGTCTTCGGCGACCGAACGGTTCGGTGCAAAGCGGTTGTGCGGGTTGGTCGCGGTACCGCGGCCACGCGGGGGCAGGGGCGTGATCATCGTAGGGAACCTCGATCTGTATATCCATACAGTACACGAGCGTGCACAGACCAGCCAGTACCGTTCGGCCTGCCATTGGGGGGGATTAACGCTTCGGACTCGGTAAGTAACACGAAATTGATAGAGAACCCGTGAAACACTTGCTCAGTGGTTATACGTAACTATCACTCGTAGTATCGGAAACTTACGGCGACACCTACCTGATGCAATACACCTAAATAAAAGGATTTAGTCATGTCATGTTTAAATCAGCGCGGTATTTTCCTGCAACTTATGCTGCCTAGCCCTTCGGAGCCCAACACCCTTGTTTCCATGCAACTATCCCAGAAGGTAGAAGTTTGGAACGCGGAGAAAGAAGAAGTCATCGAGACACTGATCGATTCGATTTTTGTCACGGCCGTTTCCAGTGACCGCGGCAACTCTTTCAGTATCAAATCCGTAGGCAAGGACGTGAATGATGACGGCATCATCGACGCCGAAGACAAAGCCAGGCTGATTGCCCTGGCCAAAGCTTACGTCAGCATCGTCAATCCTTGACCGGCGCCAGCGCAGTTCACTCGCAACCCAATCCAACTGTCATTTCGGCCGACTATCCTGGCTAACCATATACTCATGCAAATACAGCACTTGCACATGCATTCAAGCAACTGGCAGCAGTCGAACCATGCCTTGGCACGTTTCAAGTACTAATCAATACATTGAACACGCCGGCCCCAATGAGGGCCGGTTGTGTTTTGCAGGATGGGATAACACTTAGTCGGTTTTTTTCTTCAGCTTCGGGTTCACAAAGAACTGCACGGTCTGGACCTTGGCGTCCGGCACCTTCAATGCGCTGGTATTCACCCGGGTACCCAACTCCTTGGGCACTGACAACCCTTGTTCATTGAGCGTATCGGAGTAACCGCAGGCCACGCACTCGCGGTGCGGCACATCGTCCTCGCTCCACATCATCAACTTGTCCGGCTCGCTGCACGCCGGGCAGACCGCCCCGGCGATAAAGCGCTTCTTGGTTTTGCTCACAGGCCCGTCACTCATGCTGCCGCGTCCTCGTCGAGGCCGCTGTGGCGCAAGAGTGCGTCAATCGACGGCGCACGTCCGCGGAAGTCGACGAACAGCACCATAGGCTCCTGGGAACCCCCGCGAGCCAGGATTGCCTCGCGGAATGCGCGACCGGTGGCGGCGTTGAGCACGCCTTCCTCTTCGAACCTGGAGAACGCGTCGGCCGACAGGACTTCAGCCCACTTGTAGCTGTAGTAACCCGCCGCGTAACCGCCGGCAAAAATGTGCGCGAAGCTGTTCGGGAAACGGTTGTAGGCCGGTGGTCGCATGACCGAGACCTCGTCACGCACGCCTTCGAGCACCTGCAGCACGCTACGGCCATCGCCATGCGTGGCGTGCAGTTCAAAGTCGAACAACGAAAACTCCAGCTGACGGACCATCATCAGGCCGGACTGGAAATTTTTCGCCGCAAGCATCTTCTGCAGCAGGTCCTGAGGCAGCGGCTCGCCGGTTTCGTAATGACCGGAGATCAGCGCCAGGCCTTCCGGCTCCCAACACCAGTTCTCCATGAACTGGCTCGGCAACTCGACCGCATCCCAGGCAACACCATTGATACCGGACACGCCCGCATGCTCGACGCGGGTCAGCAGGTGATGCAGGCCATGGCCAAACTCGTGAAACAGCGTGGTGACTTCATCGTGAGTCAGCAGCGCGGGCTTGCCGCTGTCGGCCGGGGTGAAGTTGCACACCAGGTTGGCCACCGGGTTTTGCAGCACGCCTGCGGCGGTACGGCGACGGTCGCGAGCGCCGTCCATCCAGGCACCGCCGCGCTTGTTGGCGCGCGCATAGAGGTCGAAGAAGAAACGACCGACGTGCTCACCGTTTTCCTTGATTTCGAACAGGCGAACATCCGGGTGCCAGGTGTCGAACCCCTTCTGCTCGGCGATTTCGATGCCGTACAGGCGCTGTACGATGGCGAACAGGCCGCTGAGCACCTTGTCGATCGGAAAGTATGCACGCAGTGCTTCCTGGGCAACGCTGTAACGCTGCTCACGGAGTTTTTCCCCATGGAAACCGCTGTCCCAGCTTTGCAGGTCCGGGCAGCCCTGTTCGGCGGCGTACGCCTTCAGCTGCTCCAGATCCTGTGCGGCAAACGGCTTGCTGCGTTTGGCCAGGTCGCGCAGGAAGCTCAGCACCTGATCGCTGGATTCGGCCATTTTGGTGGCCAGGCTCAGTTGCGCGAAACTGCTGTAGCCCAGGAGTTTTGCCAGCTCCTGACGCAAGTCGAGGATTTCTTCCATCACGGGGCCGTTATCGTTCTGACCGGCGTTCGGGCCTTGGTCCGACGCACGGGTGCAGTAAGCGGCGTAGACTTCTTCGCGCAGCGCGCGGTCATGGGCGTAGGTCATCACCGCGAAATAGCTCGGGAATTCCAGGCTGATCAGCCAACCGTCCAGGCCCTTGGCTTGCGCCGCGGCGGCCATCTGCGCCTTGGCCGAATCAGTCAGGCCGGCGAGTGCGGCTTCATCGGTGATGTGCTTGGTCCAGGCCTGGGTGGCATCGAGCAATTGGTTCGAGAAACGGCTGCCCAGTTCGGACAGTTTGCTCTGCACCTCGGCGTAACGCTTCTGTTCGGCTTCCGGCAGGTCGATACCCGACAGGCGGAAGTCACGCAACGAGTGTTCGAGGATGGTTTTTTGGGCAACCTCAAAACCAGCGGCTTCTGGACTGTTGGCCAGGGCTTCGAACGCCTGGAACAGTTCACGGTTCTGGCCCATCTCGGTGGAGTAGGCGCTCAGGGCCGGCAGGCAGGACTCGTACGCTTCACGCAACTCAGCGCTGTTGCACACCGCATTGAGGTGGCTGACGGGACTCCAGGCGGCGCCCAGACGGTCATTGAGCTCGTCCATCGCCAGCACCAGGCCGGTCCAGGTCGGTTGTTTGCCCTGGGTCTCGAGGATCCCGGCAATGGCGGCGCGGTTGTCGGCGAGGATCTGTTCAATGGCCGGTTGTACGTGCTCGGCGCGGATCGCCGAGAACGGCGGCAGGTCGTAGGACTGCAAAAGAGGGTTGTTCACGCTCACGGTTGGCACCTTGGCTGGAAGAAACATTGCCCCATCTTAATTACAATCGGCGCCAACCGCAGCTATCAGCAACAGAGAGAGAGCCTATCGTGTCCCTTCGCAAGTACCAGAACCACACCCCCATGCTCGGCAACGGCGCCTTTGTCGACGGCTCGGCGGTGGTGATCGGCGACGTCGAAATAGGCGCGGACAGCTCGGTCTGGCCGTTGACCGTGATTCGCGGTGACATGCACCGTATCCGGATTGGCCAGCGCACCAGCGTGCAGGATGGCTGTGTGCTGCACATCACCCACGCCGGCCCGTTCAACCCGGACGGCTTCCCCTTGCTGATCGGCGATGACGTGACCATTGCGCACAAGGTCATGTTGCACGGATGCACGGTGGGCAACCGGATTCTGATCGGCATGGGCAGCATCGTCATGGACGGTGCCGTCGTCGAGGACGACGTGATCATCGGCGCCGGCAGCCTGGTACCACCGGGCAAACACCTGGAAAGTGGCTACCTGTATGTGGGCAGCCCGGTGAAGCAGGCTCGCCCTTTGACGGACAAGGAACGGGCTTTTTTTACCTACAGCGCAGCCAACTACGTCAAGCTCAAAGACCTGCATCTGGCCGAAGGCTACGACCAGCTCTGACTCTCACTCGGGAATTTTCATGCACTACCAAAGCGTTTTGTTCGACCTAGATGGCACCCTGACCGACCCGCGAGAGGGCATCACCCGTTCGATCCAGTTCGCCCTGAGCAAGCTGGGGATCGACGAACCAGACCTGACCAGGCTCGAACACTTCATCGGCCCGCCCTTGCTGCAAGCCTTCATGCAGTTCTACGACTTCGACGAGGCCAAGGCCTGGGAAGCGGTCAATTTCTATCGTGAGCGCTTCAAGGTCACGGGACTGTATGAGAACCGCGTGTTCGACGGCGTGACACCCCTGCTGGAAACCCTCGGCGGGCAGGGACGGCAGCTGTACATCGCGACATCAAAACCGTGGATTTTCGCCCGGGAAATTGCCCGGCACTTCGACTTCGCCCGGCACTTCAAGGTGATCTACGGCAGCGAACTGGACGGCACCCACACCGACAAGGTCGAGCTGATTGCCCACCTGATGGCCGAAGAGGGCCTGGACGCGAGTACCACCCTGATGATCGGCGACCGCAAACACGACCTGATCGGCGCTCGACGCAACGGACTGGACGCCGCGGCCGTGGGTTATGGCTTTGGCAGCCATGAAGAGCTAAGCGCCGAACAACCGGCGTATCACTTCGAGACCCTGAGCCAGTTGCATCAGGCATTTTTGCCTCGCTAACTCAATCGCGGGCACGCCAGCAGCACCCAGCGTGGGGCTGGCGTGCCGCGCAAGGGCCCGTTCAGCCACCAGGCTTTTCTGGCGCTACCAAGGCTTTCAACGCCGCCTTGCGTTGTTCGATCGGCAACCCTCCCAGTCTCTCGACCGCCGCATAAAACGTCGTCCAATCACCCCCCGACTGCTTGAACAGTTCGGCGAACGCCGGCACCCATTGGTCATACAGCCCGAACGGCAGCAACCGGGCGTTGTTCATCGGGGCGTTGACCCAGGCATCGAAGCGCTTGTTACCGGCCCAAAGGCTGTCGCGCAGGGTTCGATAGTCGCTGCGCATACGTTCGAACTCGGCCGCTTTGCGCTGGCGCATCGGCTCCGGCGCCAAGGGCAGCGCATAGAGTTTTTCCAGGCGGGTGCGGGTATCCAGAACCAGCCGGATAAACTGTTCGCGTTGCTGCTCCTGGACCTTACTGGCCGGCGGCAATCCCCGTGCCGTGCGCCATTGGCGGGTGCCTTCCTGTTCGACAAACGTGGCGAAAGACTCGTTGAACTCGGTGTCGTCCTTCACATAGCAACGTTGATGCGCCAGCTCGTGAAAAATCAGGGTCGCCAGGCGTTCATCGCCCCAACCGAGCATCGAATTCATGATCGGGTCATTGAACCAGCCCAGGGTTGAATAGGCCTCAACCCCGCCGATCGAGACATCCATGCCTTGCAGACGCTGCAACGCCGCTTCCCCCCTCGCGGAGCTCTGGCTGTAGTACCCGCGGTAGGCCACGCACCCGGCTATGGGAAAACAATAGTTCTGCGGGTTGAGGGAAAATTCCGGCGTGACGAACACATTCCACACCACATAAGGCCGGCCGATATCGGCGTAGAGGCGATAGCTCTGGTTATCCGGTAGGTGCAGGTGCTGGCTGGCAAAGTCCCGGGCTTTTTGTGATTGCCTGAGATGCGCGCGCAGTGTTGCATCGCTGGCCGGGTTGCCGATCACCGTGCTCACAGGCTCGCGCGCCCGCAGCAATTGCAGCTGGCCACTGGCCAACTGGCCGTAGTAACTGACACTCGCACAACCGTTCAGCCATAAAAACAGCACAGCCGGAAACAAAACGCGCAAAACGCGATCAAGTAACCGATGGCTTGGAAGCAGCCTGATCACATCGAATCATCCTTGGAAAATCTGCCCGCAAGACTATCTCGCCTGACTGGAGCTTCGCTATGCGCGTGTTACTGCTGACTGGAGGCCTGCTGATGTTGGCCGGCTGTGCTGGACTGCCCCAACCTGACCCTACACAAGCCTGGATCGACCTGGCCCCCCATCCGGAAGACACCACACTGCATGCGCTGGAAGTCGACGACAAGGCGACCCTTGATAAACGCTACTTCGAAGTCTCGCCGGGCCGTCACGAATTGAAGGTGCGTTATCAGTTTGCGGTGCAACCGACCAACATTGGTCCCGATGCCCAGCCGCTGTGGCGCGATTGCCAGCTGAGCGTGAAGTTCAGCGAGTTCAATGCCGGCCAACGCTATCAGCTGCAAGCAGGGAATATCGGTTTTCGGCCGTGGGCCAAACTTTACGATCAGCAGCGAAAAGTCGTAGGCCAGGCGCAACCGGCAGGCTGCCAGGGCACTTGATCGGCGCTATGCTTAGCCAATTACCGCCCGGAAGTTGAGCATGCGAAGGTATTTGTTGTTATTTGCCGTCAGTTCGCTGGCCGCCTGTGCCAGCCCCTTGCCGGACGTTAACCCGGCGATGGCCTGGGTCGACTTCGCCATGCCCACGCCCGGTGGCAAAGTGCTGATGGCTGAACGCCTGGACAACCAGCCGCAGCGCGACGGACGGTTCTTCCAGGTCCCGCCTGGCAGTCATGAGCTCATGGTTCGCTTTGATTTCGAGGTATTCGGTGGCGGGATGAGCATGAACACCGACCCACAGGAACGGCTGTGCTACATGACCCTTCGCTATGATCATTTTGAAGCGGGCCAACGCTATCGGCTCGAAGCCCGCTCGCTGGCCTTCACACCCAGCGCCCGGCTGTACAACGCCCAGCGCAAGATCGTCGCCGAAGAACGTCAGGTCAACTGTGTGCCATAAGGCTGATCAGTTGTCGTTCTTCTGATAGATGATTTTCTTGGTGCCATTTTCGCAAGTACCGACCACCATGTTCTGGTCATGCACTTCGTCATTGCTGACAATTTCCAGCGTATAAGAGGACACGTTGTTGGCCTGGATCTTGGCTTCGATCTCGGCCTTGAGTTCTTCGCAGGGTTTCGGCGCAGCCATGGCCGATGTGGCCAACGCACCGCAGAAAACCGCCAAGGCAAAACGTTTCATGGTTGAAGCTCCCTTGAAGCAGCGCGTACGAACATACACTTAAGCCGCTGCCATTCATTCGACCACAGTTTTACCCGGCGAGTTCTGATTTGTGGCAATTCCACAAGGAAGCTGTCAGCTGACGAGTGTGCCATCAAGGGTAATGGTGGCATTCAGCACTTTGGACACCGGACAGCCTTCTTTGGCCTTTTTGCTCAGTTCTTCAAATTGCTGCTGGCTGGCACCGGGGATTTTCGCCTTGAGAATCAGGTGCACGGCCGTGATCGCAAAACCACCGTCGACCTGATCCAGCGTGACTTCAGCCTGGGTATCGATGGTGATGGCCTTGAGGCCAGCCTCGCCGAGGATCATTGAAAAGGCCATGGAGAAACAGCCTGCGTGAGCCGCGCCGATCAGTTCTTCCGGGTTGGTGCCCGGGCCACCTTCGAAGCGTGCCTTGAAACCATAGGGGGCGTTTTTCAGGACGCCGGTTTCGGTCGAGATAGAACCCAGGCCGGTTTTCAGATCGCCGACCCAATGCGCCGATGCTCTCTTCTTGATGCTCATCTTTGCCTCCTCACTGGCGCGAGCGATCGCGCCTTGATGGTTTTCGGTTGTCAGGGATTCTGAGAATAGAAGGCCGGGCACGGTTCATCCTGTCGAATCGAGCCGTTGATCGGGTAGGCAATTTCAGCTCGGCTATTGAAACTCGGGTATATGCCCACATTGCATGAAACACGCTTACACATTCGGCAGGTTTTCATTCGAGAGAAAAGCCTGCGCCCCCATTGGAGAAGCAGGCCATGAAACAGCTGTCCGAGATCAAGTTCTCAACCCTGGACCTGGTACCCGTTCGCGAGAACGGCAGCCCCGCCCAATCGCTGCGCAACTCGCTGGACCTGGCGCAACACGTTGAAAAATGGGGCTACAACCGCTTCTGGGTGGCTGAACACCACAACATGGACGGTATCGCCAGCTCCGCGACCTCGGTATTGCTGGGTTACCTGGCCGGCGGGACATCGAGCATCAGGGTCGGCTCAGGGGGCGTCATGCTGCCCAACCACGCACCGCTGGTGATCGCCGAGCAGTTCGGCACCCTGGAAAGCCTGTACCCGGGCCGCATCGACCTTGGGCTGGGCCGCGCCCCGGGCTCCGACCAAATGACCGCTCGCGCCTTGCGCCGCGAGCGCTCTGGCAGCGCCGACGACTTTCCAGAAGATGTCGCCGAACTGGTCCGTTACCTCGGCCCACGTACACCGGATCAACGCATCATCGCCATGCCCGGCACCGGCACCAACGTCCCGGTCTGGTTGCTGGGTTCCAGTCTGTTCAGCGCACAACTGGCGGGCGAACGGGGTTTGCCTTACGCCTTTGCCTCGCATTTCGCACCGCGCTACCTGCACGAAGCGATTCGCGTCTACCGCAATCACTTCAAGCCATCCGCCGTGCTGGATAAACCCTACGTCATGCTCGGCGTGCCGCTGGTGGCCGCCGACACCGACGAGCAGGCGGACTACCTGGCCACCTCGGTCTACCAACGGATTCTGGCGCTGATGCGCGGGCAAAGCCTGGTCCAGCGCCCCCCGGTGAACAGCATGGACGGCCTGTGGCTGCCTCATGAGAAACAAGCCGTAGGCGATTTCCTGGGGCTGGCGATGGTCGGCAGCCCGGCGAAGATTCGCGGCAAGCTTGAGGTCTTGATCGAACAGACCCAGGCCGATGAGCTGATCTTCACCTGCGACCTGTACGAACACGCCGACCGTTTGCATTCCTACGAATTGCTGGCGCAGGTGATGAAGGGCTAAGGCTCAGACAGCGGCCAGAAAAAAGCCGACGCCCTGGCGTCGGCTTTCTTCTGCACTGTGCTCAAAGTCTATTTCTTGTAGACGATTTCCTTGGCACCGCCTTCACAGGTACCTACGACTTTTCCGCCAGCGGCAGTACCTTTGTCGACGATCTCCAACGAATAACCGGAAACACCCTTGGCATCCAGTTTCGCGGCAATTTCGGCTTTCAGCTCTTCACACGGCTTGCCTGCCGCAAAGGCTGTTCCCGCCATGCTCAGCAAACCTACAGCCAGAATCAACTTCTTCATCGGTCTCGTTCCCTGGTCAGATCAAAAGGATGAGCCTCGGCACTCAAGCGATGAACACCCAAGGCTCAATAGCGCTTTGCCATCTCCTGTGGCAATCGGCCAGCGCATAAGTTCAAAAGCCTAGTTCAACCTCAGCTATTGGCAATCCGGAAACCGACCTTGAGCGTCACTTGAAAATGCGCCGCCTTGCCGTCCTTGATGTGCCCGCGGGTTTCAGTCACCTCGAACCACTCCATATGCTTGATGCTCTTGCTGGCCTCGGCCAGTGCGTTATTGATCGCCTCTTCTATGCTGGTGGGGGACGAGCCAACCAGTTCGACTTTCTTGTAAGTGTGATGGTCAGTCATGGCGTTCTCCTTGAAGGTAACTACAGCCTAGCAGTGATTTTTTGTATTTCTTCTGCAGGCTACGGCCATGGACCGGTTCAGATTTTCTGCACTTTCAGGAACGGCTGGAGTCCCAACCCACACACGCCACTCAATCAATGCAGGAGAGTCACCATGGCCAACACCTCGCTACGTAAAGCCTCATTGCAAAGCATGGAAGCCGAGATCGAGAGTCTGCTCAAGTCGTTGGAAAGCCTGAAGAGTGATGCCTCGGACGAGTCGCTGAAAACCCTCAAAAGCCTGAAAAGCAACGCCGAGAACGCGCTGAGACACTCGCGCAGCCTGCTCAGCGATGCGTACGAAGAAGTCAAAGTCAAAACCCGTGAAACCGGGATCGCGACCCGCGATTATGCTCAGCAACACCCATGGACCACGACCGGTGTCGCGGTCGGGGCGCTGGGTTTGCTGGCGGCATATCTGCTGTGCAAACGCGGTAGCTAAAGCGACTGCTGCAGCTCATTCTTGAGCCATTGCGCCAACTGCCGAGCGCGCCCATCCGCGGCGCGCTTGGGTAGCCACAATGCCAGCTGCGCCGGGGTTTCGGAAAAACCCCAGGGCGCAACCAGGCGACCGGCCTTCAAATCCTCGGCCACCAGCGGCTGCGGGGCAATCGCCACTCCCAGACCGGCCACCGCCGCCTCCAACAGGTAGTACAAATGCTCGAAACCCTGCCCGTACTTCAACGCCCTGGCGTCGAGGTCATTACGCTGCGCCCAGCTGGGCCAGGCCTGCGGGCGTGAAGTAGTGTGCAGCAAGGGTTCGTTGAGCAGGGCACTGGCCGGTGCCTGGCGCAGCGTTTCGTAACCGGCAAAGCGGGGGCTCAGCACCGGGCCGATGCGCTCGCTGGTCAGCTCATACACGTGCATGTCCGCCGGCCAGGGCGGCTCGGCAAACACCAGCAAGGCATCCAGCCCCGGTCGACGCGGGTCGAGATCGCCTTCCCCCGCCGACAGGTGCAAGCGTAGATCCGGCAGGTCGGCATTCAGCCGGCCCAGGCGCGGTATGAACCAACGCGCCAGCAAGCTGCCGGAACATCCCAGCACGAACGGCGCATCGGCATGGCCTTGGGTCAGTTCGCTGCACACCGTGCGCAAGCGCTCAAAGGCCTCGCCGCTGGCATCGCGTAACCGCACACCGGCATCTGTGAGTTTCAGGCCGCGCCCATCCTTGACGAACAGGCTGATCCCCAGATGCGCCTCCAGCACTTTCAATTGCCGGCTGACCGCACCATGGGTGACGTGCAATTGCTCAGCCGCCTGACTGACGCTGTTCAACCGGGCCGTCGCCTCGAAGGCGCGCAGGGCGTTGAGCGGGGGAAGGTCGTGGCTCATTTGATCTGTGAGTTTTCCTGACAGGTTGTGGCGATCTTATCGGTTTTCAGCGCAGAACGTCAGGGGTAGAGTGAACCCCATTGTCACTTCATGCATTCACCTGGAGCGCCCCATGACCCAGACTAATCTGCGCAACGGCCCTGATGCCAACGGCCTGTTTGGCGCGTTCGGCGGCCGCTACGTTGCCGAAACCCTGATGCCGTTGATCCTCGACCTGGCCCGCGAATACGAAGCCGCCAAGGAAGATCCTGCATTCAAGGAAGAACTGGCCTACTTCCAGCGCGATTACGTCGGACGCCCAAGCCCGCTGTACTTTGCCGAACGCCTGACCGAATTCTGTGGTGGCGCCAAGATTTACCTCAAGCGCGAAGAGCTCAACCACACCGGCGCGCACAAGATCAACAACTGCATCGGCCAGATTCTGCTGGCGCGACGCATGGGCAAGAAACGCATCATCGCCGAGACCGGCGCCGGCATGCACGGCGTGGCCACGGCCACCGTGGCCGCGCGCTTTGGCCTGGATTGCGTGATCTACATGGGCACCACGGACATCGAGCGCCAACAGGCCAACGTGTTCCGCATGAAACTGCTGGGCGCCGAAGTCATCCCGGTGGTGGCGGGTACGGGCACCCTGAAAGACGCAATGAATGAAGCCCTGCGTGACTGGGTCACCAACGTCGACAGCACGTTCTACCTGATCGGCACCGTGGCCGGCCCGCACCCGTACCCGGCAATGGTCCGCGACTTCCAGGCCGTGATCGGCAAGGAAACCCGCGAGCAGCTGCAAGCCCAGGAAGGCCGCCTGCCGGACAGCCTGGTGGCGTGCATCGGCGGCGGCTCCAATGCCATGGGCCTGTTCCACCCGTTCCTGGATGACAAGAGCGTCGAGATCATCGGTGTCGAAGCCGCCGGCTACGGCATTGAAACCGGCAAGCACGCTGCCAGCCTGAACGGCGGCGTACCCGGCGTACTGCACGGCAACCGTACCTTCCTGCTGCAGGACGACGATGGCCAGATCATCGACGCCCACTCGATCTCCGCAGGCCTCGACTACCCGGGCATCGGCCCTGAACACGCCTGGTTGCATGACATCGGCCGCGTCCAGTACACCTCGGTGACCGACGACGAAGCCCTCGACGCGTTCCACAAATGCTGCCGCCTGGAAGGGATTATTCCTGCACTGGAAAGCGCCCACGCCCTGGCCGAGGTGTTCAAACGCGCACCGACCTTGCCCAAGGATCACCTGATGGTGGTCAACCTGTCCGGTCGTGGCGACAAAGACATGCAAACTGTGATGCACCATATGGAACAGTCCCAGCAGGAGAAACACTGATGAGCCGCCTGCAAAAGCGCTTTGCCGAACTCAAGGAACAGAACCGCGCGGCCCTGGTGACCTTCGTCACCGCCGGTGATCCGAGCTACGACACCTCCCTGGCAATCCTCAAGGGCCTGCCAGCAGCGGGTGCCGATGTGATCGAACTGGGCATGCCCTTCACCGACCCGATGGCCGATGGCCCGGCGATCCAGCTCGCCAACATCCGCGCCTTGGGCGCCAAGCAGAACCTGGCGAAAACCCTGCAAATGGTTCGCGAGTTCCGTGAAGGCAACCACGACACGCCACTGGTACTGATGGGGTACTTCAACCCGATCCACCATTACGGCGTACCGCGCTTCATCGCGGATGCCAAGGCAGCCGGCGTTGATGGCCTGATCGTGGTCGACATGCCACCCGAGCATAACGGCGAGCTGTGCGACCCGGCACAAGCGGCGGGCATCGACTTCATCCGCCTGACCACCCCGACCACCGACGACGTGCGCCTGCCGACCGTGCTCAACGGTAGCTCCGGGTTCGTTTACTACGTATCGGTGGCGGGCGTGACAGGTGCGGGCGCAGCCACCCTGGAACACGTCGAAGAAGCGGTGGCCCGCCTGCGTCGCCATACCGATCTGCCGATCAGCATCGGCTTCGGTATCCGTACCCCAGAGCAAGCGGCGTCCATTGCCCGCCTGGCGGACGGCGTAGTTGTAGGCTCGGCGCTGATCGACCACATCGCCAATGCGGCCACGCCGCAGCAAGCCATCGATGACGTATTGCGCCTGTGTTCGGCGCTGTCCGAAGGCGTGCGCAACGCTCGCGTCGGTTGAAACCTGGCGGATCGTTCCCGCGTTCGCGCGCGGGAGCGATCCGGCTCGCTCAGAATATCGACAAATCCAGCGGCCGGATCTCGCCCATCCAGACGGCGTGATCGGTGTGATCGGCCAGGTCATCACCGGTGTCTGGATGCAAGAACACCACCAAGCCTTTGCGATTGAGCGCCAGCCACGGCAACACCACGCCCAGATATTGCGGCTCGAACGCCAACTGACAACTCCAGTCCGGGTGTGGGCCGACAGGCCGTTCGTGAACCCGCCCCATCTTCAGCGGAAACAACTGTGCCGCCTGCTCACACAAGGCCCGCGCCTGGTCGATCGTGTTCGCGTCGAAATAAACGTGGGCGTGGTAGCCCTTGATCCTTTGCATAGTGCTCTCGTGTATCGGAGTTCATTTCCCTCACCCAACGCTACACCGCAATCGCCGGCAGGGCCAAGCCCGTCAGCGAGTCTGCGCGCGGTGAAAAAACAGAAATTCGTGACCTTCCTCGGCTGGACCCCGCACCCGATGAACGTGCAATTGAACATGCACTACCTCAAGGGCGGCGAGAAATACTTCGGTGACACCGGCAGCGTCCACACCCTGACCCGCAAAGGTTATGCACAGGCCTGCCCGAATGTCGGCAGACTGCTGACCAACCTGAGCTTCACCCAGGCAATGGAAAACAGCATCATGGCCGAGGTGGTGAACAGGAAAATCAGTAACGCCGACGCCGCGAAAGCCTGGATCAAGGCCAACCCGGCGGTCCTGGACAAGTGGTTGGATGGCGTGAAGACCGTGGATGGCAAAGACGCATTGCCAGCCGTCAAAGCCAAGCTCTAAATCACCTGTGGCGAGGGAGCTTGCGCCCGCTCGAGCACGAAGCCGTCGCAACCCCGGACACCGTATTGCATCCGAGAGAACCGGGGTGGGCGGTTTTTGGGTTGCTTTGCAACCCAGCGGGAGCAAGCGCCGTCGCCACAATGCTTTATCCTGTCGCCTTTGAACGATTCCGACCAAGAGGCCCCATGGCAATCCCCAGTCGCCATTCGCTCTTTCCCTTTCTTCGCTGGCTGCCCCGGCAAACCCGCGCCAGCGTTGGTCGTGACCTGGTTGTAGGCCTGAGTGGGGCGATTCTGGCGTTACCGCAATCCATTGCCTACGCGCTGATCGCGGGCCTGCCGCCGGAGTATGGCCTTTATGCGGCCATCGTCCCGGTCCTGATCGCCTGCCTGTGGGGCTCGTCCTGGCATTTGATCTGTGGCCCTACGGCAGCCATCTCCATTGTTCTGTACGCCAGTGTCAGTCCTCTGGCTGTGCCCGAGTCACAGGACTACATCACACTGATCCTGTTGCTGACGTTCCTCGCGGGCGTTTTCCAGTGGCTGCTCGGCTTGCTGCGCTTCGGCGCCCTGGTGAACTTCGTTTCCCATTCCGTAGTGCTGGGGTTCACCCTGGGGGCGGCGGTGGTGATCGCCGTCGGGCAGCTGCCCAACCTGCTGGGGCTGGACCTGCCGAATCAGGCGACTGCGCTCAACAGCCTGGTGTCGTTGGTCAGTCATGTCGATGCGCTGGATAAACCGTCGCTGGTGCTGGGGCTCGGCACACTGGCTGTGGGCATCGCCCTGAAACTGCTGCTGCCTCGCTGGCCGAGCCTGTTGATCACACTGGTGCTCAGCACGGTCGTCGTGTGGCTGTGGCCCTCGATGTTTGGCCATGTGCAGTTGGTCAGTTCGTTCGAAGGCCGCTGGCCACCCCTGAGTCCATTGCCACTGGACCTGGACCTGGTGTTGCGCCTGCTGCCCAGCGCGGTGGCCGTTGGCATGCTCGGGCTGGTGACCAGTCTGTCGATCGCCCGCTCGTTGTCGGCACGTTCACAACAGCTGCTCGATGCGAACCAGGAGGTTCGCGCGCAGGGCCTTTCCAATATCGTTGGCAGTTTTTTCTCAGGCTCCTTGTCGGCCGGCTCCTTTACCCGTTCGGGCTTGAGTTATGAGGCGGGTGCCTGCTCCCCCCTGGCCGGGGTGTTCTCCGCGCTGTGGGTCGCGTTGTTCGCCGTGGCCGGCGCGTCTCTCATCGCGCAGATCCCGATCCCCGCCATGGCCGGCAGTATTTTGCTGATCTGTTGGGGGCTGGTGGATCATCGCGGCATTCGGGCCTTGTTCCGCGTCAGCCGGGCCGAATTCGTGGTGATGGCACTGACCTGCGTCGCCACGCTGTTGCTGGAGCTGCAAACAGCGATCTATGCCGGGGTGCTGGTGTCGCTGTTTTTCTACCTCAAGCGCACCTCGCAGCCCCGCGTGCAGCAATGGCGCGAAGGCGATGAAGAGATTCTGCGGGTAGGCGGCTCGATCTTTTTCGGCGCCAGCCATTACTTGCAAGTACGCCTGCAACGCACGAAAGGCCTGAAGGTGGTGATTGAGGCCCAGTACATCAACTTCATCGACTATTCAGGCGTGGAAATGCTGCACCAGGAAGCACGAAGGCTGCTCAGGCAGGACCGCAGCCTGACCCTGCGCCGAGCACGTGGGCATGTGGTCGAGGAACTGAGAAAGCTCGAAGGGGCACAGAAGTGCCCGATCCGGTTTGAGGACTGATCAACGTAGAACTGTGGCAGGGGGGCAAGCCCCGTCGCCACAACGGTCCGTGTTGCCCGCTACATCGCCAGCTGGCGTCGCAACTCGGCCAGCACCGGCGCTGTATCCGGGCGCACACCACGCCACAGGAAAAAGGCTTCGGCCGCCTGCTCGACGAGCATGCCCAGACCATCCATCGCCACCGCGGCGCCCTGTTCGCTGGCCCAGCGGCAGAACGAGGTGGGGTCCTTGCCGTACATCATGTCGTAGCACACCGTCTTGCCGGGTTCGATCAGGCTGCTGGCAATGGGCGGTACATCACCTGACAGGCTGGCCGACGTCGCATTGATGATCAGGTCCACCGGCTCACGCAGCCAGTCGAAACCACTGGCAGACACAGGCCCCAGGTCGGCGAATAGCTCAGCCAGCCGTTCAGCCTTTTCTACCGTGCGATTGGCGATGATCACCGACGATGGCTGCTCGGCCAGTAGCGGCTCCAGCGCGCCCCGCACTGCGCCGCCAGCGCCCAGCAGCAGAATGCGTTTACCGCTCAGGCTGAACCCGGCGTTGATCGTCAGGTCCCGCACCAGCCCGGCACCATCGGTGTTGTCCCCCAACAGACTGCCATCGGCCAGTTTGCTCAGGGTGTTGACCGCCCCGGCCCGCTGCGCCCGGGCGGTCAGGTTATCGGCCAGGCGATAGGCTTCTTCCTTGAACGGCACCGTGACGTTGGCACCGCACCCGTCGCTGAAAAACGCCCGGGCACAGCCTGCAAAGTCATCCAGTGGCGCCAACAGGGTGTTGTAGTCCAGGTGTTGAGCGGTCTGTTTGGCGAACAGGCGATGGATCAATGGCGACTTGCTGTGACCAATCGGGTTACCGAAAACGACATAACGGTCCATCGGGATTCCTCGTTCAGGCTTCAGCCAGCCAGTCGCGGTCTTGCAGGAAATACTCGGTCAGGCGCGCTTCTTCGCTGCCAGGCTCGGGCTTCCAGTCATAGCCCCAACGGACTTGCGGTGGCAACGACATCAGGATCGACTCGGTACGCCCGCCCGATTGCAGGCCGAAGAGCGTGCCACGGTCGTAGACCAGGTTGAACTCGACGTAACGCCCACGACGGAACTCCTGGAACTCGCGCTGCTGCTCGGTGAAGGCCTCGGCCTTGCGCATTTGCACGATCGGCAGGTAGGCGTCGATGTAGGCATCGCCAATGGCGCGCATAAAGGCGAAGCAGGTGTCGAAATCCCACTCGTTCAGGTCATCGAAGAACAGGCCGCCGATGCCCCGGGGTTCATTGCGATGCTTGATGTGAAAGTAGCTGTCGCACCAGTCCTTGTACCGGCTGTAGACGTCCGGCCCGAACGGCGCGCAAGCCTCGGCAGCCACGCGATGCCAGTGCACGCAGTCATCGACGTTGCCGTAGTAAGGGGTCAGGTCGAAGCCGCCGCCAAACCACCAGACCGGCTCTTCGCCTTCTTTTTCAGCAATGAAAAAGCGCACATTGGCGTGGGAAGTCGGCACATGAGGATTGTGCGGGTGAATCACCAGCGACACGCCGAGGGCTTCGAAGCCGCGTCCGGCCAATTCTGGCCGATGAGCACTGGCGGACGGCGGTAGACCACTGCCAAAGACGTGGGAAAAATTGACGCCGCCTTTCTCGATCACTGCGCCATTCTCGATCACCCGCGTTCGACCGCCACCGCCGGCTGGCCGGGTCCAGGCGTCTTCGACGAAGTGCGTGCCACCGTCTTCGGTTTCCAGCGCAGCACAAATGCGGTCTTGCAGGTCAAGCAGGTAGGCTTTAACGGCTTCGGTGCGGGTAGTCATGGCATCACCTTGAATCGGGCAAAGCTACGCGGCGCTCGATCAGAACGGCGGCCAGCGCAAATGGGCGCGTAGCATACCACTGCACCCGTGCTCGCCGCAGTTGACGAAGATCAAGCTTAGGAGTCCGATAGGGCGCTACGCAACACCCCCCAAGGAGAGTGCAGATGGCCAAACGTATCCAGTTCCGCGCCCACGGCGGCCCCGAAGTGCTTGAGTATGTGGATTATCAGCCGACCGAACCGGGCCCGCAGCAGGTACGTGTCAGCAACAAGGCCATCGGCCTGAACTTCATCGACACCTACTTCCGTAGCGGGCTCTATGCTCCGCCAGCCCTACCCTCGGGCCTTGGCGCAGAAGGTGCTGGCGTGGTCGATGCGGTGGGCCGTGACGTGACGCGCTTCAAGGTCGGTGACCGCGTGGCGTATGGCAGCGGCCCGCTGGGGGCCTACAGCGACCTGCATACCTTGCCGCAAGACAATCTGGTGCACCTGCCGGATGCCATCAGCTTCGAACAGGCCGCAGGCGTCATGCTCAAAGGGCTGACCGTGCAGTACCTGTTGCGTCAGACCTATGAACTCAAGGGTGGTGAAACCATCCTGTTCCACGCCGCCGCCGGGGGTGTCGGTTCGTTGGCCTGCCAATGGGCCAAGGCCTTGGGCGTGAAGCTGATCGGCACCGTCAGCTCCCCGGAAAAAGCCGCTCTGGCCAAGGCCAACGGTGCCTGGGCAACGATCGACTACAGCCATGAAGACGTCGCTCAACGGGTGCTGGAGCTGACGAACGGCAAGAAGTGCCCGGTGGTCTACGACGGCGTCGGCAAGGACACCTGGCTGACCTCGCTCGATTGCACGGCACCACGCGGGCTGGTGGTGAGCTTCGGCAACGCCTCGGGCGCTGTGGACGGGGTGAACCTGGGGATTCTGGCCGCGAAGGGTTCGCTGTATGTCACCCGCCCCACCCTGGGGACTTACACCAACAATGCTGAAAAACTGCAAACGATGGCCGATGAGCTGTTCGCGATGATCAGCAGCGACAACATCAAGGTCGACATCAGCCAACGCTACTCATTGGCTGACGCGGCGAAGGCGCAGACCGAGTTGTCGGCGCGGCGTACCACCGGGTCGACGGTGTTGCTGCCTTAAACCTGAAGGGCGGCGAGGGGACATCCCCCTCGCCACAGGGCCTCAGCCCGCACGCACCACCTGGCCGGTCGCCAGGTCGCGTATCACGCTCGGATTTTTACGGCCGCCCAGATTTCCGCCGAGCACCAGGTCGACTTGCCCGCGGAAATACTGCTCGACGCGAATCCGCGTGCGCGCCGCCGGCCGCCCCTGGGGGTTGGCGGAGGTCGACACCAGCGGCCCGACCAACGCGCACAGATCCCGAACCAGCGGGTGATCGCTGACGCGCAAGGCCACGGTCTCATGGACCCCGGTGATCCACTGCGGTAGCAGGTTCTGATGGGGGACCAGCCAGGTGTTCGGCCCCGGCCAGGTACTGGCCATGCGATCGAGCCACAACTCCGGGAAGTCTTCGAACAGGAAGTCGAACTGGCGAATATTGTCGGCAATCAGGATCAGGCCCTTGTCCACCGAGCGCCCCTTGATCGCCAGCAAGCGATACACCGCCTCTTCGTCCCACGGGTCGCATCCCAGGCCCCACACAGCTTCGGTTGGATAGGCAATCACCGCGCCTGCGCGAACTGCTTGTGCGGCTTGTTGCACACGCCAACTGTTGACCATGACCGACTCTCCAAAAATAAGCTGCGCGCAGTTTACCGATCTTCCTTACAAAACCCAGCTCATGAAACTAGCTTAGGCGTGCATACCAGCGTCCGCCTTCGCACACCGCTCGCCCATCCATTTCCAGCTCGGTCAGTGCGACCAGGACCTTGGGTAAGGGCCAACCAACTGCATCGGCCAGGGCTTCGCTGGTATGCGCCGCCGCAAACAGCAGGCACAGCAGCGGGTGCTCGACAGGTTCCGGTGCCCCTGTGGATAACGGCAGATATTGCCAACCGCGCAGGCCTTCGAGAATGTGCTCGATGGTTTCCACCAGCACCGCGCCATCGCGAATCAATTGATGACAGCCACGGGCAGCGGGGTGATGGATCGACCCTGGAATCGCGTAGACCTCGCGCCCTTGCTCCGCCGCCAGCCTTGCCGTGATCAACGAGCCGCTGGCGACGCTGGCCTCGACCACCAGCACGCCGAGGGACAAGCCACTGATGATCCGGTTGCGGCGCGGGAAGTTGCTGGCGTGCGGACCGGCATCCAGCGGGAACTCGGAAACCACTGCACTGCCGTGCGCGAGCATCGCGTCAAAAATTCGCCGATTACGCTGTGGATAAAATTTTTCCAGGCCCGTGCCGAGCACCCCGACCGTTTGCCCTCCGACATCCAGGGCGGCTTGATGGGCGACGGCATCGATACCCAGCGCCAGGCCGCTGGTGATGACAAAACCGGCGCCCGCCAGGCTGCGCGAAAATGCCACGGCGGTGTCCATTCCCGGTCTCGATGCGCGCCGGCTGCCGACGATCGCCAATTGCGGTTTGTCCAGGATCGCGGGGGCCCCCGCGACAAACAACAGCGGGGGCGGATCACTGATCTCGGCCAGCAATGCCGGGTAGCCTGGCTGGCCAAGCATCAATAAATGCTGGTCCTCATGCTCTAGCCAGGCCAATGCGTGATAGGCAGCATCACGAATCAGCGGACTGCGCCGGGCCTCGGCACACGCCATCGGCAACCCCAGGGCACGCCAGGCACTGGCCGGCGCACTGATGGCTTTGGAGGCCGAGCCAAAGGCATCAAGCAGCTTTTGAAACCGTCGCGGGCCGAGCTCCGGCAGGCAATGCAAACGTAAACGGGCTTCCAGTTCCGCCGGTGAAACCGACCCGCATGCAGACTGCGACATAAGATCATCCTTGATCGTGAGTGGCCTGTAGAGCCGGGAACAAGCTGTGGATAAGTCTGTTGGTAACTTGTTGAGTCTTTTACGGATTGCGTACCTTGTCCATCACCGCCAGGGATCGTGAAGCACTGAGCACCAGGCCATAGCTGAGCTTTTCGTAGGTCCGGAAAACCATCAACAGACCGGCGCGCTCATCGGGCATTTTCACTTCATCGCCGGCCACTCGGTCGCGCACGGTCTCACCGGTCTTCATCACCGCCAACACGTTGCCTTCGGTCAACCCGTCGCGACGCCCCTTGTTGAGGGTCACCACATCCAGCACACCGATCTGGGTCACGCCCCGCGGCACGTCGATGATCAAGCCCTGAACCTCGGCGTCGGGGGCCGTGGGCATGAAGGTCGAATTGATCGCCCGTACCTCGCCACTCAACAGCCGATCACCGAGTCGAACCTCCTGGGTAATGCGCTGCAAGGCGAGGGTGGTGATATCACCCTGGGTATCGATGATCTCGCCCGTGCCGATGTCATCGGCGTTGATGCCTAATAGCTCCTGGCTCTGCGGATCGGTGTACACCTTGCCCTGACGGAAGATGCCGTACACCGACTGCGCCGGATCAAAGGTACCGCGGGCGAACACCCGGTCACCGCCGCCACTGAGCACCCGCTCGTCATCACCGGCCACGACGTAGGGCGCGCGGTCGAAATCCTGCGCCTTGTCGACGATGCGGTTGCCCAGCAGGAAGCTGTTGATCGCATGCAGCGGAATGCTGGCGATGGCGTCGACCACAGGTGCGCGACGAACCTGTGGTGAAAGCTTGACGGTGCCCCGCGAGGCGCCGCGATTGAGGGTCAGGCGTGGCTGCCCGTCGATGTAGACCAGCGACAGCGTGTCGCCGGGGTAGATGAGGTTGGGGGTTTCAATGTACGGGTTGACCTGCCAGAGCTCGGGCCATTTCCAGGGCTCTCGCAGGTATTTGCCGGAGATGTCCCAGAGTGTGTCACCGGCCATGACGGTGTATTGCGCAGGAAAACCCTCGCGAAGTTGTACTTGCCCGTGTGCGAAACCGGCCGAGACCAGAAGCAGCAGGGCGAGTAGTGATTTCCTCATGCGGTGAATCCCTTTATTATGTAGGTTCGCGTAAAACGCCAGAGCCTCTGTGGCTCGCTCCCCAGGGGCGACGTTTTACAGCCGTCGCCGGCCTCATCGCAGCCACCAGGCGATCGGCCCTGACCTTACTTCACACGTGCAGCAATTACGCTTATGGCCATTTTGAACATCCTCGAATTCCCCGACCCGCGCCTGCGTACGATCGCCAAACCGGTGACCGTAGTGGACGACGAAGTGCGGCAGTTGGTCGATGACATGTTTGAAACAATGTATGAAGCTCCAGGCATCGGCCTCGCAGCGACCCAGGTCAACGTGCACAAACGTATCGTGGTCATGGACCTGTCCGAAGACCGTAGCGAACCCCGGGTGTTCATCAACCCCGAATTCGAAACCCTGACCGACGAGATGGATCAGTATCAGGAAGGCTGCCTCTCGGTGCCGGGCTTCTATGAAAACGTCGATCGTCCGCAGAAGGTCAAGATCAAGGCCCTGGATCGCGACGGCAAGCCGTACGAGCTCATCGCCGAAGGCCTGTTGGCGGTGTGCATCCAGCATGAATGCGACCACCTGAACGGCAAATTGTTCGTCGACTACCTGTCAACGCTCAAACGCGACCGGATCAAGAAGAAGCTGGAAAAGCTCCATCGCCAGAACGCTTGATTCCTTTCTTCCAAAGGCTTGCTGCGGCAAGCCTTTTTCTTTTGTGACCGTTTTGTAATCGAGAGTTTCAATGACTGAGCCACTGCGCATCGTCTTTGCCGGCACCCCCGAATTTGCCGCCGAACACCTCAAGGCCCTGCTCGACTGCCCTTACGAGATCGTCGCGGTCTACACCCAGCCGGACCGTCCGGCAGGTCGCGGGCAAAAACTGATGCCCAGCCCGGTCAAGCAACTGGCTCTGGAACACAACATCCCGGTGTTGCAACCGCCGACCTTGCGCAATGCCGAGGCTCAGGTAGAACTGGCGGCGCTGAAGCCAGACTTGATGGTGGTGGTCGCCTATGGCTTGATCCTGCCGCAAGTGGTGCTGGATATCCCGCGCCTGGGTTGCATCAACAGTCACGCCTCCCTGCTGCCACGCTGGCGCGGTGCGGCGCCGATCCAGCGCGCCGTCGAAGCGGGCGATGGTGAGAGCGGCGTGACCGTGATGCGCATGGAAGCCGGCCTGGACACCGGACCGATGCTGCTCAAGGTCAGCACACCGATCAACGCCCAGGACACTGGCGGCATGCTGCACGACCGCCTGGCCGAAATGGGCCCGCCCGCCGTGATCCAGGCCATTGCCGGGCTGGCAGCGGGGACGCTGGAGGGTGAAGTGCAGGACGACAGCCTCGCCACCTACGCCCACAAGTTGAACAAGGACGAGGCGCGCATCGACTGGAGTCGCCCGGCCGTTGAGCTGGAACGCCTGGTTCGGGCGTTCAACCCGTGGCCGATCTGCCACAGCACGCTCAATGGCGAAGCCTTGAAAGTCCTCGCCGCCAGCCTGGCCGACGGCAAAGGCGCACCGGGCGAAATCCTCGGTGCCAGCAAGGACGGCTTGATCGTTGCCTGCGGTGAGCAGGCGCTGTGCCTGACCCGCCTGCAATTGCCCGGTGGCAAGGCGCTTAACTTCAGCGATTTGTTCAACAGCCGTCGTGAGAAGTTCGCCATCGGTACCGTGCTCGGTCAAGCGGTGGACGCCCAATGAATCCACGTCTGGCCGCCGCCAAGGCATTGGCTGCCGTTCTCAGCGGAAAAGCCTCGCTCAACAGTTCTTTGCCGACGCAAATGGACAAGGTCGAAGACCGCGACCGCGGCTTCACCCAGGACCTGGCCTTTGGTACTGCACGCTGGCAGCCACGTTTGTCGGCGCTGGCGAGCACGCTGCTGCAAAAACCGTTCAAGGCCGCCGATGCCGATGTCGAGGCGCTGCTGCTGGTGGGGTTGTATCAGCTGCTTTACACCCGAGTCCCGGCCCACGCGGCCATCGGCGAAACCGTGGGGTGCGCCGACAAGCTGAAAAAACCATGGGCCAAGGCCCTGCTCAACGCCGTATTGCGCCGCGCCCAGCGTGAGAGTGAAGCGCTGCTGGCCGAGCTTGAACACGACCCGGTGGTTCGCACCGCCCATCCGCGCTGGCTGCAAAAGTCCCTCAAGGCCTTCTGGCCCCAGCAGTGGGAAGCCATTTGCGCCGCGAACAACGCACACCCACCGATGATTCTGCGGGTCAACCGCCGCCATCATGCCCGCGATGCCTACCTCGCGTTGCTGGGCGATGCGGGCGTGGCGGCCCAGCCGTGCCCGTTCAGCCAGGACGGTATCGTGCTCGAGGAGCCAGGTGACGTGCGCAAGCTACCCGGCTTTGCCGAAGGCTGGATCAGCGTGCAGGACGAAGCCGCACAACTGGCCGCGGACCTGCTGGACCTGGCGCCAGGCCAACGGGTACTCGATGCCTGCTGCGCGCCGGGCGGCAAGACCTGTCACATTCTCGAAGTCGAGCCTGCGCTCGCGGGCGTGGTGGCGGTGGACCTGGAAGCTAAACGCCTGGTACGGGTGAAGGAAAACCTTGAGCGACTGGGGCTGAACGCCGAACTGATCGCCGCCGATGGCCGCGACACCCAAGCCTGGTGGGACGGCAAGCCGTTCCAGCGCATCCTGCTCGATGCGCCATGCTCGGCCACTGGCGTGATTCGCCGCCATCCGGACATCAAGCTGACCCGTCAACCGGATGACATCGCGGCGTTGGCGGTGCTTCAGGGCGAACTGCTCGATGCCCTGTGGCCGACCCTGGAAGTCGGTGGCATTCTGCTTTACGCCACCTGTTCCACATTGCCCACCGAGAACACCGAAGTCATCGAAGCCTTCCTGGGCCGCACCCCGGGTGCTCGCGAACTGGACATCGCCAGCCAGGCCGGCATCAAGCAACCCCACGGCCGCCAGTTGCTCGCGCAAGAAGGTGGGCACGACGGGTTCTATTACGCCAAGCTGATCAAGATCGCCGCCACACGCGGCTAAACGGTTTTAAGGGAGTGACTGGATGAAGATCATCATCCTCGGCGCAGGTCAGGTTGGCGGTACGCTGGCAGAACACCTGGCCAGCGAAGCGAATGACATCACCGTGGTCGACACCGACGGCGAACGCCTGCGCGACCTCGGCGATCGCCTCGACATTCGGACGGTGCAAGGGCGCGGCTCGTTGCCGACCGTGCTCCGTCAGGCAGGCGCCGATGACGCCGACATGCTGGTCGCGGTGACCAACAGCGACGAAACCAACATGGTCGCCTGCCAGGTCGCCCACACGCTGTTCCACACGCCGACCAAGATCGCCCGGGTTCGCGAAGCCGCGTACCTGACCCGCGCCGGCCTGTTCGACAACGATGCGATTCCGGTGGACGTGTTGATCAGCCCGGAACAAGTGGTGACCAACTACATCAAGCGCCTGATCGAACACCCCGGTGCCCTGCAGGTGATCGACTTCGCCGAGGGCAAGGCCCAACTGGTGGCGGTCAAGGCGTACTACGGCGGGCCGCTGGTGGGTCATCAACTGCGTCAATTGCGCGAGCACATGCCCAACGTCGACACCCGCGTCGCGGCGATTTTCCGACGCGATCGCCCCCTCCTGCCGCAAGGCGATACGGTGATCGAAGCCGACGACGAAGTATTTTTCATCGCCGCCAAAGAGAACATTCGCGCGGTGATGAGCGAAATGCGCCGCCTCGATGAAAGCTACAAACGCATTGTGATCGCTGGTGGCGGGCAGATCGGCGAGCGTCTGGCCGAAGCCATCGAAAGCCGTTACCAAGTGAAGATCATCGAAATGAACCCGGCGCGCTGCCGCTACCTGTCGGACACCCTCGACAGCACGGTCGTGCTGCAGGGCAGTGCCTCGGACCGCGACTTGCTGCTGGAAGAGAACATCGCCGACGCCGATATCTTCCTGGCCCTGACCAACGACGACGAAGCCAACATCATGTCGTCGCTGCTGGCCAAGCGCCTGGGCGCGAAAAAGGTGATGACCATCATCAACAACCCGGCCTATGTCGACCTGATCCAGGGCGGTGACATCGACATTGCCATCAGCCCCCAGCTGGCGACCATCGGTACCTTGCTGGCGCACGTACGTCGCGGCGATATCGTCAGCGTGCATTCCCTGCGACGTGGCGCGGCAGAAGCCATCGAAGCCATTGCCCATGGCGATATGAAGTCGAGCAAGGTCATTGGCAAGGCCATCGAAAACATCGCCTTGCCGCCTGGCACCACCATCGGCGCGATCATTCGCGACGAAAAAGTGCTGATCGCCCACGACGACACCGTGATCGAAGCGGGCGACCACGTGATTCTGTTCCTTGTGGATAAAAAGCACATTCGCGATGTGGAGAAGTTGTTCCACGTGGGCCTGAGCTTCTTCTGACCCCCGACCGACGCTCAGCTGTGGCGAGGGAGCTTGCTCCCGCTCGGCTGCGAAGCAGTCGTAAAACCTTTGATCGCGGATTGTCAGGTATAACCCGGATTACGGATTGCGACCGCTTCGCGCTCGAGCGGGAGCAAGCTCCCTCGCCACAGAAGCCATTTACTTCCAATTGAAGGACATTACCCATGCTCGAATCCCTGGAAAAAATGCTCGCCAAGGGTGTGGATAACTCGCTGTTGCGGTTCGGGCTGGGCAAGGGTTATCTGGATCTTGGGGAAAATGCCAAGGCTGCCGAACATTTCCAGCGCTGCGTCGAATTCGATCCGAAATACTCCGCGGCCTGGAAGCTATTGGGCAAGGCCCATCTGGCGCTGAAGGATTATCCCGCCGCGCGCCAAGCCTGGGAACAGGGGCTTGAAGCCGCCCGCGTCCATGGCGACAAGCAGGCGGAAAAGGAAATGACCGTGTTTCTGAAGAAGCTCGAACGCCAGGCGCAGTGACTACGCTGCGCCTGGCCTGCGGGAGCCGACGGCACCTGTGGCAGGTTATCCACAGGTCGGTCCGGTGAACTCAATACCAGCGCGCTTCACCCGGCGGGCGTTTCTTGAAGCGCTTCATGCTCCACAGGTACTGGCTCGGATAAGCGCGCACGTACCGCTCGACCACCTGGCTCATCGCCGCGCAGGAGGTCTCGGTATCGGTGCTGTACATGGCCTCTGGCGCCGCTTCCAGGATCACTTTGTAACCTGAACCATCCGGCAGGCGCAGGGCATGCAGGAACACACCAACGGCTTTGCCGCCGGCCAGCATGTTTGGCACAAACTTGCTGGTCAGGGCCTTGGTGGCGAAGAAGGGCACGAAGATACCGGCGGATTCGGCCGGCTCCGGGTCGGCCGGAATGCCAACAGCCCCGCCTTTGCGGACTTCCTTGATGACACTGAGGATGCCTTCCTTGGTCGAAGCGGCAACCCGGTTGCCCAACTGCACCCGTTGCTTGCGCAGCAACTCGTCCACAGCCTTGAGCTTGGGCGGACGGTAGAAAATGATCGGTTTGCACTGGCTGCAGTAAAAATGGTTCAGCACTTCCCAGTTGCCCAGATGGCTGGTGATGCCGACCACGCCCTTGCCCGAGGCCAGCGCCGCCTTGAGCACATCGAGGCCTTCGACTTCACGCACCAGGTCGATGGAGCGCTGGGCCGGCCAGATCCAGGCGCAGGCGCTTTCGGTCAGGGATTTACCGATGTCCTTGAGGCTCTGCCCGACCAGGCGTTCGCGCTCGGCGGCGTCCATTTCAGGGAAGCACTTGGCGAGGTTGATCCGCACCACGTCGCGGGAGCGGTTGGGGATTTTCCACATCATCCAGCCAATCGCGGCACCGACCGTTTGTACTGCCCACCACGGAAGCAGGGCAAACAACCGCAGAGCGCCTACCAGCAAGGCGCCTTTCAACTTATCCACAGGTCACTCCTGATCTCTTGTGCTGTGTGCGAACCGCATATTCTAACCGCGCGCCGCCAAAGTGGCGTAACGATCACAATCGGTGGTGTGATCCATGACCATGCCCGATGCCTGCATCAGGGCATAACAAATGGTCGGCCCGACAAAGGTGAACCCGGCTTTTTTCAAGCCTTTGCTCATTTCCACGGCGACCGGCGTCACGGCCGGAACCTGACTGCGATCCTTGAAATGGTTGATCGCAGGCGCGTCCCCGACGAACGACCAGAGAAACGCCACCGGGTCTTCCAGCGCCAGCCAGGCCTGGGCATTGCGCCGGGCGGCGTTGAGTTTCAGTCGGTTGCGAATGATCCCCGGATCGAGCATCAGATCGTCTATTTCGGCGTCGCTCATCTGCGCCACGCGCTGCACGTCGAAGCCGAACAGTACCTCACGGTAGCGCTCGCGCTTCTTCAGTACGGTGATCCACGACAGGCCCGCCTGGAACCCTTCGAGCAAAAGCAACTCGAACAAGCGCTGCGCATCGCGTAGCGGTACGCCCCACTCCTGATCGTGATAAGCCATGTACAACGGATCGTCGGAACACCAAAAGCAGCGTGGCATAAGGCTCCAGGGGGCGTGCGCACGAACGAATCGGGTATACTCCCGCTCTTTAAATCGCAGCCCAAGAAACAGGTGAATTTCGTGAGCCAGCCTACGCCAGCCGTGCGTACCTTCCAAGACTTGATCCTCGCCCTCCAGCAATACTGGGCCGAGCAAGGTTGTGTGGTACTTCAGCCCTACGATATGGAAGTAGGCGCCGGCACTTTCCATACTGCCACGTTCCTGCGCGCCATCGGCCCGGAAACCTGGAACGCCGCTTATGTGCAGCCCAGTCGTCGCCCGACTGACGGCCGCTACGGCGAAAACCCGAACCGTCTGCAGCACTACTACCAATTCCAGGTAGTCCTGAAGCCGAACCCGGACAACTTCCAGGAACTGTACCTGGGCTCCCTCAAGCACGTGGGCCTGGACCCGCTGGTGCATGACATTCGTTTCGTCGAAGACAACTGGGAATCGCCGACCCTCGGCGCCTGGGGTCTGGGCTGGGAAGTCTGGCTCAACGGCATGGAAGTGACCCAGTTCACCTATTTCCAGCAAGCGGGCGGCATCGAGTGCTACCCGGTGACCGGCGAGATCACCTACGGCCTGGAACGCCTGGCCATGTACCTGCAAGGCGTGGACTCGGTCTACGACCTGGTCTGGGCTGACGGCCCGATGGGCAAGGTGACCTACGGCGACGTGTTCCACCAGAACGAAGTGGAGCAGTCGACCTACAACTTCGAGCACGCCAACGTCGAGAAGCTGTTCGAACTGTTCGACTTCTACGAAAGCGAAGCCAAGCGCCTGATCGAACTCGACCAGCCACTGCCGCTGCCAAGCTACGAAATGGTGTTGAAGGCCTCGCACACCTTCAACCTGCTGGATGCGCGCCGGGCGATCTCGGTGACCGCGCGTCAGCAATACATCCTGCGTGTGCGCACCCTGGCGCGTTCCGTTGCGCAAGCCTACCTGCTGGCGCGCGCCAAGCTGGGCTTCCCGATGGCGACCTCGGACCTGCGTGATGAAGTACTGGCCAAGCTGGAGGCTGCACAATGAGTGCGCAAGATTTCCTGGTTGAACTGGGCACCGAAGAGCTGCCACCCAAGGCCCTGAACACCCTGGCCGAGGCCTTCCTGGCCGGTATCGACAAGGGCCTGCAAGCCGCTGGCCTGAATTACGAGAGCAAAACCGTATACGCCGCGCCGCGTCGCCTGGCCGTGCTGATCACCGCGCTGGCCACCCAGCAACCGGATCGCAGCATCAACCTCGACGGCCCGCCACGCCAGGCGGCCTTCGATGCCGAAGGCAACCCGACTCAAGCCGCCCTGGGCTTCGCCAAGAAATGTGGCGTGGACCTGAGCGAAATCGACCAGAGCGGGCCCAAGCTGCGTTACAGCCAAAGCATCGCCGGCAAGCCGACCGCCAGCCTGTTGCCGACCATCGTCGAAGACTCGCTGAACGACCTGCCGATTCCCAAGCGCATGCGCTGGGGCGCTCGCAAGGAAGAGTTCGTGCGTCCGACCCAATGGCTGGTGATGCTGCTCGGCGACCAGGTGGTCGACTGCACCATCCTCGCTCAGAAGGCCGGTCGCGACTCCCGTGGTCACCGCTTCCATCACCCGGACAGCGTGCGCATCACCTCGCCAGCCAACTACCTCGATGACCTGCGCGCGGCCTATGTACTGGCCGATGCCAACGAGCGTCGCGAGCTGATCAGCAAGCGTACCGCCGAGCTTGCCACGCTGCAGGAAGGCACCGCGATCATGCCGCCGGCCTTGCTCGACGAAGTGACCGCCCTGGTTGAATGGCCGGTGCCGCTGGTCTGCTCGTTCGAAGAACGCTTCCTCGATGTACCGCAAGAAGCGCTGATCACCACCATGCAGGACAACCAGAAGTACTTCTGCCTGCTGGATGTCGACGGCAAGTTGCTGCCACGTTTCATTACCGTGGCCAACATCGAGAGCAAAGACCCGCAGCAGATCATCGACGGTAACGAGAAAGTGGTTCGCCCACGCCTGACCGACGCCGAATTCTTCTTCAAGCAAGACAAGAAGCAGAAACTCGAAGACTTCAACCTGCGCCTGCAGAACGTGGTGTTCCAGGAAAAACTCGGCAGCGTCTACGACAAGGCCGAGCGCGTTTCCAAACTCGCCGCCTTCATTGCCCCGCACATTGGCGGCAACGCACAGTGGGCGGCCCGTGCTGGCCTGTTGTCCAAGTGCGACCTGGCGACCGAGATGGTCGGTGAGTTCCCGGAGATGCAAGGTGTTGCCGGTTACTACTACGCCCTCAACGATGGCGAGCCGGAAGATGTCGCGCTGGCGCTGAACGAGCAGTACATGCCGCGCGGTGCCGGTGCTGAACTGCCCGTCACCCTGACCGGGGCGGCGGTGGCTATCGCCGACAAACTCGACACCCTGGTCGGTATCTTCGGTATCGGCATGCTGCCTACCGGCAGCAAGGACCCCTATGCCTTGCGCCGCGCCGCGCTGGGCGTGCTGCGGATCCTGATCGACAAGAAACTCGACCTGGACCTGACCGATGCCGTGGCTTTCGCCGTCGCAGCGTTCGGCACCAAGGTCAAGGGCGCCGGCCTGGCCGATTCAGTCCTGGAGTTCATCTTCGACCGTCTGCGTGCCCGCTATGAAGACGAAGGCGTGGATGTGGCCACCTACCTGTCGGTACGTGCCCTGAAGCCGGGTTCGGCTCTGGACTTCGACCAGCGCGTACAAGCGGTGCAAGCGTTCCGCCAGTTGCCGGAAGCGGCTGCACTGGCTGCCGTGAACAAGCGTGTGTCGAACCTGCTGAGCAAGCTCGAAGGCAGCGTGCCGACCACTGTCGAAGCCAAGTATTTCGACAATGCCAACGAGTTCTCCCTGTACTCGGCGATCCAGCAAGCGGATCAAGCGGTGCAGCCGATGGCCGCGGCCCGTCAGTACAGCGAGTCTCTGGCACGCCTGGCCGCCTTGCGCGAGCCGGTGGATGCGTTCTTCGAAGCCGTGATGGTCAACGCTGAAGACGCCAAGGTGCGTGCCAACCGTTATGCGTTGCTGGCACGTCTGCGTGGCCTGTTCCTGGGCGTTGCCGACATTTCGTTGCTGGGGTAAGACGGCTTGAAACTGCTGATTCTCGATCGGGACGGGGTGATCAACTACGACTCCGACGCTTACATCAAGTCGGTGGAGGAGTGGGTTCCTCTGCCTGGCTCGATCGAAGCCATCGCGCGGTTGAGCAAGGCCGGCTGGACGGTAGCGGTCGCTACCAACCAGTCGGGCATTGCTCGAGGCTACTACGATGTCGCCACCCTCGACGCCATGCACGCGCGCCTGCGCCAGCTCGTGGCCGAGCAGGGTGGTGAACTCGGCCTGATCGTCTATTGCCCCCACGGGCCTGACGAAGGCTGTGAATGTCGCAAGCCCAAACCCGGCATGCTTAAAACCATTGCCGCACATTACGACGTGGCGCTGACGGGCCTGTGGTTCGTCGGCGACAGTCTCGGTGACCTGAAGGCGGCAGAAGCCGTCGACTGTCAGCCAGTTTTGGTAAAAACCGGGAAAGGCGAGAAGACTCAGGGCTTGACCCTGCCGGCAGGCACTTTGATTTTTGACGATCTGGCGGCGATTGCCGCAGAACTTATCAACAACTAGGGCGATTCTGACATCCTGATCAAGGACTGTTCGGGAGCGCGCTTTTTAGAAGGCGGGCATTGCCCCGCAACGGTAAACGCGACCATGTCGATCTTGCAGGCAATCAGAACCTTTCTTTTTTACCTGCTGCTGGGCACCAGCTCGTTGCTGTGGTGCAGCCTGAGCTTTTTTATCGCGCCGTTCCTGCCGTTCAAGGCGCGTTATCGCTTCATCAACGTCTATTGGTGCCGTTGCGCACTGTGGCTGAGCAAGGTGTTCCTGGGCATCCGCTTTGAAGTCAAAGGCGCTGAAAACGTCCCTGAACAGCCCTGTGTGATTCTGTCGAACCACCAGAGCACCTGGGAAACGTTCTTCCTCTCGGCCTATTTCGAGCCCCTGAGCCAGGTGCTCAAGCGCGAATTGCTGTATGTGCCGTTCTTTGGTTGGGCGATGGCCATGCTGCGACCGATCGCCATCGATCGCGACAACCCGAAAGCCGCACTCAAGCACGTGGCGAAGAAGGGCGACGAGCTGCTCAAGGACAACGTCTGGGTGTTGATCTTCCCGGAAGGCACTCGCGTTCCGTTCGGTACGGTGGGCAAGTTCTCTCGCGGCGGGACGGCATTGGCAGTCAATGCCCAGTTGCCAGTACTGCCAATCGCCCACAACGCCGGCAAGTTCTGGCCAAAGACCGGCTGGGCGAAAACCCCCGGCACGATCACGGTGGTCATCGGTGCGCCGATGTACGCCGAGGGTAGCGGGCCACGGGCGGTTGCCGAGCTCAACGACCGCGCCGCGGCCTGGAATGAGCAGACCCAACGCGACATGGGTTCGCTGCCGCCTCTGTCCGCCGTAACGGACAAGGAAGCGATTTGAGATTCTGTGGATAACCTGTGCACCGTTTTATCGAAAAAAGACGTAATTGATATCTAAATCCATGATTTACATACATATTTCTTAAGCTAATAAAACGCCGTAAAACGTGCATAAGTTTTCGCAGTCATAAAAAAGCCGGCACTGGATGCCGGTTTTTTTATGCCCTTCTTATTCATCCAGCAACGGCAGTTGGACACTGAAGGTCGTGCCTTGCCCGACCTGGCTTTCGCAAAGGATCCGTCCGCCATGACGATCCACCACGGCTTTGACCATCGACAACCCCAGGCCCAATCCGTCACTGCCCTGCGCTGAGGCAAAACGTCGGTACTGGCTGAACAATTCCGGCAACTCCGCCGCCGATAGACCTTTGCCCTGATCGCTGATGTCGCAGGTCAACCAGCCCTGCGCACAACTCACCCGCACCGTGACCCTAGAGCCAGACGGGCTGTACTTGATGGCGTTTTCCAGCAGGTTGAACAGCGCCCGGGTCAGCAATGACTGATCCGCCAGCACCATGCCTTCGGCATCGTCATCCAGGTCATGCTGCAACTCGATCTGCTTGAGCTGCGCGATGCTCATCGCTTGATCGAAGGCATCGAGCACCAGCATCGCGAACATGCTCGGCTCGAACTGGTAGGCCTCTGACTCGGCCTTGGCCAGCTGTACAAACGCCTCGGTCAGGCCCAGGGCCTTGCGTACCTGCAACTCGATCTGGGCGAACAACTGCGTGTCTCCCGCCCCCTGGCAATGCTGGACGTCGAGCAGCGCCAGAATCGCCGAATGCGGTGCGCGCAGGTCGTGGGAGAGAAAACGCATCAGCACTGCGCGTTGTTCCTCGGCCTCACGTTCGACGCTCAAATCCGTGAAACTGAGCAACCAGCCAATCGCCGCTCCACCTTCGGCCGGAAACAGCGATGCCACGTCCAGGCGCAGGCTTCGGCCATGGATATCGCGGAACTCATTGCTTTCAAGGGCCGATAGCGCGGGACGTGCCTCTTCAAGCAGGCCTGGATAACCCAGGGTCGCGAGCTGCGACAGCAAGTCTTCGCCGACCAGGTCACCGGCAAACAGACTCCGGGCATTTCGATTGGCCAGCAGAATGCGCCCATCCGGTCCACTGATCAGGGTGGCCACGGGCAAGTACTCAAGACCGTCCGAGATAAAACGCCGGGTGTCGCGGGTCCGGCTCATCGCCTGCTCCAGCGCAACGATCTGCCCCTGCAGCACATCACCGGCCGGAGAGGCCGTGCGACGACGTTCGGGGAACACTTTGGGCTCGCTGTCGAGTCGTGCCAGTTCCCAGCCGAAGTAGGCGAGCACGGCGCTCAGCCGGCGCCAGTTCCAGATCAGGTACCCCAGCAACATCCCCAGCACGCTCGCGGCCGGTGACCACCACCAGCCCGCCCTGAGCATGAGTGCCGAGATGAGCAGGGCCGTGGCCATGCCACCCAGGGTCAGCCACAAGGCTCGTCGTGGGCGGAACAACAGCAAGGCCAGCAACAGGGCGACCATGGCCGTCGACAGCGCAACCCTCCAGCCATTGCCCAACACCACAATGCTGCGTTGCTGGAGCAGACCGTTCAGCAGGTTGGCCTGAATCTCGATGCCCGCCGTCGTGCCGGCGCTCGCTGATTGCGGTGTGACGTAGCGGTCGCCTAACCCCGGCGCGGTGGAGCCGATCAGGATCAGGCGATCGCGCAGCAATTGCGCCGGTACTTCACCGCGCAGCACGCTGACGTACGGAACGCTGGGAAACCCTGCATTCATGCTGATAAAGGGAATTCGAATGCGCTGGCTTCGCTGCCAACCTTGCACTGTCGACACCGCGGACGAGCCGGGCAGGGTATCCGGGCCATCGGTGGTCGTCTCGTAGAGCAACCACGCCAATTGCGCTCTCGGGGCGCGCTCAGGGCCCTCACGCAGGTACACACTGCGCACGATGCCATCCGCGTCTGCCTCGGCATTGATATGCCCGACACCCTTGGCGCAGTGGCTCAACGGTGCCACAGGTTCGATCTCACCCAACGGCTGCCCATAGCGGGCAACCCCTTCACGCAACAACGGGATAAACACATTGCCAGCCTGGCAGATCGCCTGGGCCAGGCGAAGATCATGCTCGGGGGTTTTGGCCGGCTCACTGAAGATGACGTCAAACAGAACGCCCCGGGGCCCGGCGGCCGACAACCGATCAAGCAGGTCGGCGTGCATTGTCCGCGGCCAGGGCCATTGCCCTAACTGCTGCAAGCTGTAGTCGTCGATGGTGACGATGAGAATTCGCGGGTCGACTGGCAGTGGACTCAGGCGCCGCAGGTTGTCATACAGCAGGTTGCTCAGCGTCAGTCCATGGCTCAAGGACAATACAGCCGTCAACGGCAACAGGATCAGGCTGACCCATAGCCATTCACGGACCAACCGGCGAAACAGTCGCTGCGCCTGAGTGGGCTCGCGACCTTCCTTCCTTGGCCAGCGCCTCATCGGCAAAGCGCCGGACGCTTATTGAACTCGCGTGGTCCGAGGGTAATAGAAGATGTCATATACCCCGGTTTCTCCTTCAAGCCCCTGCGCGTCAAATGCAGAGAGCCGAACATGGTAGTAGAACGCCTTCAACCCGATGAAGTTTATCTCAGGCGTACTGGAAAACTGTTCCTGCTTGATGTTCATGAACGAGGTGTCCGTGGCGACTTGCGCCCGATAGCGCGTGGCGCCTTCCACCGGTTGCATGATCAGTTGCCAGGCCGGTGCCGGCCCGGTCTGTCCCGCCTGTCCGAGCAATCGTGGCGGAGGCAGCAGGTCGGTTGGTATCAACGTGCCTTCCTTCTGGATCCGTAATCCCTGGCGGGCCATCACCTGCACATCAGCATCCGTATCAGCCTGGGGCGATGGTTTTCCCGGTGTTTTTTTCAGCGGCGCGTCACCCTCATCACGGTCAACGGCAACCTGGCCATTGAGCACTTCAATCAATGAGTGCCCATTGTCTTCATTGCGTACCCGGAAGTGAGTGCCACGAACCCCGAGCACGCCCACCGGCGTCACGATCTGGAAACGATCATAGTCGCTGGCGCGCTTGATGACATAGGACTCGACCTGGCCTTGATCAAGGATCACCTGTGCCACCTTGAGCTCTTCGTTAAGGCTCAAGGTCACCTGGGAACTGGATGGCAGGACGATGCGCGACCCATCGCCCAGCGACAGGCTGACAAAGGCCGAAGGGGAGGTCTTCACACTTTCGTGTTCATCCACCGTCATCCCTTCTTCCAGGGCAACCTGCTTGCCTTTGCGGTCAAGCTTCCAGGCTTCGCCCGTCAGGTGTTCGATCGTGGCAGGCAGGGGTTGTCCGCGACACTGCTGATTATCATCAATGTACGGCAGGCGCTTGGCGGTGAAAAAAGCGGCAGATGCACTCTGGGTCAACGAACCCGACAAGCTCGCGACCAGCAACAACAGGGTGCCGAAATGGCGGCAGTGCAAAGAAGTGATTGAGTTCATAGGATTCGCTTTTCACGCTTTTTTTGAAGACCTGGCGGACCCACTGATTCGTCGGCCTTGCGCACCATACCTGACAGGGCTCTGCAACAGATAGCCCGTGCCTATACATAACGCCATCATCGATATAAAAAAGCTGTCGCGATTTTCCTTGAACGCGCCCCCCTCGAAAGGGGAAAGCGACACGTCCCTGTGTCGGATCGAATCCGAATCGACCCGGTTAACATGTGAGAAGGCACTCCATTTTTTCCCCTGAACTGCAGACCGCAAGCGAACCGGCGATCGGCGGTCCCGCCAGGCTGGCGATGACACTCCCTGTGTCGGGGCACATCCCAATGCCCCTGTGCCTCTCAACACTTGAGAAGTTACCAAGACCCACACGCGGTGAGGTAATTCTCAATATTTCTTCAGAATTGCCCGCCCAGCGTTTCAGAACACCCAGCGCGACTGCTCCTCCTGCGTGTGCAGAGGTGCCGAATAGGCTTCATCCCCGGACGTACTCACCGGCGCGAATCCCCGTGAATCGCTGAAGCCTGCATGCGCCACAATGGGGCTGTAGTAACGCGGCGACACGGGCTTATCCGATGCGGCATGACTTGAGTTCACCGCGGGCGAAGCGGCTCCCAGGCAGGCAACGAGTACCAACGATATGCAACCTTTCATCGCGATGCCTCGGTTCACCGTCGCCATCACAGCACGAGGATTCAACCTGTTCCCCATCGTTCGTTCCTTACACTTTCGAGCGGATACCTGCCGATTACCGGCTAATTGATATCAGCCTACCCAGCCCTGAAGCATCTGCAGAAAATCGCCATAATTGTTCAGATTCGAACAATCAGCCTAAACTCGGAACTGTAGGACTATTTACCCACAGCACTCTACGAGATGAAGGAAGCACTCCGCATGCGTGTCGCAATACTGGATGATGAACCCGCCGAGCTACGCCGGGTGGAACAGACACTGCGACAGATGCCGGAAGCCGGGGAAGATGCCTGGGGCTTGCATAGTTTCGAGCGAGGAGAGGACCTGCTGCGTCAGCTTCGCCGTGAAACCTTCGACTTGCTGATACTCGACTGGCAACTGCCCGACATCAGTGGGCTGGCGCTGTTGCGCTGGACCCGTGAGCACATGGAGGTGCCTCCGGCCGCCATCATGCTCACCAGCCGGGACGCTGAAAGCGACATCGTTCAGGCGCTCAACGCCGGAGCGGACGATTACGTCAGCAAGCCATTTCGCCCCAACGAACTCAAAGCCCGCGTTAACGCCGTGCTGCGTCGCCATGGTTTACAGCGCGGCACGGCCAGCGAAGTATTGAGCTTCAATGACCTGGTGTTCGATGACGCAGAGCTGACCGTCACCCGTGCCGGCAACCCCATCAGCTTCACCGAACGCGAGTACCGCCTGGCGCGCTGCCTGTTTGCCAACCTCGGCCGACCGCTGTCGCGGGAGTACCTCTATGAGCGTTTCTGGTCTCATGAAGAGATGGTGTCTTCCAGGCCCCTGGATACCCACATCTATCGCCTGCGCAACAAGCTCGGCCTGACCGCTGATCGTGGCTGGCAGCTGCTGACTATCTATGGCTACGGCTACCGCCTGGAAAGCGTCACGGCGGTGAGCGAGTAACGTGTTTTACGGTTAGATACGATCGAAAAAAAAGGCCAACGCTGAGCGTTGGCCTTTTTTGTTACTGCAGATCGAACCGGATGTAGGGTCTCAGAATAAATGATTTTGCGCCCCAGCAAACATTGCCGAAAAATCATCTTTTTTGTGAGTCAGCCGGTTAGGATTCACAAAATAAATGAGAAAAGCCTACTCGCCTCACACAATAGTTGGTTCCACGTGGAACATGGGCACGCAGGCGGAGTGTCGCATTGCAATTTTTTGAACCAATTAAATGTCGTTTCGCTCGCCTCCCCGCTGGAAGAGCTGAGTGGCTCAGGCCATGCCGAACCCATAGCCCCGTCCTGGCGCTCATCCGAGTAATCTTCTGCTGTACATCTTTTCCCACACTGATGGTGATGGCATATTGACACCTTCACACTGAAAAAATTGAAAAGGAAGTCAGGCGGAAAAGCTTATTGCTCTGCCGATTAAAGGCGAATCGTTCCTAATGCTGAGGGACGGTAAAGCCGTGCTTATTGATGGCGGTTACCCGCATCAGCAAAGTCGATCACTCACTCGAACGTCGGTTTATCGGCATGCTCTCGTGAGCGCTGCCAGTCTAAAACGCCGAGGTTACTTTTCGATATAATTGTCTCGCCAAGTATCGGAAGTAATAGACCGTGGCTGCGGGTATGGCATGGCCTTCACGACCTTACCAACGTCCAAAAAGCTCAAGCCGTATGCCACGGACAATCTGTCGAAATCAAGGCGGCTGAGGCCTGGGGCATCAAGATTAAAGGGCTTGTCGCAAGTCCCCTCAGCAGCTGACCGATGGTCGTGTCTCGTCACTATCACGTCATAAATCGTCCCTAGGCTGAATCGCATGGGCCAGGATTTTCCTGGCCTAGAGGAGGTCTGTTTGCCCTCTCCACACGCGCGGACAACTTCAGAAAACTCCTCCGACGGTCTTGTGCCGGCTGCGGAATACGTTCGTATGTCCACAGATCATCAACGCTACTCCACCGAAAACCAGTCGGCGGCCATCCATGCATACGCCATGAGCCATGGCATGGAAATCGTTACCACCTATCGTGATGAAGGGAAAAGCGGCCTGGATATCGGCGGTCGCGATGCATTGCGCACACTGCTTGATGATGTACAGGCCGGGAAGACTCAATTCCAAGCCATTCTGGTCTATGACGTCAGTCGTTGGGGACGTTTTCAGAACACCGATGAGAGTGCTCACTACGAATACCTTTGCACCAGCTCCGGCATCAGGGTGGTGTATTGCGCGGAGCCCTTCGAAAACGACGGTTCGCCACTGGCAACTATATATAAAGGCATCAAGCGATCCATGGCCGGCGAGTACAGCCGTGAATTGTCCCAAAAAGTTTTCGCAGGCCAATGCCGTCTCGTCGAGAAGGGTTTTCACCAGGGAGGGCCAGCTGGCTATGGACTGCGTCGTGCATTGATCGACGAGAGAAGCGAGTTCAAGGCAGAGCTCTCGCGGGGCCAACAGAAGAGCATCCAGACTGACAGAGTCATCTTGATTCCCGGCCCGAAAGCCGAGATTGAGGTCATTCAACGCATCTACTACCAATTCGTCCATGAACAGATGAGCGAACGTGAGATTGCCAATGCACTGAACGCTGAAGGTGTGGTCACCGATTTTGATCGCCCTTGGAGCCGAGGCAGCGTGCATCAGGTGCTGACTAACGAGAAATACATCGGTAACAACGTCTATAACAAGACATCCTCGAAATTACGAAAACGCATCATTCGTAACGCACCAGACAAGTGGATTCGCTGTGATGGGGCGTTTCAGGGCATTGTCTCACTGGGCGTATTTGCTGATGTACGCGAAATCATCTTACAGCGCTCGCAGCGCTTGGACGACGCACAGCTACTAGAGATGCTTCGCACCCTATTAAAGCGCGCAGGCACGCTGTCTGGGATGCTCATCGACGAGCAGGACAACATGCCCTCCAGCACCACCTATGTAAGCCGCTTCGGCGGGCTTTTACATGCCTATACCCTCATCGGTTACACGCCAGACCGAGACTATCGATACCTTGAGATCAATCGGTCACTTAGACAATTGCATCCCCAGGTTCTTGAAGACGTCGTGAAGCACTTCGAGCGCGTCGGAGCGGGAGTCGAACTCAACAATCAAAATGACCTACTGACCATTAACGATGAATGGACGGCATCCGTGGTCATAGCCCGTTGCCAGGCTACACCCGCTGGAACTCTTCGCTGGAAACTTAGATTCGACAACAGCCTAACGCCCGACATCACTATCGCTGTGCGCATGGAGGAAGCGAATCTTCAAGTGCGGGACTATTACCTCGTTCCCAACATAGACATGGGGACATGGCCACAAAAAATGGCCGAAGAAAACAGCTCCTTGATAGACAGCTACCGTTTCGCAACACTGGACGTACTTGATGGGCTGGCCGCGCGTTGCTCCCTAAAGGAGGCTTTTCAATGACCGTACCATCTGCAGCACGTGATCGCATCGCGCTCATTCCCATAGCGCAAATCCACATCCTGAACCCTCGCTCGAGAAACAAGAAAATTCACCGTGAGCTTATCGAGAATATCAAGACGGTAGGCCTCAAACGTCCAATTACCGTAAGTCGAAGAACCGCGCCGCAAGGACAGTTCAGTTACGACCTCGTTTGCGGACAAGGTCGTCTCGAAGCGTTCCTCTCGTTGGAAGCCACAGAGATTCCGGCGTTTGTCATTGATGCGGTGGAGGAAGATTGTCTGGTCATGAGCCTGGTAGAGAACGTAGCTCGAAGACAGCACCGCCCTATAGACCTGATGAACGAGGTTGGGCGCCTGAAGGAGCGTGGTAATACAGACGCGGAAATCGCACAAATAATTGGCACCACGTCGTCATGGGTGAACATGATTACGGGGCTGCTGGAGCGTGGCGAAGAAAAGCTCCTATCTGCAGTTGAAACGGGCTTGATTCCTCTGAGCATGGCAACGGATATCGCCCGCAGTTCGGAGAGTGAAATACAAAACGTACTCACGGACGCTTACGAGCGGGGAATAAGAGGGAAGAAAATTACCAAACTGCGACATCTTCTAGAGTTGCGGGCCAAGAAGGACAAGCTTGTCCGTGGAAACCCGTTAGGAGGTGGCCAAAACAAGAAGAAACGAATGACGCCTGCAGACTTGAGGCGTCTGTTCGAACGAGAGGCCGAGCGACAACGTCTGATGGTAAAGAAAGCAGCTTTTACTCATGATCGAGTTGTATTCGCCACTCAGGCCATCAAAGAACTGTTATCCGCCAGTGATTTCGAAAAGCTGCTCTGTGCCGAACAACTGGACTCATTACCAAAGCTCATACAAGCCCGACTAAGACAAGTAAGGGGGTAATGATGTCAGACCAAGCATTCGACCCGACCAACCATCAGCTAACTCATGTGCCGAAAAATGCTTTTTTGAATGAGTGCGTTAGAGTGAAAGTAGTCAATATTTTCCCCCTTAAAACCTCAAGGCCAGCTGTAAAAGAAAGCCATAAATATCAACAAATTCTCGCTTCGATCCAGGATGTCGGGTTGGTAGAGCCCCCTGTCGTAACGCCGGCGCCGGGCGGTAATGGTCATTATTTTTTGCTGGATGGACATCTGCGCATTGAAGCGCTAAAAGATTTGGCGGAGCTGGAAGTCGATTGCCTGGTGGCACCTGACGACGACACATACTCGTACAACAAGCGTACCAATAGACTCTCTGCCGTTCAGAGTAACAAAATGATTGTTCGCGCTATGGAGCGGGGTGTTTCGGCAGAGCGTCTTGGCAAAGCTCTTGGATTATCGCCACTGACGATCAAGCAAAAATTTCGTCTGCTTAATGGTATCTGTGAGGAGGCCATCGCACTTCTGAGCGATACAAATTGTCCATCTAATGTGTTCAACCTTCTACGGCAGATGAAACCACTGAGGCAAATCGAAGCTGCTGAATTAATGGTTGGAAACAAAAATCTATCGGTAATGTTCGCCAAAGCACTTTTGGCTGCCACACCGCCTGACCAACTGGCAATTCAAAGAAAAATACAGCCAGAGCAACAAGTCTCCGCAGAATCAATCGCGCGCTTGGAGCGTGAACTTGCCGCCTTGCAGATGCAGATCAAAACAGTGGAGGACGATTATGGGCCTGATGTACTGCATCTCACTGTCATCAAAGGTTATCTAACCAAGCTTCTTGCCAATGCTGCCATTGTTCGATGGTTGGCCAGACACCAACCGGAATACCTTAAAGAGTTCCAATCCATCGCGGAGCTGACTGAACTGCCTTGGGGAACCGACAGATCGGAAGCTGTTCCCCTTGAGCCTGCCACCGAGCCTACAATGGATGACACGCACCGGACACTAAGCACCTGATGAGGAGTAGGAAGCTTGAAGGGGGCATCCATCAATAAACCTCCACCTCACCCAGAAAGCTTCATAGCTCCCAACGCATTGAAACCGGCTGCCATTCACCACTCCGCTCAGAACAGCTCCATCGAGTTCAAAGTGTCAGCCAATCGATAGCCCATGGCTCGGTATCCACTCTGGCGCTTGTCCCACATCCTCAACAGTGCAGGATGTCCGCCATCGATGAAATCGATTATGCGCACATCGGCTTTACTTGCATGCTCCCGATGCAAACGCCCGGCATACTGCTGAAGTGTTCCCCTCCAAGAAATAGGCATTGCCAGCACCAAGGTATCCAATGGCGGATGGTCAAAGCCTTCTCCCACCAGCTTGCCTGTGGCCAAAAGCACCCGAGGGACATCCGGGGGTAGGGCTGCCAACTCCTCCATCATAGCCAAGCGCTGCTTTTTCGACATCCGTCCATGCAAGGTAAACAGGTTGTGGACACGCCCCGTCAGTGCGGCCTCAATGGCACTCAAATGATCGGTTCGCTCCGTCAGCACTAGAACCTTACGTCCTTGGTTAAAAGCTCCCTCCACTTCGGACGTGACGCGTTTGGTGCGATCAATATTGTCAGCAAGATGTCGGAATACCTCCTGAATACCCGCGCCCTCGGGCACATTGATCTGGCCCGGCAACAGTCGAGTTTCCACCATCAAATCACTCGGGGCACTTGTTGGCCTGCTTGCCGTATGTCGAATCGGCCCACACTGCATAAATATGATGGGGTGCTGTCCATCACGGCGTACCGGTGTAGCTGTCAGGCCAAGCACGTATTTTGCCCGAACACTTTTAAGGATCGCTTCAAACGAAAATGCCGACAGGTGATGGCATTCATCAACAATGACCTGCCCATAATTTTTCACCTGATCGCTAACCTCTCCTTGCCGTGACAACGACTGCATCACTGCTATATCGATGACCCCAGTCGGCTTGGCCTTACCACCGCCGATAGTGCCGACGAGACCTTTGCCGAGGCCAAGAAACATCTGCAAACGCTCCTGCCACTGTCGAAGCAGGTCAGTTCGATGTACGAGCACCAGCGTGTTAACGCCCCGGCGTGCAATTAGCGCGGCAGCAGCCACGGTTTTGCCAAAAGCGGTTGGGGCGCACAGGATGCCTGCATCATGTTGCAGTATCGCCGCTATAGCAGCCTCCTGATCCTCCCGCAATGAACCGGCGAAGTTAAGGTTGATCGGCTCTCCGCCAAAACGCTCATCCTGAACAATCGGGGCAATACCGTTATCGTTCAGAAGCTCTAACGCGGCATCCAGGCAACCGCGAGGCAGTGCGATGTGCTTGGGAAAATTCTCTGCACAGCCGATGATACGGGGCTTGTTCCAGACCGACAGACGCATCGCCTGCGCTTTATAAAATTCTGGATTCTGAAACGCAGCCAGCCTGATCAACCGATTAGCCAGTGCCTGGGGTAGCTCGGACTTTTCGAAGTAAATCAGGTTTGCCAACGTAACGTTCAAAGTTGCCGGCATTGGGCAGGATAGCTTTTGTTCGCGGGGGGTCTTCCACGGCTCCTGCTGGTCTTCCTCCGCGACAAATGTTACGTCCAGAGGGTGGGCATGACCGGTCGCACACACGATGGCCGGATCGATATCCTCCACAGGCATAGGCTTGATACTGGCCAGGAATGCCCATTGATCGGCATACGGTTTTAGTTCGCCGTCCACAAAGACACTGCACCCATGCTCGCGTGCTTTTTTCTGCAGAGGCAGTGCAATCAGGTTGCCAAAACCACCTTTAGGCATCCTGTCCTGGTTCGGGAAAAGTCGGTCATACGAACTCAGCTTTAGTTGTCGAGTCCGAGCGCAGGTATGGCTAATAATCGCCGTGCCCAGCCGCCTAGCGTCTTGGGCAGTGACAGCTTTTGCGAAGAAAATCCATGCATAAGCACCATTGCCCGAGCGAGAGATTTCCAAAGCCACGGGCACATCCAGCTCGTGACAGGATTGGGCGAAGCCCAGCAAGTCTTCACGCCAGTCGGCCTCGTCAAAATCCACGGCAAGGAAATGACAGGTGTCATCGGTTAGCAGAGGGTAAACGCCTGCGACTATTTCACCCGCCAAATGCCGATAAAGCACCTGGTCATCAAGAGGTACCAATTGGCGGAAGCTGCAGTCACCACACTTTATTTTCGGCTTCTGACAAACACCTGGGCGCCATTCATTGGCACAGGCCGGTGAGTATCCTGCCTTGCCGGCTTTGCTCTCCCAGCGTTGTGGGTACACATCAGTTCGTCCTCGAAACAAGCGCTGAAACAGCTTGAGCTTGGCCTCGGTTCCCAGATGCTGAGCGGGCAACTCGATTACTGAAATGGGCACGACGGACACAGCGACTGGCAGACGCCATTCGATAGCATTGGCTTCCAGCAAAGCAATCAATCGGGCATTTTCTGCCTGTAACTGTGCCAGTGCATCAGATTCAGTCATAGGGTCTCTATTCAATCCCGTGTCTCGTCCTTCCACGATGTTCTACGTTGGTCTGAGAAGCCAATTGCGCCATGGTCTACAGCGGCCAACGGTGATGTTCATGACTAGCAACGATATGAGTGATGGGCCTTTAAGCCAAACGTGGCGGCGCTCGTAAACAATGGCTGACGGTGCTGAGTGAAATGCGAGGGCACCCGACGGAGAACGACCTCTACCAGCCATATTGGTTGGGTATTTTAATATCCAGATCCAGCAGCCCGTCCGACTTATGGATAAGGGGATCAAGCCAATCCGCTTTGGCCTTAGCCCACTCTAAATAGGCGAGCTGCACTTGCGTTGGGGCTCCGGCACCGTAGGTTACTGTTTCTAACTCGACAAGATACTCCCGAAGCGCATTGGCCCGTCGCCAATTGTGGGCGTCATCCTCAAGCCGCTGTAGTTTTTCTCGCTCGGCATCCTGCTCCGCCTTTTTGGCTAAGGCTTCATCACGTTGTTGCCGACGCCCCACTTCAGCAATGGCCCGCTCTTCCCGCCCGATCAAAAGCTCGACGGCGCGCCGAACCATCATGATGATCAGCTTGTTGAGCTGCTGCTCAACAGGCGTATGGGTGGAGTCCATAATTTTCCCGCCATACCCTTCATCTCCCAGAACATGAAGCTGGCCTGTGGGAACGTACTGCGACGACGATATCGAACTCCAATTGATGCGTTCATTTCGCGCCAAGGTACGCGGAGGTGGACTGCTCTCAGAGCGCTTTGTCGGCTCGAAAAAGCGCAGACCAATCTGTATCCCGAATATTTCGACGTTGCATCGATCACCAATGAGCACTGTATACCCCCGGGTCTCGAAAGCTTTGATTAAGGCGTCAGCAATACGAAGCACCCGAGGCTGCATGGCCGCCGAAACCTTCATATCAAGTGCCCGCTGACGACCGGGGAAGGGCATGCCACGCTGATCCAAGACGGGATGAAGCAACGCCTCACGCGTCTGCACGACGTGGGCATGGGGATTTGTGAGCCGCTCTGCCACGCGAATCCGGTGGCTCGGCTGTTGCTCATATTCGATGACCGCTTGCAGCCGGGGATCAACCGACTCGATGACGGGCACTTTGGAGTGTGGCACCGGCACCGGCGCGTGATGCCATAGGTAGCGCGGAGGCCCGGTGTAATCCCGGAGTTGGGGTTGAGGCGGCACGCGCTTACCGGCTTTACGTTTGGCCCAATACCCTCGCATGGGCGTCGGTATCTGCAGTCTTGCGCACAACTTTTTGAGTCCGACGTCAGACAGCCCATACTTGGGCGCGACCACTGACACTGGGTCAGTCCAGACCTGCTCCAGAAGCACACCACGATCATATTGCTCCATGATCGGCTCCTCAATGCTCAGCAGCTAGCAAAGAACACGTTGATTTCCACAGTTTTACCGTCGTGCCAATACCACCGGTTCACCCTTCAACGGAAACCCGCGAGCCATAGAAGGGCGCACCTGAGTTACATCGCCCGGGCCGACCAGTAAGGTCTTCCAAAATTTTGCAATCGGCGCCAGTGGATGCCCGCCATGGGGCCCCACCCATCGGGTTTAACCTTTTGCCGGTTAGCCCTTACCGAATAGCTTGAGAAAGGTGGTGTGTTTCGCCTGGCGCCACGTCTCCGTCACGTCGCCGTTGAGCTCCAGCGCTTCGAAGATGCTTTTGACCTGCTCATTGGTGATTAACTTTGCCGTGAGCATTTTCTTGAGCAGCTCGTGGCCATGCCAGACAGCAATGTCGAAGTCTTGAGCGAGCTTGTGCATGCCCAGGTCATCCGTGACCACAATGGCGTTTCGGATTTGGCCAAACGCAAGGACTCTGCAGTCTGTCGAGGAAGGAGGAGAGCGGCCAGCCGTGGTGTAGGCTGTCGGATTCATTAATACCCAACCACGCAGCACGCTTTGAGCAGCTTCTAACTGGCCTTTCTCGTCAGCGCTCAGGCGAATCTGCTTCGCAACCCGCTCAGCGGCAAGATCCTCACCGTCGAACCAAGGAAACTTGAATTTCAGTGCACCACTGCGATGCACTTCCTCCTCTACATCTTTCAGAATGGTCAGGACATAGTTTTTCTGCCCAAACCCAACCCCCAGCATTGGGCGTACACGCTTCGCAAGCCGCAGATACGCGTTGGTATCCAGCAATACGAGCGTGGACGCCGCGCTCAACGCGCGAGCTCGCCGTATAGCGCGGAAGCATCACTGAGTGATACATCCATGATTTGCTGAACATACGACGGGCCCGTCCCGTGCTCGCGAATCATGCGTTTCAGCGCCATGAAGAACTCCGACTGAAACACATTCGACGCTGCGGCAATGTATTGCGCCGGTTTGGGTGGAGTCGGATCAAACAGGATCGTACTGACCAACTGCGGCGTGGAGCTGTTGCGCACCGCGTGAATTGTCCTTTCCGGTACCCGCAAGGATGGCAGATTGTTTTCCGCTGCATATCCCTGTGCCTGCTGGAACACTGTGTTCAGTGAAATCTGGTGATGCCTGGCATGCTGCTGAAGGACACTCACCTCCCCAGCTGCGCTAGGCGCTTGCGCCGCCTCGGCATACGCTAGCTGCACACAAGCCTCAGGAAACAGCAGGGCACCGGCAAAGGCATCCGCAAAATCCTCCCCCTCGTCACTACCCGCAAGCTCAGGGGTGTAGACATGCGCTAACTCGTGGGCCATCCAAAACTTGAAGTCTTCCAGCTTGGTATCCAGGTTGACGAAGACAAAGGTGACATCTGACGCCGGCAATAGAATGTGCAACGCATTCTTGTGTTGCTGCTTTTGCCCCCAGAGGACAGGCACGAGCACCGCTCCACACGCCTTGAATTCGGCGATCAGCGCCTCATACCCCAGCACACTGCGCTCACCCAAACCCAATTTATTGCGTACCTGGAACGCATCGCTCTGCAAGCGTGCATAGCTGGTGGAGGGCGACGAAATCTGGGTACGTAAGGTTGGCAGCTCCGGCAAAAAGTCGACGAGGGGCTTGAGCAAACCGCCGATGCCCATCGCTTTGAGAATGTGTTCATCGGTGGTTTTGGTGCCCGCCTTCTTGCGGAACGCCACCACGGGCTGATCCGGAGGGGGCGCGACCAACTGTGAAAATGAAAGCTGCAGTGTTGTGGCCAACTTCAGCAGTTTGTCTGGACGAGGAAAATCCTTGCCTTTGAGCCAGTTGGTAACGGACTGCGCCGAGACCCCCAACTGATCGGCCAGGTCTTTTTGTGTCCAGCCACGCTGAACGAGGGCCGCACGAAGCGACTCGATGTGTAGGGTATTTTGCATAATAGCCAATGTAGTGCCTCGGCTGGTCAAAATCAAGTTTGATCAAGTTTTACTTGCGCAGCATTGTCGAAACCATCATGTGCTTGAGGCGCCGCCGCGTCGCTCACCGTCCTGCGCCCGGCCACAGGGAGGCGAAACCTGCGGCACCTGGTGCAGGTAATGGACGTTATGGTCAGACTCCTAGTCTGGCTATGAGCCGGACGACACATAGAGAAATGCCAATCCGATAACTAGCAACCGCTGGCTCGGCGCACAAGAATTTAACGTCCTAATGGCTGTTTGCCTTTACCCACAAGGTCGGTCTGGATAATGTGATAGGCGACACAGGCTAAACACCTATAGGGCTGTGCTCTCTCCTACCGCGCCACGATCTTGCGCACGGCCAGGGCAGTGTCGTCACGGAGTCGGTATGGAAATGGATTGGGAATCGCTGTTAGACGAACTGTGGAGTTATGCGGCATCGGATCCTATGGAGCTGGAGACGAAGATCCGTTCGAGCCTGAAAGGCCATTCCTCAGAAGGCCTGCTCCAAGCTATTTCGCTTCTGATTACTCAGGGGCAACACGCCACAGCCAGAACACTCCTCAGCGAGTTCCTAAAAAACCATCAGGCTGCAGAAGATATCCAGCGCAGGCTTGAACTAATCCTTCGTTTCAAAAAACATCGCGCACAGCAGACCCTCTCGATCAAGAGCAAGCAACGCAGCAAAGAGCTGCTCCTCAAAGACGTCAACGGCCTGGTCGCGTCTGGCAAGTTACAAGCTGCCGAGTCGCTCCTCCTGGATGCAATTGATACGTTTGAAGAGCCTGACTATCTAAACCTGCTAAGTCGCGTTTACATGCTACAACGCCGCCCCATAGATGGGGCCAAAGCCATGCAGCGCGCTCTAGTGCTGAGACGCCAACAGCAGGCCTTTGTCGAAATAGCACCTGAAGAGTCGACGGATGACCTTCCAACAGCCAGTGACCTGGCTTTCCTCAACGACTCAGCTGAACGCCTAACGACCTTAGAAAGCCCAACACCCCCGATCAACAAGGCGTTGACCGAAACAGCCGATGATTCGCTCAACTTCATTCAGCACACGGCATCTCAATACCCCTCGTTGAAAACTGACGGCTGGTGGGAAGGCCAATCAGAATCAACGCCTTCTGAAGCTCCAATGTGCCTCAGTAAACCTGAAGCCGGTGATGCATCTGATATGGCTTCAGCAGCTACAGACGACTCCACCGAAGAGCACGCGGCTGAGGATGGAGTACATCCTGGTGCATGAGCTAGCTCACTTACATGAACGCCACCACAACGACCGTTTCACTGCTCTGCTGGATCAGCACCTGTCGCAATGGCGGTTGCTAAGAGATCAACTCAATAGCTCTCAGCTAGCTGATGAACGATGGCAGTAAATGTGAAATGAAAAAGCCCCCGGTAGATCGCATCTCCGGGGGCTTTTTCTATCTTCAACTCGGGAGAGTAACTTTGGCCGAAACGCTTTTCTTTGACCGAAAGGGCAAATAACTTTGCCCGCCTACAGCAGCCAAGCAGCCAAGCAGCCAAGCAGCCAAGCAGCCAAGCAGCCAAGCAGCCAAGCAAGGATGCGATTTGTTTCGATGAAACCGCAAGCGTGTCCCATTAGGTCGCCCATCAAATCATTGGAGACGGACCCCGAGCCGGACATGCGTTGTTGCTTGGCTACCCTTGGAATGAACACATTTCCCCCAGACGTCTTTGAAACTCTGTTTGGGTCTGGGCGGAGCTGAGCCCAAGGTCGGGTACGCAGGCAATGAGATGTTGCGCTGACCCCTCTGCCCATCCTTTTACATCGTCATCTAGGGCGACCCAGTGCCGAAGCTGTGAGCGGGCAGCGTAGCGGCAGATCTGGTCGTATCTTGTCCTCCCGTCCCATTGGTCTTCATCCACCCAGCCTTTGGCCATCGAGCTATGCCACGTGGCACCGATAACTCGCTCTCGCAGCTCGAGAGGTAGAAAGCCAATTGCTCGCTTATAGCCAAGATGTCGGACCCAACTAGTGCTCAATACCAACGAGATCATTGGAAAATCGTCGAGTAGGTTGGCAAGAATCGGCGCCCACATAAAAAGCGTACTTTCGGCTTTCAGTGTCGGCCCTTGGCGTGACAAGTAGACGGCGTCGGGGTGTAAGACGCCATCAAAATCAAGGAAAAGGATGTGCGTATTTCTCTGCACCGAGGTTTCTCCCGTAAATGGCCCTCACCAAATGGCTTGAGCCCGATGGGTCATGGCGTGTTCTCCACTCACTTTGCCTTCTCCAGTCGTTTCTGTGGGAGGGGAGTTATTGCCCAAAGCATATGAGATAGGGTATTAACGAAAAGCTTAGGAGCCGCGCCATAAGCTCAATAATACTCAACGAAGGCTCCCTGAAAGGCAAAAGACGATTGGTACCATGACTGTCATAGAGCAAGCTGTAGACGTACTACAGAAGGCCAAGAAGGTGGTCTTTTTCACTGGCGCCGGTATCTCCGCCGATAGCGGTATCCCCACGTACCGCGAAAAACTTTCTGGAATCTGGGCAGGTTACGATCCGAGGGATTTAGAGACAGCCAAGGCCTTTCGGGAAAACCCTGCATTGGTATGGGGATGGTATCTGTGGCGGCGGCTCCGAGTCACTCAAGCAGAGCCAAATGCCGCACATCTCGTGATACCTCGCTTGGCTAACTCACTGCGCAAAGTTTCTGTTATCACCCAGAATATTGACGACCTCCATGAGCGAGCAGGCTCGTTAAATGTGGTTCATTTGCATGGCAGTTTGGCAATGCCCAAATGCTTCGCCTGCCATCGGTCTGCGGTTGTCTCACCTAATCAATCCCCAATGCCGGATGAAGGCGCTCTGATCGAACCTCCTAGGTGCCAGCGTTGTAATGGCAAAATGCGTCCTGCTGTTGTCTGGTACGGAGAGGATTTGCCACCCCGGGCTTGGAAGGCCGCAGTGCTCCTGGTGAAGGATTGCGATCTTCTAATCTCAGTCGGCACCTCTGGGATCGTCATGCCTGCCGCAGGCCTTCCGGACCTCGCGTTGGCATCTGGAGCTTCAGTCATTCATGTGAATAAGGCTGACGTCGCAATGGGTGAACAGAAGGAATTCATGCTGATGGGGGCTGCCGCCGAAGTACTGCCGATGCTGCTCGAAAGGATAGAGACGGGTAAGCCCAGGGGACTTGAGCGTTGAAACTGCGTTTCGAGCACGCCTTTCTGATCTGCCCATTGGACCACTACAGGCGTCAGAAAGGCGTGTTTGCCGGACGCTTACCGTTTAACCACGCAAGGTGTTTTGGCGGACGTTCGAATTTATAGGGAATTATAGAGCGATTATAGAGCGACTCTGGCGCTGGCGCCCTAGGCTTACCCATAGCACCTAATCTGCCCCTTCGTGAAATCAGTCCCGCCCCGGCTTCGCCTTAAGGGGACCGTACGAGAGTCATGAGGAATCAGTCTGGGTCACCGACATACCAGCGCGAAGGGCAGGCCTATGTCGGCGACAACACGCTTACTACAGTAAGTCGCAAACCTTAGCTGTCGAGGTAAGATAAGCTGCCAGTTTCTTGCTCCGCCGCCATACATACTGCCGGCAATATGCATCTAAGAGAGAAGGACCAACGACAGGAAGAAATCCCACTTTCCGCAATTGAAATAGAGCGTTTATTACAGAAATCCCCAGTATCTGCGCGACTTCCGGGGCCAGAATATAGTTTCGTTTAAAGTGTTGTATTGCTCCGAGGGATACAACATGTGCTGGCCGCCTAAAGCATTGAACCATTTCGCTACGAAGTCGACCAAGACGCACAAGGGTGTAAGACACTTCTTCCTTCACACCCAGCATCTTCGCTGCTTCAGTAACAGACATCCCCTTTGCCTGCGATGAGGTAGAACGTGTGATTTGTTTACGCTGAAGTTCGTTCGGGCTAACTAGCCACTTACCAACATTTAAAGCCTCTGACTCTGCTCTACAAAACACAGGCATCTCCCCAGACTGAATCGCCATTACTAACTCTGTTAGACCGCCAGATGTAGGCAGATAGTGCTTCGCGACCTGCGATATCGTTATGAAGTCATCGCTAGGAGTGGACAAAAATTGTACAGGTGCAAGAGAAACTATCGAGGCATAGTCGACCAACCATTTTTCACCAGCATGCGGAGAGCCACCAACGATTTTTAGTATCCCGGCTTTTATTAACTGCTCAATACGCTTTCTACTGAGGTAAAGCAAACGAGACGTTTCCCGCAAGTTGAGAGGCTCATGTGCTACTGAACAGAGCCTACGGGCCTCTTCAATATCAACCACTGCGACAGTTTTACCACAGGAGTAACTAAACTCTCGAGCATCGAGTTCACCGGACAAATGCATCCTTCGGAGAAAGTTTTCGGGAAGACCGGTTATTTGCGCTGCCTTGTTGTATGGAAGCCAGCGATGCTCAAGTAATGTACACTCGCTTAACCTTCGGTTCCTCATAGCCAACGGACCTTCCCAATTTTGAATAACGTACCTTTCGAACTCACTACGAATAAAATCGTAGCATCGGTCGGTCAACGATAAATAAACATCGTTATAGATTCGCCCAAATGCAGAACCTAACCTCCAGGAAAGATTGGACGCCCTAAGCTCCATCAGATCGGTGAGCAAGCCATGAAAGGTTTGGGGCCAGCCCAATAGAACCTGACCAGCTGCTATGGCTAGGTCAGGAACTACGTTTCTAGACGCCATTGATGCGACCGTCATATTCATAAAATATTTACAACTTAACGCTCTCACACCGAAGCGAACGGCTAAAAAGTGAAACTGCTCGTATGTTAGTGAATCGAGACCAGCTGAATTACTAGTAATCCCTAGCCTTAGGCGTTTTTCAAGTTCGACCGAAATCCAGAATTTCGACTTATCGACTGCCGTGGCTGGTGTATATGCTTTAAGAGATGGATATCCACAGTTATCACAGCTCTTCGTGACCAGTATTTTTTGAGTAGATTTCGCTTGGCACCCGGGGCATTCATATAGAAGCTCTACCTTATGGACTGTACAAGTCGTATACAGGGTAAGGTCCCATAATTCACGCCAATAAAAACCAGCAGCCAAACAAACTTGACAATACTTTACATTAGCTAACGACCAGACCTTCTGATTATTGAATTTAGGTGTTCTGATTTCTGTGACCACATCATGCCAGCTTACGGGCCTAACATCCTCATTCAGCCATTCGTGCACTTGTTCATCTGTAAGCTCTTTGAATAATTTGACAAGCTCACCATTCCAAAGACCGTTACAATTCCCTAAGCGATACAGGTAACCTAACAAACTCTCATCGCGCTCTGGTGTAGGATTTATCAATAGACCAAACATCAAACTGATTCCTTTTAGAACGTATTGCAACTAAAGGTATTCAATATTAAATACCCGGCAATAATCGCCGGGTATTGATTGGACTCAAGCCGCAATAATGTCAAAGTTCTCGAATGGTTCACGATCTCTAATTAAAGGTTTGAAGTCGAATGCATCACTGAATGGATTGCGCTCATCAGGTGCAGCGCTCCAGACCTCGTCCTTAAACGCCTCAGAAAGTATCCCAAGGTTGATGCCTTCAGCATTTCGATGCTGGACCAGCCAAACAGAGCGATCTATAACTTTAATCAAATAGTCAATCAAGCCAAATGACGCTAGATAGAAACGGCGGATCATTTCCTTATCTGAAAAACTAATGGACTCCACCGGCAGCAATTCACGAATACCCCGGAGCAGCGTCGCGAACTGGGTCCAACAGGCTTCCGTCAGCATGAACCGATTGTAATCAACCGTGGCAGAGAATCTTCGTCGTAACTGCTCGTTCGCCCAGAGCAGGCCTTCAGTCCGCTTCAGGCCAACGAGGACGAACGTAATGCTGGTTTCGTTCATCAGACTCTTGATCCAATCTGCCGCCTCGTACGCAGCATTGCGCTTGTAATCCACGAGATGCTGCGCTTCGTCTAAAACGACTACTTCAACACCGAGGTTGCTTAAAAGTAGAATAATCCTCGCAAATTTCGTTTCTGCAGAGTGGCTACGCGAGTCCGCGTAAGGATCTTTCATCGCAGTCAGCATGGCCGTTGCCAGGTTCTTTTTGGTTGGAGAGGAAGGAATTTCCACTATGAGCACAGCTCGATGGCCCGCCACGTTTTTTTCTGTAGACTCCAACTCCCTGACATACTCTTTGATCAATGTGCTTTTCCCCACACCGCTTGGCCCTTGTATAACAAGTCCCTTGCTGGTACCTGTGCGACGTGTGTCTCCATGGACTTCCATCAATCTGGTCAGGGCTCGCTCCGCTTGCGGGCTAAAAATGAAGTGATGGCGCAGGGAAAATGGGGTTCGATTTTCCTCGTAGTTACTCATGATTTAGGCCCCCCGCTTGGGTGACGATGAATAACCTTGAATGGTATGGCGATATCGGTTGTAAGCGGCATGTCCAACCAGTCCATTCCGGTAGAAGCGATTGGAGACTTAGCGGCAGGGACCTTCCAGCCGTTTTTATCTAACTTGGCGCGGGCTACTGCCCGCCGTTTCCGCAATATCTGAGAACGACGCGCCTCTTCGACATCTTCTGTCAAATCGCGATAGCATTGATGAACCTGTTCGAAGCTAGGATTATTGCTGCCGCTATCTTGAAGCGCTTTTTCGGCAGCTTTCCATAGTTCACGACTCAGCCCAAGCATGCGCTTGTCTTTAATAGGTACCTGTAAAAATACATTTCTGAAACGGTCGTGCACCCAAACATGGCCGAGCTCGTCACGATATCGAACACTGATTTTTTCCTTCGGTGTCATCCGCATCCTCAACTCGGCAAGTTCAGGCGAATGGTAGCCGTGACCACCTACTTCAATACCGTAATGATGTACCGTCACCGAACTTCGGCGCGCGAGAATACATTCAAGCGCATCAGGATCAACGGGCAGCCTGATCAGGCGGTCCGCCTCTACGGAAGCCCACATTTGTGCAGGGGTCCTTTTTTTAAGAGCTCGGTGGGGAGTTTGATGGTATCCATCGACAATCCATTTCACGACGCAGCCTTCGAGCTGAGCCAGCGTGAAACACGCATGCTTCTCTGATTTGTAATCTCCCTTCTCCTGGATATTGGAAAATGTCGTTCCAGGCAGGTTATGAATCAATCCAAGGTTCTGAGTGCGGAAAAATCTCTCGACCGAACCTTTCATCTCTGGACCTCTAGACCGAGGGTACATAATTTCGATGCCGAGCTCGTTGAATCCAGCGATCAAATCGTCTGCATGGAATTCGGCCGCGTTGTCAGGAACGACTCGGGCGGGCAGTCCATGAGCCCGCCACTCGTTCTGTACCTTAGGAAAGCGTTTTAAAAAATCCGCCTTAGGACGAATGGAGCGTTCGATTACGCGAAGAACGGTCTCAGTGTTAGGTGCAGATAGATGAATTAGGTAGCCCATGATCATGCGGGAAAACTTATCCAGTACGACGGTGATGTAAGGACGCCCAATAATTAATCCAGTTTCTTCGTCCACCAGCAGCACATCCAACAGTGTATGGTCGATTTCCCATCGATCAAGAATGTTGGAAACTACGAGTACCTCGCCCGCAACTCGGTATTTATTTTTCGCAGCGTGCTTACCTAGACGATGTACATCAACCTCGTAAGGGTCGAGCTTGGCAAGGTACCTACGAACAGTCATACCGCACGGTTTTTTTAGTTGATGAGAGGAAAGACGCGTAGCGTTTTTTTCATCAATACGATCTAGATATTCGGCGACTACTATTGATATTTTGTGGCGTTCGGGCTGAAGGTATACCTCCTCTATGACACCTTGTAATATTTCTTCTAACTCTCCAGAGATTACATTGACCCTTCCTTTATCTGAATGTTTTGGTACTAACTTTACAACGTTTCCACCTACAAACCTTGAGTACCATCTTCTAATGGTAGAAATAGAGGGTACACATACCTCCTCTAGTTTTTTTGCTACCTCTTTTAATTTATCTCGCAAAATATCTATATTTGGTAGCATTGTCTGGCCCTCCATTACGCCTTCTAAATACGTACGACGACGTAAGGCTTCTTTACTATGTTTAGATGGGAAACAAGTAAGATCCGGGGCTACGTTCCTCACAAATGGAACCTCCCCAAGATAAGGTTGGTCTGTGCATATTTCGATCTCTCGCCGCTCATAACCGAGATAAAATTCGCGTTCGGTTAACGTAGTTGGCTCTCCGAGTTGATCAACGAAAAGCAGGCGTCTGTCGATAAGCCACCGCTGAAGTGACATCGTTGTACCGTGGATAACAACAACTAATTTCACCTTAAGCGAAAATGTCTGCATGGCGATGTCCTCCTGAAAGAAAGACCTTTGATTCTTCGATCAATGGCTCTTCAAGGTCGACACCGATAATGCACAGCCCCAACAAGCGCCAAGCTTCCATTGTTCCAAACAATGAAACAACCTCATGAAAAACCTGAGGTTTGTATTTATTCAATTGGAAGCAAACTTCCACATAATAAGACGACGACAGATATGGACCGCGTCGGTGATACAGTATTTTTTGAAGATTTGTCGCCAATGGTTCTCGCCAGATCAGCTCTTCCGTAACGACTGAAAAATTCCGATTGGTAGCAGGAAAATGGATCGCGGCTGCGCTCAGCTTTTGCTTAACGCTACAGATTAAAAGCTTCTTCGTTGGCTTGATTTCGATCCACCATTCTCCACCATCTTTCAAAAAAACACGCAGATCAGGAACGTAATCTACAACCGAATCTCCCAAGGAAATCCTTTCCCGAGAGGGCTGTACTTCATAGCGAAGAACGGACGGGGAGAGCTCGAGCAAGCGGAAAAAACCGCCCTCCAGCTGGGATTCCCAGGCCACAGGATGACCGTTTTTCAGAGAAGGGAAGTACCCCCTGAAATGACATGAACTGCGAGTAACTACCTTACGTACTGCCATCGCACACCTCCAAAGACGTGCACCGTCGCTGCACCTGGAAAGACAGGTACAGAGAGGTCCTCAAGGAGCACAATCGACAGGCAACACTTTCCCGTCGAGCGCCCTCGATAAAGTCGAAATGATGGGTGGGGATTGACAAGCACCAAAGAAAAGCTGAAATTACGGCTCTCACACCTGCAATTCCGCTTCAAATCGGCGCGGTCAAAACCCCTAGGTTTTGGTCGCGTTTTTACATTTCACACCTCCCGCTTTTCATAATTTTCTCCTCTGACTTGATAGCTAATGTAATTAAAGTTCCTTCTCGTTTATACGGTTATGCTCTAACCCCGCAGCCCTCAGCCACTTCCGAACCGAAGGTTTGGGTTAAATCAGCTTCGGTAAGCTTTTGATTTCATTAGTAGAGCTGTTCGTTCATCAACAAATGCAATTACCAAATAATATTCCAGCGCATCGGGAAAATCCATGGCTTACAACTGAAACCAAGTACTTTTTTTACTTCTCAACGACACTAAAAGTTAGCCGCTTAACTTTGCAATGTATAATATCTTTATATTTAGCATGCTTTAAAAACACCGAATTTTCGGAAATTCGAACGCTTTTTAGCGAATTAATAATATCTATTTTTATATGTTTTTATGCGTTAGAAACGCGTAAGACCGCCTGCCTTAAACAAAATCCTGTATTCCAATAAACTTCAGACCTTTCCAAACTCAAGTTTTAGAATTTCGTTGATTTCGAATCCCCATAGAATTTCTGTGTCTGGCAGTTATTGTTATCGCTCGTGCCGATCCTCCAAAAAGGATATTTAGCTTTTTCGCGTCAAAAAAAAGCCCGCTTATAAGCGGGCCTTCTTTTGGCGTGGCTACCTAACCCTGGGGTTAGTAGAACCATTTATTTGTGAAAATGCGCAACTATTCAGTGAACCTACACCGGATCAGAAGTCCAGGTTGGACACTGCCAGGGCGTTGCTTTCGATGAACTCACGACGTGGCTCGACCGCATCACCCATCAGGGTGTTGAAGATCTGGTCCGCGCCAATGGCGTCTTCGATGGTCACTTTGAGCATCCGACGCGAGCCTGGGTCCATCGTGGTTTCCCACAGCTGATCCGGGTTCATCTCACCCAGACCTTTGTAGCGCTGGATGGTATGGCGCTTGGTGCTTTCGGCCATCAGCCACTCAAGGGCTTCCTTGAACTCGGTGACGGCTTTCTTGCGCTCGCCGCGCTGGATGTACGCACCGTCGTCCAGCAGGGTGCTCAGTTGAGCGCCCAGGGACACAACGGTCTTGTAGTCGTTGCTGCCGAAGAAGTCACGGTTGAAGGTGACGTAGTTCGACAGGCCATGGGAGATCAGTTCGACCTCTGGCAGCCAGACGTTACGTTCACGGTCTTCGCGCAGGCTGGCCTTGTAGACCAGGCCCGATTTCTCGACGGTGCGCAGGCGCACTTCAAACTGAGCCAGCCAATCCTGCATCGCTGCGTGATCGGACAGTTGCTCCAGGCTGACGGCCGGCAGGTAGATGAAGTGCTCGGTCAGTTCCTGTGGATACAGGCGCGACAGGCGCTTGAGGGTCTTCATCACCAGACGGAAGTCATTGACCAGACGCTCGAGGGCTTCACCCGAGATACCCGGTGCATCTTCGTTCAAGTGCAGGCTCGCGTCTTCCAGGGCCGACTGCGTCATGTACTCTTCCATGGCGTCGTCGTCTTTGATGTATTGCTCTTGCTTGCCTTTCTTCACTTTGTACAACGGCGGCTGCGCGATGTAGATGTAGCCGCGCTCGATCAACTCCGGCAACTGACGGAAGAAGAAGGTCAGCAGCAGGGTACGGATGTGCGAACCGTCGACGTCAGCATCGGTCATGATGATGATGTTGTGATAACGCAGTTTGTCGATGTTGTACTCGTCGCGACCGATGCCGCAACCCAGTGCGGTGATCAAGGTGCCCACTTCCTGGGAAGAGATCATCTTGTCGAAGCGCGCCTTCTCGACGTTCAGGATTTTACCCTTGAGGGGCAGAATGGCCTGAGTCCGACGGTTACGACCCTGCTTGGCGGAACCGCCAGCAGAGTCACCTTCCACCAGGTACAGTTCGGAGAGGGCAGGGTCTTTTTCCTGGCAGTCCGCCAGTTTGCCCGGCAAGCCAGCGATGTCCAGTGCGCCTTTACGACGAGTCATCTCACGGGCTTTACGCGCCGCTTCACGGGCACGGGCCGCGTCGATCATCTTGCCAACGACCAGCTTGGCTTCGTTCGGGTTTTCCAGCAGGAAGTCGGAGAAGTACTTGCCCATTTCCTGTTCGACCGCGGTCTTCACTTCGGAAGACACCAGCTTGTCCTTGGTCTGGGAACTGAACTTCGGATCCGGCACCTTCACCGAAATGATCGCGGTCAAGCCTTCACGGGCATCGTCACCGGTGGTGGCGACTTTGTGCTTCTTGGCCAGGCCTTCGGCTTCGATGTAGGTGTTCAGGTTACGCGTCAGTGCGGAACGGAAACCCACCAGGTGAGTACCGCCATCGCGCTGAGGAATGTTGTTGGTGAAGCACAACAGGTTCTCGTTGAAGCTGTCGTTCCACTGCAGGGCGATTTCCACGCCGATGCCGTCTTCACGCTGGATGTTGAAGTGGAACACCTGGTTGACCGGGGTCTTGTTGGTGTTCAGGTACTCAACAAACGCACGCAGGCCGCCTTCGTACTTGAACAGCTCTTCCTTGCCGCTGCGCTCATCCTTGAGGACGATGCCGACACCGGAGTTGAGGAAGGACAGTTCGCGAATCCGCTTGGCCAGGATGTCCCAGCTGAAGTGAATATTTTTGAACGTCAGATCGGACGGCTTGAAGTGGATCTGGGTACCGGTGGTTTCGCTCTCGCCGACGATTTTCATCGGCTCTTGCGGAACACCGTGGACGTAAGTCTGTTCCCAGATCTTGCCGCTGCGGCGAACGGTCAGAACCAGCTCTTCGGACAGGGCGTTCACTACCGAAACACCTACACCGTGCAAGCCGCCGGATACTTTGTAGGAGTTGTCGTCGAACTTACCGCCGGCGTGCAGCACGGTCATGATGACCTCGGCTGCCGAAACGCCTTCTTCTTTGTGCACGTCTACCGGAATGCCGCGACCGTTGTCGCGCACGGTGATGGATTCGTCCGGGTGGATGATGATGCTGATGTCGTCGCAGTGGCCGGCCAAAGCTTCGTCGATCGAGTTATCGACCACCTCGAACACCATGTGGTGCAGACCGCTGCCATCGTCTGTGTCACCAATGTACATACCGGGACGTTTGCGTACGGCATCCAGGCCTTTCAGCACTTTAATGCTCGTTGAGTCGTACGTATTTTCTTCGCTCATGCCTTCACTCCCGATGGTCGTGGGTCTGGGTGATACGGCCCTGTTCCACGTGGAACAAAGCGACTGGCGTTTCCGTCTGCCAGCCTTCCCTCAATAATTCGTGATCTACACAGGTGATAAACACCTGGCAGCGTAAGTCTTCCAGCAAACGGCAAAGCGCGCGGCGGTGCTGCTCATCCAACTCGGACGGCAAGTCATCCACCAGATAAATACATTGGCCGCGCCGGGCCTGGCTGACCAGATGCCCTTGGGCGATGCGCAGCGCACAGACCACCAACTTCTGCTGTCCACGGGACAAGATGTCCGCGGCATTGTGTGCGCCCAATCTAAGACGCAAATCAGCGCGTTGTGGTCCGGCCTGGGTATGCCCCATTTGCTGATCCCGGTGAACGGACGCAGCGAGCACTGCACTCAGCTCTCGCTCTTTGTCCCAACCCCGGTAATAGCTAAGCGTTAAACCCTCGAGTTCGACGAGTTCACTCAAGGTCTGTTCAAAGACTGGTTTCAAGGCTTTGATGTAAGCGCGGCGGTATTCATCAATTTCAGCGCTGGCCTGGCACAGTTCTCTGTCCCAAACCGCTTGCGAAACGGCGTCAAGTGTACCATGCCGCAGCCAAGAGTTTCTCTGACGCAGGGCCTTCTGCAGGCGCTGCCAGGTGGACATGAAACGTGGTTCCACGTGGAACACACCCCAATCCAGAAACTGTCGACGAATCTTCGGCGCACCTTCCAACAGGCGAAAGCTGTCCGGGTTGATCAATTGCAGTGGCAGGATTTCTGCCAGTTGAGCGGCACTGCGGGCGTTCTGCCCATCGATGCGGATCTGAAACTCTCCCTGGCGATCCCGGGAAATTCCCAGCGCACTGTGCCCACCTTCGGCCAATTCGACCTGGCCGAATACCGTGCATGCCAACTGCTCGTACTGGATCACTGGTAACAGACGGGTACTGCGAAAGGAACGGGCGAGCCCCAGCAGATGGATGGCTTCCAGAACACTGGTTTTGCCGCTGCCGTTGGCGCCGTACAGGATGTTGATGCGGGGAGAGGGGGAGAAGGTCACCGGGTGCAGATTGCGCACCGCGGTGACCGAGACACGACTGAGGGACATCTAGCGGCTGCTAAGCATGTTTACAGGCGCATCGGCATGACAACGTAAGCCGAGTCGTCGTTGTCTGACTCTTGCACCAGCGCACTGCTGTTGGAGTCAGACAGGATCAAGCGCACTTGCTCAGTGGTCATCACGCCCAGCACGTCGAGCAGGTAGCTCACGTTAAAGCCGATTTCCAGCGAGCCACCGTTGTACTCAACGCCGACTTCTTCTTCCGCTTCTTCCTGCTCCGGGTTGTTGGCCTGGATCTTCAGTTGACCGTTGGCCAACTGCAGGCGAATGCCGCGGTACTTCTCGTTGGACAGGATCGCGGTACGGCTGAACGCTTCACGCAGCGCCTGGCGATCGCCCAGTACCAGCTTGTCGCCGCCTTTCGGCAGGACGCGCTCGTAGTCCGGGAACTTACCGTCGACCAGTTTCGAGGTGAAGGTGAACTCGCCGGTGGTGGCGCGAATATGGTGCTGGCCGAGAACGATGCTGACATTGCCGTCCGGCTCTGTGAGCAAGCGTGCCAGTTCCAGGATACCTTTGCGTGGAACGATGACCTGGTGGCGATCCGGCTGGCCGATGTCGGCCTGCATCGAGCACATGGCCAGACGGTGACCGTCGGTGGCTACGGCACGGATGATCCCGGCGGACACTTCCAGCAGCATGCCGTTGAGGTAATAACGAACATCCTGCTGGGCCATGGCGAAGCTGGTGCGCTCGATCAAACGGCGCAGCTTGCTTTGCGCAAGCGTGCAGGTCAGCGAACCCGGGCCTTCTTCCACGGTCGGGAAGTCGTTGGCTGGCAACGTCGACAGGGTGAAGCGGCTACGGCCGGCTTTGACCACAAGCTTCTGCTCATCGACCTTGATGTCGATCAGTGCATCGTTCGGCAGGCTTTTGCAGATGTCCATCAGCTTGCGCGCCGGGACAGTGATTTCGCCCGGCTCGGCCGGCTCTTCGAGTTGCACACGACCGACCAGCTCGACTTCCAGGTCGGTACCGGTCAGCGACAGCTGCTGGCCTTCGACAACCAGCAGCACGTTGGAAAGCACCGGCAAGGTCTGTCGGCGCTCGACGACGCCTGCGACCAGTTGCAGGGGTTTCAACAGGGCTTCGCGTTGAATGGTGAAATGCATGGTCTAGTCCCTTGCCTTAATAAGCTGCGCTGGTGTTCATCAAGTGGTCAGTGTACGCAGCAGGTTCTTGTAGTCCTCGCGGATGTCCGCGTCGGATTCCTTAAGTTCATTGATCTTGCGACAGGCGTGCAACACCGTGGTGTGGTCGCGTCCGCCAAACACATCGCCGATTTCCGGCAGGCTGTGGTTGGTCAGTTCCTTGGACAGGGCCATGGCCACTTGCCGCGGACGTGCGACCGAACGCGAACGGCGTTTGGACAGCAAGTCGGAAATCTTGATCTTGTAGTACTCGGCGACGGTGCGCTGAATGTTATCCACAGAGACCAGTTTGTCCTGAAGCGCCAACAGGTCCTTCAAGGATTCGCGAATCAGCTCGATGGTGATATCGCGCCCCATGAAGTGCGAGTGGGCGATGACGCGCTTGAGTGCGCCTTCGAGTTCACGGACGTTGGAGCGAATGCGCTGGGCGATGAAAAACGCGGCGTCGTGCGGCAGGTCGACTTTGGCCTGGTCGGCTTTCTTCATCAGAATGGCGACGCGGGTTTCCAGTTCCGGCGGCTCGACGGCAACCGTCAGGCCCCAGCCGAAGCGCGACTTCAAGCGCTCTTCAAGACCCTCGATTTCTTTCGGGTAACGGTCACTGGTGAGAATGACCTGTTGGCCACCTTCAAGCAGTGCATTGAACGTGTGGAAGAATTCTTCCTGGGAACGTTCCTTGCGGGCGAAGAACTGAATGTCATCGATGAGCAACGCGTCGACCGAACGGTAGAAGCGCTTGAACTCGTTGATCGCATTCAACTGCAGTGCCTTGACCATGTCGGCCACGAAGCGCTCGGAATGCAGGTACACGACCTTGGCATTCGGGTTCTTCTTTAATAGGTGGTTACCCACAGCGTGCATCAAGTGGGTTTTACCCAAGCCAACGCCGCCATACAGGAACAGCGGGTTGTAACCATGCTTGGGATTGTCCGCAACCTGCCAGGCCGCCGCGCGGGCCAGTTGGTTGGACTTGCCTTCGACGAAGTTCTCGAAGGTGAATGTGCGGTTCAGGTAACTGGTGTGCTTGAGCGCACCTTCTACCTGCACGGTACGTTGTTCCGCACGTACCGGGGCCTGTTGCGAGCTGGCGCCGGCCATTGGGTCGAAGCTGTCGCGGGACGGCTCTTGACTGGCCTCGGAAACCTTTTGCGTTGCACGCTTGGTCGGCGCGGCAGGCGCAAACGCGCTGACCGGTGCCGGCGCAGCCGCCGCCTGGGCTTGCGAGGCAGCCGCTGCCAATGGCGCATTCGGTGCAGCACGAGGCGCCGAACTGCGTTTGCTGCCTATTAATAAGGAAAGCGCAGGCGCCATGCCATTGCCGTGCTCATCCAGCAGTTCGAGCACGCGGCCCAGGTACTTTTCGTTAACCCAGTCGAGAACAAAGCGATTCGGTGCGTAGACACGCAACTCGTCGCCTTCGGCTTCGACCTGTAGTGGACGGATCCAAGTGTTGAATTGTTGGGCAGGCAGCTCATCGCGCAAAAGCTCCACGCACTGCTGCCAAAGTTCCACTGACACGGATATCCCCTAAGTTGAAAGCCGGTGAGGCAAAAACAAGCGCCCATTGTAACGGCCGGACGCAGACTTATCCACACGTAGCGTGCCCACAGGTGCAGATGAATCAAGGTTTTATACGTAAAAAAGATGACCAACGGTCTGTGCATAAGCCCTGTGGATAAACCGCCCTGAGCTCGTTGTACAAGTGGGGGGGAAACTCGGTGGATAACCGGCCTGTGGATAACCATCGATTCCACACACAGCTTATCCGACAGTGCAGCACAGGCTGAACACCGTTTTCCCGTGTAGTTGTCATTCTCTGTACAGCACGGGATAGAAGGGCTAAAGGTAGTTATCCACAGATAGATGCCGCCCTAGCTTTTATAAGCTTTACAGAAAAGCTTTAAATCATTTCCTTCTTTATTTTTATATTTGACTGTCTACCTTTCAAGGCCGAACCGGCTGGATGACCATTTAAAGGAAACGCTGGTTGGAAATTGACCTAGAGGCTTGCTTTCTCTAGAATCCCCGGTCTCTTAAAACGGGGGCCATTCCGGCCCGTTGTGGACGAACCAGGTAACACGACATGAAACGTACTTTCCAACCAAGCACTATCAAACGCGCTCGTACTCACGGTTTCCGTGCTCGCATGGCTACCAAGAACGGCCGTGCCGTCCTGTCGCGTCGTCGCGCCAAAGGTCGTGCGCGTCTGGCAGTTTGATAATCCGGTACTGGAGGTGAGTCAGGACTTCAGTCGGGAAAAGCGTTTGCTGACCCCCCGGCATTTCAAGGCAGTCTTTGACTCCCCTACCGGCAAGGTTCCGGGGAAAAATCTCCTGCTCCTTGCACGCACCAACGATCTCGATCACCCCCGTCTAGGGCTGGTTATCGGGAAAAAGAGTGTGAAACTCTCCGTTGAACGCAATCGCCTCAAACGTCTGATGCGCGAATCGTTTCGCCTCCACCAGGATTCTCTGGTTGGTTGGGATATCGTGATCGTCGCGCGCAAAGGTTTGGGCGACGTAGAAAACCCCGAATTGATTCAGCATTTCGGCAAACTCTGGAAGCGTCTGGCACGTAGCTCGCCGGTACCAGCAGTCAAAACCGAAACTGTAGGGGTAGACAGCACCGATGCGTAAACTGGCACTCGTTCCGATCCAGTTTTATCGCTATGCCATTAGTCCCCTGATGGCCAGCCACTGTCGTTTCTACCCCAGTTGTTCCTGCTACGCGTATGAAGCCATTGAAAATCATGGCCTTCTGCGCGGTGGCTGGCTGACCTTTCGTCGTTTAGGTCGCTGTCATCCGTGGAATCCCGGTGGTTATGACCCGGTTCCACCTATCCCTACCTCCCGTTCTTCTTCGATGGCCGAGTAATCATGGATATTAAACGCACGATCCTGATCGTCGCCCTGGCAATCGTGTCCTACGTCATGGTCCTGAAATGGAACCAGGACTATGGCCAGGCTGCCCTGCCGACTCAGAATGTTGCTGCCAATCAGGCTGCCCCGGCTATTCCGGACACCCCACTTGGCACCAATGCTTCCGCCAGTGCCGATGTACCCAGCGCGAATGCCGATACCAGCACCCCTACCGAAACTCCGGTAGTGACCAACAAAGACCTCATCCGCGTTAAAACGGATGTGCTCGAACTGGCTATCGATCCTCAAGGTGGTGATATCGCCCAGCTGATGCTGCCAAAATATCCACGTCGTCAGGACCACCCGGAAATTCCGTTCCAGCTGTTTGATAACGGTAGCGAACGTACTTATCTGGCCCAAAGCGGCCTGACCGGTACCAACGGTCCGGATGCGCGTCCTACCGGTCGTCCGGTTTACTCGACCGAGCAGAAGACTTATCAACTGGATAAAGATCAGAACCAACTGAATGTTGATCTGAAATTCAGCGACGCTGGCGTCAATTACATCAAGCGTTTCACCTTTACTCGCGGTCTGTACGATCTGAAAGTCACCTATCTGATCGACAACACCAGCGACAAGGCCTGGACTGGCAACCTGTTTGCCCAGCTCAAGCGTGATGCCAGTGCCGATCCTTCTTCGACTACCGCCACCGGTACCGCTACTTACCTGGGCGCCGCCCTGTGGACAAGTGCCGAGCCGTACAAAAAAGTGTCGATGAAAGATATCGACAAGGCGTCGTTGAAAGAAAGCGTTAACGGTGGCTGGGTTGCCTGGCTGCAACACTACTTCGTGACGGCCTGGATTCCAGCCAAGAACGACAGCAACGTGGTGCAGACCCGTAAAGACAGCCAAGGCAACTACATCATCGGTTTCACTGGCCCGGCGTTGACCGTTGCGCCAGGTGCCAAGGCTGAAACCAGCGCCACGTTGTACGCAGGTCCGAAAAGCCAGGCGATACTGAAAGAGTTGTCCCCAGGCCTGGAACTGACTGTCGACTACGGCATCCTGTGGTTCATTGCCCAGCCGATCTTCTGGCTGCTGCAACATATCCATGAGCTCGTCGGTAACTGGGGCTGGTCGATCATCTTCCTGACCATGCTGATCAAAGGGATCTTCTTCCCGCTGTCGGCTGCCAGCTACAAATCCATGGCGCGCATGCGTGCAGTGGCACCGAAACTGGCTGCGCTGAAAGAGCAACATGGCGATGACCGGCAGAAAATGTCGCAAGCCATGATGGAGCTGTACAAGAAAGAGAAGATCAATCCGCTGGGTGGTTGCTTGCCAATCCTCGTGCAGATGCCGGTTTTCCTTTCGCTGTACTGGGTACTCCTGGAAAGCGTTGAAATGCGCCAAGCGCCGTTCATGCTGTGGATTACCGACCTGTCGATCAAGGATCCGTTCTTCATTCTGCCGATCATCATGGGCGCAACCATGTTCATCCAGCAGCAGCTGAACCCGACTCCTCCGGATCCGATGCAGGCCAAAGTGATGAAAATGATGCCAATCATCTTCACCTTCTTCTTCCTGTGGTTCCCGGCGGGCCTGGTGCTGTACTGGGTTGTGAACAACGTCCTGTCGATCGCTCAACAGTGGTACATCACACGTAAAATCGAAGCGGCGGCGAAAAAAGCCGAGGCATAACTTACGCTGTATGTAACCATTCAAAACGCCCCCTAGTGGGGCGTTTTGCTATCTGCCATTTTTATCGGGATATCGGTTTATGAGCGCTCCTCGTGAAACCATCGCCGCAGTCGCCACCGCCCAAGGCCGTGGAGGCGTCGGTATCGTGCGTATTTCCGGGCCGTTGGCCAGCAGCGCGGCGAAAGCCATCAGTGGTCGCGAACTCAAACCGCGCTACGCCCATTACGGTCCTTTTTTCAGCGCCGAAGAAGACGTGCTGGATGAAGGTATTGCCTTGTATTTCCCTGGCCCGAACTCATTTACCGGCGAAGACGTGCTGGAACTCCAGGGCCACGGAGGTCCCGTAGTCCTGGATATGTTGCTGCAGCGCTGCCTGCAACTGGGTTGCCGATTGGCCCGGCCGGGTGAGTTCAGCGAACGCGCGTTCCTCAACGACAAGCTCGACCTGGCGCAGGCCGAGGCCATTGCGGACCTGATCGAGGCCAGTTCTGCACAAGCTGCGCGCAACGCACTGCGCTCGCTGCAAGGTGCGTTTTCCCAGCGTGTGCATAACCTGACCGAGCAACTGATTGCGCTGCGCATCTACGTCGAAGCCGCCATCGACTTCCCGGAAGAAGAAATCGACTTTCTGGCCGATGGCCACGTGTTGACCATGCTCGATGCCGTGCGCGAAGCGTTATCCACTGTGCTGCGTGAAGCCGGCCAGGGCGCGTTGCTGCGTGATGGGATGACCGTGGTGATCGCCGGTCGTCCGAATGCCGGCAAGTCCAGCCTGCTCAATGCACTGGCTGGCCGGGAAGCGGCCATCGTCACCGAGATCGCCGGCACCACCCGGGACATCCTGCGTGAACATATCCACATCGACGGTATGCCGCTGCATGTGGTCGACACCGCGGGCTTGCGCGATACCGATGACCAGGTCGAGAAGATCGGTGTGGAGCGGGCATTGAAGGCCATCAGCGAGGCTGACCGAGTGCTGTTGGTGGTCGATGCCACCGCCCCTGAAGCCCTAGATCCGTTTGCCTTGTGGCCTGAATTCCTCGAGCAGCGCCCGGATCCGGCCAAAGTCACCCTGATCCGTAACAAGGCAGACCTCACTGGCGAGGCCATTGAGCTGCAAGTCTGTGACGATGGCCACGTCACCATCAGCTTGAGCGCCAAGTCGGCAGGCGAAGGTCTGGAGCTACTGCGCGAGCATCTCAAGGCCTGCATGGGCTATGAGCAGACCTCGGAAAGCAGCTTCAGCGCCCGCCGACGCCACCTGGAGGCTCTGCGTCATGCCAGTGCATCCCTCGAGCACGGTCGTTCGCAGCTGACCCTGGCCGGTGCTGGCGAACTGTTGGCTGAAGATTTACGTCAGGCGCAGCAGTTGCTGGGTGAAATTACCGGTGAATTCAGCTCCGACGACCTGTTGGGCAGGATCTTTTCCAGCTTCTGTATCGGTAAATAGCCTCAGTTCCTGATTCAATTGGAGGCCTGGCTTGCTCGCCACATGGTGTTTCCGACACACCAAGTAGGCTGATTCGCTGGCAAGCCAGCTCCTTTCCCCCCTACGAACCATTCATTTTTTTGCATTGCCGGGCGGCATCGACCGCTTCGGTGGTTTTCCCATGTCCGGGATTTGTGCCTTTCAGCGCTTTTCTGTGGATTAAGCCCTGTGAATAACCGCGGCTGAGCTCGGTTGATAACAGGGCTCCAAAACTGAGGAAAACCACCTCTGTGGATAACCACCCCATTCATCCACAGGCTTACAGCGGTTATCCAAGGGCCTCATGGGCACATGACCACAGACTTTTGAATCTCTGTACACATTGAAAATAAAGGCCTGTAGTAATCTATCCACAGAAAGGTAGCTGTATAGAAATAAACATAAAAACAAAGATTTAATAAATTTCTTTCTTTTTAATTTCTATTGTTCGTGACTTACCCACAGCTGGTTAAATTTTGTGCAAAGGGTTCTTTAGGAAGGGCGAAGTCCCTATACTTGTCGACCAGGTCCAGAAACCTGAGCTCAAACTATTCCTGATTACCTAACTGAAGCAGGCACGAGGTGCGTGGTGGATTTCCCTTCCCGTTTTGAAGTGATCGTCATCGGCGGCGGTCATGCCGGTACCGAGGCAGCACTGGCCTCAGCACGCATGGGTGCAAAAACCCTGTTGCTGACGCATAACGTGGAAACCCTCGGAGCAATGAGCTGCAACCCCGCGATCGGCGGGATTGGCAAAAGCCACCTGGTCAAGGAAATCGACGCCCTGGGCGGCGCGATGGCCATGGCCACCGATAAAGGTGGTATCCAGTTTCGCGTGCTCAACAGCCGTAAAGGTCCAGCCGTGCGCGCAACACGCGCCCAGGCCGATCGCGTGCTGTACAAGGCCGCTGTCCGCGAGATTCTCGAAAACCAGCCGAACCTGTGGATATTTCAACAGGCCGCCGACGATCTGATCGTCGAGCAGGAACAAGTACGCGGTGTCGTCACCCAGATGGGCCTGCGTTTCTTTGCCGACTCCGTGGTGTTGACCACCGGTACGTTCCTGGGCGGACTTATCCACATCGGTATGCAGAACTTTTCCGGCGGTCGTGCCGGCGATCCGCCGTCGATCGCCCTGGCTCACCGTCTGCGTGAGTTGCCTTTGCGTGTGGGTCGCCTGAAAACCGGTACACCTCCACGTATCGACGGTCGTTCTGTGGATTTCTCGGTGATGACCGAGCAACCGGGCGACACGCCGATCCCGGTCATGTCGTTCATGGGCTCGAAAGAGCAGCACCCACAGCAGGTCAGTTGCTGGATCACGCATACCAACGCCCGTACCCACGAAATCATTGCCTCGAACCTCGATCGTTCGCCGATGTATTCCGGGGTGATTGAAGGTATTGGCCCGCGTTACTGCCCTTCGATCGAAGACAAGATCCACCGCTTTGCCGACAAGGAAAGCCATCAGGTCTTCATCGAACCGGAAGGCCTGACCACTCACGAGCTGTACCCGAACGGAATATCCACATCCTTGCCGTTCGATGTGCAATTGCAGATCGTGCAGTCGATCCGCGGCATGGAAAACGCGCATATCGTTCGCCCGGGCTACGCCATCGAGTACGACTACTTCGACCCGCGTGACCTGAAGTACAGCCTGGAAACCAAAGTCATTGCCGGCCTGTTCTTTGCCGGGCAAATCAACGGCACTACCGGTTATGAAGAGGCCGGCGCCCAGGGTTTGCTGGCCGGGGCCAACGCCGCCTTGCGCGCGCAGGGCAAAGACAGTTGGTGCCCGCGCCGCGACGAGGCGTACATCGGTGTGCTGGTCGACGACCTGATTACCCTGGGGACCCAGGAACCGTATCGGATGTTCACATCGCGTGCCGAATACCGGTTGATCCTGCGCGAAGACAATGCCGACCTGCGCCTGACCGAGAAAGGTCGCGAATTGGGTCTGGTGGACGACGTGCGTTGGGCGGCGTTCTGCAAAAAACGCGAAAGCATTGCCCTGGAAGAACAGCGCCTGAAAAGTACCTGGGTCCGCCCGGGTACCGAGCAGGGGGATGCGATCGCCGAAAAATTCGGCACGCCACTGACTCACGAATACAACCTGTTGAACCTGCTGAGCCGTCCGGAAATCGACTACGCTGGCCTGGTCGAAGTGACCGGGCACGGCGCGCAGGATCCACAGGTCGCCGAGCAGGTCGAAATCAAGACCAAATACGCCGGTTATATCGATCGCCAGCAAGATGAAATCGCACGCCTGCGGGCCAGTGAAGACACCAAGTTGCCTGTGGATATCGATTACACGAACATCTCCGGTCTCTCGAAAGAGATCCAGAGCAAGCTCGGCGCAACCCGCCCCGAGACGTTGGGCCAGGCATCGCGGATCCCGGGTGTGACCCCGGCAGCGATTTCGCTGTTGATGATTCATCTGAAAAAACGCGGCGCGGGCCGTCAGTTGGAGCAAAGCGCTTGAGTTCGTTGGTCACCACGCAACACGCCGAAGAGTTATCAACAGGTGCGCGCCAGCTCGGTGTAAACCTGACCGAAGCCCAGCATGCACAGCTGCTGGGTTATCTGGCCCTGTTGATAAAATGGAACAAGGCTTACAACCTCACTGCCGTACGTGATCCCGACGAAATGGTTTCGCGGCATCTGCTCGACAGTCTGAGCGTGATGTCCTTCATCGAGAATGGTCGCTGGCTGGATGTCGGCAGCGGCGGTGGCATGCCCGGTATTCCGCTGGCGATCCTGTTTCCCGAATCGCAAGTGACCTGCCTGGACTCCAACGGCAAGAAAACCCGCTTCCTGACCCAGGTCAAACTCGAGCTCAAACTGGATAACCTGCAAGTTATCCACAGTCGCGTCGAAGCGTTCCAGCCTGAAAAGCCATTCAACGGGATCATTTCCCGGGCATTCAGCAGCATGGAGAACTTCAGCAACTGGACTCGCCACCTGGGCGATCACGACACACGTTGGCTGGCAATGAAGGGCGTTCATCCCGCGGATGAGCTGGTAGCATTGCCGGCAGACTTCCACCTCGATAGCGAACACGCCTTGGCTGTACCCGGTTGCCAAGGCCAACGTCATCTGCTGATACTGCGCCGCACGGCATGATTGGGAACACAAGCAAGAATGGCTAAGGTATTCGCGATTGCGAACCAAAAAGGTGGTGTGGGCAAGACCACCACCTGTATCAACCTCGCAGCATCCCTGGTCGCCACCAAGCGTCGGGTGTTGTTGATCGATCTTGATCCACAGGGCAACGCCACCATGGGTAGCGGTGTGGATAAACACGGCCTGGAAAACTCCGTCTACGACCTGTTGATCGGTGAATGCGACTTGGCCCAGGCCATGCATTTCTCCGAACACGGCGGTTACCAGTTGCTGCCAGCCAACCGCGACCTGACGGCGGCTGAAGTCGTTCTGCTGGAAATGCAGATGAAGGAAAGCCGTCTGCGCAGCGCTTTGGCGCCGATCCGTGAGAATTACGATTACATCTTGATCGACTGCCCTCCGTCGCTGTCGATGCTTACGCTGAACGCACTGGTGGCCGCCGATGGGGTGATTATCCCCATGCAGTGCGAGTACTTTGCGCTCGAAGGCTTGAGTGACCTTGTGGATAACATCAAGCGTATCGCCGAACTGCTGAACCCGAACCTGAAAGTCGAAGGCCTGCTGCGGACCATGTTCGATCCGCGCCTGAGCCTGATGAACGATGTGTCGGCGCAGCTCAAGGAGCACTTCGGCGAGCAGCTGTACGACACGGTCATTCCACGCAATATCCGCCTGGCCGAAGCGCCAAGCTATGGCATGCCGGCGCTGGCGTACGACAAATCATCGCGGGGCGCCATTGCCTACCTGGCCCTGGCTGGCGAGATGGTTCGCCGTCAACGCAAAAACTCACGCATCGCCGCTGCTCAGGCAACTTAAGGAATCCCCATGGCCGTCAAGAAACGAGGTCTCGGACGTGGACTGGATGCACTGCTGAGTGGTCCGACCGTCAGCTTGCTGGAAGAACAAGCGGTGCAAGCCGACCAGCGTGAGCTGCAACATTTGCCCCTGGACCTGATCCAGCGCGGTAAATACCAGCCACGCCGGGACATGGACCCACAGGCGCTGGAAGAACTGGCTGCGTCGATCAAGGTACAGGGCGTGATGCAGCCGATCGTGGTGCGTCCCATCGGTGAAGGCCGCTTTGAAATCATCGCGGGTGAACGCCGCTGGCGCGCCAGCCAGCAAGCGGGCCAGGAAACCATCCCGGCGATGGTGCGCGATGTGCCGGATGAAACCGCGATTGCCATGGCGCTGATCGAGAACATCCAGCGTGAAGACCTCAATCCGGTCGAGGAAGCGGTTGCCCTGCAGCGTTTGCAGCAGGAATTCCAGCTGACTCAGCAGCAGGTTGCCGACGCGGTGGGCAAATCCCGCGTGACGGTGGCCAACCTGTTACGCCTGATTGCCCTGCCAGAGGTGATCAAGACCATGCTCTCGCACGGCGACCTGGAAATGGGTCATGCGCGTGCTTTGCTCGGTTTGCCGGAAAATCAACAGGTTGAGGGGGCGCGACACGTTGTCGCACGGGGGCTCACCGTACGCCAGACTGAAGCACTGGTTCGCCAGTGGTTGAATGGCAAACCGCAGGCGACAGAACCTGCCAAACCCGACCCGGATATCGCTCGCCTCGAGCAGCGCCTGGCTGAGCGCCTAGGCTCTGCGGTGCAGATTCGCCACGGAAAGAAGGGCAAAGGGCAGTTGGTGATCGGTTACAACTCCCTGGATGAGCTGCAAGGTGTCCTTGCACATATCCGCTGAAACATTTCCTCATGTAGCGTGCAGTCGGAAATCACTACCTGACAGTTGAATAGGGGCTGAACCGCCCCTATACTCTGCGCGCATTTTGTCGGCACAAATTATGCCAAGTTATTGAATTCTGGCAGCCGACCTTTGAGGAGCAAATGTGATGGAAACACGCACGCCAAACCGCTTGCCGTTCCATCGCCTGGCAGTTTTTCCGGTGTTAGTGGCTCAATTTGTCGTTTTGCTGGTGGCTGCTTTGGCGCTCTGGTACTGGCATGGAGTCGTTGCCGGGTACTCAGGACTCTGCGGGGGCCTGATAGCCTTGCTTCCCAATGTTTATTTCGCTCACAGGGCATTTCGGTTTTCCGGCGCCCGAGCAGCTCAAGCCATCGTCCGGTCTTTTTATGCCGGCGAGGCGGGCAAACTGATTTTGACGGCAGTGCTCTTTGCATTGACGTTTGCAGGTGTGAAGCCACTGGCGCCGTTAGCAGTCTTCGGCGTCTTTGTGTTGACCCAACTGGTCAGCTGGTTCGCTCCCCTGCTGATGAGAACAAGACTTTCGAGACCTTAGGGCGTTTGAGGCAACCATGGCAGAAACAACCGCTTCGGGCTATATCCAGCACCACTTGCAGAACCTGACCTTCGGTCAGCTCCCTAACGGCGGCTGGGGCTTTGCCCACACCGCAGCAGAAGCCAAAGAAATGGGCTTCTGGGCTTTCCACGTCGATACCCTCGGCTGGTCGGTCGCGTTGGGCCTGATTTTCGTTCTTCTTTTCCGCATGGCGGCGAAGAAAGCGACTTCCGGTCAACCAGGTGCTTTGCAGAACTTCGTTGAAGTATTGGTCGAATTCGTCGATGGCAGCGTGAAAGACAGCTTCCATGGCCGTAGCCCGGTGATTGCACCGTTGGCACTGACCATCTTCGTCTGGGTCTTCCTGATGAACGCCGTCGACCTGATTCCGGTTGACTGGATTCCTCAAGTGGCCATGTGGATCTCCGGCGACCCGCACATTCCGTTCCGCGCCGTATCGACCACTGACCCGAACGCTACCCTGGGCATGGCCCTGTCGGTGTTCGCGTTGATCATTTTCTACAGCATCAAGGTCAAGGGCATCGGCGGCTTCCTCGGCGAACTGACCCTGCACCCGTTCGGCAGCAAGAACATCTTTGTTCAAGCCCTGCTGATTCCGGTGAACTTCCTGCTGGAGTTCGTGACGCTGATTGCCAAGCCAATCTCGCTGGCACTGCGTCTGTTCGGCAACATGTATGCCGGCGAGCTGGTGTTCATTCTGATCGCTGTGATGTTCGGCAGTGGTCTGCTCTGGCTTAGCGGCCTGGGCGTAGTTCTGCAGTGGGCGTGGGCTGTGTTCCACATCCTGATCATCACCCTGCAGGCGTTTATCTTCATGATGCTGACCATCGTCTACCTGTCGATGGCGCACGAAGAGAACCATTAAGGCCGGCTTAGGCTAGTCTGATGTCCCTCTCGTCTCGGCGGGAGGGGGCCCATAACGGGCTCGATGAAACGATTTGTTTTACCGCTTTAATCTAAAAAACCTAAACCATACGACGTAAAAGTCGGGAGGAAAGATGGAAACTGTAGTTGGTCTAACCGCTATCGCTGTTGCACTGTTGATCGGCCTGGGCGCACTGGGTACTGCAATTGGTTTCGGCCTGTTGGGCGGCAAGTTCCTGGAAGGCGCAGCGCGTCAGCCAGAAATGGTTCCAATGCTGCAAGTTAAAATGTTCATCGTTGCCGGTCTGCTCGACGCCGTAACCATGATCGGTGTTGGTATCGCTCTGTTCTTCACTTTCGCGAACCCATTCGTTGGTCAACTCGCTGGCTAATCACTCGAACCTTCGAGTGATTGGTGTGATGTGCAACGAACGAGCGAGGTGTTGGCGTGAACATTAATGCAACCCTGATTGGCCAGTCCGTTGCGTTCTTAATTTTTGTACTTTTTTGCATGAAGTTCGTGTGGCCTCCGGTCATCGCGGCTTTGCACGAACGTCAGAAGAAGATCGCGGATGGACTGGACGCTGCCGCCCGAGCAGCTCGTGACCTGGAGTTGGCCCAAGATAAAGCGGGTCAACAACTGCGCGAAGCAAAAACTCAGGCAGCCGAAATCATTGAGCAAGCCAAGAAGCGCGGCAATCAGATCGTTGAAGAGGCTGTTGAAAAAGCCCGTATCGACGCTGAACGTGTAAAGGCTCAGGCTCAGGCCGAGATCGAGCAGGAAATCAACAGTGTCAAAGACGTGCTGCGTACCCGACTGGGTGCACTGGCCGTTGGCGGCGCCGAGAAGATCCTGGGTGCCACAATCGATCAAAACGCGCACGCGGAGCTGGTTAACAAACTGGCTGCTGAAATTTAAGCGAGGGCGATCATGGCAGAATTGACCACGTTGGCCCGACCTTACGCTAAGGCAGCCTTCGAGCACGCCCAGGCCCACCAGCAACTGGCCTCTTGGTCAGCCATGCTCGGCCTGGCTGCAGCAGTGTCGCAAGACGACACCATGCAGCGCGTGCTCAAGGCCCCGCGACTGACGAGCGCAGACAAGGCCACCACGTTTATTGACGTGTGTGGCGACAAGTTCGATGCCAAGGCACAGAATTTCATCCACGTCGTTGCTGAAAACGACCGTCTCCCGCTTTTGCCGGAGATCGCCGCTCTGTTCGACCTGTACAAGGCCGAGCAAGAGAAATCGGTAGATGTGGATGTCACCAGTGCTTTTGCATTGAACCAAGAACAGCAAGACAAACTCGCCAAGGTTCTCAGTGCACGGCTCAACCGGGAAGTGCGCCTGCAAGTTGCGGAGGATGCCACCCTTATTGGTGGTGTCATCATTCGCGCCGGCGACCTGGTAATCGATGGCTCGATTCGCGGCAAACTCGCGAATCTTGCCGAAGCATTGAAATCTTGAGTTTGAAGGGGCAGCAGAGCAATGCAGCAACTCAATCCTTCCGAAATAAGTGAAATTATCAAGGGCCGCATCGAAAAGCTCGATGTGACCTCTCAAGCCCGTAACGAAGGCACTGTCGTCAGCGTATCTGACGGTATCGTGCGGATTCACGGTCTGGCCGACGTCATGTACGGCGAGATGATCGAGTTTCCGGGCGGCGTCTTCGGCATGGCCCTCAACCTGGAGCAAGACTCTGTAGGTGCCGTTGTATTGGGCGCATACCAGTCTCTGGCTGAAGGCATGAGCGCCAAGTGCACCGGCCGCATCCTCGAAGTTCCGGTGGGTAAGGAACTGCTGGGTCGCGTAGTCGACGCACTGGGTAACCCGATTGATGGCAAAGGTCCGCTGAACAACACTCTGACCGATGCGGTCGAGAAAGTTGCTCCGGGCGTGATCTGGCGTAAGTCGGTAGACCAGCCTGTACAGACTGGCTACAAGGCTGTCGATGCCATGATCCCTGTCGGCCGTGGCCAGCGTGAGCTGATCATCGGTGACCGTCAGATTGGTAAAACCGCTCTGGCGATCGACGCGATCATCAACCAGAAAAACAGCGGAATCTTCTGCGTCTATGTAGCCATCGGTCAGAAGCAATCGACCATCGCTAACATTGTTCGCAAGCTGGAAGAAAACGGCGCACTGGCTAACACCATCATCGTGGCAGCGAGCGCTTCGGAATCTGCAGCACTGCAATACCTGGCACCTTACGCCGGTTGCACCATGGGTGAATTCTTCCGCGACCGCGGTGAAGACGCGCTGATCGTTTATGACGATCTGTCCAAGCAAGCAGTGGCTTATCGCCAGATTTCCCTGCTGCTGCGCCGTCCACCAGGCCGTGAAGCTTACCCAGGCGACGTGTTCTATCTCCACTCCCGTCTGCTGGAGCGCGCATCCCGCGTTTCGGAAGAATACGTAGAGAAGTTCACCAACGGCGCAGTGACCGGCAAAACCGGTTCCCTGACCGCGCTGCCGATCATCGAAACCCAGGCTGGCGACGTTTCCGCGTTCGTTCCGACCAACGTGATTTCCATCACTGACGGTCAGATCTTCCTGGAATCGGCGATTTTCAACTCCGGGATCCGTCCTGCTGTGAACGCCGGTGTTTCGGTATCCCGTGTGGGTGGTGCCGCTCAGACCAAGATCATCAAGAAGCTCTCCGGTGGTATCCGTACCGCTCTGGCTCAGTACCGTGAACTGGCGGCATTCGCCCAGTTTGCATCTGACCTGGACGAAGCGACCCGTAAGCAACTTGACCATGGTCAGCGCGTTACCGAGCTGATGAAGCAGAAGCAATACGCTCCGATGTCGATTGCTGACATGGCGCTGTCGCTGTATGCCGCTGAGCGTGGGTTCCTGACTGACGTCGCGATCGCCAAGATCGGTAGCTTTGAACAAGCGCTGATTTCCTTCTTCAACCGCGATCACGCCGATTTGATGGCGAAGATCAACGTGAAGGGTGACTTCAATGACGAAATCGATGCAGGCATGAAAGCCGGTATCGAGAAGTTCAAGGCCACCCAAACCTGGTAAGCCGCAGCGGGAGCCGCAAGGCTCCCGCTTGCTAACCTGATAGGTGTTACATGGCAGGCGCAAAAGAGATTCGCAGTAAGATTGCGAGCATCAAAAGCACGCAAAAGATTACCAGCGCCATGGAAAAAGTGGCGGTCAGTAAAATGCGCAGGGCACAAATGCGCATGGCTGCTAGCCGTCCTTACGCGGAGCGCATCCGCCAGGTTATTGGTCATCTGGCCAACGCAAACCCGGAGTATCGCCACCCGTTCATGATCGAGCGTGAAGTAAAGCGCGTCGGTTACGTTGTGGTGAGCTCTGACCGTGGTTTGTGTGGTGGTTTGAACACCAACCTGTTCAAGGCCCTGGTCAAGGACATGGCGGTAAACCGCGAAAACGGCGTCGAGATTGATCTGTGTGTAGTGGGTAGCAAGGGTGCGGCTTTCTTCCGCAACTTCGGCGGCAACGTCGTCGCAGCTATCAGCCACCTGGGTGAAGAGCCGTCGATCAATGATCTGATCGGCAGCGTCAAGGTGATGCTGGATGCCTACCTGGACGGCCGTATTGACCGCCTGTCCGTGGTGTCCAACAAGTTCGTTAATACCATGACGCAAACGCCTACCGTGGAGCAGTTGGTTCCGCTGGTGGCAACCCCGGATCAAGGACTCAAGCACCACTGGGACTATCTCTACGAACCGGACGCCAAAGAGCTGCTGGACGGCTTGATGGTTCGTTACGTGGAGTCGCAGGTCTACCAGGCGGTGGTCGAGAACAACGCAGCTGAACAAGCGGCGCGGATGATCGCAATGAAGAACGCTACCGACAACGCCGGTGATTTGATCAGCGATTTGCAGCTGATCTACAACAAGGCGCGTCAGGCTGCGATCACCCAAGAGATCTCGGAAATCGTCGGCGGCGCTGCCGCGGTTTAACGGTTCAAATATTCAGAGGATCCAGCTATGAGTAGCGGACGTATCGTTCAAATCATCGGCGCCGTTATCGACGTGGAATTCCCACGCGACAGCGTACCGAGCATCTACAACGCGCTAACAGTACAAAGCGCGGCCGCAACCACTCTGGAAGTTCAGCAGCAGCTGGGCGACGGCGTGGTTCGTACCATTGCGATGGGCTCCACCGAGGGCTTGAAGCGTGGTCTGGACGTCATCGACTCCGGTTCCGCCATCTCCGTACCGGTCGGTAAAGCGACTCTGGGCCGGATCATGGACGTTCTGGGCAACCCGATCGACGAAGCTGGCCCGATCGACACCGAAGAGCGCTGGGGCATTCACCGTCCTGCGCCATCCTTCGCTGAACAAGCGGGCGGCAACGACCTGCTGGAAACCGGCATCAAGGCTATCGACCTGGTTTGCCCGTTCACCAAGGGTGGTAAAGTCGGTCTGTTCGGTGGTGCCGGTGTAGGCAAAACCGTAAACATGATGGAACTGATCCGTAACATCGCCATCGAGCACAGCGGTTATTCCGTGTTCGCCGGTGTGGGTGAGCGTACTCGTGAGGGTAACGACTTCTACCACGAGATGAAGGATTCCAACGTTCTGGACAAAGTGGCACTGGTTTACGGTCAGATGAACGAGCCGCCGGGTAACCGTCTGCGCGTAGCACTGACCGGCCTGACCATGGCCGAGAAGTTCCGTGACGAAGGTAACGACGTTCTGCTGTTCGTCGACAACATCTATCGTTACACCCTGGCCGGTACTGAAGTATCCGCACTGCTGGGCCGTATGCCTTCCGCAGTAGGTTACCAGCCGACCCTGGCCGAAGAGATGGGTACTCTGCAAGAGCGTATCACTTCGACCAAGAACGGTTCGATCACCTCGATCCAGGCGGTATACGTACCTGCGGATGACTTGACCGACCCGTCGCCAGCGACCACTTTCGCCCACTTGGACGCCACTGTCGTTCTGTCCCGTGACATCGCTTCCCTGGGTATCTACCCGGCAATCGATCCACTCGACTCGACTTCGCGCCAGCTGGACCCGAACGTAATCGGCCAGGACCACTACGACACTGCTCGCGGTGTACAGTATGTTCTGCAGCGTTACAAAGAACTGAAGGACATCATTGCGATCCTGGGTATGGACGAGCTGTCTGAAGAAGACAAGCAGTTGGTAAACCGTGCTCGTAAAATCCAGCGTTTCTTGTCGCAGCCGTTCTTCGTGGCTGAAGTCTTCACCGGTTCTTCGGGTAAATACGTTTCCCTGAAAGACACCATTGCTGGCTTCAAAGGCATCCTCAACGGTGACTACGACCACCTGCCAGAACAAGCGTTCTACATGGTCGGCAGCATCGAAGAAGCGATCGAGAAAGCCAAGAAACTGTAATCCAGGCGCCCGGCGACGGGCGCTAATTTAGGTTGAGGCAAGCAGATGGCTATGACAGTCCATTGCGACATCGTCAGTGCGGAAGGGGAAATCTTCTCCGGTCTGGTCGAGATGGTGGTAGCGCACGGTGAACTGGGTGATCTTGGTATCGCTCTGGGTCACGCTCCGCTGATCACCAATCTCAAGCCAGGTCCGATCCGCTTGATCAAGCAGGGCGGGGAAGCCGAGGTGTTTTACATCTCCGGTGGTTTCCTCGAGGTTCAGCCGAACATGGTCAAGGTTCTTGCCGATACCGTGCAACGTGCCGCCGACCTGGACGAAGCCTCCGCTCAGCAAGCCGTTAAGGCTGCCGAGAAGGCCTTGCATGAAAGAGGCGCCGAGTTCGATTACGGCTCCGCTGCCGCACGTCTGGCCGAGGCGACAGCTCAGCTGCGCACCGTCCAGCAGATCCGCAAGAAGTTCGGCGGCTAATCAGCCTCCCGCTTGTTGTGCGATTGATTAAAAAGGGTAGCCTCGGCTACCCTTTTTCTTTTTTTGCAATTCACCCCTTGGTCGCAGCCGCCGACCACCCAGGATTGGTAGCCAGTCATGTCTCTAGAAATCGTTATTCTCGCTGCCGGTCAAGGTACCCGCATGCGTTCGGCGTTGCCGAAAGTCCTTCACCCGGTCGCAGGCAACTCGATGCTGGGCCATGTTATCCACAGCGCCCGGCAGCTTCAGCCACAGCGTATTCACGTGGTGATCGGCCACGGCGCCGAAGCCGTGCGTGAGCGTCTGGCCGCCGACGACTTGAATTTCGTGTTGCAGGATAAGCAACTCGGCACTGGCCACGCGGTGGCCCAGGCCGTACCGTTCATCACCGCTGATACCGTGTTGATCCTCTATGGCGATGTACCGCTGATCGAGGTCGATACCCTGCAGCGCCTGCTCAAGCACGTTGCGCCGCAACAGTTGGGCCTGTTGACCGTCGAACTGGATGACCCGACCGGTTATGGTCGAATCGTGCGGGATGCGGATGGTAAGGTCACCGCCATCGTTGAGCAGAAAGATACCAACGAAGCCGAGCGAGCAATCACCGAAGGCAACACCGGTATCCTGGCGCTGCCATTCGAACGCTTGGGCGACTGGATGAGCCGTCTGTCCAACAACAATGCACAGGGCGAGTACTACCTGACCGACGTGATCGCCATGGCGGTCAGCGACGGCCTGGAAGTGGCCACCGAACAACCCCATGACGCCATGGAAGTGCAGGGTGCCAATGACCGCAGGCAGCTGGCGGAACTGGAACGTCATTACCAGTGGCGTGAAGGTCGTCGCTTGATGGCCCAGGGTGTGACGTTGCGCGATCCTGCCCGGTTTGATGTGCGGGGCGAAGTGACCGTCGGCCGTGACGTGCTGATCGACATCAACGTGATCCTTGAAGGCAAAGTGGTCATCGAAGACGACGTGGTCATCGGGCCGAACTGTGTGATCAAGGACAGTACCCTGCGCAAAGGCGTGGTGATCAAGGCCAATAGTCACATTGAGGGCGCGGTATTGGGCGAGGGCAGCGATGCCGGTCCGTTCGCCCGCCTGCGCCCTGGGACGGTGCTGGAAGCACGCGCTCATGTGGGTAACTTTGTCGAGCTGAAGAACGCCCATCTGGGGGAAGGCGCCAAGGCCGGTCACCTGACGTATCTGGGGGACGCCCACATCGGGGCCCGCAGCAACATCGGCGCCGGTACGATCACTTGCAACTACGATGGCGCCAACAAGTGGAAAACCGTGCTGGGTGAAGACGTGTTCATCGGCTCCAACAACTCCTTGGTTGCGCCTGTGGATATCTCTTCGGGAGCAACCACCGCGGCCGGTTCGACTATCACCTCCAATGTGGATAAGTCCCAGTTGGCTGTTGGCCGGGCTCGACAGAAGAACATCGATGGCTGGAAGCGGCCGGAGAAAATCAAGAAGGCTTAAGTTATCCACAATCCTTGATCGGGACGAGATATCCACAGCCTGATCAAAAGGATTCACAGGCAAGTTCGTCCCCATCTGGATTCGTAGTCCGGTGGGAACGAGCTTGCCCGCGATGCATTTATCCACAGATCATTTTATCGCCCCGCGCTTGACGAAGTTTCGTTGATAGGTTTTGATTGCTTTCGTTATCTTTCGAATCGAAACTTAATCAGCCATGTCAAAACGCAACACTCCCCAGCGTCGCCACAATATCCTCGCCTTGCTCAATGAGCAGGGTGAAGTCAGTGTGGATGAATTGGCCAAGCGTTTCGAAACCTCGGAAGTGACCATCCGCAAGGATCTGGCCGCACTCGAAAGCAATGGGCTGCTGCTGCGTCGTTATGGCGGCGCGATCACCATGCCTCAAGAGTTGGTCAACGACCCGAACCAGCCTGTCTCCCAGTACAAGCAAGCCATTGCCCGGGCGGCCGTGATGCGAATACGCGAGCATGCGCGGATCATCATCGACAGTGGCAGTACCACGGCGGCGATGATTCCGGAACTCGGCAAGCTGCCTGGGTTGGTGGTCATGACCAATTCGCTGAACGTTGCCAATGCCTTGAACGAGCTGGAACACGAGCCGGTGCTGTTGATGACGGGCGGCACGTGGGACCCGCACTCCGAGTCCTTCCAGGGGCAGGTCGCCGAGCAGGTACTACGCTCATACGACTTCGACCAGCTATTTATCGGCGCCGATGGCATCGACCTGGTTCGAGGCACCACGACCTTCAACGAACTGCTTGGCCTGAGCCGAGTGATGGCCGAAGTGGCCCGTGAAGTGATCGTGATGGTCGAGTCTGACAAGATCGGACGCAAAATTCCTAACCTGGAGCTGCCATGGAGCAGCGTCCATACCCTTATTACGGATGATCGCCTGCCCATCGATGCGCGCGATCAGATTCAGGCCCGCGGCATCACCTTGATTTGCGCGGCAGTCAGCCAGGAGAAATAGCATGTGTGGAATTGTCGGCGCGGTAGCAGAACGTAACGTCACCGCCATTTTGCTCGAAGGCCTCAAGCGCCTTGAGTACCGGGGCTACGACAGTGCGGGTGTTGCGGTATTTACCAACGACAACACGCTGGAGCGTATGCGTCGTCCGGGCAAGGTCAGCGAACTGGATCAGGCCCTGGAAACCGCTCCGCTGGTCGGCCGCCTGGGTATCGCCCACACCCGCTGGGCAACTCACGGCGCCCCGTGCGAACGTAACGCCCACCCGCATTTCTCCGGTGACCTGGCTGTCGTGCATAACGGCATCATTGAAAACCACGAAGCCTTGCGCGAACAGCTCAAGGCACTGGGTTACGTGTTCACCTCCGACACCGATACCGAAGTGATCGCGCACCTGCTCGATCACAAGCTCAAAGAGCTGGTCGACCTGACCGTCGCACTGAAGGCCACCGTCAAAGAACTTCACGGTGCTTACGGCCTGGCGGTGATCAGTGCTCTGCAGCCTGATCGTCTGGTCGCTGCTCGCAGTGGCAGCCCGTTGGTGATTGGCCTGGGCCTGGGTGAGAACTTCCTCGCCTCCGACCAGTTGGCGCTGCGTCAGGTCACCGATCGCTTCATGTACCTGGAAGAGGGCGACATCGCCGAAATCGGCCGTGACAGCGTGCAGATCTGGGATATCGACGGCAAGGCGGTGGAGCGTGAATCGGTGCAGTACCGCGATGGTGCTGAAGCGGCCGAGAAGGGCGAGTTCCGTCACTTCATGCTCAAGGAAATCCACGAGCAGCCGTCGGTTGTACAACGTACCCTGGAAGGTCGCTTGAGCCAGAACCAGGTACTGGTGCAAGCGTTTGGCCCGCAAGCGGCCGAACTGTTTGCCAAAGTGCGCAACGTGCAGATCGTGGCCTGTGGCACCAGCTATCACGCCGGCATGGTTGCCCGTTACTGGCTCGAAGAGCTGGCCGGTATCCCGTGCCAGGTCGAAGTTGCCAGCGAATTCCGTTACCGCAAGGTGGTGGTTCAACCCGACACCCTGTTTGTGACCATTTCTCAGTCCGGCGAGACCGCCGACACCCTGGCGGCCCTGCGCAATGCCAAGGAGTTGGGTTTCCTCGCCAGCCTGGCCATCTGCAACGTTGGCATCAGCTCGCTGGTGCGTGAATCCGACCTGACCCTGCTGACCCAGGCGGGTCGAGAAATTGGTGTGGCGTCCACCAAAGCCTTTACCACTCAATTGGTCGGCCTGCTGCTGTTGACCCTGAGCCTGGGCCAGGTGCAAGGCACCTTGGCTGACGGTGTGGAAGCCCGGCTGGTCGAAGAACTGCGTCGCTTGCCCGCTCGCCTGGGTGAAGCGCTGGCCATGGACAGCACCGTGGAAAAAATCGCCGAGTTGTTCGCCGACAAGAACCACACCCTGTTCCTGGGGCGTGGTGCGCAGTTCCCGGTCGCGATGGAAGGTGCGCTCAAGCTCAAGGAGATTTCCTATATCCACGCCGAAGCCTACCCGGCAGGCGAGCTGAAGCATGGCCCGCTGGCGCTGGTCGATGACGACATGCCAGTGGTGACAGTGGCACCGAACAATGAGCTGTTGGAGAAGTTGAAGTCCAACCTGCAGGAAGTTCGTGCCCGTGGCGGCCAGTTGATCGTGTTTGCCGACGAGAAAGCCGGCATGAGCAATGGCGAAGGCACCCACGTGGTGAACATGCCGCACATTCACGACATCCTGTCGCCGATCCTCTACACCATTCCGTTGCAACTGCTGTCGTACTACGTCGCCGTGCTCAAGGGCACTGACGTCGACCAGCCACGCAACCTGGCGAAGTCGGTGACTGTGGAATAAGTTATCCACAGCGAAATAAAACATGGTTCTAGATAATTAAAACTGTCGCAGGAGCCGGCTGGGTCTGTCCTACCGCCTCCTGCCTTTCGCAACTGGCTCCGCTCCTACCCTTGACCGTCCAACGGGCCGGGATCCTCGCGCCTGATGGACGAACACTGAGCAAAAGGCGCAGTTACAGGTGGAAATCGCCCGCCGCCTCCGGCTGGTAAAGCACTTTCCTGATTTCAATCCGGCGGGTCCGATCAGAAATTCGCCAGTCGATTGCATCCCCCTCCTGATAGCCCAGGATGGCGGCGCCGATGTCGGAATACACGGAATGCCTCCCTGCGTTGCTGTCCGCGTCTTCGGGGTAGACCAAGACCACTTCGATCTCTTCGTCGTCCAGCTGCAGCAAGGCCCTGGAGTTCATCGTGACGACATTGCACGCCACCTGCTGCGGCTTGACGACAATGGCTCGCTCAAGCTCATGTTCGAGTTCAACAACGGTCGGGCCTTGCTCGAGCGCGATTAGACTCTCGAGCCTGGCCTTGTCGATTTCAGTGATGTAGATCCTGGTGGAGTCGTCAACGGCACCTTCGCGCAAGAGCTGGAGGTAGCGCCCCACCGCCATGGAAAATGACTTCAATGTCGGCGTTTCGCTCTCAAGCACAAAGCCGCTGCGCAGAAAGGCTTTCAGCGAGCGCGCGTTGTCCGGGTGGATCTTGGCGATGAGTTTCTCGGCCCGCATGTCGAGGAAGGCCAGTTTCATGCCTTCGCGGATCGTGCGGGCGCCAAGGTTTCGGCCCCATTTGTCGCTGTCTCCGATGACCAGGACTATCTCGCAATTTGAGCCGGTCTTGATGAGACGGACAAAGCCCACCGGGGCGTCATACCGGTCATAGGCCATGAAGAATCGGCCGCCCCGGTTGAATAGATGGGTCAGGATCGGCGATTGAGTCCGATCGATGACTTGCTCGATGGAGCGGGAAACATGACGCGAATCGCTCAGATAGCAGGTGACGCGCTCATCCTCCAACCAATCCATCAGCGTCAGTGCGTGCGCCCGAGTAATTTCAGGGCACAGCGAAATGAAAGGCTTGTTCATCTTCACCACATTTATTTGTAAAGGATGAAAGCCCTTCATGGCTATGGCCATGACGGTTCTTTCGGCAACCGGCTATTTTAAGACATAACGCGAGTAATGCCGAACCCGAACCCGTCAACCGCTCAAGCCTCGGTGAAGCCGACTATCAGTCGAACGATCAGCGCTGCATCGTTCTGCCCCTTGATCCACCCCACACATCGGTCGGAAATCTGTTTGATATAAAAAATCTACCAAAGCAAAATCAATAAGACTTTGGAGGTTTCAATGATAGAAACTCGCCTGCTACAGCAATTCATTGCCGTTGCCGAAGAACTGCACTTCAATCGGGCTGCGGTGCGCCTGCATATGGCTCAGCCGCCCCTGAGCCAAGCCATTCGCCGGCTGGAGAGCGAGATTGGTTTCCCGCTGTTCGAGCGCACGAACCGCAGCGTGTTGTTGACACCTGCCGGCACAGCATTTCTGCAGACTGCCAGGTGCATTCTTCAGTCTCTCGATGAGGGCGTGACACATACCCGGCGTGTCGCCGAAGGGCTCGAGGGCCACCTCACGATGACATTCATCAACATTGTGTCCTATGCCCCGTTGCTGCGGGCGCTACGCGGCTTCCGGCTCGCGTCGCCTGGGGTAGCGTTTACCATGAAGGAGGCCACGACCCACGAGCAGGTGGAGGCGCTGGAGAGTGGCGCTGCTGATATCGGCTTCATGCGCACACCGGGGACGACCACGCCCCATCTGCGCTTCGAGACTATCCTGCGCGAGCCGATATGCGTCGCGCTGCCTGCTGGGCATCGGTTCGAGGACCACGCGTCCATCGAGTTGGCGTTACTCAAGGACGAGGCTTTCGTGGCGTCGCCCCGACCGCTGGGGCAAGGCTTTCACGATCAACTTATCGGTCTTTGCCAAGCCGCAGGGTTCCTGCCAAACATTGTTCAACAAGCACGGCAGTTGCAAACCTTGATCGCGTTAGTGGCCAGCGGGTTCGGCATTGCCCTGATACCCGCATCGCTGGCGATGGGAATGCACGAAGACATTGTCTTTCGCCCCATCATCGTGGATGCGCCAGAAGAACTGCTGCATTTGGACCTGCTGATGGCGTGGAACGCGAATCAGGACTCGCCGATCCGGGACCGGCTAATCGAGGCAGTTCGAGGCGCTGTTCTGTCACTGACCCATTGAGACGTTCAGCGTCTTGTTTCGCGATAAAAACAGTATTTTACCAACATAGGAACTGGCACTACTGTACGGCAGCACCCGATCTCAGAGTGAGGACAGGGGCATTCCTACTCCCGTGACTCACGTCGAAACACTGCATTGGACTTGTGAAAAAGGCCTGCCATTTCCATGGCAATGCCTGTTCTCTGCGCAGTTATCCCAAGGTCACTTCACTATTGCCGAACCAGGGACTGCCATGCCTGCCGCCATTTATGTCTTTTCATTGTGTACCTTTGCATTCGGTCTCTCCGAGTTTGTCGTCGCAGGTTTGGTTTCCGCCATCGCGGCCGACCTCGACTCAAAAATTGCTGCAGTTGGCACCGCTATTGCCGCTTATGCCATGGGCGCACCGTTCATCACAGCCCTCGTCTCGCATTGGAGGGACAAGCACATTCTGATGCTTGCCATGGCGGTCCTCGCTGTCGGCAGCGTGCTGATGAGCCTTTCGCCGAATCTGCCCATGCTGCTGGTGATCCGGTTTCTGGTAGGCCTGGGCCATGGTGTTTTCATGGTGGTAGCATCGGACGCCGCGACGAAGCTGGTTGATCAGAAGCGTTCGGGACGGGCGCTATCCGTGGTGTGGATAGGATTGACACTCGCACTCGCCTTCGGCGTCCCGATTGGCACGTTTCTGGGCAGCATCTGGTCATGGCGGGGCATTTTCATGTCTATCGGGGTACTCAGCCTGTTGAGCATGCTCGGACTGCTGCTTTTCATGACCAGCAGCACAGAGCCTTCGGACGGCAGGCAAGCGAGCGCATGGAAAGGGATCAAGGCCATCACCCATCCGCAATTGCTCATCACCGCCGGCATCGGCGTACTCGTGAGCATTGCGACCTTTTCATTCTTCACGTTCGTCTCTCCCTACTTGCTGAGAATCACCGAGGTGGACGTGCAGCGGCTGAGTCTGGGCATGCTGCTGTTTGGCCTGTGCTCCATCGTGGGGAATCTGCTTGGCGGCTATCAAGTGGACAAGATGGACGCCAACCGCAGCACCGTGATGGCATTGGCGGGCTTGGCCATAAACTTGATCGGCCTTTATTGGTTTAGTGGCTCTGCGCTCATGATGACGCTCTTGGTCGGCACACTGGGGGTCTTTTTCTTTTCCATCGTGACCATGTTGACACTGCGTCTGCTGAAACAGGCCCAGTGCTATATCCCGGAATCAACCGCCGTGGCCGCCGGATTGAATATCGCGTCCTTCAACCTGGGCACAGCACTGGGTGGAGTACTCGGCAGCATCACCATTGCGTTCGGCAGCTTGTCGCACATCCCGCTAGTAGGGGCGTTGGTTGCTGCGTTGGCAGCCTCTGTGCTTTTCTTGCAAACCAAGCACTCCAGCACGCAATCAACGCAAATTCAGCAAAGGTAGTGGTCCTCGAGAAGTCCGAGCGCCTGACCCTTCGGCGACAGTTTTTATTCTCTAGAATCAAAAAATCGCAGCCCAGGCTGCGATTTTTTTATCCAGCCCGAGGACAGGCAATGGACCGTTTTCAAGAAATGCAGGTGTTCATGGCCGTGGCCCATGACCAGGGCTTCGCGGCGGCAGCCCGGCGCCTTGGGCTGTCGGCTGCCAGCGTGACCCGGGCGGTGGCGGCGCTGGAAGTGCGGATCGGTGCGCAGTTGCTGATTCGCACCACGCGCACTGTGCAACTGACAGAAGCGGGGCAGCGGTACCTGGAAGACTGTCGACGGATTCTCGCCGACATTCAGGACGCCGAAGAGTCGGCGGCGGGTAGCCATGCCGACCCCCGGGGGCAATTGACGATTACCGCGCCGGTGCTGTTTGGCGATTTGTACGTCACGCCGGTAGTGGTGGGCTTTCTTGAGCAGTATCCGCAGGTCAGCATCAATGCATTGCTGGTGGACCGGGTGGTGAGCCTGGTCGAGGAGGGCGTTGATGTTGCGGTGCGCATTGGCGAGCTGCCGGACAGCAGCCAGTACGCGATTGCGGTCGGTGAGGTACGCCGGGTGGTGTGCGGCTCTGCCGACTACCTCAGGCGTTTTGGTCGCCCCCTGCACCCAGAGAAACTCGCCCGCGCGCGGATTATTGCCACCTCTGCCATCGGGCAGCAGCGCAGTTGGCCCTTTATGGCGGCGGGCGCCTCGATGAGTGTGCGCCTGGAGCCACGCATGGTGGTGACGGCCAATCAGGCGGCCATCACGGCAGCAACCCTGGGCCTGGGGTTGACCCGCGTGTTGTCCTATCAGGTGGCGGACAAGGTGGCAGCCGGTGAGCTGGAAATCGTCCTCGAGGATTTCGAGCTGCCGCCGTTGCCTATCCATGTGGTGTATCAAGGTGGGCGCAAGGCGCCGGCGCGGGTGCGCAGTTTTGTCGACTACGCAGTGCAGGCGCTGCGCGAGCATCCGGCATTACGCGGCTGAGGCATTATTGCTGTGGGTGAAATGGTGGATTGCCTTTTCTGGTGATTCTGTTGTTTTTTCAGCTGACGCAAGATGGACTTCATCAGCGCGGTTCGCTCCTGAGCGGCGCGATTCCCCCTCTGGAGTCGACCATGCACAGCATCAAACTCTACAACTTCCCTCGTTCCGGCCATGCCCATCGGGTGGAGCTGATGCTGTCTTTACTGGATTTGCCCACCGAACTGATTTTTGTCGATCTGGCGAAAGGTGAGCACAAGCAAGCCGATTTCCTCGCGTTGAATGCGTTTGGCCAGGTGCCGGTGATCGATGATCAAGGCGTGGTGCTGGCTGATTCCAACGCCATTTTGCTGTATCTGGCGCAAAAATATGGCCAGGGCCGTTGGCTGCCTGCCGACCCCGTGGGCGCTGCCAGGGTGCAGCGCTGGTTGTCGGTGGCGGCCGGGCCAATCGCCTATGGCCCGGCCGCCGCGCGCCTGATCACAGTATTTGGTGCCCCCCACAACGCGCAAGAAGTGATCGCCCGCGCCCACGCACTGCTCAAGGTGATGGATCAGGAACTCGCCACCTCCCGCTACCTGGTGGGTGACGAGCCGACCATCGCGGATGTTGCCGGCTACAGCTACATCGCCCACGCCCCGGAAGGCAATGTTGCCCTGGACGAGTACGCCAACGTGCGGGCGTGGCTGGCGCGAATCGAAGCGCTGCCGGGTTTCGTGGCGATGCCCCGCACTGTCGCCGGCCTGCAAACCGCCTGAAACTGCGCCAAGTGCGCAGGGGAGTTGTGTGATGGACGTTTCACCCTGGCACGCAGGTGAGCGGCAGTTGCAAACCCTGGTGGGAGTTGCTGAACGCATGGAGGCGTTCGGGCGCAAGGTGATCCGCACCGAGATGCCGGAGCAACATCGCCAGTTCTATGCTCAGTTACCCTTCATGCTGTTCGGTGCAGTCGACGCCCAAGGTAATCCTTGGGCCAGCGTTCTCGAGGACCCACCCGGTTTTGCCCATTCACCGCAACCTGCGCGGTTGCGCCTGGACAGCCTGCCCAGTCTCGATGATCCGGCGCAGGTACGGGCCGGCGCGGCGATCGGGTTACTGGGGATCGAACTGCACAGTCGTCGGCGCAACCGCCTCAATGGCCGGGTGTTGACGGTCGACGAGTTGGGGTTGAGTGTTGCGGTCGAGCAGGCCTTCGGCAATTGCCCGCAGTACATCCAGATCCGCCAGTTCGAGTCAGTGCCGCTGGCCGACCCGTCCGCACGCATCGTGCACTACCTGGAAGCCCTGGATGACGCGGCCCGGGCGCTGATTCGCACAGCCGACACCTTCTTTGTCGCCAGCTATGTGGATGTGGATAACTCACGGGCGGTGGATGTTTCCCATCGTGGCGGTGTTGCCGGTTTTGTCCAGGTGCAGGGCAATCGCCTGACCATCCCCGACTTTGCCGGCAACCGCCACTTCAATACCTTGGGCAACCTGCTGCTCAATCCCCGAGCGGGGCTGCTGTTCATCGATTTCACCACGGGTGATGTGCTGCAGCTCAGTGGTCGTAGCGAAATCATCCTCGACGGGCCGCAAGTGGCGGCCTGCCAAGGCGCTGAAAGGCTGTGGACGCTGCAGGTGGAGCAGGTCGTGCGGCGTCCGGCGGCGCTGGCTCTACGCTGGCGCCGTTCAGGCATAGGACAGTGACTTCTCGGCCAGCACTTCCTCGTACAACGCCGCCCACTGGCGACCCATTTCTTCAGCGCTGAACAACTGCCGGTAACGAGCCTCGGCCTTGACGCCCATGGCGGCGGCCTGTTGCGGGTTATCCCACAGGGTACGCATGGCCTGGCGCAAGGCCGGTGGATCGCTCGGTGGCACCACCAGCCCGGTTTCGCCGTGACTGTTGATATAGCTGGTACCGGTACCGATCTCACTGGAGATCATCGGTTTGCCATACATCGCCCCTTCCAGCAGCGAAATGCCAAAGGCTTCCGAGCGCAGGTGCGAAGGAAACACGATGGCATAGCTCAGCTCCAGCAAGGCGGCCTTGTCCTCATCGTCGAGACGACCGAGGAACTGGATATTGCGCAGGCCCAGTGCGGCGGCCTGCGCGTGCAATTCGGTCTCCAGCGGCCCGGCACCGACGATCACCACCGGGTAATCGACACCCTTGAGGGCTTCGAGCAGGATGTGCAGCCCTTTGTAGTAGCGCATCACCCCGACGAACAGGAAAAAGCGCTCGCCCAGGCGTTCCCGCCAACGGGCCATACGCTCAGGGTCGGACTTGGGGTAGGCGGCCTTGTTCAGGCCATAGGGAATGACCCGGGTCTTGTCCGGGAATTTTTTCAGCACTTCGCTGGTATGCAGGTAGTTCGGCGAGGCTGCGACAATCCGATCGGCGCTGGCCAGAAACCGCGTCATCAACGGCTGGTAGAGTTTGAGCAGGAGCTTCTGGCGGATGATGTCCGAGTGGTAGGTCACCACGCTCGGTTTGTTCATGCCGCTGAGAAAATGCACTACATCCATGAACGGCCAGGGGAAGTGATAGTTGATCACGTCAGCTTCGGCCGCCAGCTCACGAAACTGTTTGAGCACGCTGTAGGAGAACCCGGTGGAGGCGATCTGCACATCGAGTTTGGCTCGGTGCACCTGGTGCTGGCCAAATGGGATAACCGCCGGCACGGGGTTGGCGCTCAATGTCAGCACCTGGCTCTCGATGCCATGGGCGGCGCCACTTTCACAGAGTTCGAACATCACGTGCTCGATGCCGCCGACGGTTTCCGACAGATAGGTTTTATAGAAATGTAGGACGCGCATTCAACCTCCTAAAACCTGGCGATAGGCGCGCGCGGTGAGCGTCGCGCAGCGATCCCAGGAAAAAAGCTTCGCCTGTTGCAGCCCGGCTTCTCGGCTTACCTGCCAATGCACTTGATCGTCGGCCAGCCGGCTCATGGCATCACGCAAGCCGTGCAGGTCTTCGGGTTCAATATAGTTGCCCGCAGCCCCCGCGACCTCCGGCATGGCCGAGCGTCGGGTGAGGATGATCGGGGTACCACTGGCCATGGCCTCCAGCACGGGCAGGCCAAAACCTTCATAGATCGATGGAAATACCAGGGCCCGGGCGCCGGCCACCAAGTGGGCGACTTCCTCATCGGGCAGGTACCCGAGCAGGCAGACATGCCCGCTGGCCAGGCCTTTGCGCAGTTCATCGTCGAGCTGCTGGGCTTTCCAACCGGCCATCCCGACAATCAGCAAGGGCATGCGCTGGCGCAGCGATTCCGGCAGTTGGGCATGGGCGCGCAGGGCCAGCCCGAGGTTCTTGCGCGGCTCCAAGGTGCCGACACACAGGAAGTAGCCGCGCGGCTCCACCCCATGCGCCTGCAGTACCGGGTGCAAGGTCGAGTCGGTACGGGGGTGAAAACGCGGAGCGACTCCCAGGGGGGCGACCACGAAGCGTTCCGGGCCGAGGCCAAAATACGCTTGTGCCTCATCGGCAATGAACTGGGAATCGGTGAGGATCAGGCTGGCCTGTTTCACCCCCTGTTCCAGGCGTCGTTCGATTTCTTTCAAGCGTGCCGCCGGCTGGGTGGCAGGGTAGTGCACGTGCGTCAGGTCATGCAGGGTGACGACCGTCGGCCCCTGGAATGCCAGCGGCCACAGGCTCGGTTCGTGGTACAGCTGGATGTTGCCGGGGCGGCCCTGATCGAAGCGCCGTTGCTCCAGCCAGCGGCGTGCCTGATACGCACCGGGGATCTGTCGCAGCACCGGGCTCAGCCGTGAGTAACCGGGCATCGCGGCGCTCGGCAGCTGGGAGCTCCAGCCCCAGCCGTGGAACAACGACAGCGTGATGTCCGGTTCCTGGCCGAGGGCGTTGACCAGCTCCGCCAGGTAATGGCCAATGCCAGTGCGTGGCGCCTGCAGGATTCGCGCATTAAGAGCAATCTGCATGCTGCCTCTCAACCGTCGTCGGGGTCTTGCGCACATGGCGCAGGACGCGCTCTACCAGTTGTGCACTGGCCTCGCGCCAGCCCAGCCAGCGCCACTCCTTGACGTCGCGCTCCGCCGGGAAGGTGCCGGTGGTTTCCATCTGTGTCATCAGGTCGACCAGGGTCTGCGGGTCATCCAGGTCGAAGTACGCCATGAACGGGCCGCCGATCTCGCGGAACACCGGGATGTCACTGCCCATCGCCGGCAAACCGCGCTGCATGGCCTCCACCAGCGGCAGGCCGAACCCTTCGACATAGGACGGGAAGACCAGCGCGGTGGCGTTGGAGTAGGCGTACTCCAGGCTCTTGTCGGTGAGGTCATTGAACATGAACAGTCGTTGGTTGAGCTGCGGGTGCTGGCGGATCCGCTCGATCAGCGCATCGCACTTCCAACCGATGCGCCCGGCAATGCACAGCCGCGCGCGCGAGCCTTTGGCCCAGGCCAGCTCGAACGCATCGAGCAGGTAGGCGTGGTTCTTGCGCGGCTCGATGGTGCTGACCATCAGGTACACCGGGTCTTTGTTCTTGAACATCTGCTTGAGGGCCGGCTCCACCGGCAACGCGTCGTCGCACAGGTCCAGCTCGCTGCCCAGGTGAAAATGGTCGAACCAGCGTTGCGCCACTTGCTCGGGCCCGACACGGCGCAGCATCTCATCGCGTACCTGATCAGCAATGGTCGCGGAAATCGCCACGTAACCGTCGGCGGTCTTCGCGATCCAGTCGAACCAGTCGTTGAACACCCGGACCAGCCCGGCGTCGCAGAACTGCGGGTGGGTCAGCGGGATCAAGTCATAGATCACCGAGACAATGCCCACGCCATCGCGCTTGAGTTGTTCGGCCAGGGGGAAAAAATCGGCGTGCCAGGAAGAGTCCAGGAGCACCAGTTGATCGCCCGCCTGATGCTGCAGGGGTTGGCAGCGGGTGGGGATCTCCTGGCGCCTGAGGCAGTAATTGAGCAGCCGGATCGGCACGCTCAACGCGGCAAATGCCGCCAGCCGGCAGCCTACATACAACACTCGGCGAGCGAACCGGGATTGGCGAAACGGCGTGCGCCGCTCCAGCGTGCGGTGCATCAGCCAGAACCGGTTGGCGATCTGCTCCAGCCGTACGCGCACGCCCATCAGGTCCAGCTTGGGCACCTTGAGTGGCGCCAGGCTGGTCACTTGATACAGCGCGCCCTTGAGCATCACCACGGGAATGCATTCGACGGCCGGGTTGTTTCTTGGCAGCTCGGTAATGACGTTGCGCACCACGCGCTGAATACCCGAGTTGGCTTGCGGGTGTTCGAACACATAGGTGCATTCAACCAGCATTCGCGTCATGGGGCGGTCTCCGGCGCAATGGGTGCTACAGGTGTCTGTGACGAACGGGTAATGCTGGTCTGCGCCTCCAGCCATGAGCAACCGACGAAGTCTTCCTGGCGGTTGTTGATGACGTGGAACACCAGCCCGTAATCGCGCCATTCGAAATTGCGGTCCAGGTGCGAGTCCAAGCGGGACAGGCTCAGGGCGACGGAGTAGTTGCCCTTGCCCAGGCGCATCGGGAACGCAAAGCGGTAGGTGACCCGCTCGCCAGCGTGCAGGTCCGTCAGGGCCTGATCCAGACGATGGGTATTGATGCCGTACATGGCCTGGCCGAGTCGATCCTTGATCAGGAAGCCCAGCACCAGGCGCTCGATGTCCTGCCGTACGTCAACCTGCACTTCCAGCACCATGGGCTGGCCGACCTCGGCAACTTCCACCGGGCGCTGGTGCTGGTCCAGCAGGCGCACGTTGTGGATGGTTGCTTCACCGGTACCGGAGATGGTCTGTACCTGGCCATTGGCGAGCATCTCCTGGCGCACGATCTGGCCTTCACGTTCGGCGAGCATGGCGTTGTAGTAATCCATCACCTCTTCCGGCTTGCCATGCATGGCCATGCGGCCCTTTTCCAGAAGAATGGCGGTGTCGCAGATCGACTGAATGGCCGAACGATCGTGAGACACGATCAGCAAGGTGGTTCCGGCCCGACGGAAGCTGCGGATGCGTTCGAAACTCTTGTGCTGGAAGTAGGCGTCGCCCACCGACAGTGCTTCGTCGACGATCAGGATGTCGGGCCTGCGGGCGGTGGCAACACTGAAGGCCAGGCGCATCTGCATGCCACTGGAGTAAGTGCGCACCGGGTGGTCGATGGCTTCGCCAATCTCGGCAAAGCCTTCGATTTCCGGCATCAGGGCTTCGATTTCTTCGACCTGCATGCCCAACAACTGACCGGCCATGAAGGCGTTCTGACGGCCCGTGAAATCCGGGTGAAAGCCCATGCCCAGCTCCAGCAACGCCGCGACGCGCCCTTGCAGCTGGATCTGCCCGCAGGTGGGCTGGGTCGTGCCGGTGATCATTTTCAGCAGGGTGCTTTTGCCTGCGCCGTTGACGCCGACAATGCCGACTGCTTCACCGGGCTGGATCTCAAAGTCGACGCCTTGCAGCACCCAATGCAACTGGTGGCGGGCGCGGGTAAATGGCACCAGCCACTCGAACAACCGGCTCCAGCGATTGGGGTATTGCTTGTAGGCCTTGCCCAGGCCACTGACGCGTATGTGTCCCATCAGAGCTCATCCACCATTTCACCGACACGCTGGCGGAATAACCGCAGCCCTATCACACAGAACAGCAGGCCGATCACCAGCAGCGGTGTCAGCGAACTCCAGGCCGGCCACTGGTTGTAGAGAAACACGTTCTGGTAGCTGTGCATCAATGCGGTCAGTGGATTGAGCGCCAGAACACGCTGGATGCCTTCGGGAAGGATCGACATCGGGTAAACAATCGGCGTCAGCCAGAACCAGAATTGCAGGAAGATCCCGAAGAACTGCCCGACATCGCGAAAGAACACGTTCAGTACACCGAGAATCATCCCCAGCCCCGCCGAGAACATCACTTGCAGCATCAGCAGCGGTACCAGGGCCAGCAAGGCCATGCCAGGCAAGCGCCCGCTGATCAGCAGAAACCCCAGGAACAAACCGAGGATGATCGCAAAGTTGATCCCGGCATTGAGCAGCACGATCACCGGCAGGCAGATCCTGGGGAAGCTGATCTTCTTCAGCAGGTTGGCGTTTTCCAGAAACATGCTCTGGCTACGCAGGGTGATCTCGGAGAACAAGCCCCAGGTCAGCAGACCGGCACACAGGTAAACGCTATAGGCCAATCCATCATCCACCCCCGGCAGGCGGGCGCGCATGATCTGGGAGAAGATCACCGTGTAGACGATGATCATCGACAGGGGGTTGAGCACGGTCCACAGGGCACCGAACAGTGAGTTGCGATAACGCGACTGGAACTCGCGCTTGACGCTACCGAGGATGAATCCCCGGTAGCTGCGCAGCGAGCGATACAGGTTGAGCAGCATTCAGACCGTCCTGCCGTACTGATCTTCGAAGCGGACAATATCGTCCTCCCCCAGATACTCACCGCTTTGCACTTCAATGATGACCAGGTCGATCACCCCCGGGTTTTCCAGGCGATGCTTGTGTCCAGCGGCAATGAAGGTGGACTCGTTCTTGGCGACCAGGTGCGAGCCCGAGCCGTTGTTGGTGACCTTGGCCATGCCTTCGACCACCACCCAGTGTTCGTTGCGGTGATGATGCATTTGCAGGGACAGTTTGGCCCCGGGCTTGACCACGATGCGCTTGATCTTGAAGCGCGGACCGTCCTCCAGCACGGTGTAGGTGCCCCAAGGTCGGCTGACGGTACGGTGCAGGCGGTAGCTTGCGTGTTCTTTGTCCTTGAGTTGCTTGACCACTTTGCGCACATCCTGTGCTCGGTCGGCATGGGCGACCAGCACGGCGTCAGCGGTGTCGATGACGATCAGGTTATCCACACCCACGGTCGCGACCATGCGCCCATCGCTCTGCACGAAGTTGTTGTGGCTGTCGATGAACAGCGCCTCGCCGCTGGCGCGGTTGTTTTGCATGTCGGCGGGAATCAGCGCACTGACGGCTCCCCATGAACCGATGTCGCTCCAGTCGAACCCGGCAGGTATCACCACCACTTTGTCGGAGCATTCCATCAAGGCGTAGTCGATGGAGATATCCGTCATGTCGGCAAAATGCGCCAGCGACAACTCCTGTTGCAGGCAGCCGCCGGTCTCGACCGGGGCGCTCACTGCCAGGCATGCATCGGCTTGTTCCAGGAGTTGTGGGGCGTGGGTTTGCAGTTCCGACAACAAGGTGCCGACCGAGAAGCAAAACATGCCTGAGTTCCACAGGAAGTTGCCGCTTTCCAGGTAGTCGGTGGCGGTCTTCAGGTCGGGTTTTTCAACGAAGCGTGCCACCCTGGTGGCGCCCTGGTCATCCAGGTGATCGCCACGCTCGATGTAGCCGAAACCGGTTTCAGGGGTCGTCGGGATCACGCCGAAGGTCACCAGATGGCCGGCTTCGGCCAGCTTCACGGCATGCTTTACGGCGTCTCTGAAGGCGTCTTCGTTCTGGATCAAATGGTCGGCGGGCATCACCACCATAATGGCTTCATTACCGTGCAGCGCTTGCAGGGACAGGGCGGCAGCCGCGATGGCCGGGGCTGTGTTGCGCCCCACCGGTTCAAGCACGAAGTGGCCGCGATGATGGCCCAGATGGGCATCCTGATAGTGATCCTTGCTTTGAAAGTAGTAGTCACGATTGGTCACGGTGACGATATCGCCATGGGTGCCCAGCAGCGAGGCTGCGCGCCGATAGGTCTTGCCCAGGAGGCTCTCGCCATCAGGCAGGACCATGAACGGCTTGGGATGACCTTCACGCGAAACCGGCCACAGCCGGGTACCGGCACCGCCGGAAAGGATCACAGGTATTAGCATGGCCTACTCCTTGGCGACGCGTTTCATGTCCGCATCCATCATCATGCGGATCAGGGTCTGCAAATCGGTTTTTGGTTTCCAGCCCAGCAGCCGCTGTGCCTTGGCCGGATTACCCAACAGCACGTCGACTTCGGCCGGACGGAAAAACGCCGGGTCGATCTTCACGAAGTCGCGGTAATTGAGACCGACATGTTCGAAGGCAATCTGGCACATCTCACGCACTGTCGTGGTGACGCCCGTGGCGACCACAAAGTCGTCGGCCTTGTCCTGTTGCAGCATCAACCACATGGCCTCGACATAGTCGCCGGCAAAGCCCCAGTCGCGCTTGGCATCGATGTTGCCCAGGCGCAGTTCCTGCTGTTTTCCCTGCTTGATCCGGGCAGCGGCGTCGGTGACTTTGCGGGTCACGAATTCGATCCCGCGCAGCGGCGACTCGTGATTGAACAGGATGCCGCTGCTGGCATGCAGGTTGAAACTCTCGCGGTAGTTCACGGTGATCCAGTGGCCATAAAGCTTGGCGACACCGTAAGGGCTGCGCGGATAGAAGGGGGTATTTTCGTCCTGCTGTTCGGCCTGGATCAGGCCAAACATTTCACTGGTCGAGGCTTGGTAGAAACGGGTGTGCGGGCTGAATTGACGGATGGCTTCGAGCAGATGGGTCACGCCCAGGCCATCGACGATCCCGGTGGTCACGGGTTGACTCCAGGAGGCCGCGACAAAGCTTTGTGCCGCCAGGTTGTAGACCTCGTCAGGTGCTGACTTGATCACCGCGCGCTGCACCGAGCAGGCGTCGGCCATGTCGCCGTCCAGATAATGAATATCGCCTTCGACGCCCATTTCGCGCAATCGCCAACGCGAGTCGGTGCTGCGCCGTGCGACCAGGCCGTAGACCTGATAACCCTTGTCGAGCAGCAACTTGGCCAGGTAGGCGCCGTCTTGACCGGTGATCCCTGTGATCAATGCACTTTTTGTCATTCTTGTAGTACCCGTGACTCCCAGTCGGACAGGATCGCCCGCAAGGATTGTTGTGTTGTAAGTTCAGGTGCCCACCCTGTGGCCTGGTACAGCTTGGCATGGCTGCCACAGACACGGCGCTGCTCTGCGCGGCGAAGGCGCGCAGGGTCTTGAATCAGTTGCACATCGACCTGGGCCAGATCGGCCAATTGCTCGATCAGGCCACGGATACTTTGCTCGACCCCGGAGCAGATGTTGTAGACCTGCCCGGGCACACCGCGTGCAAGCAATGCGAAGTAGGCGGACACCACGTCGTGGACATCGAGAAAGTCGCGTGTCACATCGATGTCGCCGACTTCCAGCTCAGGCACTTGCAGGCCCTGTTTGATCCGGCAGATCTGTCGCGCGGCGCTGGCGATCACGAAGCTGTCTGCCTGCCCGGCGCCGATGTGGTTGAAGGGGCGGGCGATCATTACCGGCCAGCCTTCGGTCATGCCCCATTGCAGGCAGAGCATTTCCGCCGAGAGCTTGCTCACGGCATAGGGGTTGCGCGGGCAGGGTGGCTGATGTTCGTCGATCGGCAGGGCGCTCTCGCTGACCTGGCCGTAGACATCGCCGGAACTGACATACAGGAAGGTACCGTTGAAGCCGCGCGCCATGAGCGCTTGCAACAGGTTCAGTGTCCCGAGCAGGTTGACCTCGAAGGTATTGGCCGGGTCACGGAAGGCTTCGGGAACAAAGGTCTGCCCCGCAAGATGGATCACCGCGTCAGGGAGTTCTGGCCACAAGCCCTCGAGGCTCTTTGGCTCGCGCAGGTCATAGCGAGAGGCAACGGGCAGCAGTTCCCAATCCGAATCGGTCGCCTTCAGGCGCGATTGGATGTGACGGCCTACAAATCCACTCAGACCTGTAACGAACAGACGCTTTTTCAAGCAATAGCCCCCAAGTAGGCAAACTTCGGCAATCCCCAGTCTTTGCTGGCTAAAACCGGAAAGCAGTGCTGCTTTCTCGGGCAAATCGGGTATGCGAAGATTTTGTTGTAGTTGTTTGGACGTCAATCTGTGCCAATTGCGCGGCAATTTCAACAGGTCCGAACGTGACTGGTGAGTTCTCGTCAGAGTCGCTCTATTTATTCTCGTGCAGCTGTTCACGAATCCCCAACGGATGTGTTTAGAATGCCCCTCAGCACGATTGCCCAGCGATCAGCTCGCGGGTTATCCGACCCTGCGAAGCTGACCACAAAAACAAGAACGTAGACGGGCATACAGACGATGGACGAATACCGGTATGCCGGGTTCGATTCATGGCTGGACCGTCATAAGAATGAGGCTGCCGGGATGGCGGTTTCATCGTGGGATGCCATGAATTTCATTCTTTATTCAGACGTGAACGACCGCTCGATCAGCCAGAGTCTCGGCCGTCCCGAATACAGCTATTACTTCGTCCTCAAGGCCTATCGTCCGGTCCTTGAGAGCCTTGGACGGGTTCATGTGGTTGATTCGATCGGTGAGGTCGACCCACTCTATCGACGCCTTCAAGACGAGGGCGAAGAAAGCCTGTTCCTTTCATTTGCACCGCCCCACAAGACGCCCGCCGACCTGCATTGCCCAACGCTCTGCGTGGTTGCCTGGGAGTTCGACTCGATCCCCGACGAGCACTGGGATAACGACCTGCGGCAGAACTGGAGCCGCACACTGGCCAGGCAAGGCCGGGTCATCACCTTGTCCAGCCATACCGCACAGGCCGTACGCAAAGCGCTGGGGGAGGACTTCCCGGTACTGGTCTTGCCCACACCGCTGTGGGAAACCTTCGCCAGCGTGCGCGACCAGTACCCGAGTGCCCCGATCAATCCGGGCGCGACCTTGCAGACCATCGGTTGCCTCATCGACAGCCGTGCACTCGGCCTTTCAGCCGATGGCCTGGTTGCACCGATCATCCCGGAACCAGAACCCCGACCATTGGTGGAGTCGGAAACCATCGCCCAGGCACCCCCCCTGACCTGGCGCCGCCGGCTTTTCATTGGCAAACACTATCTGCGCGAGAGTCTACGCGAGTCCGCTGGCCAGTCGCTGTCTCGGCGGTTGTTCATTTTCCGGCACTACCTGCACCAGGCCTACGGTGAAGGCTTTCGTGATTTGTTGCCCGAGCGCCTTCGGGGCTTGATTGCCCAGGTTCGGCCTAAGCCACCGCAGGCGGTCGAACCGCTGTCTGCGCAGCCGCATCCCCAAGCCAACCTGCCGGACACCACCGAACGGGTGGAGACCCGGGTCGATGGCGTGGTCTACGTCAGCGTGTTCAATCCTGACGACGGCCGCAAGAACTGGCACCAACTGATCACGGCCTTTTGCTGGGCCATGCGTGATGCCGAGGACGCCACGCTGGTGTTGAAGATGACCCAGAGCGACCTGTCCTCCTATTACGTCGAAATGCTGACCCTGTTGTCGCAGTTGTCGCCGTTCTCCTGCCGAGTGGTGGTCATGCACGGCTACCTGGACGACCAGCAGTTCGCCCGCTTGTATGGTGCGGCCAGTTTCTACGTCAACGCGTCCCGCTGCGAAGGCTTGTGTCTGCCGCTGATGGAGTTCATGGCCTGTGGCAAACCGGTGATTGCGCCGGCGCATACGGCGATGCAGGACTACATTGATGAGCGCGTGGCCTTTATCGTTGAGTCCAGCCAGGAGCCTGCGGTATGGCCGCAGGACACGCGCATCCTGTACCGCACCTTGCGTCATCGACCCGATTGGGGCTCGCTGAAAAACGCTTACCAGAACAGCTACCGGGTCGCCAAAGAGCAGCCGGAGCGCTACCAGGCGATGTCTGCCGCGGCCAGCCAGCGCATGGCGGACTACTGCAGTTTCAACGTCGTGCAACAACGGTTGAAGGAATTCTTCGAGCCGACCCCGACAACCCAGAGTAGGCCGGCACCTGCTGCCGCCGTGGCGGGCACAGCACCATGCTGATCATCATTCATTCGGAAACCAACAAAAGTAACATCGTGCAGAACCTTGGGCGCCCGGAGTACAGCTACTACTTTGTGCTCAAGGAGTTCCGCCCGGTACTGGAGCGCCTGGGGCAAGTCATCGAGGTCAGCAATCCCGACGAACTGGTCGACCGCTTGTATGTGGATTGCCAACGCCGTGGCGAGGCGTGCATTTTCCTGTCCTTCTCGCCCCCCCATCGCACGCCGATGCACTATGTCTGCCCGACCATCCCGGTGTTTGCCTGGGAGTTCAGCACCATTCCCACCGACACCTGGCATAACGAGCCACGCCACGATTGGCGGGTGGTACTGGCTGCATCGGGTGCGGCGATTACTCACTCCAGCTTTACGGTCAAGGCCGTACGCGATGCGATGGGCGCGGACTATCCCGTCAGTGCCATCCCGGCGCCGGTGTGGGACCGGTTTTCCGGACGTCGCCAGGGCCTGGACCAAAAGCCCCGGGCCGAACAGGTCACGCTCAACTTGCGTGGCCTGCTGATCGACAGCCGTACCCTCGACTTACGCCCCTATGGCCCCGAGGCGTCGTGTGAAGGTCAGGCGGTGGTGTTCGACGGACCGGTGCGCGACTGCCAACTGGTGCTCGATGGCGTGATCTATACCTCGGTGTTCAACCCTTACGATGGCCGGAAAAACTGGCAGGACATGCTCAGCGCGTTCTGCACCACGTTCCGCGATACGCCGGACGCCACCCTGGTGTTGAAGTTGACGCACCACGATATCGCCGATGCGTTGAATGACATGCTGCATCACCTCTATAAAAACCAGTCCTATCGCTGCCGGATTGTCCTGATTCACGGATTTCTCACCGACGCGGACTACGAACGCCTGGTGGAAGCCACCAGCTATGTGGTCAACAGTTCGTTTGGCGAAGGGCAGTGCCTGCCCCTGATGGAGTTCATGTCTTGCGGTAAACCGGCCATTGCCCCCTGCAATACCGCGATGGGCGACTACATCGACAGTGAGAACAGCTTCATCGTCGAATCGACGGACGAGCTCACTGCCTGGCCTCACGATCCGCGCGCGGCTTACCGGACGCTGCGCTACATCACGAATTGGGATTCATTGTGCTCGGCCTACAAGGCCAGCTTTGATGTGGCCTGGAACGATGAGGCGCGTTATGCGCGCATGTCGGTCCATGCGGTGAACAAGCTTGAGCAATTCTGCAGCCAGGCCAGCACCGAACAACGGCTTCGGGAGTTTTTCACGACAGTGCTGGCCCGGGAAACGACCCCGGCATGATGGCTCGATTGCTTCGCTGGTTGCGTCCGGCGCCCGTGCCCGCCCCGGTGACTGCTCCGGTCAGCGCAGTGTCGCCCCGCGATTGCGGGCTGACCGACGCGGTGCTCGATGGCTGGTTCCAGGGCGATACAGGTGAGTTGCTCAAGGGGTTTGCCATTACCGCCGAGGACACGCTGCTGGACGTCGGTTGTGGTGAAGGCGTGGCGACCCTGTTTGCCGTGCGCCAGGGCGCGTCCGTGATCTTTACCGACAGTGAACACGACAAGGTGCGTGATCTGGCTAGTCAGGTGAATGCCCAGACCCAGGCTCCGTCTCTCGGCCTGGTCAGCAACAGCCTGCCGCTGCCCTTGGCCGACGGTTGTGCGAGCAAAGTGGTGTGCATGGAAGTGCTGGAGCACGTCGATACCCCTGAGCAGTTCATGGCGGAACTGGTGCGCATGGGGCGTCCTGGTGCCCAGTATCTGCTCAGTGTGCCCGCTCCGGTGGGTGAACACTTGCAACAGGGCATCGCGCCGGCAGGCTACTTTCAGTCGCCCAATCATGTGCAGATTTTTTCCCATGAGCGCTTCGCCGCCTTGGTCGAAGACGCCGGCCTGGTGATCGAGCACCGGCAGGCCACCGGTTTTTTCTGGGTCATGGGCATGATCTTCTTCTGGGCCAGCGAACGAGCGGCCGGTCGCGACCTGGGCGGTGCGGTGCGTGACAGGATCCAGCCGCCATACCCGCCGTTGATGGAAAGCTGGGCGCGTACCTGGCAGGACTTGCTGGCACAACCCGACGGGCTGGCGATCAAGCAACTGCTGGACGGGTTCATGCCCAAGAGCCAAGTGATCATTGCGCGCAAACCGGTGACTTCGCAGGAGCGATCATGACCCACAAGCGGATCATGGACATTGAACTGCTGCGTGCCATCGCCGTGCTCGGTGTGTTGTTTCATCACCTGCAAGGCAGCCTGTTTCCGGGGTCGCAGCCTCTGCTTGAGCATCTCGCGCTACGTGGGCAGTTCTGGTGGGGCGTGGACCTGTTCTTCGCCATCTCGGGCTTTGTCATTGCCCGTAGCCTGATACCGGAGTTGCGAGGTTGCCGCTCGCGCCAGGAATACTGGGAACAGACCCGCAACTTCTGGATTCGCCGGGCCTTTCGTTTGCTGCCGTCGGGCTGGCTGTGGCTGTTGCTGATCTTGTTGTGCAGCCTGTATCTCAACCAGTCCGGGGTGTTTGGTACGTTGCATGCCAACCTGATGGCAACGCTGGCGGGCTTCCTGCAGATTGCCAATTTCAGGTTCGCCGACAGCTTCTTCACCTACGAGTACGGGGCCAGTTTCGTCTACTGGAGCCTGTCCCTCGAAGAACAGTTCTATCTGCTGTTGCCATTGCTGGCGCTGATCTTTCGGCGTCATCTGGCATGGGCATTACTGGCGCTGGTCGCGGCACAGTTGCTGACATTTCGCGACCCGCTGCTGATGGTGATCAGAACCGACGCACTGGCACTCGGGGTGTTGCTGGCGTTGTGGAGTGCGCGGCCTGGCTATGGGCGATGGGAGCCGACGTTTCTGCGGCGTGCCTGGCTCGGCCCATTGGTGTTACTCGGCATCGGGGCGGCCTTGAGCGTGCTGGCGACGGATCAATTCTCCCTGACCCGCTACCGCATTGGGGCAATCGCGGTGCTCTGTGCGGTGCTGGTCTGGATCGCCTCTTACAACCGCGATTACCTGTGGCCACGGGGCCGGCTGAAGACGCTGCTGACCTGGGTTGGCAGTCGCTCCTATGCGATGTACTTGACGCACATTCCGGCGTACCTGTTGGTCCGCGAGTGTTGGTTCCGCCTTGAACCCATGGGGTTGTCGCCTGCGTTGAGCCATCCAGTGTCGATCCTGTTCTGCTCAGTGACGCTGGTCGTTGTGCTCAGCGAACTCAACTACCGATTCATCGAGCTACCCATGCGTAACCACGGTGCACGCCTGATTGCACGCCTGAACGCTTCCCCAACGGCTATCACGGCCCCTGGAGTCACCACATGCTGAGCCTGTTGAAGAAACTCACGGCGGGTGCTCCCGCCCCCATGCCCGTACCGCCAGAGGCGCCCGCAGCCAAGGCTGACCCCTACATGCTGGGCCTGCGCGACGCAGTCCTGAGCGGTTGGTTCAATCAGCAAACCGGCGAGTTGTTCACCGGCTTCCCGGTGACCGCCGACGACACCTTGCTGGATGTCGGCTGCGGTGACGGCGGCAACGTGCATTTCTGCGCCACTCGTGGGGCGAAGATCATCATCGCCGACATCGATGCGGCCAAGGTCGAGGCGACCCGCTTGCGGCTGGCGGACACCATCGCCCCGAGCGTCGAGTGCCACGTCACCGATTGCGCACCGTTGCCGATTGCCGATGGCACGGCGACACGGGTAGTGTCCACCGAGGTGATCGAGCACGTCGATGACCCGGCACAGTTCCTCGCCGAACTGGTGCGCGTGGGCAAGCCTGGTGCGTTGTATCTGCTCAGCGTCCCGCATCCAAGTTCCGAAGATTTGCAGAAAGATATCGCCGCTGCCGAGTATTTCCAGAAGCCCAACCACATCCGCATCATCAGCGAAGATCAGTTCAAGCAGATGGTCGGCGATGCCGGTCTCGACGTGATCAGCCACAGCCAGTACGGCTTTTACTGGTCGCTGTGGATGCTGCTGTTCTGGGAGGCCAAGGTCGATTTCAGTAACCCCGATCACCCGTTGCTCAATCACTGGGCCGAGACCTGGCAGGCGGTCCTGGATTCGCCGCGCGGTGCGCAGATCAAGCAGGCACTGGATGGCGTCGTGGCGAAAAGTCAGGTGATCATTGCCCGCAAGCCGTTGGCTGAGTAGGCTGACGCGCTGAGCAACAAGGGCCCTGAGAGGCTAATGCCAGTCTTGTAGGAGCGAGCGTGCTCGCGATGGACGTTAACGATAACGCGTGCTTTCTGATTAAACGCGCTGTCCTTGAGTCCATCGCGAGCGCGCTCGCTCCTACAAGGGTTGAGTTCGCTTAACTGACTGGCATTACCCTCAGAGGCCCTTTTTGCGTTTAGGGATGACCTCAGCCACAGGCCTTTATGTCAGCGACTTTTTTGCGCCGTTGCGCGCTAGTGTTCACCGCCGTGCTGCTCGGCGGTTGCCAGCAACAGGACGCACCGCCCCTCGACCAACAGCTCTACATCTGGCAGCGTCAATGGACGGAGGCCCACGAAGATGCCCTGGCTCAATCGCGCCAGGACTTTTCCACCCTGCGGGTACTGGCCCTGCAGGCGTACCCGCAAACCGGCTGGCGCCGGGCACAGATCAATCCAGCGTTGTTGAAGGATGATGGCCGTCCACTGATCGCGGTCATCCGGCTCGATGGTCAGCTCAAGCATCTGGATCAAGCCGAAGCCATGGCGCAGGTCCAGCGCGTGGTCGCCCAATGGCAGGCTCAGGGGCTGACGCTGGCCGGCGTTGAGATAGACCACGATGCGGGTACGGCGCGGTTGCCTGACTATCGTGAGTTCCTCGTTGGCTTGCGCAATGTCCTGCCGGCGTCATTGAAACTGAGTATCACCGCCTTGCCGGCCTGGCTGGACAGCCCTGAGCTTGCGCCGCTGCTGGCGGCGGTCGACAGCAGTGTGTTGCAGGTGCATGCCGTCAGTCGTCCTGAGCGTGGTTTGTTCGACCCCGTGCAGGCCCGGGAGTGGGCCGAGCGCTGGAGCCGAATCACCACTAAGCCTTTTTATCTGGCACTGCCAGCCTACGGTATTGCATTGCTACCCGGTGACGGCGGGGCGCCGTTGATTGAAAGCGAAGTGCCCATCGAGCGCGTTGGCCAGCGTCGCGAACTGTTGGCCGACCCGCGCCAACTGTCGACCCTCGCCAGTCAGTTGCGTGCCGAGCCTCCATCCCATCTGGCCGGGTTGATCTGGTTTCGCCTGCCGCTCAAGGGCGACCGGCGCGCCTGGAGCCTTTCGACCTTGGGTGCGGTGGCGCGGGGTGATCGACTGCAGAGTGAGTTGGCGCTGAACCTTTCCAGCCACGACGGTCTGTACGACATCGTCGTGAGCAACACCGGCAACCTCGACGCGGCATTGCCGGAGCGTGTGACGTTGCCGGCGACCCAGTGCGACGGGTTTGATGCACTCAACGGCTACACCGTGCAACTGACATCGGGTGTGCTCGGTTTTACCCGTCTCAAGGACGGCCGATTGCCAGCCGGTGCCGAACGCACCCTGGGATGGGCCCGCTGCGTAACTATTGATCAAGGAGGCTCACATGTTTTCCCGTAACTGGCCGCGTCATTTGCTTGCCCTCGGCCTCTGCCTGCCTTTGGGTACGGCCATGGCCTGCGGGCCGGATTTTCCGCTGCGTTTGCTAAGTGACCGGGCGCAGACCCTGGGAGAGTTGCCGGAGGGCAGTTTCCAGTTCGAGGTCAATCGCCTGGGTAAAGCCATTGCTGGCCTCAAGCCGGCGTTGGCAAGCACCTTCAACACTGATTACGGCAGTGATGAAGATCCTCATGTGCAAGCCCGAAATCTCGCCGAACAGCAGGGCTTGAGCGACGTTCAACGTACGCAAGTGGCGCAGCTGCGCAGGCTGCAAAGCGCACAACAGGTACAGGCCGAAGGCGTCGCGTTACCACCGGAACTGAGCCTGTACACCGCGGGTGCCGTGGCGTTCAACGCGGGCGAGCCAGGCGTGGCGGCGGAATATTTTCGTCAGGTGCTGGCGCTGCCGGCCGACCAGCGTGCGCTGCGCAGCACCTGGGCTGCGTACTCGCTGGGTCGAGCGCTGTTCGCTGTCGGCCAAGCGGCCAGCGAGCTCGATGCTGGCGGTCGCCGGGACATTCTGCAGCAGGCGCGACAGGCCTTTGTGCAAGCGCGTCAGCTGAGCATCGACGGCTTCAGCGACCCGCTGGAGTTGGGCATCGCCAGCCTTGGCGAAGAGGCACGACTGGTGCGTCAGGCAGGGGACTGGAACAGTGCCATCGAGTTGTACGCGACCCAGAGCCGGCAAGGTTCGCCCGTGGGCTACAGCTCCCTCAAGCAGTTGGTGGAAGAGCTCAATGCAATGCCTGAGGCGCAACTGAGCGAACTGCTCAAGGGCAAGGCCGTTCAGCACCTGGTCACCGCAGCCCTGATCAGCCATGTCGGCTGGTCTTACGGTGAACAACCGCCGGCGGAGCAGAAGATGATCAAGGTGCTGGTGCGCAGTACCACGGGCAGCCTGGAGAACGCGGATCGCCTGGCCGCGCTCAATTATCAGATTGGCGACTACGCCAGCACTCAAACCCTGCTTGAGCACGCAGGCGATGGCGGCCTGGCCTGGTGGCTGCGGGCTAAAATGGCGTTGCGCAATGGCGACAAGACGGCGGCGGCGAGTGCTTACGCCAACGCTGCCAAAGCCTTTCCGCAGGACGAAGACTGGGGCTATCGCGGCACCTCGGATGGCGACTATGAAACCCTGAAGCCTGGCTGCCGGGTTGACGGTGAGCGTGCGTTGTTGGCGCTGGAGCGCGGTGATTATCTGCAAGCTTTCGAGCAGCTATACCGCAGCCAGGACCTGTATTGGCTGGATGCGGCAATGGTGGCCGAACGAGTGCTGACAGTCGACGAGCTCAAGCAGTTCGTCGATCAACAGGTACCGGCACCTGCGCCGCTGACCCAGCAGGAGCGCGATGATTATGTACCGCTGTCCGTTGCTGCACGCTTGCGGGATTTGCTCGGACGGCGGTTGTTGCGGGAGGAGCGCTACGACGAGGCACCTCAGTATTTTGCGGACCCGCTGATGCAAGGGGTGGCCAGGGAGTATGGTCGCATGCGTCAGGCCGCCGAGACGGGGTGGTGGCCGAGCCGTCGGGCGGAGAACTATTTCAACGCAGCCTCGATAGCACGCAACCATGGAATGGAGTTGCTGGGCTACGAAATGGCTCCGGATTACGCCACGTTTGACGGCAATTTCAGTCTCGCAACACCGCAGCTCAAGGCCGGGCCGCTGATCAGCGAGGCGGAGGTGCAACGTCAGCAGGCCAGCGCCGCCAAACCGGATGAACGCTTCCACTATCGCTACGTCGCAACGGGCTTGGCCAGCCAGTCGGCTGACTTGCTACCGCACAGCAGCCAGGCGTTCGCCGCGGTGTTGTGCGCCGCAGCCGGTTGGGGCACCAGCCTTGAGGAAGAGAAGGCCTTCTATCAACGCTACGTGAAGGAAGGGCCGTATGTGGATTGGGCAGTGAGTTTCGGTCATCAATGTCCTTATCCCGATTTCCAGAGCGCCGACAAACGTTATGTAACCCAGGCTCTGGCACCGGTACGCAGTGCATTACGGCCTTACAAGCCGTGGCTGCAGATAGGCGCTTTGCTGGCGTTTACCGGGCTGGGCCTATGGCTGATCAACCGCCATAAGCGCAAGGCCAGGTAGGTTCACGCCTGCTGGGCAAAGGTCAGGCGCAGCGCAAAACCGATCAGCAGGCTGCCAAACAGCCATTGCTGGACGCGCTGCGCCGACGGGCTGCGTGTCAGCCAGCGTCCGAGCGCTGCGCCGATCAGCGCGTAGGCACTGTCGAATAGCAGGCCGACCAACACCAGCACCCCGCCCAGGGTCGTGAACTGCGTCAGCACCGGACCGGTTTGCGGGTCGATGAACTGGGGTAACAGCACGGAACAGAACAGCAGGGCCTTGGGGTTGAGCAGGTTGGTCAGCAAGCCGCGCTGGATTGCTTCGCGCCAGTCCAGTCTCGACACGCAGGTGCCATCGGCGTTCAGGTTCGGCAGCATGTTCGAGCGCAGGCATTGAATCCCCAGCCACAACAGGTACGCAGCACCTGCCAGGCGCACGATGTCGAAGGTCCAGGGCGCGGCTTTGAACAGGGCCGCGAGGCCCAGCGCGGCGAGTGCTACGTGACACCCCCGGGCGATCGCCAGGCCGATGGCGGTGGCCAATGCGGCGGCCTTGCCCTGTCTGGCGCCGGTTTGCAGGAGCAGAATCATGTCGGGACCTGGCAGCAGATAGACCACGGCCAACGCCAGGAAAAACAGCCAGAGCTGCGTCATGTCACACCCCATTCGATTGCGATTACGTGAGCAAAGTCTAGGGCCGAAGGGCAGGGCAGGTGGTTGCGTAATGAAGCGTACAAGCCGCTAGAATTGGCAGCTTCTGCCATTCGATGCAAAAAAACCGTCAGGAACTGCCAAACCATGAAACTGGATGCTTATGACCGCCGAATTCTTGCCGCGCTGCAACGCGACGGACGCCTGAGCAATGTGCAATTGGCGGACGAGATCGGCCTGTCGGCTTCGCCATGTTTGCGCCGGGTACGGATGCTGGAAGAGGCCGGGGTGATTCGCGGCTACCAGGCCAACCTGGACCGTGACGAAGTCGGGTTGGGGCTGACGGTGTTCGTCGGGGTCAAGGTCGTACGGCACAACGATGAAGAAGCCGAGGCTTTTCGCCTGGCGGTGACCGCGCTGCCGGAAGTGATTTCGGCGTTTCTGGTGTCGGGTGAGTCGGACTTTCTGTTGCAAGTGGTGGTACCTGACTTACGCGCCTACGAGAGCTTTCTCACCGGCAGTCTGCTCAAGTTGCCGGGGGTGAGTGACATCCGCAGCAACTTCGCGATCCACACGGTGAAAACCCCAGGGCCGTTGCCGCTTGGGCATTTACCGGCCTGAGTCCAGGTTGCGTCTGTATCGCTAGAGCTTCGATATTCATCGTCGCCTGACGCAATGCCTCGGAGCGCGTCGGGTGTGGGTGGCAGGTCCGGGCGATATCTTCAGCCGAGGCTGAAAACGCCATGGCGACACAGTATTCGCCGATCAATTCACTGACGCTCGGTGCCACAAGGTGTACGCCCAGTCCGTCGGTAAATGGCCGCCGGCCGATAGCCACCAACCCGCAGTCGGTGTCGATCAATTGCGTCGCGCCACCGGTAGTCGGTTCTACACTTAATTGCACCCCGGTGGGGGAGGTGGTGGTGGCCGTGATTATCCAACCGAGCTTGAGCGTGATGCCCTGTTAGCCGAGGGAACGTTGCAGGATCTTACCCGCCTCAGCATCAACACCCGGACAAATGTGCTCCAGGTATTCAACCACCGTGACCTGGGCACTTCGCTGAGTAACAGGGCGTCGGTGGAATCAAGAATACGCTGGTTATCGAGGGTCACACCGGGCAGTGGTATTGGCTGCGAACCGGTAGCAATGATGATGTCCTTGGCGCTCATTTCCGTCCGGGCCCCCAGGCTGGTAGTGCTCAGGCAATATCATGATCGTGGTAGTTGTCCTTCAAAAGTATTGAGTCAAGACATCGGTACCTGCGAGGTCTTGGTCGGAGGTCTGCCCTCAACAAAATATTCACGCACACCGTTATATCGTAACGATATACAGTGCGTGCAGCGGTCTGATCTCGTTTTCACAGGCCCGGTTCAAGCCATCAAAAGTACTGAGGTGCTATGCAAGTCGATCTGGAAGCCGAAGGGACGAGCGTCGAAGGACTGCCGCGTTTTCAGCAGGCTGTGTTTCATGCAAGGCGATTGAGGCTGGCGGCCATCGGTCTGATGGCATTGGCGGCAATGGGATTGTTGCTGGCAGCGTTTGTCGGGCTGTTTACAGCGCAATCGCTGTGGGTACCCCTGCTGGTCAATCAGGCCAGCGCACTGATCATTGTCGTGGCCGGCTTGCAGTCGGCGTTGTGGGTGGCGCAGTGGCGAACACGGGCAATGGTCGCGCCGACGACGGCAGCGCTGGAGGAGGGCCCTGCCCCATCCAATGAGCAACTGGGCTGGTATGAGCGCCTGTTGGCCCGTCTGGGGGACCGATGGCTGGACTTGATGCGGCAGATCGGCGCGCCAACCCTGTGGCTGGCCGGGTGGGGGTTGCTGGTGTTGTTCTGCATCGACCTGGCCTGGAGCCTGACGTTGCCCACTGCAGCACTGGGCCTCTCGGCCAGCGTCGGCGCATCGATCTCCTTGTTACTGGCCTTTGGTTTACTGGTCGGCGAACGGCAACTGGCGCAGGAAGGTTCTGAGCAATGGCCAGAGGCCGGGCAGTTGGCGCAGCTTGTACGGGTGGCGATCATCTGCCTGGTGATCAGTGCGGCTTGCCTGCTGTTCAGCAGTGACGGGCTCGTATGGCCTGTACGACTGGCTGTCTTGATCGGTGCGCTACCGGTATTGGTCGCGGCGGAATTTTTATTGCGCGCGGTGTTGTCGCTGTTCAGTCCCTGTCGTGATTCGCTTGAGCCCAGGTTGTTGGCCCGCAGTTTTGTCGCGCAGATGTTGCGCTGGCCACCGCGGCCGTTACTGGCGTTGGAGCATGAATTGCACAACCGGTTCGGCATCGACTTGCGACAGATCTGGGCCTTCAGCTATATGCGCCGAGCGTTTATACCGGTGCTGGCTGTGGTGGCTTTTGTGGGGTGGTTGTTGACCGGGATTCATGAAATTCCGCTGCAAGGGCGGGGCATCTACGAGCGCTTTGGTAAGCCGGTCGAGGTTTTCGGGCCGGGGTTGCACTTAGGCTTGCCTTGGCCACTGGGGCGGGTGTTGAGTGTTGAAAATGGTGTGGTTCACGAGTTGGCCACCAGCGTGGGAGACGCGCCGGTATCCACGGTGCCTGACCCTGCCGAAGGTCCGGCACCGATGATCGCCAACCGGTTATGGGACGCCAGTCATGTCAATGACAAGTCCCAGGTGATTGCCAGCAACCGAAACGATAAACAGAGCTTTCAGGTCGTCAACATGGACGTGCGTTTCGTCTATCGCATCGGTCTGACCGATCAAGCTGCCCTGGCTGCGACCTACAACCATGCCGATGTGCCGACTCTGATTCGCAGCACGGCTAGCCGGATCCTGGTGCACGATTTCGCCTCACGTACTCTGGATGGGCTGCTCGGCGAAGATCGCCTCAGTCTGGCGCAAGACATTGGCCAAGCTGTGCAGGCTGACTTACATGCACTCGACAGCGGTGTGGAAATCCTCGCCACGGTGGTTGAAGCCATTCACCCGCCAGCGGGCGCGGCCAATGCCTACCACGGAGTGCAAGCGGCGCAGATTGCTGCGCGCGCACTGATCTCCCGGGAGCGTGGTGCGGCGATGGAGCAGGCTAACGAGGCGCAGCTGCAGGCCAGTCTTGCCCATGATCAGGCATCGGCCACAGCCTACGAAATCAACGCTACCGCTCGGGCTGTTGACCTGCGATTTGTGGCCGAGCGCAAAGCCTATGCGGCTGCGGGCCAGGCCTTTGTTCTGGAGCAGTACCTGGCCCAATTGGTCCAGGGTCTGGCGAACGCCAAAGTGCTGGTGCTTGATCACCGTCTGGGTGGTAGCACTGCGCCGACCATCGATTTAAGAAGCTTCACGTTACCGGCAGATCCGTCGCCGTCTCGTCAAACTGTTCAGCCAGGAGTTGTCCATTGAGCCCGTCTCATTCCCACGAGTCCCATGATCATCACGACCACGCGGGCCATGATCACAGTCATGGTGGGCATTCCCACCACCATCATCACCATGGCGAACCGGGCGAGGCGGGACCGTTTCCGTGGCGACGCATGGGATGGGCGGCGGTGCTGGTGTTGTTTGCCGTGGCGGCAGCCAGCCTGGTGCAAGTGCGTTCTGGCGAAGCGACAGTGATCACCCGCTTTGGCAACCCGGCCCGGGTGTTGCTGGAACCTGGCCTCAGTTGGCGTTGGCCGGCACCCTTCGAGGCGGCGATCCCGGTGGACTTGCGGTTACGCACCACTTCCAGCGGCCTGCAGGATGTAGGCACGCGTGATGGTTTGCGGATCATCGTACAAGCCTATGTGGCATGGCAGGTGCAAAGTGACCCGGACAACGTGCAGCGCTTCATGCGCGCGGTGCAGAACCAGCCTGACGAGGCTGCGCGGCAGATTCGCACCTTCGTCGGATCGGCGCTGGAAACCAGCGCCAGCAGTTTCGACCTGGCCAACCTGGTGAACACTGATGCCAGCCAGGTGCGCATCGCCGATTTCGAGGCACAACTGCGTAAGCAGATCGAGCAGCAGTTGTTATCGACTTATGGCGTGCGCGTGCTGCAAGTCGGCATTGAGCGGCTGACCCTGCCATCGGTGACCCTCACGGCGACGGTCGACCGAATGCGCGCCGAGCGTGAAACCATCGCCACTGAACGCACGGCCATTGGTAAGCGCGAAGCGGCGCAGATCCGCTCCGCCGCCGAGCGCGATGCACGGATTGTTCAGGCCGACGCCGCAGTGAAGGCGGCGGATATCGAAGCCCAGTCGCGGGTCGAAGCGGCAGACATTTATGGCAAGGCCTACGCCAGTTCGCCGCAGCTGTACAACTTACTGCGCTCACTGGACACGCTGGGCACGGTCGTCACACCCGGTACCCAGCTGATTTTGCGCACCGATGCTGCACCTTTCCGGGTGTTGGTTGATGGTCCGCCGACTCTGGAAAGCAAGGCTGGGTCGCAGCCATGAGTGAGGTTCCACGTGGAACACAGGAACTTAACAGCCCATGGATTCAAGCGGGGCGTCTGACCTTTTTCGCGCTCTATGGGGTCACGGTGCTCGCGGCGCTGGTTTGGGGATTTTCCAATGTGCGGCAGATCGACCCCCAGGATCGCGCGGTGGTGCTGCACTTCGGCGCACTGGATCGGATTCAGAATGCCGGGCTGTTGTTGGCCTGGCCGCGACCGTTTGAGCAGGTGGTTTTGTTACCGGCAGCGGATCGAGTGATTGAGCGGCGGGTGGACAACTTGCTGCGCTCCGAGGCGGCCCTGAAAGCAGAACGGGCGGCCAGTTTCGCCACACCCATGAGCGATGCGTATGCCGGCTCCGGGTACTTGCTCACGGGCGATGCTGGTGTGGTTCAACTGGACGTAAGGGTGTTTTACAAAGTGACGGAGCCCTACGCGTTCGTATTGCAGGGCGATCATGTACTGCCGGCGCTGGACCGTCTGGTTACACGCAGCGCGGTGGCGCTGACAGCCGCGCGGGATCTGGACACCATTCTGGTGGCCCGACCGGAGTTGCTCGGCAGTGACAGTCAGGCCGCCGAGCGCCGTGAGCGCCTGCGGGGTGATCTGGTTCAGGGCATCAACCAGCGCTTGGCGGAGTTGGCGGAAACGGGGCAGGGATTGGGTATCGAGGTGGCCAGGGTCGATGTGCAGTCAAGTCTGCCGACGCCGGCCGTGAACGCGTTCAATGCGGTACTGACGGCCAGTCAGCAAGCGGACAAAACAGTGGCCAATGCCCGTACCGAAGCCGAAAAGCTCACTCAGACCGCAACCCAGCAAGCCGACCGAACGCTGCAAGTCGCTTATGCCAAGGCCAGTGAGCGACTGGCCAAAGCCTCAACGGATACCGCCACGGTATCGAGTCTGGCGCAGGCACAGCAGCAGGGCACTGACCCGCAAATGCTCCTGCGGATCTACCGCGAGCGATTGCCAAAAATTCTTGGCCAGGCCGGTTCGGTCACGACGATCAACCCTAAAGATGATTCCCACCTGATCATTCAGGGAGCTGAACAATGACAGCACACACTGCCCCACTGCCAAGCATGCTGACCACGGTCGAGCAACGTAGTGCCGCCCGCCAACTGACGCTGGCCATGCTTGCATTGGGCTTGCTCGGCCTGGGGTTGACCTGGCGCTGGCTTTCACCGCAGCAAACCGGCGTCAGCCAATTGCTGCTCGGTGTCGCCTCGCTGTTGGTGGCGGTGCCGGTCATGCGTTCGGCCTGGTACAGCCTGCGTTACCCAAGCCTGCACGGCATCACCGATCAATTGATCGCCTTGGCGATGATGGGCGCCTGGGCCACTGGCGATCTGCTGACCGCCGCGTTGCTGCCGATCATCATGATCTTCGGCCATGTGCTCGAAGAGCGTAGCGTGATTGGCTCCCAGGAGGCGATCCACGCACTCGGCCGGCTGACTCGCAGTCACGCGCGTCAGGTTCAGGCCGATGGTTCTATCGTGGAAATCGACAATGGCAAACTGAAAGCCGGTGACAGGGTTGAGGTTCGTGCCGGGGATAGGGTGCCAGCCGATGGCCTGGTACTGTCCGGGCAAGCGAGCCTGGACACTGCACCGATTACCGGTGAGTCGGTGCCACTTGAGGCCAGTGTCGGCATGCAGGTGTTCGGTGGTGCGATCAACCTCGATGGTTTGTTGCGTCTGGAAGTGACTCGCACCGGCAGCGAGTCCACGCTGGGCAAAGTCATTGCGCTGATGCAAAGTGCCGAACGCGCCAAACCGCCGATCACCCGTTTACTGGAGCGCTATGCCGGTAGTTACATGGTGTTGGTGTTGTTGCTGGCCGCGGTGACCTGGTTTACCACCAACGATGCACAAGCCATGCTTGCGGTGCTGGTGGCCGCGTGTCCCTGTGCATTGGTGTTGTCCGCTCCGGCGACGGCGATCGCCGGAATCGCGGTAGCGGCACGCCACGGTATTCTGATTCGCAGTTCGGCATTCCTCGAAGAGTTGGCGGACCTGACTTCCCTGGTGGTCGACAAGACCGGTACGTTGACCTTCGGCACCCTGCGCCTGCAATCAATCGACAGTCCGGTCGAGGACCGAGGCACCTTGTTGACCCTGGCCGCCAGCCTTGGCTCGGCCAGCAGTCACCCTGTCAGCCGGGCGTTGGCCGCAATGGTGGAAACGAAGCAATTTCTACCGCTGACGGAGATTCGTGAACGTCAGGGTTTGGGCGTGGTGGCGATGACGGAGCAGGGGGAAGCCGCGCTCGGTCGCCCAGAGTTGTTCGCACAGTTGGGGATTGCCACCTCAAAGGTACCGGAGCACGATGGCCCGATCGCCGGCCTGGCGCTGGACGGGCGGTTCCTGGCCTGGTTGCTGCTGGCCGACAGCGTCAAGCCTGAAGCCCGTTTTGCCTTGCATGAGTTGCGTGAGCTAGGGCTGGGCCGGCAGTTGTTGCTGACCGGTGATCGACACAGTGTCGCCCATAGCCTGGCCAAGGATGTCGGCATCAGTCACGTCGAAGCGCAGGCGCTGCCCGAAGACAAACTCAACCGCGTCCTTGCGGAAATCGATACCGGCTTCCGGCCTATGGTGGTAGGTGATGGCATCAACGACTCCCTGGCACTCAAGGCGGGTGTGGTTGGTGTGGCCATGGGGGCGGGCGGTGCAGACATCGCGCTGGCGTCGGCTGACATCGTGTTGATCGGTAGTGACCTGCGTCGGTTGGGAACCTGTGTCCGTTTGAGTCGCCAGTGCCGACGAACCTTGCAAGTGAACGTGATCATTGGCTTGGGCTGGACCTTGGCGATCGTGGCCTTCGCTGCATTCGGCTGGCTGGGCGCGGCGGGTGCGATGATCGCCGCCATTTTGCACAACCTGAGTACCTTGCTGGTGTTGGGCAATGCCGGGCGTTTGCTGCGCTTTCAAGAACCACTGCTCAAACTGTAGGGCTTGATCGTCTCGGCGGATGTCGGTCTGTCGTCTTCCGGGTTCTTTTCTTTTTTTCGATGTCGGCTGTAACGCCGTCGGGGCAGTGCTCTCTAGTGCTATGTCGGGACTGAACACCTTTCCAGCCGACACCCCTGTCGATTATCGAGGATAAGAAAAATGACCATGAAAACCGCTGCCGTCGGTGCCGCCCTCGCGTTGGCCGCCGCCACCCTGTTTGCCGGTGTCGCCACCACGGCTTCGGCTGCCGATGCCAATGTTCACTGCTATGGAGTGAACGCCTGCAAAGGGCAGAACGACTGCAAGACCAAAGACCACGCGTGTAAAGGCATGGGTGCCTGCAAAGGCCAGGGCTTCAAGGCGATGACCCAGGCAGCCTGTGAAAAGGCGGGTGGCAAAGTCGGCGAGTAACCGAGGACCGAGTGCTACCGCAGTGGTGCCTTGTTCACCACTGCGGCCACGTTGCGAGGAGTCTGCAATGTCCGCTTCCACCTCCAGCCTCGGCTACGGCCTGGGTTTGCGCAGTGCCTACTATCAACAGATTCTGGAACAGTCGCCGGCAGTGGACTGGTTTGAAGTCGTCTCCGAGAATTTCATGGTGCAGGGCGGCAAGGCCCTGTACTACCTGGATGCCATTGCCGAGCGTTATCCGCTGGTGATGCATGGCGTGTCGCTGTCCATCGGTGGGCCCCATGCCCTTGACCCTGACTATCTGCAGCAACTCAAGGCATTGGCCGAGCGGGTCAGGCCCGCGTGGATTTCCGATCATTTGTGCTGGAGCCGGGGCAACGCCCATCAGCTGCATGACCTGCTGCCGCTGCCCTACACCGAAGAAAGCCTGAGTTATGTGGCTGGCCGGGTGCAGCAGGTGCAGGACGTGTTGCAGCGTCCGTTGGTGTTGGAGAACGTCTCCAGTTATGTGCGCGCGGCGGGTGATGAGTTCAGTGAGTGGGAGTTCCTGGCGGCGTTGAGTGCGGTCAGCGGTTGTGAGCTACTGCTGGATGTGAACAACGTCTACGTCAGCTCCCGTAACCATGGCTTCGATGCCTGGACATTCATCGAGGCGTTGCCGGCACACCGTATCCGGCAATTGCACCTGGCGGGCCATCAGGATTACGGCGACTACGTGATCGACACCCACGACCACCCGGTCAGTGATCCGGTCTGGGCGCTGTACCAACGAACCCTCGACCACCTCGGTCCCGTTGCGACCTTGCTTGAGCGTGATGACCATTTTCCGCCGTTTGAAGAACTGCTCGCCGAGTTGCAAAAAGCCCGCGAGTTGGGTGAGGCCACGCTGGCTCGGAGACTCGAATGCGCCTGAACGAGTGGCAACGGGCTTTTGAAAGCTACCTGCTTGGAGAGCAGGCCACGGCCAACTCCGCCTTGGCGCGCACGCTGACCGGTGGGCCGACCCTGGATGTAGAGACGGGGTTGGCGATTTACCACAACGCTTATCAGGCCAGGTTGCAGGACGTCCTGCGTGATGACTTTCCGGCGATCCGGCACTGGCTGGGTGACGCAGAGTTCGATCAACTGACGGCACAGTACGTGCGCCAGAATCCATCGGCACACTATAGCTTGCGCTGGCTGGGCAGTGGATTCGAGGCGTTCATCCGTATTCATCTGGTCGAGGCGCAGGGCGCACCCTTGGCTGAGTTGGCACATTTGGAGTGGGCGTTCACCCTGGCCTTCGATGCCGCCGAGCATGAGCCGCTGACGATGGAGAGCATGGCCAGCCTGTCGCCGGAGGAGTGGCCGGCGCTGCAACTCGGGTTCCGGCCGTGCGTTCAGTGGCTGGAATGCGGCTTCAACAGTGTTGCGCTGTGGCGCTCGGTGAAGGATGGGACTGAATTCCCGGGCCGCCGGAAGCTGGATGCGCCGCAGGTGGTCGTGGTCTGGCGTGCAGGCCTGATCTGCCATTACCGCAGCCTGCCGCCCGATGAGGCGTGGGCGCTCAGTGGCATGGTCAAGGAAGGCTGGAATTTCGCCGAACTGTGCGCACAATTGACAGTCAATTATGGAGAGGGCGCACCTCTTCAGGCCGTGACCTGGCTGAAACAGTGGGTTTACGACAGCTTATTGCTCCGTCGTGATTCATAGGAAAAGGCTATTTATTCGGTAGCCAGCTTATTTTTCACGATGGTCTACCCTCAGTTCAGACGTCTGAAACAAGGGGGATTATTCATGCTCGTGCAACTTCCGCCGGCCTTACAGAATCTGCAATTGCCGCTTCGCTTGCGACTCTGGGACGGCCATGAATTCAATCTGGGCCCTGCGCCCACCGTCACGATTGTGGTCAAGGATCCGCAACTGGTGCCGCAATTCATCCATCCCAGCCTTGACCTGCTCGGTGCGGCCTTTGTTGAAGGCAAGCTTGAGCTCGAGGGTTCGATCAGCGATGTGATCCGGGTCTGTGATGAGTGGACCCAGGCACTGCTGGAGGACGTTGACGGCAATCAACCCGTGCGCACGGTCCATGACAAAGCCACTGACGCGGCGGCCATTTCCTATCACTACGACCTCTCTAACGCGTTTTATCAGCTCTGGCTCGACAGTGACATGGCGTACTCCTGTGCCTACTTCGAGACTGGGAGTGAATCCCTGGAACAAGCCCAGCAAGCGAAATTCCGTCACCTGTGTCGCAAACTACGGCTGCAACCCGGCGAGTACCTGCTGGATGTAGGCTGCGGTTGGGGAGGGTTGGCGCGTTATGCCGCGCGGGAGTTCGGGGCCAGGGTGTTTGGCATCACCCTGAGCAAGGCGCAGTTGGCGCTGGCCCGTGAACGGGTGGCCGATGAGGGGTTGCAGGATCTGGTTGAGCTGCAGTTGCTCGACTACCGTGATCTGCCCCAGGACGGTCGGTTCGACAAGGTGGTAAGTGTCGGCATGTTCGAGCATGTCGGCCACGCCAACCTGCCTGAGTACTGCCAGACTCTGTTCGGTGCGGTGCGTGAAGGCGGCCTGGTGATGAACCATGGCATTACCGCCAAGCACACCGATGGCCGACCAGTCGGGCGCGGGGCGGGGGAGTTCATCGGGCGCTATGTTTTCCCGAATGGCGAGTTACCGCACCTGGCGATGATGTGTGCCCAGATCAGTGAGGTCGGGCTGGAAATCGTCGATGTCGAAAGCCTGCGCCTGCACTACGCACGTACGCTGGATCACTGGAGCGAGCGGCTGGAGGACAACCTTGAGACCGCCGCCAAGGAAGTGCCGGAACAAGCCTTGCGGATCTGGCGGCTGTACCTGGCAGGTTGCGCCTACGCGTTCGCACGGGGCTGGATCAACCTGCACCAGATCCTCGCGGTCAAGGCCCACTCCGACGGCAGTCACGAGCTCCCCTGGACCCGTGACGATATCTACAACCCTTGAATTAAAGTATCGGTGAAATAAGCCGGGCGATCCGCATGCCAAGTTGTTGCAGGCGGTGGGTCTCCTGGCCTTCGTCCTTGTCTATCTCACTGGCCAGGGCGAAGTCGTCGTTGAGCATGCGCTCCACTTCACCGGCAAATGCACTGTCGACGGTCAGCAACATCACTTCGAAGTTCAGCCTGAATGAACGGTTGTCCAGATTGGCACTGCCAATGGCACTGATTTCGCTGTCGATCAACACAACTTTCTGGTGCAGGAAACCGGGTCGATAGCGGTACACCCGGACCCCCGCGCGAACAGCTTCGAAGGCATACAGACTGGAAGCGGCGTAGACGATCCGGTGATCCGGTCGTGACGGCAACAGAATCCGCACATCGACACCGCGTAGCACCGCCAGGCGCAGCGCGGCAAACACGGCTTCGTCAGGAATGAAATACGGACTGGTGATCCACACGCGTTCGGTCGCGGCATGGATGGCCTCGACGAAAAACAACGAACAGGTTTCGTAAGGGTCTGCCGGGCCGCTGGCCAGCAATTGGCAGAGTACGCCCTCGTCGGGATAGCTCTGCGGCAGGATCAGGGGCGGGAGCGCTCGTGCTGCCCAGAACCAGTCTTCGGCAAACGACTCCTGCATGCACGCCACCACCGGGCCGCAGACGCCAACGTGCGTGTCGCGCCAGGGTGACAGTGGCGCCTTGGCACCCATGTATTCGTCCCCGACGTTGTGCCCGCCAACGAAGCCCTGCACGCCGTCGACCACGACGATCTTGCGGTGGTTGCGGAAGTTGACCTGGAACCGGTTGAGCCAGCCACTGCGGGTGGCGAACGCCTTGACGTTCACCCCCGCGTCACGCAATGCCTGCACATAGCTGCGGGGCAGGGAGTGGCTGCCAACACGGTCGTAGAGCAAGTAGACCGCCACACCTTGCGCGGCTTTCTCCAGCAGCAGCGTCTGCAAGCGTCGGCCCAGATGGTCGTCATGAATGATGAAGAACTGAATCAACACCGCTTCGCGTGCGTGACTGATGGCCTCGAAAATCGCCTCGAAGGTGGCTTGGCCATTGATCAGCAGGCGCAGTTGATTGTTGGCCAGGCACGGCATGCGTCCCAGCTTGGGCATCGCCCGCAATGAGGTGTAGGCTTTCGAGGCGCGGGCAGTCAACGCTTCCTCGATCCAGGGGCGCCAGTTGAGGTCGGTGATGGCCTTGCGCATTTCTTCGTTGGCCTGGCGACGGGCCTTGATGTAGGCGTCGAACGTGCTGCGACCGAACACCAGATAGGGGATGAGCGTCAGGTAAGGGATGAACACCAACGACAGGGCCCAGGCGATCGAGCCTTGGGCCGTCCTGACGGTCAGTACGGCATGAATGGCCGCGATCGTGCCCAGGGAATGAATGAGCGCGATCAGGTAAGCGAAAAGGTGGGGTCCAAAAAAATCCATGGGGCGACCTTGCTCCTGAGAGTTCAACCCTTAACAGACCATGTTCCACGACGAATGTCGCTATTTAATTGAGCATGCAACCGAAGTCGCCTGGCGACGTCTAACGGCCATTACTGAACGGGAGTTACTCGATGAATGTACGTCTGCTGGGTTTGGTCATGGCTGCTGGCTTGTCACTACCGTTGGCTGCTCAGGCGCAGATGCTGCAGCCGGGCTTGTGGGAGCTGACGTCAAGCAACATGAAGGTCGATAACCAGAACCTGCCGGATCTGCAACTGATCCTCAGCCAGCTGGGCAATCAAATCACCCCGGAGCAAAAGGCGGCGCTGGAGAAGCAGGGCATCAACATGGGCGGTAAAGGTATTCGCGTGTGCCTGACACAGGCGCAGGTTCAAACCGACAGTATTCCGCTGCAAGACCCTCAGTCGGGTTGCAAGCAGGAGATTACCGACCGCACCGGCAACCAGTGGAAATTCCGTTTCAGTTGCCCGAAAGCCCAGGGCGCCGGTGTTGCTACCTTCCTTAGCGACCGAGAGTTCAACACCACCGTCAACGGTACCTTCAACGCGACCGGTATCCAGCAAACGGGCAGCATGGACACCCGCGCCGTGTGGTTGGGACAGGACTGCGGGACCGTCAAGCCTCGCGCCTGAATGCTTCGCTGATGAGCCCGTGCCTACGCCATTCAGGTGGTAGACGCGGGCTCGTCAGCGAAGGCCTGGTCATGCCCCACACCCATCCGCAATCGCGCGCATACCGCCTCGACGCTCATCTGCCCCAGATCCTCCCCCACGTTGCTGCGCAAGCTGACAAACCCACCGTCCAGTTCCTTGTCTCCGATCACTAGCAGATAGGGCACTGCCTGCTGGCGGTGCAGACGAATCTTGCTGCTGATGTGCTCGTTGCGTACGTCGGAGTTGGCACGCAAACCGGCACGACGCAGCGCATCGGTGACGGCTTGGGTGTAGTCGATCTGGCGTTCGTCAATGTTCATCACCATGACGTGTTGCGGTGCCCGCCATTCATCGAGCTCGTGCTGGCTGGCCCAGCACACGCCATAAATCCGTTGCCGTGATGTACCGCCGAGGTGGTTCAGGGTGAACGCCTGAATCACGCTGGTCGAGGGTACGTGTGGCCCCTCACTCACTGTGAGGGTAGTCGAGGGGTACCGCGACAGCAGGTGAGACATGGAATGGTTGGTCGCTGCCAGGGTGTGCATGCGGGTTTCGATGTTTTGCAGGTCATAGGCAGATAACGCGTGTTCGTGGGCAAACTCGCAGTAGAAGCCATCACCGACCACCGCGCCTTCTAGTACCTGTGCATGGGGATAAAGCTGCCGGATCGTCATCGCCAGCAACAGTGCACACGAGCGGCGCAGGATTTCCAGTCCCTCCGGTTCGCGCACCGTGACGATACTGACCCGCGTGTCATCGGAAATCAGAAATCCACAATCGACCAACGAGCCATTCACCCGCCCGGCCACAGCTGCTTTGGCCAGGCCGAGACTGATACTCGCGGCGATTTCGAAAATGGAAAGCGCTTGGTCGTACTCGCGCCGTGAGCCGTCAGGCAAAGTGATGTGAATCATCGTCAGCGATCCTTGTGTTGCACGCATAACGGGATTTAACGCATGAACCGTAATGGCAAACCCTGACATCTGTCATTAAGACGTTCGGTGGTCTGGCAATGTGCCCCGATACCCTCTTCGTACTGAGCGAGAGTCGACGACCACTCGGCACGCTGTCCATGCGTGCTCAGAATTCGTTCTGCAGGGCTTTGTATCCACGCACCAGATCGACGTTGGTGCGCGCGACGTCTTCGGAAAACTCCGAGGCGCTGACACTGACTGACGGGAACCTGGACAAGTCGGTACCGGGGCCAATGCGGGTGGTGGAGGGGACGTAGAAGCCACTCGGCAAGTCCCGCCCATCCACCACCGAATTGTGTCGCACCACGCAACCATCGCCCACCACGCAGTTGAACAGCACGCTGTTGAAGCCGATGAACACCCGATCGCCGACAGTGCACGGGCCATGGACGATGGAGCGGTGGGCAATCGAACTGTACTCACCGATGGTCACCGCCGCCCCGGATTTGGAGTGGATCACCACGCCATCCTGAATGTTCGAATTGGCGCCGATGGTGATCGGCTCCATCTGCCCTGAGTCGTCGACTTCATCGGCGCGAATCACCGCATAGGGGCCGACGAACACGTTTTCTCCAATCACCACTTTGCCGCAGATGATCGCGGTTTTATCGACATAGGCCGACTCGGCAATCCACGGCAAGTCGCCGGAGGGGTTCTTGCGAATCATGCGGTCTCTCCGTTCCAGTGACTCTCTGCCACCGCATCGTGAGCGTGAAGACTTTCAGCATGCACGACCCGCAGACGGAACGACCTGATCCCAGGAGAGCGTTTTAACGCCTGATTCAGACGGCGTGCGGCGTCTTCGCAGAACATCAGGTTTTGGCCATTGGCCAGGGCAAACGCCTGTTCGTCCGCGCGCTTTACCGCCGTTTGAACGGCGGTTCCCAGTGCTGCTTCGGCGTCATTGATCGCGGCTATCAGTGGCAGGTCATCCAGATAGTCGTCCAGGCACAACTGCAACTGTGCGCTGCTGCGTTGGCTGTGGGGGGTTGCAAGGATGCCGCTGGAAGAGCCGAGCCAAGCCAGAACGTCGGTGTGCTGCAACGGTTTATTGGCAAAATCGTCGACAAACTGCTGCTGAATCAGTTGCCGTGAAAGTGCCGCCGAACAGGGGCAGGTGGACGAATAGGTCACCTCAATATTAAGTTCCACGTGGAACACTTGGTTTTCCAACCGCGCTTCAATGCTGATCGGATAGCTTTTCCAACCGGCCAACGGGCTGATCAAGGCGGGACGTTTGAGCAGCAGATCGGCGTGAATGCGCAGGTAAGCCGAAGTGGATAAACCGGCGTGGCTGTCGAGGAAACGTTGCAGCACACCTCGTAATAGCGCAGGAGTGAGGGGCTCCTGCTCAAGCATGTCCAGCGCCAGATACAAGCGCGACATATGAATACCACGGGCTTCGCCGTCATCAAGGCTGACACCCGCATCGGCTTTTGCGCTCACGCGCTGGCCATCGAGCACCACAGGAAGAGCAATGCCGCACATGCCCACCCAGTCGAGTGGCAAGGCTTGGCGTGAGGCCTGCGCGGCGATATCCGGCAGAGTCAGCGCATTCATGGGCAGGTCCATCGTTGGAAATGATCGTCATGTTATATAATAACATTTGAATCGATGATAGTTTTTTCGAGCTCGCAAGCAACCCGATCTAGCAGCCCGTGAGCCGGCTGCAGGTAAATTTTCCGCTGGATCCGCCGGAGCTGGAAAACCGATTAAGGGTGGTCCAGCCAACGCGGCGGCTGTAGCCGACCCAGGCTTCGCCGTCGGACGCCAGCCCGGTGAAGAAGGTCAGTTGCCCGTAGCGGCTGGTGGTCTGCACCCAACGGCGTTTACCGCTGACTTCAAACCCTCGCATATAAGTCGTGTTGCCTGCCGTGGCGACGCTGTAGGCATTACCGTCCCGGTCCATACAGGCCAGCAGATTGGCGCTGCGTGTGCAGGTGGCCAGGTCAGGGGCCTGGGCGAAAGCGTTGGCCGTGAGCATGAGGGCAAGACTCAGCAGTGAGTATTTAAGGGCGATGTACATCGGGTTTCTCTTGAGGGGGGAGCAGGGCCAGCATTGCGCCCTTCGCCGTTGGGGGCAAGGGGGATTGGCGTATTTGCATTGTTATACTATAACATTAGCGACTCGCTCGACTGGCCGCTCCTGATGAGGAACACCTGATGCCCAATCGTCTCCCCGTTACCGTGCTCTCCGGCTTTCTCGGTGCCGGAAAAAGCACCCTGCTGAACTACGTTTTGCGCAACCGCGACAACCTTCGGGTGGCGGTGATCGTCAATGACATGAGTGAAATCAACATCGACGGCAGTGAGGTCCAGCGTGATGTCAGCCTGAATCGTGCCGAAGAAAAACTGGTCGAGATGAGTAACGGCTGCATCTGTTGCACGCTGCGCGAAGACCTGCTCGAAGAGGTTGGCAAGCTGGCCCGGGATGGCCGCTTTGATTACTTGCTGATCGAGTCCACGGGCATTTCCGAACCGCTGCCGGTGGCGGAAACCTTCACCTTTCGTGATGACCAGGGTCAAAGCCTGGCCGACATCGCACGGCTCGACACCATGGTCACGGTGGTCGATGGCATGAACTTCCTGGCCGACTACCAGGCGGCCGAAAGCCTGGCCTCGCGAGGGGAAACCCTGGGTGACGAGGATGAGCGTTCGATTACCGACTTGCTGATCGAGCAGATCGAATTCGCCGACGTGCTGCTGATCAGCAAGATCGATCTGATCAGCAGCGCCGACCGGGCGGAGTTGATGGCGATCCTCGAACGCCTCAACTCACAGGCGCAGATTATCCCGATGGTGATGGGCGAGGTGCCGCTGAACAAGATCCTCAACACGGGCCGCTTCGACTTTGAACGAGCTGCTCAGGCCCCGGGCTGGTTGACGGAACTGCGCGGCGAACATGTGCCGGAAACCACCGAATACGGCATTGCCTCAACGGCATACCGGGCACGCCGGCCTTTTCACCCCCAACGGTTTTTCAGCTTCATCAATCGCCCTTGGGTGAACGGAAAACTGCTGCGCTCCAAAGGTTTTTTCTGGTTGGCCAGCAAACACCAGGACGCCGGTAGTTGGTCCCAGGCCGGTGGTTTGATGCGTCACGGGTTCGCCGGTCGCTGGTGGCGATTTGTGCCGAAAACCCAGTGGCCACAGGACCAGGAGAGCACCGCAGCGATCATGGCGAACTGGACGGTTGCCACCGGAGATTGCCGTCAGGAACTGGTGTTCATCGGTCAGAATATCGATTTCCCCCGGCTCACTGCAGACCTTGATGAGTGCCTGCTCAGCGATGACGAAATGGCGCTGGGCGTTGAGGGGTGGCGGCTGATGGCCGACCCGTTCGGTCCCTGGTTCGACGAGGAGGCCGCGTGATGCTGGCGTCGGTGTTCAAGGCAGACCCGATGATCCGTCAGGTCGCGGGCCAATCCCCTGAAATCCTGGCGCAAATACTTGAAGACGGGACCAACCTTGCCCTCTGGCAGCGCCGGTTGCCGGTCCATATCGCTGATTTCGGCGCACTGGTGTTGTCCCGGAACCCACCGCTGGCCGAGTCGCTGGTGGTGGAGTTGGCGACGGACGAGGAAGAGCCTGACCTGCGCAGTCTGGCGGCCTGCCTCAGTGATCTTGAGGGCTATACAGGCTTTATCGCCGATGTCTCATGGCTGGTCAGCGCGTTTGCCTGTTTGCTCGGGGCCCGGCGCATCGGGGTGCGTGTGCGGGTGCTGGATAAAGCCATGTGCCCGCGCTTCCACGTCGATCACGTGCCGGTCCGGCTGATCACCACATACGCCGGCATCGGCAGCCAGTGGCTCAAGGAGGACGTGATGAGTCGCCAGCAACTGGGTAACGCCCAGGCCGAGCCCGAGGCTTACCAGCAAATGCTGTGTGGCGAAGTGGCGTTGCTCAAGGGCGAGAAGTGGCAGGGCAATGAAGGTCTTGGGCTGATCCACCGGTCGCCGCAACCGGCTCCCGGTGAGCGCCGCTTGATCCTGACGCTCGACTGGCTCGCCTGAGCCAGGGGGTGGGCGAGGTCTTGATAGTGAATCGCCAGGCGCTCAGGCATATTGGTGTCATTCTCTTGTGACGCTCCCTCTGCTGTGAAAACGCCAACCATGCTGCAGAACATTCCCACCCATGTCATTGCCGGTCCCTTGGGAGCCGGCAAGACCAGTCTGATCAAGCACCTGCTGGCACAACGTCCGGAAACAGAGCGTTGGGCGGTGCTGATCAACGAGTTCGGCCAGATTGGACTTGATGCCGCGCTGTTGAGCACGGGCGCCGACGGTATCGCCCTGGGTGAAGTGGCCGGCGGTTGCTTGTGTTGTGTCAACGGTGCGCCGTTCCAGGTCGGCCTTGGGCGGTTGCTGCGTCAGTCACGGCCTGATCGCTTGTTTATCGAACCCTCCGGGCTGGGCCACCCGGCGCAGTTGCTCAGGCAGTTGAGCCAAGCGCCGTGGCAGGGTGTACTGGCGGTCCAGCCATGCATCCTGGTGCTTGATGCCCAGGCGCTGGCCGCTGGCAAGCCATTGCCACCCTCGCAGCAGGACGCACTGCCAAGCGTGGGATTGTTGCTGTTGAACAAGGCGGAGTCACTCAGCCAGGGCGATCGCCAACGGATCGCCGACCAGTTGCCACAGCGCCCGTTGCTGTGGACGCAGCAGGGGCAGCTGGCGTTGAGTGAGCTGCCGGGCGTGGGGAGCCGGGCGACCAGCGGTGTGGATAACGTTCCTGTACCCAACGGCCCGGGGCAGATGCCGACGGTCTGGACTGATCCGGCACAGCCGATTTGCCTGAGCCAGCAGCAGGACGGCGGCTGGAGCATCGGCTGGCGCTGGCATCCTGGCCAGAGGTTCGATCTCGAACGGCTCCAGGCATGTCTGCAGGCATTGAATTGGCGTCGGGCCAAGCTGGTTATCCACAGCGGCGAGGGCTGGGTTTCAGCCAATGCGCTGGATAACGCCGCGCTGCTATGGAAGCCCAGTGAATGGCGCCAGGATTCGCGCCTCGAGTTGATTTTCGAGGCCCTGCAGGACGTCAACGACCTGCAGGAGAGCTTGGCCAGCTGTCGGGTGAGCCCCGAGTAAGGCTGTGCAGGCGTCAGTCACGCCACTTGTTGTGGTCCTGGCGCCACTGGCTCAGCTCGATGACCTCGGCACGGATGGGTGGCTCCGGTTTTTCTTCGAACGGAACCGGGTAGGGCGCCAGTTCGATTTGCGCGCTATGGGCACCGAACTGGGTGATGGTGCCGCAATGGCGGGTTTCACCCGTCACGGTGAACTCGAAGTTGTACACCCGGGCCAGGCGTCGCCGCCCGTTGGCATCCTTGACCAAACCAATTTTTTTCAACGCGACATTGCCATCGAGCAATTCGATGTCGAGTTTGCTGCAATGCCGCTTGACCCGCTCCAGGGCCCGTTCACGCAAGCCGTGGTTGTGCCACAGCCACGCGGCACCGGTCGCCAGCAGCATCAGCACGAAGATATTTCCCAGGGTCAGCATCAACAGAACTCCACTAATTAGCGTCAGCTTAACTGCGACATTGGTCTGTCGTACAGGCTGGGTTTAGTCGCATACTGCGCGGCTCGAATTTCAATCGGTTTACGGAAATCCCGCATGAAACGTACACCTCATCTGCTCGCCATCCAGTCCCATGTGGTTTTTGGCCACGCCGGCAATAGCGCCGCGGTATTCCCGATGCAGCGGGTCGGGGTGAATGTCTGGCCACTCAACACGGTGCAGTTCTCCAACCACACCCAGTATGGCCAGTGGGCCGGTGAAATACTGGCGCCACATCAGATTCCGGAACTGGTGGAGGGGATTGCCGCCATTGGTGAGCTGGGCAACTGCGATGGGGTATTGTCGGGCTACCTGGGCAGCGCGGCACAAGGGCGGGCGATCCTCAGCGGTGTGGCGCGGATCAAGGCCATCAACCCCCATGCGTTGTACCTGTGCGATCCGGTGATGGGGCATGCGGAGAAGGGTTGCATCGTGCCCGCCGAGGTCAGCGACTTCCTGTTGGATGAAGCGGCCGCCGTGGCGGATTTCATGTGCCCGAACCAGCTTGAGCTGGACAGCTTTTCCGGGCGTAAACCACAGTCGTTGTTCGATTGCCTGGCGATGGCGCGTGCACTGCTGGCCCGTGGCCCGAAGGCGGTGCTGGTCAAGCATCTGGACTACCCCGGCAAGTTGCCGGACAGCTTCGAGATGTTGCTGGTGTCGGCCGAAGGCAGTTGGCACCTGCGCCGTCCGTTGTTGGCGTTTCCGAGGCAGCCGGTGGGCGTGGGTGACCTGACGTCGGGTCTGTTCCTGGCCCGTGTGCTATTGGGCGACAGCCTGGTCGCCGCATTTGAGTTCGCGGCCTCCGCGGTGCATGAAGTGCTGCTGGAAACCCAGGCCTGCGCCAGCTACGAGCTGGAACTGGTGCGGGCCCAGGACCGCATTGCCCACCCTCGGGTGAAGTTCGAGGCGACTGCAATCAGCTTTTAAGGGCGATCCTGGGAAAGTCCGTTTCCCTGGGATTTCTATGATGTACACCTGTGTACATCACAGAAATCCACAGTCGGAGCGAGTTTTCCCGCGAAGACTGCCTGAAGAGCGACGTTATTCTGAAGATGCGGCGAAAGCGTCGGCTTTTATTTCTCGATAACGCAGTTCCATCTCTTGTCGTATCTGGCGGCGCTGCCTGCCCTGGATAAACCGGCGTTTGTCTTCACTGTTTTGCGGTTGCAGGGGGGGAACTTGCGCGGGTTTGCGCTGATCGTCGACCGCCACCATGGTGAAGAAACAGCTGTTGGTGTGGCGCACCGAGCGTTCGCGGATGTTTTCGGTCACCACTTTGATACCCACCTCCATCGAGGTATTGCCGGTGTAGTTGACCGATGCCAGAAAGGTCACCAGCTCACCGACATGGATAGGCTCGCGGAAGATCACCTGATCCACCGACAGGGTCACCACGTAACGGCCGGCATAGCGGCTGGCACAGGCATAAGCGACTTCGTCGAGGTATTTGAGCAGGGTGCCACCGTGGACATTACCAGAGAAGTTGGTCATGTCAGGGGTCATCAATACCGTCATCGACAGCTGGGCGGTTCCGGGTTCCATAGCACACTCACGGTTCTAGGCAGGGATTACGGGAGCGCCTCTACGGGCACTTGAACAGTTTTCAAACCATCCTTAACGGGACGCCGCGCCAGTGCTGGCCGTCACGCCCAAATCCATCTGTTTCCATATATTGCACCGCCTTTCTGCCAGAAGTCGCGGTGTTACGCTGCAAAAGCCCGCTCAAGGGGCCTTTTCTCGCGATCCGGTCATCACGAAACGGTTTTAGTCGCCCGTCATCAAGGAGCCTTCGCCATGCATGCCGTCAGTTTCATTCAGGATTTGGCAGTGATCATGTTGGTGGCGGGCGTGGTGACCGTGCTGTTTCATCGGCTCAAACAACCGGTGGTCCTGGGCTATATCGTCGCGGGTTTCATCATCGGTCCGCACACTCCGCCGTTCGGGTTCATTCACGACGAAGACACCATCAAGACCCTGGCCGAGCTCGGGGTGATTTTCCTGATGTTCTGCCTTGGCCTGGAGTTCAGCCTGCGCAAGCTGTTCAAGGTCGGCGCGACCGCGTTCATTGCAGCGTTCCTGGAAATCGTGCTGATGATCTGGATCGGTTACGAAATTGGCCGCTGGTTCGACTGGAACACCATGGATTCGCTGTTCCTCGGCGCGATTCTGGCGATTTCCTCGACCACCATCATCGTCAAGGCGCTGAATGACCTGAAGATGAAAAACCAGCGCTTTGCCCAACTGATTTTTGGTGTGCTGATCGTCGAGGACATACTCGGCATCGGCATCATTGCCTTGTTATCGAGCATCGCGGTCAGTGGCACCGTGAGTTCGGGCGAGGTGTTTTCCACCGTTGGTAAACTCTCATTGTTCATGGTCGTGGCCTTGGTGATCGGGATTCTGCTGGTGCCGCGCCTGCTGGCTTACGTGGCCAGCTTCGACAGCAACGAAATGCTGTTGATCACTGTACTGGGCCTGTGCTTTGGTTTTTGCCTGCTGGTGGTCAAGCTCGAATACAGCATGGTGCTCGGTGCGTTCCTGATTGGCGCGATCATGGCCGAGTCCCGGCAACTGCTGAAAATCGAACGTCTGATCGAGCCGGTTCGCGACCTGTTCAGTGCGATCTTCTTTGTTGCCATCGGCCTTATGCTCGACCCGGTTATCCTCCTGCAATATGCCTGGCCGATTGTGGTGATCACCGTGGCGGTTGTGCTCGGCAAGATACTGACCTGTGGTCTCGGGGCCTTTATCGCCGGTAATGACGGACGCACTTCACTGCGGGTCGGCATGGGCCTGTCACAAATTGGCGAGTTCTCGTTCATCATCGCGGCGCTGGGCATGACCCTGCAGGTGACCAGTCACTTTCTCTACCCGGTTGCCGTTGCCGTCTCGGTGATCACCACCTTGATGACGCCCTACCTGATTCGGGCAGCCGATCCGTTGTCGATCAGGCTCGCAGCGGTCATACCGCAACGTTTGGGCCGTGTACTGGGGATGTATGGCGAGTGGTTGCGCAGTATCCAGCCCCAGGGCGAGGGTGCGCTGCTGGCATCGATGATCCGGCGGATTCTGTTGCAGGTGGGGGTCAATCTGGCGCTGGTGGTGGCGATCTTTTTGTCAGGGGCCTTTTTCGCCGAGCGCATGTCCGCTTACCTGCAAGACTGGATCAGCGATCCGAGCTGGCAGAAAGCGTTGGTCTGGGGGGGCGCGTTGCTGTTGTCGCTGCCGTTCCTGATTGCGGCATACCGCAAGCTCAAGGCGCTCTCGATGATGCTGGCGGAAATGGGGGTGAAGCCGGAGATGGCCGGCCGCCACACTCAGCGAGTGCGTCGGGTGATCGCCGAAGTGATCCCGATTCTCTCGCTGCTGGTGATCTTCCTGCTGCTGGCAGCCTTGTCGGCCAGTATTTTGCCGACCAACAAGTTGCTGCTGCTGGTTGCTGTCGTGGCAGCTGCGGTGGCCGCGTTGCTGTGGCGTTGGTTCATCCGTGTGCACACACGGATGCAGATCGCCCTGCTGGAAACCCTGGACAACCACAAGGATTCGTCCGGGCATTGATCAAGCAGGGCGTCCGGCCAATCAGCTCTCCAGCCAGACGTCCCGCGCCCAGTGCCATACCGATTCCCAGGTTTCTTCGGCGAGCAGTTCTTCTTCGGCCAGCCACAGCACCACGGTGCCGTCTTCTTCGACGCAGTAGTAGTTGTCGCCGTCCTGGCAAATCGGGATCAGGCTGCGCTCCACGCCCGCGTCCCAGGCGTTGGCGGCAACGTCGGGCAGGTAGGTATGGGATTGCGGGTCGGTGACGGTCACCGGCTCCAGGCTGCCGTAAACCACGTCACTGACGGTCAGCAGGAATTCTCTGAAGACAAACGGGATATCGATGAACAGCTGTTCTTCGATTTCCACCAGCAGGTCTTCGTCAGGCAACTCCAAGGGCACCGGTACCGGTTCGTTGGCTTCACGCAGTTGTTCGATGATTTCTTCCACGTCCGGGATCCTCTTGCTCATTGGCGCGGTTTGGTTGGGCCGGTTTATACAGTAGCTTGCTATAGATGCAACCGCGAAATAGAAAACCCCAGCCGAGGCTGGGGTTTTATGTGCTGCAGGCAACCGCGGGAGGGTATTAGCCGTTCTGGCGGATACCGGCCACCAGCCAAGGCTGGTTGTCGCCTTGCGGACGTTCCATGTTCCAGCTTTCGCTGAACACTTCGCCCTGGTCGAAACGCGAGGTTTTCGACACACCGCTGAATGTCAGGGTGGCGATGGTCTTGTCGGCACGATCATCCACACCGTCCAGTTGAACGGTGAGGTTGTCGATGTAGGTGGACTGGAAGCCGTCACCCAGGTCGGCGCGTTCACGCTTGAGGAACTCCAGCAGTTGCGGCGTCACGAACTCGGTGATCTTGTCCATTTCGTTGGCGTCCCAGTGCTGCTGCAGGGACTGGAAGTGGTTGCGCGCCGCTTCAATGAAGCGCTCTTCATTGAACCAGGCTGGAGCATTGATCACCGGACGAGCGGCAGCGGGTGCAGCCGAACCACCGAAGATTGACCCCATGGATGGCTTCTGTTCGAAAGCTTCACGCTGCATTGGCGCGTGGCCGGCAGGGGCCATGTGCGCTTGTTGCTTGCGGCGACGAGCGGCGATGAAACGGAAGATGACGAAGGCCAGGACGGCCATGATCAGGATGTCGAGGATCTGCATGCCCTCGAAGCCACCACCCATGAACATGGAGGCCAGCAGGCCACCTGCAGCGATACCGGCCAGAGGGCCGAGCCAGCGCGAAGCACCACCGGCCTTGGCGGCAGCGCCAGCGGCACCGGCGGCGCCGGCAGTCGCGGCTGCGCCGCCCATGCCAGGAGAAGAAGGGGCCATTTGGCTGGTCTGGTGCGTCGGCGCAGCGCCGGAGCTTTTGCCGCCACCAAAGCGCTTGGCGTTGGCGTCCAGGCTCATCGTCAGGCCGATGCACAACGCCATGGCGATGCTAAGAAAACGTTTCATAAAGGGAATTCCCATTTGTGGATGGCACGCGCGCCATGTTGCACAGGTGAAGTGTTACTGGCTAGCGGCAGAGTGTTTCTGGCTTTTGCCTGACAGGCTGCATTCAGCCCCGTCGGCATGAGGCGGTGTATGTACTTTTGTCCGTAGGACAATTGGTTTGGTTCAGCAGGAAAGTCGCTCAGCGTCTTAACACCAACAGGACCACGCCTGTCGTGATCAGGCCGATTGCACTCCATTGGCGCAGGTCGAGCTTCTCGCCCAGCAGGATCACGCCCAGTACCGCCACCAGCACGACGCTGAGTTTGTCCACCGGGGCTACCAGCGCGGCGGGTCCAAGTTTCAGCGCCCGGAAGTAGCATATCCACGAAGCACCGGTTGCCAGCCCGGACAGCAGGAGAAACAGGTAGCTTCTGGCGGATATCGATCCCAGGGACTGATATTGGCCCGTGGCGTACAAAATCAAGGCCAGGCTGACGAGGACCACCACGGTGCGCAGAAGCGTCGCGAAGTCGGAATTGACGTTTTCGATACCTACTTTGGCGAAAATCGCGGTCAGGGCGGCAAACACCGCCGATAACAGGGCCCAGAATGTCCAGGAAGAAAAGAAGCCCGAGCCCATGTCTTGCGCCCTCTACTGGAGTTGATCGTTCCCGGCCAGAGCGCGGGAACGATCAGCCATGCAGGACTAGACCGCTTCCAGCTTGGCGTAGCCGAGCATCAGCCATTTGCTGCCTTCGCTGAAGTTCACTTGCACCCGGGCCTGCGCGCCGGCGCCTTCAAAGTTGAGAATAACCCCTTCGCCGAAGACCGCATGCTGGACTTGCTGGCCGAGGCTGAACGCGGTTTCCGGAATTTCCACACCGGCGAACAGGCTGCTCGAATTCTGCTTCTGGCCACCGCCAAACGGACGGCTGACGCTGTTGGACAGCCGCACTTCCTGGATCAGGCCCTTTGGCACTTCGCGGACGAAGCGCGACACCTTGTTGTAGGTTTCGCTGCCGTACAAGCGTCGGGTTTCAGCGTAGGTCATCACCAGATTTTGCATGGCGCGAGTGATACCCACGTAAGCCAGGCGGCGTTCCTCTTCAAGGCGGCCGGGCTCTTCCAGGCTCATCTTGTGCGGGAACAGGCCTTCTTCCATGCCCACCAGGAACACGTAAGGAAATTCCAGGCCCTTGGCGCTGTGCAAGGTCATCAGTTGGATGCTGTCTTCATGCTCGTCGGCCTGGGTGTCGCCAGCCTCCAGAGAGGCATGGCCGAGGAAGGCGGCCAGTGGCGTCAGGTCTTCGTCTTCTTCGGCGCTTTCAAAGTTGCGCGCCGCGCTGACCAGTTCCTCAAGGTTTTCTACCCGTGCCTGGCCTTTCTCGCCTTTTTCCGCTTCGTGGTAGGCAATCAGGCCGGACTGCTCGATGACCGTTTGGGTCATCAGGTGCAGGGGCATTTCGGTGGTCTTGGCCGCCAGGTTCTCGATCAACTCGATGAACGCGCCCAGGGCACCGGCCGCGCGACCGGTGAGGCCCTTGTTGGCGATCAGTTGGCGCATGGCTTCCCACATCGACACATCGCTGTGGCGGGCGTGGTCACGGATGGCCTCGACGGTTTTTTCGCCAATGCCACGGGCCGGAACGTTGATCACCCGCTCCAGTGCCGCATCATTGCCGCGCCCTTCGAGCAAGCGCAGGTACGCCATGGCGTTCTTGATCTCGGCCCGCTCGAAGAAGCGTTGGCCACCATAGATGCGGTACGGAATGCGCTCGCGCAGCAGCGCTTCTTCCAAAACTCGTGATTGGGCGTTGGAGCGGTACAAAATCGCGATATCGCTGCGGGCCATGCCGGTTTTCAGCGCGCTTTCGATGGTTTCCACCACGTAGCGTGCTTCGTCATGTTCGTTGAACGCGGCGTAGAGATTGATGGCTTCGCCTTCGCCGCCATCGGTCCACAGCTCTTTGCCCAAGCGTCCGGTGTTATTGGCAATCAAGGCGTTGGCGGCCTTGAGAATCCCGGCGGTGGAGCGGTAGTTCTGTTCCAGGCGGATGACTTCCGCGTCCGGGAAGTCGGCCGAATACTGGTGAATGTTCTCGATTTTCGCGCCGCGCCAGCCGTAGATCGACTGGTCGTCGTCACCCACCACCATCAGGCTGTCGCCGCCTTTGGCCAGCAGTCGCAACCAGGCGTACTGCACGGCGTTGGTGTCCTGGAACTCGTCGACCAGTACGTGGCGGAAGCGCTTTTGATAATGCGCCAACAGGCCCGGGTGGTCGCGCCACAGGTCGAGGGCGCGCAGCAGCAGTTCGGAGAAGTCGATGACGCCCGCGCGCAGGCACGCGGCCTCGTAGGCCTCATAGATGCTGCGCATGGTGGCCAGGTACAGATCGCCGCTGGCTTGAATGTGTTGTGGACGCAGGCCTTCGTCTTTCTGGCCGTTGATGAACCACTGGGCCTGGCGGGCCGGCCAGCGTTGCTCGTCCAGTCCCAGTTCGCGGATCACCCGTTTGACCAAGCGTTGCTGGTCGTCGCTGTCGAGGATCTGGAAGGTCTGGCTCAGGCCGGCTTCCTGCCAGTGTGCCCGCAACAGGCGGTGCGCCAGGCCGTGGAAGGTGCCGACCCACATGCCGGCCGGGTTGATACCCATCAGCTGCTCGATGCGGTGGCGCATCTCGGCAGCGGCCTTGTTGGTGAAAGTCACCGACAGGATCGAGTGTGGCGAGGCGTTTTCGACCTGGATCAACCAGGCGATACGGTGCACCAGCACACGGGTTTTACCGGAACCAGCACCGGCCAGGACCAACTGACGACCCACGGAGGCAGCTACGGCCTGGCGTTGGGCATCGTTGAGGGAGTTCAGCAGAAGGGAGAGATCATCGCGCATCAGCGCATTCTAGGGTGCTGAGCCACACCGGGCAAACCGAGCGTTGCATTAACCGATGAAAGATACGCCCAGGGCGACCGGTCGGTCACTCGCCAGCAGCCCTGACAGGCCGTGGCTCTGGGGTTTCGAGCGGTTTCCCAGGCCCATTGGTTTCGTCGATTTTGTGTGCAGGATCAGTTTGGTCCGGGGCATTGCTTGTGTATGCTCCGTCGACGTTTCGGGCCTGCACGGCCAGCCTTGAAAAAACAAGAATATTGCCTATGACCCTCAGCTCCAGTCTGCCGGGGCCCATTGTGGAACCGCAGGTTATCCGCAAGCAGTACGCCATGGAGATGGCGGTCGAGCGCACGCGTCTGCTGTATCAGGGCTCGTTGCTGCCTACGCTGTTCATGTTGATCAATGGGCTGGTCTGCGCCGGATTGCTCTGGAGTCCGCAGCGCTATTTATTGGTGAGCGTCTGGCTGGTGTGGTTGCTGGCACTGGTGGCGTTACGGGTGATTCAGGTCGCCGCATTCGATTCGGCGATACCCGGTCGCCAGGCGCAACCCATCTGGCACCGCATGTTTTTGCTGGGCTCGGCCATGAGCGGCCTGACCCTGGCGGCAGCCGGCATCGCCCTGGTGCCCACCGACAGTTTTCTGCAACAAGCCTGGGTATTCGGCCTGATTGGCGCCGCGACACTGTCGGCCAGCGTCGCCTATGCGGTAAGCCTGCCGGCCTTCCTGTCCTTTACCTTGCCGTGTCTGTTACCCGCCATTGGCTATCTGTTCTGGGGCGGTGATGAGCGGCAGCAGGGCTGGGGCTGGCTCGGGTTGATTCTGTTGGGCTCCCTGAGCGTGGTGGCCTGGCAGGTCAACCGCTTGATCCAGCGCGGGTTGATGCGGCGCTTCCAGAACCAGGCGCTGATCGAGCATCTGCAGCAGGCGCAAAGTCGCAGTGAGCTGCTTAATCAGGAACTGGCGCGGGAAGTTGAGCAGCGCCGCCAGGTCGAAGAGGCGTTGCGGGCGGCCCAGGTCGGTCTGGAAAGCCGCGTGGCTCAACGCAGCCTCGATCTGGATGCCGCCAATCAGGCCTTGAGCAAGAGCGAGGCGCGGCTGGCCCTGGCGTTGAAGGCCAGTGAGCTGGGACTCTGGGACTGGAACCTGCAGACCGACGAAGTGCATCACACCCAGCTCAAGGAGCTGTTCGGGTTGGAGCCGGAATTCATCACGGCCATGCTCCGGCACCTGAAGCCGCGCCTGCACCCCAAGGACCTGCCCGCGCTACGACGGGCGCTGGTGGAACATTTGAAGGGGCGCACCGAGGATTATCAGATCGAATACCGTGTGCGTCATGGTGATGGCCACTGGGTGTGGATCGAAGACCGTGGGCGAGCCGTGGAGCGTAGCGCCAGCGGGCGGGTCCTGCGAATGGTCGGTACTCGGCGCGACATCAGCGCCAGCAAGGACCTGGAAGAGCAACGGCAATTGGCGGCGACGGTGTTTGAGGCGGCCAGTGAAGGGATCGTGATTTTTGACCCCGATTACGCGCTGATCGCGGTCAATCAGGCGTTCAGCCGGGTGACCGGTTATCAGATCGAGGACCTGCTGGGGCGCAATGTGGTCGAGTTGCCGTGCAGCCGCGATGCGCGCCGGCACTACCCGATCATTCATCAGGCACTGGAAGCCCAGGGTACCTGGCAGGGCGAGTTGGTGGAGGCGCGCAAGAACGGCGAGCTCTATCCGCAATGGCTACAGCTGAACGTGGTGCGCGATTCTCGAGGAAACGTCAGTCATATCGTGGGCTTCTTCGCTGATCTGTCTGCCCGCCGCGAATCCGAAGAGCGGATGCGCAACCTGACCCACTACGACGAACTGACGGGGCTCGCCAATCGCGCCTTGTTCCGCGAGCGGCTCCATGAAGCTCATCAACGGGTCCGGCGGGGCGGGCGCAGCCTGGCCTTGCTGCACATCAACCTGGACCGTTTCAAATTGCTCAATGACAGCTTGGGCCATGAGGTGGCTGACCAGTTGTTGCAGAAAATGGCGCGACGCCTGGTCAACGCATTGCCGGAAGCGAACACTATCGCGCGTCTGTCGGGCGATGAGTTCGCGGTGCTGTTCGATGCCTACGGCAACCTGTCGAGCCTGGCACGCGTGGCGACCCGGTTGTCGACCAAGCTGCGCTTGCCGCTGACGGTCGAAGGCCATGAGCTGGTGGTCAGTGCATCGATGGGCATCAGCCTGTTGCCGGACAACGCCCGGGAGATCTCGGCGCTGATCAGCCAATCGAACATGGCCATGCAGCATGCCAAGCACCTGGGCGGGAACAATTTTCAGTTTTACACCGACAGCCTGCAGACCAGCACGTTCGAGCGCCTGCAGTTGGAAAATCAGCTGCGCAAGGCCATCGAAGAACATCAGTTGAAGGTGTTCTACCAACCCAAGCGCTGTCTCGCCACCGGCCGGCTGAACGCCGCCGAGGCGCTGGTGCGCTGGGACCATCCGACCATGGGCTGGGTATTACCGGGAGCGTTCATTGGCCTGGCGGAAGAAACAGGCCTGATCGGGGCGATTGGCGAGTTCGTGCTGCGCCAGGCCTGCTGGCAGGCGTGCGAGTGGCAGCGCCAGGGACTGGAGCCGATTCGGGTCTCGGTCAATCTGTCGGTGCACCAGTTGCGGCGGGGCACGCTGGTCAGTCTAGTGCGCCAGGTGTTGGAAGAAACCGGCCTGGCGCCGCACTACCTGGAATTGGAACTGACCGAAAGCCAGTTGCTCGACAGCGTCGAACACATCATCGCCACCTTTGAACAGCTGCGTGACCTGGGGGTGAAGCTGGCCATCGATGACTTTGGCACCGGTTACTCGTCGTTGAGCTACCTCAAGCGCATTCCCGTGGACTACGTGAAGATTGATCAGGCATTCATCCGCGGGCTGGGCGAGGGCGGTGCCGACGCGGCGATCACCCGGGCGATCATTGCCATGGCTCATGGATTGTCGCTCAAGGTGGTGGCCGAAGGCGTTGAGCACGAGGAGCAGTTGGCGTTTCTCAAGGCCGAGCGGTGTGATGAGGTGCAAGGCTACCTGATCAGCCGGCCGGTGGAGGCCGATGGACTGGCTGGCCTGTTGCGCGGGCAGGATGTTGAATGAGGGGGCGGTAACCCGATGGGATTCCTGCCGGATCAGTCCACTGTCCGGCAGGAAGTCACGCTGCGCCCGAGCAAGAGACTGTGGGCGCTTAATGGGTGGTCAGAATTTCATCAATCTGCTGCAGCAGCTGGCCGTTATAGAAAATGCTGACTTTTGTGACATCCAGGTCGTTCGATGTCTCGAACCTGACGGCCTTGTCTGTCACGACCTGCAAAAAACAGTCGTCGGTGTCTTCAAGTGTCAGCGCCAGCGTTACCTCGCATGCCTTGATACCTCCGGTCATTTCACGATGGTGAACGGCTGACTGGGTTAATTTCGGCGTAATACCAGGGTGTGCGACGGTGACGGTGCCGGTGACGCGGAAAGATGGAGCGCCCGGCATCAGATCTCGTTGGGCTTTCCAGTCGCGTGTAGTAATGATCATGGTTGTTAACTCCTGTAATGAATAGTGTGCGTCCTGCCCGGTCACTATCCTTCCGGCAGTGGGTGGGGATGCCCTACATATGTAGGGTATCTGTAAGGTCGTGTGTTTTTTGGGCTTGATCGAACCGCGAATGAGGCAGGCCCTTTCGGATAGAGGCGGCCGACGGATCATTGTCTTGGCGAGTTTTCTACAGGGTTGCGCTTGGGGGTATCGGCTACGGAGGGCTACATGCAGCGCGCATGGCGCAGGGCGGGGACATGGAGTTACGCATTGAGCAGGCAAAAAGCGGATTCTTGTAGTATAACTACAAGCTTGCTACATCCCCGGCGCCTGCCCATAACAATGAGTCCTGCCCTTTGAACCTGTTGCAACATATCGCCCAGTCTCGCCACCTGTTACGCAAATCGGAACTCAAGGTTGCCGATCACGTGCTGCTTGACCCTGCGGCAGTGATGCACAGCTCCATGGCCGATCTTGCCCACAGCGTTGGCATCAGCGAACCGACCATCGTGCGCTTTTGTCGCGCCATCGGCTGTTCGGGTTTCCAGGACTTGAAGCTGAAGCTGGCGCAAAGCCTGGCGGCGGGTGCGAGCTTCGGCCAATTCGCGATCCATGAAGACGACTCGGTCGCCGACTACAGCCTGAAGATCTTCGACACCACCCTGCACACCCTGATGGAGGTTCGCGAGAAGCTCGATCCGGTGGAGTTGCAGCGGGCGGTGACGCTCATGTCGCAGGCTCAGCGCGTCGAGTTCTATGGTTTTGGCGCCTCCGGTGCCGTGGCCGCGGATGCCCAGCATAAATTCTTTCGGTTGCTGCTGACGGCGGCGGCCTACTCCGACCCGCACATGCAGGCGATGTCGGCGGTCACGCTGAAACCCTCTGATGTAGCGATCTGCATCTCCCAGTCCGGGCGTTCCAAGGACCTGTTGATCACTGCCAACCTGGTGCGTGAAAGCGGTGCGTCGTTGATCACCTTGTGCCCGAGCCAGACCCCCTTGGCCGAGTTGTCGACCGTCAACCTGGCGATCGATGTGCACGAAGACACCGAAATCTATACGCCGCTGACCTCGCGTATCGCGCACCTGGTGGTGATCGATGTCTTGGCCATGGGCGTGGCCATGGCACGCGGCCCGAGCCTGGTGAACCACCTCAAGAGCGTCAAGCGCAGCCTTCGCAGCCTGCGCCTGTCGCCCAAATCGGTGAAAGCGCTGGACGATTGATGTGGCAATGGGCTCGTTGTGGCGAGGGGGCTTGCCCCCGTCGGCCAGTCCGCGCTCGGGCGCAACAGTCGCAAACCCGGCGGGCACGATCCTCCTGAATCACCGCGTCGCGTGACTTTGGGGCCGCTTCGTTGCCCAACGGGAACACGCGCCCTCACCGCAGGTTCGATGTCACCCTGTGGATTTCATCAGTCTGTAACCCGCTCGCCGCCAAACCGTCATCCCCGTTGCCTATCTTGAAACTCCCGCACTCGCCTTGGGAGACTCGAAATGGCCCAGCCCTACGAAGAACGCAACAGCGCCGTCAAAACCCGTCGTCAGCAGGAAGACCAGCGCCGCATGGAGTTCCGCCGTGCGATCGAAGATCGCTGCGAACGCCGGCAGCTTCTGGCCGAGATCGGCGATTTTCCTGACGGTGGTGAGCTCAACTACTGGCAGGCAACACCGGCAGCTTCGCGTCGAAGCGCTCAACCAGCGCGCTGATCTGCGCGCGTTCGCTGCGGATAAATCCCAGGAACGCATGCGCGACCGGTGAGAGGCGCTTGGCTTTGGCCTGCACCAGGCACCAGCTGCGAAACAACGGCAGCTCTTCGACCGGCAGCTCCTTGAGTCCACCGGTCGCCAACTCAAGGTTCAGGGCGTGGCGCGTCAACAGGGCCACGCCCAGGCCCGCCACCACGCATTCGCGCTGGGCCTCGGCTGACGAGACTTCCTGGGTCTGGTTGAAGTGCACGCGCTTCTCTTTGAAGTACTCCTCGCACGCCAGGCGCGTCCCGGAACCGGGTTCGCGCAGCAGCAGGGTGTAGGGCTCAAGGTCCTGCAGGCGCAGAGGGCCCATGTGGCACAGTGGATGGTCCGGTGGCGCCACGGCGACGATCGGATTGTTGAGGAACGGCAAAAATTCCAACCCCATGTCCTGCGGCACCATGGACATGATCACCAGATCGTCACGGTTATCGGACAGGCGCCGGATCACCTGCCCACGGTTGACCACCGTCAGTTGCAGGTTCACTTCCGGGTGCTGGCGCTTGAATGCGGCAAACAAGTGCGGTACGAAATACTTGGCGCTGGATTCCACCGCCAGTTTCAGTTGGCCTTGCAAGGAACCTTGCATGTCCGAGAGTTGCATATCGAGGTTTTCGAGGCGCCCGAAAATGTCTCGACTGGCACGCTGTAACGCTTCAGCGGCCTCGGTCATGTAGAGCTTTTTGCCGACGTAATCGAACAAAGGTTGACCAATCAGCTCTTCCAGCTGACGCATCTGTAGGCTAACAGCCGGTTGTGTGAGCGACATTTCGTCGGCTGCGCGGCTGTAAGAACGCAAATCACAGACTTCATTGAAGATCTGAAGCTGACGTAATGTCATACGCATCAAGGACTTACGCATTTTATGCTGACTCTGGCCACAGGCTGGTGGCTCAACTATAAGTCTTTACTTATGCATGACCCAATTATTATTGATTTTTGTTAATCCCTTGAGCGGGATAGTGTGACTGTGCGACTGGCTTGAAGCATTTAGTCACGCGCCGACCCAGTCTAGGGGTCGTGGGTAGCAACCGGCTCAAGGGAAACTCCAAGTGATAACAAAGATCCTGATCGCCAACCGTGGTGAAATTGCCGTACGAATCATACGTGCCTGCGCCGAGATGGGCATTCGTTCGGTCGCGATCTATTCCGACGCCGATCGCCATGCGTTGCACGTCAAGCGCGCCGATGAAGCCCACAGCATTGGTGCCGAGCCACTGGCCGGCTACCTGAACCCGCGCAAGCTGGTGAACCTGGCCGTGGAAACCGGTTGCGATGCGTTGCACCCAGGCTATGGCTTTCTGTCGGAAAACGCCGAGCTGGCCGATATCTGCGCCGAGCGCGGTATCAAGTTCATCGGTCCATCGGCCGAAGTCATCCGCCGCATGGGCGACAAGACCGAAGCGCGTCGCAGCATGATCAAGGCCGGCGTGCCGGTCACGCCGGGCACCGAAGGTAACGTCGCGGGCATCGAAGAAGCCCTGGTCGAAGGCGATCGCATCGGCTATCCGGTGATGCTCAAGGCCACCTCCGGTGGCGGCGGCCGTGGCATTCGTCGCTGCAACAGCCGTGAAGAACTGGAGCAGGCATTCCCACGGGTGATTTCCGAAGCCACCAAGGCCTTTGGTTCGGCGGAAGTCTTCCTGGAAAAATGCATCGTCAACCCCAAGCACATCGAAGCGCAGATCCTCGGCGACAGCTTCGGCAACGTGGTGCACCTGTTCGAGCGTGACTGCTCGATCCAGCGTCGCAACCAGAAGCTGATCGAGATCGCGCCAAGCCCGCAACTGACCCCTGAACAGCGCGCCTACATCGGCGACCTGTCGGTGCGCGCGGCCAAGGCCGTGGGTTACGAGAACGCCGGTACCGTGGAGTTCCTGCTCGCCGAGGGCGAGGTGTACTTCATGGAGATGAACACCCGGGTGCAGGTGGAACACACCATCACCGAAGAAATCACCGGCATCGACATTGTCCGTGAGCAGATCCGCATTGCGTCCGGCCTGCCCCTGTCGGTCAAGCAGGAAGACATCCAGCATCGCGGTTTCGCGCTGCAGTTCCGGATCAACGCCGAAGACCCGAAAAACAACTTCCTGCCCAGCTTCGGCAAGATTACCCGTTACTACGCGCCCGGCGGTCCCGGCGTGCGCACCGACACGGCGATCTATACCGGCTACACCATTCCGCCGTTCTACGACTCCATGTGCCTTAAGCTTGTGGTGTGGGCGCTGACGTGGGAAGAGGCGATGGACCGTGGCTTGCGAGCCCTGGACGACATGCGTCTGCAAGGGGTCAAGACCACGGCCGCGTACTACCAGGAAATCCTGCGTAACCCGGAATTCCGTAGCGGCCAGTTCAATACCAGCTTCGTCGAAAGCCACCCTGAGCTGACCAACTACTCGATCAAGCGCAAACCCGAAGAGCTGGCCCTGGCCATCGCCGCCGCCATCGCCGCCCACGCAGGCCTGTGAGGAATATTCCAATGTCCAAGAAAATTCATGTAACTGACACTATCCTGCGCGACGCTCACCAATCGCTGCTCGCAACCCGCATGCGCACTGACGACATGCTGCCGATCTGCGACAAGCTCGACAAAGTCGGCTACTGGTCGCTGGAGTGCTGGGGTGGCGCGACGTTCGACGCCTGCGTGCGCTTCCTCAAGGAAGACCCGTGGGAGCGCCTGCGCAAACTGCGCGCGGCGTTGCCTAACACGCGCCTGCAAATGCTCCTGCGCGGCCAGAACCTGCTGGGCTACCGCCACTACAGCGACGACGTGGTCAAAGCCTTCGTCGCCAAGGCCGCGGTCAACGGCATCGACGTGTTCCGCATCTTCGACGCCATGAACGACGTGCGTAACCTGCGGGTGGCCATCGAGGCGGTGAAAGCCGCCGGCAAGCACGCCCAGGGCACCATCGCCTACACCACCAGCCCGGTGCACACCATCGATGCGTTCGTGGACCAGGCCAAGCAAATGGAAGCCATGGGTTGCGACTCGGTGGCGATCAAGGACATGGCCGGCCTGCTGACGCCGTACGCCACGGGCGAACTGGTCAAGGCGCTGAAAGCCGAGCAATCGCTGCCGGTCTTCATCCACAGTCACGACACCGCCGGCTTGGCCGCGATGTGCCAGCTCAAGGCCATCGAAAACGGTGCCGACCACATCGACACCGCGATCTCCAGCTTTGCCTGGGGCACCAGCCACCCGGGTACCGAATCGATGGTTGCGGCCCTCAAGGGCAGTGAGTTCGATACCGGCCTGAATCTGGAACTGCTGCAAGAGATCGGCCTGTACTTCTACGCCGTGCGCAAGAAGTACCACCAGTTCGAAAGCGAATTCACGGCGGTCGACACCCGCGTGCAAGTCAACCAGGTGCCGGGCGGGATGATTTCCAACCTGGCCAACCAGTTGAAAGAGCAGGGCGCCCTGAACCGCATGAGCGAAGTGCTCGCGGAAATCCCGCGGGTTCGCGAAGACCTTGGCTACCCACCGCTGGTGACTCCGACTTCGCAGATCGTCGGCACCCAGGCGTTTTTCAACGTACTGGCCGGTGAGCGCTACAAGACCATCACCAACGAAGTGAAGCTGTACCTGCAGGGCGGCTACGGCAAGGCGCCGGGTACCGTCGACGAAAAACTGCGCCGCCAGGCCATCGGCAGCGAAGAAGTGATCGACGTGCGTCCTGCCGACCTGCTCAAGCCGGAAATGACCAAGCTTCGCGGTGAAATCGGCGCGTTGGCCAAATCCGAAGAAGACGTACTGACCTATGCGATGTTCCCGGACATCGGGCGCAAGTTCCTCGAAGAGCGCGAGGCCGGCACCCTGACTCCCGAAGTGCTGCTGCCGATTCCTGAAGCCGGCGGCGTGGCCTCGGCCGGTGGCGAAGGCGTACCGACCGAATTCGTCATCGACGTGCACGGCGAAACCTACCGGGTCGACATCACGGGTGTCGGCGTCAAGGCTGAAGGCAAGCGTCACTTCTACCTGTCCATCGACGGTATGCCGGAAGAAGTGGTGTTCGAACCGCTCAACGAATTTGTCGGCGGTGGCAGCAGCAAACGCAAGCAGGCCAGCGCGCCGGGCCATGTCAGCACCACCATGCCGGGCAACATCGTCGATGTGCTGGTCAAGGAGGGCGACACCGTGAAAGCCGGCCAGGCCGTGCTGATCACTGAAGCGATGAAGATGGAAACCGAAGTCCAATCGGCCATCGCCGGCAAGGTCACCGCCATTCACGTGGCCAAGGGCGACCGGGTCAACCCGGGCGAGATCCTGATCGAGATCGAAGGCTGATACAACGCCTTCATCTGCAACGTTTTACCTCGGGGGGGCATGTGCCCTCCTTTTTTTTTCCTGCATTTTAATGCGTTTCTTTTTATCGGCCGTCACTAAAACTGCATTTTAATGCGTTTATTGATGAGCGAATGTAGCGAATCTGCACTATATTGCAAGTTCAGAGCGAGCCTATGCGCAGTAGATGCATCAAATTGCAGGTTTGAAAATGTATACCCTGACCCTCCAGATATATGCCGCCGGAAATTGGCTAGACGCCATGACCCTGGTTTTTGCCGAGCCGCAAAAAGGCTTCGAAGGCCCGTGCCGGTTTGCGTACAAACGGGATTACATCACCGGGAACTTCGACTGCATCCAGTCGCCCTTCGCAAGCGCTGTCAGCGCCAGGTTGCCATTGGATTGGGACAGCGTGTCGCTGAAAAAAGCCCCTGCCTTCCTGCATGACATCGCACCAGCCGGGGCCGCGAGGCGATTCCTGATGGCGCGTATGGGTCAGGAAAAGCCTGAAGAGGTGAGTGCCGATCTGTTTTTGTTGTGCCGAAGCACTCCGGCACCTATTGGCAACATGCGTATCAAGGAGTCGGCTGACGCGCTGGATAGCCGTCCACCGATGGGGTTCCGACGGGAAGAAGTGATTGCCCGTGATAACAGCTTTCTCGAATACGCCTATGAACAAGGCGCGGCCATTGGTGGAGCGACGGGGGCGGGTGGGGAAGCCCCGAAACTGTTGATGAGCGAAAATCCTGAGGGGTTGCTGTACCCCGACGCGGTGTTGGATGACGCAAGAACAGTGCGCCATTGGTTCGTGAAGTTTGCCCGTCACAAGGCAGGCCAGGCTGATCAGGACATTCTCAGAAGCGAATTCCATTACTACAAGGCCTTGCAAGCCCTGGGAATAGAGACCATTGCGGCAGAGGGCCTGGCACTGGAGGAGGCGAACAAACCCAGTTTGTGGATGCAGCGCTTTGACCGAAAAGTAACCGAACAGGGCGTTGAGCGCCTGGCTGTTGAGTCGATTTACTCACTGGCCGGTGTTACAACCCCCGGCAGCTATATGAACCATCTGGAGGTGATTCAGCTTCTTGCCAATCTATGGACGCAGGCTGGTCAAGCAGAGCAGATCCCGGACCTGATGGCGGATTATCTGCGACGTGATTTGATCAACAAGATCCTTGGCAACTCGGATAATCATGGGCGCAACACGGCGATCATCCGCGATGTGGACTCCTTTCGTCTTGCGCCGATCTATGACCTGGCGCCTATGGTGATGGACGAGGACGGTGTGACGCGTACGACCAAGTGGCCGAAGGAACTGGAGGTTGCCGGGGACATTGATTGGCGGGGGGTATGTGAAGCGGTGGAGAGCATCGCCAACTCTCGGCAAGTGTACGAGCGTCTTCGACAAGATGCTGACCATTTACGGGCGTTGCCGGACATTCTGGCCGCCAGCGGCTTGCCTGGCGTCACCCTGAATCACCCGAGTATCGCCTTGAAAAACCTTGAACAACGCTTGAAAAGCTGGGGCTTGAAATGACGCTCACCATAGACGCTCGGGCCCTGTTGATTGAGAGCATTGAGCAAGGACTTGCCGAAGGTATTCTGGAAATAGGTGAGGCCGTTCGACGCTTGCGGGTTGAGGTGACGGGGTTGCATCAGAGTCAGTTTGCAAAGATGTGCAAGATTTCAGTGCGCACGTTGGTGCATATCGAACATGGAGAAGGAAACCAGACGCTCAAATCACTCAACGCTGTGTTCCGCCCGTTCGGGATGAAAATGGGCGTGGTGAGGGTTCGCCGAACGATTAGCTGACGGATGCCAGCCAGTAAGAAGCACCATCGTGGGCAAGCGACACTCTCGTCGATAAAAGTGAAGCTGCCCCCTGTCTGTAGAGAGATGTGCCGATCATTCAGGTGCTGGTGCAACCTGTAATCGTTTACTGTGGGGAGGGTTAGCCTCGGCACTCCACCAGCGTTTTCACCTGCCCCGAGCTCGTCTGATTTTCATCTGACAACCACTTCTCGAACCCCGCGCCAATCACCGGCCACTCCGAATCCAGGATCGAATACCACGCCGTGTCGCGGTTCTGGCCCTTGACCACCATGTGCTGGCGGAACACGCCCTCGAAGCTGAAACCCAGGCGTTCGGCGGCGTACTTGGAGCGGGCGTTGGCGTTGTTGCACTTCCATTCCAGTCGACGATAGCCCAGGGCGAAGGATTCCTTGGCCAGCAGGTAAACCGCTTCGGTACTTTTCGGCGAGCGTTGCATCGGTGCGCCGAAGGTGACGTGGCCGATTTCGATGCGGCCCTGGGCCGGGACGATCGACATCAGGCTGAGCATGCCCTGGACGTCGCCGCTGGCGCGGTCGATGACGCAGAAGAAATACGGGTCGCTGTTGGCTGCATGGTTGTTCAGCCAGTCATTGAAGGCGCTACGCTGCGGGAATGGACCGTAAGGCAGGTAGTCCCAGAGCTTCGGGTCGGCGCCAGGGCCCTGCAGGGCGTTGAACAAACCTTCGGCGTGACGCGCCGGGTCGAGCTTTTCCAGGCGGATGAAGCGCCCTTCGAGCGATTGGGCCGAGGGCGGGGGGACGCCTTTCCAGTCGGCGAGTGAAATCGACATGGTGTTCTCCTTGAACGTTAGAGGCCTTTGCGAAACTGGATGAAACCCGGACGTTCGGCAATGCGCTCGTAGAGCTGGATTGCTGTCGCGTTGGTTTCGTGGGTCAGCCAATGCACCTTGCAGCAGCCGTCGGCCTTGGCGGTACTGTAGACGTACTCGATCAGCTTGCGGCCGACACCGGTACCGCGTGTTTCGGGCGTCACCAGCAGGTCTTGCAGGTAGCAGGAGTTTTCGACGCTCCAGTTCGAGCGATGGTAGATGAAATGCACCATGCCCACCGCTTTACCGTCAGCCCAGGCGAGGGCTGCGTGGGTCGGTTCACCGGGGTCGAGAAAGCGTTGCCAGGTGCTGTGGGTGACCGCCTCTGGCAGTTCTGTGTTGTAGAAGCGCAGGTAGGCTTGCCATAACGGCAGCCAGGCGGCCTGGTCGTCGGCGGTGACGCGGCGTATCTCGATCTGACTCATGTTCATTCCTTGGGCATCAAGTGGGCGAGCGCCTGGTCATGCGGGTCGGGGCTGGTGGCCAACCCTTCGCGCACGCCGGCGATGTCTGCGGTACTGCGGTTCTGGCTGAGCTTGCGCTTGCCTTCCAGGCGCTGGATGGGCAATGCGAAACCGACGATGGCCTTGAGCATGCCGTCGATGTAATGAGCAGGCGCGTCGTCGACTTTCCAGGGTTGGCCCCGGCCCTTTTCGTGGCGATCGGTCAGGGCACTGACCAGGTCGCGCAAGCGCTGGGCGTCGTTGAACACTTCGGCCCGGCCATAGGCGTGCACGGCGATGTAGTTCCAGGTCGGTACGACTTTGCCGTGTTCGGCTTTGGCGGGGTAGAAAGACGGGCTGACGTAAGCCTCGGCCCCCGGGAATATCACCAGCGCCTCGGCACCGCCTTCCAGTTCCCGCCATTGTGGGTTGGCGCGGGCCAGGTGGCCGTAGAGCGTGCCGTTGGCGCCTTGTTCGGGGCTCAGCAGCAGGGGCAGATGACTCGCTTGCAAGCCGTTCTCGCCATGGGTAACGAGCATGGCCAGGCGTGTGTCGAGGATCTGTCGATGCAGGGTGGCGAGGTCGTCGATGGCAAAAGCGCTGGGGGTATACATGGAAATTTTCCTTGGCGAATGCCTGCATCCTAGGCAGGCTATTGGTCTGTTGTAAGAGCCATTACCGGCTAATTTCATAGGTCCATTGCCAAGGTGTCGTGCCATGAGCAACCCGTCACTGTTGCTGTCGTTCAATCCCGCCGGCATCGAGCTTGATCGCCGTCAGGGCCTGAGTCGCCAGCTCTATCAGGCATTGCGCCTGCGCGTGCTCGACGGTCGACTGGCCAGTGGCACCCGTTTACCGGCCAGCCGCGATCTGGCGGCGGCGTTGTCGATTTCGCGCAACAGCGTGGTGCGTGCCTATGACCAACTCTACGCCGAAGGCTTCATCGAGGGGCGGGTGGGTGATGGCACCTATGTGGCGCAATTACCGGCAAACATCCTGCTGGCGGAAAAACTATCCACAAAAGTATCCACAGGGTTTTCAACAGGCTTACCCACAGGGTTATCCACAAAACACCCGGATTTACCTGTAGTTTCATCCAGTAAAGTTATCCACAGCGATGCGCTTCAACGAGTCGAGAAGCACCATTTGCCCAAGCCGCCGAGTGGGCCGCCGAGGGCGTTTCGGGTGGGGGTGCCGGCGTTTGACCTGTTCCCGTTCGAGGTCTGGGCCAAGCTGAATGCGGCTTTCTGGCGCAAGCCGGATTTACAGCAGCTGTGTTATGGCGCACCGGAGGGCGATGCGCGTTTGCGCGGGATGATCGCGGCCTATTTGCGCAGTTCCCGAGGCATGCAGTGCAACGCTGAGCAAATTGTGATCACCAGTGGCGCGCAGCAGGGGATTAGCCTTTGTGCACAGCTGCTGGTGGCGCCTGGTGACGGGGTGGCTGTGGAAAACCCCGGTTACCGTGCGGCGGGTCATGCGTTCGCGCTGGCAGGCGCTAAGTTGCACGGTGTTTCGGTGGACAGCGATGGCATCGATTGCGCCGAACTGGCCGGTCTAAGCGATTGCCGACTGGCCTATGTCACACCATCACATCAATACCCGACCGGTGTGATCATGAGCCTGGCCCGGCGTCTGGAGTTGCTGGCGTGGGCCGAGCGGACAGACGGCTGGATCATCGAGGACGACTACGACGGCGAGTACCGCTACAGCGGTGCCCCGTTGGCCCCCTTGGCGGCGTTGGACCGGCAAGGGCGGGTGCTCTATGTCGGCACGTTCGGCAAGGTGGCGTTTCCGGCATTGCGTCTGGGCTACCTGGTGCTGCCCGTCGACCTGGTGGAAGCATTCGCCCAGCGTCGTGCCGTGGATGTACGTCATTCCGAGGTGAGCACCCAGGCGGTAATGGCCGAGTTCATGGCGGCCGGGCATTTCCAGCGGCATATACGGCGTATGAGGCGCGCAGCGCTGAGCCGGCGCAATACCCTGCTCAATGGTTGGCCTACGGATATCCCGGGAGTTGGCCCGTTGCCTACGGTGACGGCCGGGTTGCACATGACCGTACCGGTCGACGGCGTGGCCCGTGAGCGTGAGTTGATCGAGTTGGCGAGTAGTGTCGATGTCGAGATCAATGGGCTGAGCAGCTATTGGCTGCCGGAGTCCACGACCCCGATCGATCAACGCTCCGGGTTGGTGCTGGGGTTTTCAGCTGTGCCGGAAGCCGCTATCAAGGCAGCGATAGCACGGTTGCGAGGAGTTTGGACCTGTTCGAAAAGTTGACCGAACTATCAGGGCGTCAAACAAGTGGGCATTCACTACATGTCCACTTCATTAGATTTTCAGTTACAAGTTTAATGCTGGGCAAAATTGACACTGTTCGCTCAAGCCTATAAATATTTAGTGAGAGTGCTTAATAAGCACTTTACTCAATGTCATCTAGACGTTCGAATTTTCTTTCGGGAAATTTTACTGGTCACATACTTTCATCGCTCAAGGATGAGGCAATGAGCTGGTTGGATTTTTCCCGGAATAGCCAGGAAAAACTATGAAACTTTCGCACAAAAAATGTATGAAGTTTGCGCTCGACGAACTTAAGAAAGAAACCATTATGCTGTGCGGGCAGCAGGTAGAGGGTGGCCATTTAACGGCACTGATTGATGGCGTACCTTTTGTTGCAGAAGATGTTCGCGGGTTTCACAGCTACGGTGTAAGAATCATCGTGGGGTTGATCGGTGATGCGAGTTGCCGCCGATATATTACCGTGGCCGTCGACGACGACCTTGGCCCGGGTGAGTATGACGTGACTCTTGAAGGGGAAGTTACCATTGGCTATGTAATTGAAAACTCCGACGGATATAAAGAGTACTCGGCAGAACAGGGTAACGCCGGTATTTCCTGTGCGACGGATGATGAGTTTTCCGGCGTATTCTGTGTAACGCTGGGTGAAGACTCTCCCTATCATAAAATAACCGACGCCAGTTTCGCGGTAAGAAATACAACCGATTGACCTGACCGTTAACAGGAAGGAGCTCCCGCCAGTTGCGGCGGGAGTCTTTTCGCATCTACTTCCCGGATTTGATTTTCGTCCAGGCCCGGGTACGTGCCCGCTCGGCATCCCGTGGCAACGGTTGCAGGGTGTACAGCGTGCCCATCGCGGTCTCGGTCGGGTACAGGTTGGGATTGTTGCGAATGGCTGGATCGACCAACTCGGTGGCGTCCTTGTTCGGGTTCGGGTAGCCGACAAAGTCACTGACGGGTGCAATTACCTGCGGTTGCAGCAGGTAGTTGATGAAGGTGTACGCATCTTCCGTGTTCTTCGCCCCTTTCGGGATCGCGAGCATGTCGAACCAGATCGGCGCGCCTTCCTTGGGCAGGCGCATGTCGACGATCACACCGTTCTTGGCTTCCTTGGCGCGGTTGGCGGCCTGGGAGAAGCTGCCGGAGTAACCGACCGCGACGCAGATGTCACCGTTGGCAATGTCGGCCATGTACTTGGACGAGTGGAAGTAGGTGACAGACGGACGGATCTTCATCAGCAGTGCTTCAGCCTTGGCATAGTCCGCCGGCTGCTTGCTGTTGGGGTCCAGGCCCAGGTGTTGCAGGGCCAGTGGCAGGATCTCCGATGGCGAGTCGAGCAGGGCGACGCCGCACTGCTTGAGCTTGCTGATGTTCTCTTCCTTGAAGATCAGGTCCCAGCTGTCCACCGGCGCATTGTCACCCAACACCGCCTTGACCTTGTCCGGGTTGAAGCCGATCAGGATGGTGCCGTACATGTACGGCACGGCGAACTGGTTGCCTGGGTCATTGGCTTCGATCAGCTTCATCAGCTTGGGATCGAGGTGGTTCCAGTTCGGCAGTTTGCTGCGATCCAGGGGTTGGAACACGCCCGCTTCGATCTGCTTGGCGAGGAACACGTTGGACGGCACCACCACGTCATAGCCGGAGTTGCCGGTCAGCAGCTTGGCTTCCAGTGCTTCGTTGGTGTCGAAGATGTCGTAGACCAGCTTGGTCTGGGCGTTCTGTGCCTTGAAGTCTTCCAGGGCCTTGGGGGTGATGTAGTCGAACCAGTTGTATACCCGCAAGGTGCGCTCTTCGGCCTGCACGGCACTGCCGAGCGCCATGGCGCACAGGGTTGGAACGATTAAACGCTTGAATCTGTTCATGGTGCCAATTCCTCATTGGGCGCGTTCAAAACCTTCCAGGACGTTCACGGCATTGATGCCGATTTCTTCCACTGCGTAACCCCCTTCCATCACAAACAGGGTCGGTTTGCCCAAGGCCGCGATGCGCTCGCCCATGGCCAGGTAGTCCGGGCTGTCGAGCTTGAACTGGGAAATCGGGTCGTCCTTGAAGGTGTCCACGCCCAGGGAGACCACGATGATCTCGGCGCCGTATTTCTCGATCTCTGAGCAGGCCTGTTCCAGCGCGGCACTCCAGCGGTCCCAGCCTGAGCCTGCGGGCAGCGGATAGTTGAAGTTGAAACCTTCACCTGCGCCTTCACCGTGCTCGTCTGCGTAACCCAGGAAAAACGGGAACTCGGCTTCCGGGTGGCCGTGAATCGAAGTGAACAGCACGTCGCTGCGCCCATAGAAAATCGATTGGGTGCCGTTGCCGTGATGGTAGTCGACGTCGAGGATCGCGACTTTTTTGTGGCCTTGATCGAGGAACGCCTGGGCGGCGATGGCGGCGTTGTTGAGGTAGCAGTAACCGCCCATCAAGTCGCTGGCGGCATGGTGTCCCGGTGGGCGGCACAGGGCGAATGCACTGTGGGCGCCGTCCTGGATCGCCGCTTGTGCGGTGAGTGCCACTTGCGCTGCGCTGTACGCCGCTTGCCAGGTGCCGGCGGTGATCGGTGCGCCACCGTCGAAGCTGTAGTAACCGAGCTGGCCATGCAGGCTGGTGGGTAGCACACGGCGCAGGGTGCGCGCCGGCCAGGTGTAGGGCAGCAGGTCGCCGTCGGTACCGAACTCGGTCCAGCGGGCCCAGGCCCCTTTGAAGAAGTCGAGGTAGTCGCGGCTGTGAATGCGCTCCACTGGCCCCAGGCCAAAGTCCTGTGGCGCCTGCACCGGGCCCAGGTCGCGGGATTGAACGCGCGCCAGAACGTGGTCGGCCCGTGAAGGCATTTCGAAGCAGGGCTTGAGCTGCCCGTCTATCAATTCGCAGCGGCCGTGGTGCAGATGGTGATCGTCCGAGTAGATCGTCAGCATGTTCTTGTTCTCCGCAGGGCTGGTTCGGTTGAACACAGTCTTGCGGCGGACGCTGATTCAGAGAACGGCAGGAAAGGCCAGAAGGGGATCAATACGGCCAAAACATTTGACCGAAATTCGCCCATTGTTGACGCAACATACCCCCGGTTCAGAATACGGAATGAATTTAGACAATAAAAACCGTCTGGGAACAATGAAATCTGTCTCAGAGGTTCGTAGCTTGCTCGAGCCTCCAACCGCTGCAGCACTTACCTATATTTTGATAAAGTGCTTAATCAGCATCCTGGTCTGTATCGGAAAGCGTTCATTGCCCTGTCTGAATCGCCCCGCGTTACCAATACAGCTATTTACCCGTATTGGCTGCAAGTATCAAAATCGCTTCCGATTAGTATGTCGGAAGCACTAGAGCATTCCAGCACCGATACAGGAGTCTTCGCGCGGAAAATGAGCCTCAAGTGCGCCTCCTTGGCATAGCCTGTAAGCCTCTCCTCACCATCATGAAAAGTTCGGCACATTCTGAGTCCTGCCTGGGAGTCAGCCTCGTTTCCGGCTTGTCTCAGCCTTTCAGCGATGCGCATCAACTCGACAGCCGACCATTTCACGTCGCAGGCGTGCCCTTGAAGGTCGCGGCGCGGTTCTTGGTTTGGCTTAGTCATTCCGATTGCGCTATTTCCCTTGCTGGCACTAATGGATCAGTTTTCGGTCAGCGGCAACACGCTACTTCAGACCACCCTTTCCAAAGAAGTCGCGCAACTGCCCGTCGCAAGAGTCCTTGGCATTGAAGCGTTGACGAAAGCGCAGCGCCATAAAAATAGCATCGAGTGTCATATTTTAGTCGTCATTAATATGGCGAAAAACTTGGCGCGCTAATGTAGCTCGGCTACCGTAAATATATTGTCGCCATAAAGCTGGCAACTAATTTTGTCTTACTATTAAGTTTCTTTGCTGCCGTTGTTTTGGCGCCATTAAGTAAAAGTCATTATTTGTGGTTTATTTTTAATTGCTCTATTGCTTTGCGTTATTTAAGTGCTCACCATGTGTCCCGGCTTGGAGCTACTGAAGAATGGTTTCGTAGCTTCGGGAGTGCTGCACCCACTTTTCTATCGTCTGTCTTGTGCTTGCTGGTACCGTTGTTTGTTATGGCGGTAGTTGGCTCCGTGTGGGTTTTCACAAGAGATATTTAAGTTACTCAGTTGATTTATATAGGGTGGCGTAAATGGCGCGGCCCTACTGGTTACAGGTCGTGGATTCAAATTGCCTGTAAATGGATATGGGAATGTTATAGGGACATTCCATGACCTTAAGTTGCAAGGAGCGTTCGTAGCATGCGAATCAGCATATTTGGTCTGGGTTACGTCGGCGCGGTATGTGCCGGATGCTTGTCGGCAAGAGGGCATCAGATCATCGGGGTCGATGTTCAGGCTCTCAAGATCGATATGATCAACAGTGGCAAATCGCCCATTGTCGAGCCGGGTCTGGGCGAGTTGCTGCAGCAAGGGGTCGCCAGCGGCATGCTGCGTGGCACCCTGGATGTTCGCGAGGCCGTCCTCGAAACCGATATTTCCTTCCTCGCACCGCCGACGCCGAGCAAGCGCAACGGCGACCTCGATGTGTCATACATCGAAGAGGTGTGCCGGCAGATCGGCCAGGTTCTACCGCTCAAGACCACCCGTCACACGGTAGTGGTACGCAGCACGGTGCTACCGGGCACTCTGCGCAATGTGGTGATTCCGACCCTGGAACAGTATTCCGGGCTCAAGGCCGGCGTCGACTTCGGCGTGGCGGTGAACCCCGAGTTCCTGCGCGAGAGTACCGCGATCAAGGACTACGACTTTCCGGCGATGACGGTGATCGGCGAGCTGGACAGCACCTCTGGCGACCTGCTGGAAGAGATCTACCGCGAGCTGGATGCGCCGGTCATCCGCAAGACCATCGAAGTCGCGGAGATGATCAAGTACACCTGCAACGTCTGGCACGCGGCCAAGGTCACCTTCGCTAACGAGATCGGCAACATCGCCAAGGCGGTCGGCGTCGACGGCCGCGAGGTGATGGAGGTGATCTGCCAGGATCGCAAGCTCAACCTGTCCAGTTACTACATGCGTCCGGGCTTCGCCTTCGGCGGCTCCTGCCTGCCCAAAGATGTGCGTGCGCTGAGCTACCGCGCCGGTCAGTTGGACGTCGAGTCGCCGCTGATCGAGTCGCTGATGCGCAGCAACTCCGCGCAGGTGCGCAAAGCTTTCGACATCATCGCCAGTTACGACAAGCGCAAGGTCGCACTGCTGGGGCTGTCCTTCAAGGCCGGTACCGACGACCTGCGTGAAAGCCCGCTGGTGGAGCTGGCCGAGATGCTCATCGGCAAGGGCTTCGACCTCAGCATCTACGACAGTAACGTCGAGTATGCCCGTGTTCACGGCGCCAACCGCGACTATATCGAGTCGAAGATTCCCCATGTTTCGTCGTTGCTGCGGTCCAATTTCGACGAAGTGGTCGCCAATGCCGACGTGATCGTCCTGGGCAACGGCGATGAAGCCTTCGCGCCCCTGGTAGAGCGAGCTTTCGCCGACAAGAAGGTCTTCGACCTGGTGGGGTTTATGCGCCAATCCAGCGGTGGTGGGTTAGAGGGTATCTGCTGGTAGAGCCGTTGCAGTGATGCTCGTGGGGCGCCCTGGCAACAGGCGCGGCGCTCCTGTTGCCATATTGTTGATAAGTCATACAGGTCCGAAACATGGATGTTTTTCAGAGTCGCCTGCGCACTGCCGCAGGGTGGTTACTGCTGGTAACCACGCTCACGGGGATGGCAATGCTGCTGCCGCGTAGCACATTCGACCCGGAGTCCGTCGATTTCATTCTTCTGCTGGGTGTTATTGGCATCTGGCGTTATTCCATGGGCGCCGTGCATTTCGTGCGGGGGATGATCTTCCTCTATCTGGTGTTCCCCTGGTATCGGCGCAAAGTGCGGCAGCTTGGTGCGCAAGCGGCCCCGTCCCACGTGTTCCTGCTGGTCACGAGCTTTCGCATCGAAGCGCTAACCACCGCTCAGGTCTACCAATCGGTGATCCGCGAGGCCATCGCCTGCGGCTACCCGACCACCGTGGTGTGTTCCATCGTTGAGCGTTCGGACGAGCTGTTGATCGAGAGCCTGTGGCGGCAGATGAACCCACCGGAGCGGGTCAGTCTGGACTTCGTGCGCATCGCTGGAACCGGCAAGCGCGATGGCCTGGCCCATGGCTTCCGCGCCATTTCCCGGCACCTGCCCGATGACGATGCGGTGGTGGCGGTGATCGATGGCGATACCGTACTGGAGCAGGGCGTAGTGAAGAAAACCGTGCCCTGGTTCAAGCTTTTCCCCAATGTCGGTGGCCTGACCACCAACGAGTTCTGCGAGGTGCGCGGCAGCTACATCATGAGCGAGTGGCACAAGCTGCGCTTCGCCCAGCGCCACCTCAACATGTGCTCCATGGCGCTCTCCAAGCGTGTGCTGACCATGACCGGGCGCATGTCGGTATTCCGCACCAGCGTGGTGACCAATCCCGGCTTCATCGCTGACGTCGAGACCGACCACCTGGAACACTGGCGCCTCGGACGCTTCCGCTTCCTCACTGGCGACGACAAGTCCAGTTGGTACAGCCTGATGCGCCTGGGCTACGACACTTTCTATGTGCCGGACGCGTCCATCAACACCGTTGAGCACCCGCCGGAAAAAAGCTTCATCAAGGCCAGTCGCAAGCTGATGTTCCGCTGGTACGGCAACAACCTGCGGCAGAACTCCCGCGCCCTGGGCCTTGGCCCGAATCGTTTGGGCTGGTTCACCTGCCTGGTGCTGGCCGACCAGCGCGTATCCATGTGGACCAGCCTGCTGGGGCCCACCGTGGCGATCATTGCCAGCCTCAAGTACGGCTTCGCCTTCCTGATGGTGTACCTGCTGTGGATCGGCCTCACTCGCCTGGCGCTGACTTTGCTGCTGCTGGCCTCGGGGCACAAGGTGGGGCCGGCTTATCCGCTGATCCTCTATTACAACCAGATCATGGGCGCGCTGGTGAAGGTGTACGTCTTCTTCCGCCTCGACCGGCAGTCCTGGACCCGCCAGAACACCAAGCTTAATCGCGACCTGGCCAGCTTTTCGCTCTGGTTCAACACCTGGTCTTCGCGCGCTATGACCTTCTCCGCGGGCAGCGTCTTTCTTGCCCTGCTGATGTTCGTGGTGTGATCGGCGAAAAGGACCAAAAAACCTTGAAGCCAGGTTCAACTTACTAATTTGAAAGGGAAAAATTATGAGTGCAGTGATCAGCCCGGTGGGCAACGCCAATATGGTGCATGAGTCCGAGGCGCAGCGTCAGCATGCGCGCCTGAAGCTGCCGGCGAAGGTCCGGTTCCAAGGCCAGCAGGGGGGTGTCCAGGAAGTCCAACTGATAGACCTGTCCGCTGGCGGTTTCAGCTTCGAGCAGGGCAGCCAGTCGGTGGTCGAGGGCAAGCTCTATCGCGGCAAGCTGATGTTCAAAGTGGAGGGCATCGGCTTCGCCATGGATGTCGAATTCCAGGTGCGTTCCATCATTGGCGGCAAGCGCGTTGGCTGTGAATTTCACAACCTGCGTCCGCGCGAGATGTCGGCGCTGCGCTACATCATCAGCTCCTTCATCGGCGGCGAGCTGGTGAATGTCGGTGGCCTGATCAGCATTCTCCAGCGCGAGAACTTCACCAAGGCCCGTGGCGGCAAGGGGAATGAAAGGCTCAGCCTGCTCGGCCGCCTGCGCGCCATGAGTTTAACCCTGGTGATCCTGGTCGCCGGCCTGAGCGCCTTCGCCTACGTGCTGTACCAGTTCTACGACATCTACTTCGTTACTCACGCTGACTCGGCCCAAGTCAGCGTGCCCGGCACGCAGGTCGCGATGCCGCGCGAAGGGACTGTGCAAAGCCTGGTCACCGTTGGTAGCACGGTCAGCAAGGGCGCGCCGGTGGCCACCTTCACGGCGAATATGCTGGATGCCCTGAAGGGCGCCCTGCCGGAATCGGAGATGACCCCGGACAACCTGGAGCGCCTGTTCAACAAACGCTTCCAAGGCACCCTGACCAGCCCCTGTGACTGCAAAGTGGTCAGCCAACTGGTGGGTGATGGCCAGGTGGCGCCCAAGGGCACTCCGGTGTTCATGCTGGCGCCGGTGGACAGCGTCGCCACCGTCGAAGCACGCTTCCCGTACCGCGCTTTCAACAAGCTGCAACCAGGCACCCCACTGACCTTCCTGGTGGGCGGCGAAACCACCGAACGCGGCGGTCGGATCGCCAGCATCGCCCTGCAGGACGGTGGCCTGGCTTCGGACATCCGCGTGCACATCCAGCCAAACGAGCCGCTTGCCAGCGATCTGGCCAAGCGTCCGGTGGACGTGCGCATTCGCCCGTTGAACGGCGTCTTCGCCAATAACAGCCTGAACAGCCTGGTGTTCGAAAAATGAAGAGCACCGGACTAGCATGCGGGCTGCTGAGCTCGCTCAGCCTCGGTCTGCTGGCCGGTTGCGTGGCGTTGCCCGACCTGCAGTTGGCCAAGACGGCCAAGGGCAGTGGTGACCTCGCGACCGCGGAACAGAATTACCGCGTCCTCGCCAGCGAAGGTTACGTCGAGGCCCAGATCGGTCTCGCCGACCTGCTGATACGCAGTCCTTTGATCGAGCAGCGGATGCAGGGCGAGACGCTGTACCGCCAGGCCCTCGATCGCTCTCCGGCGGCGCCAGCGCGGTTGGGTAAATGGCTGGCGAGCAAGCCGCAGGCGAGTCCTGCCGAGCGCCGGGAGGCCGAGCAGTTGCTGCGCCAGAGCCTGGCGGCCGGCGACAACAGCGCGTTGCTGCCACTGGTGCAGCTGCAACTGCAGGATCCGCAAAAGCTTGCCAGCGGCGAGCTGGAACGCGAGCTGGAGCAATGGCAGGCGCAAGGCATCAGCGAAGCCCGGCTCGGCAAGGTGCTCCTGTACCGTGTGCGCGGTAACTACGAGCAGAAGCTGGACGAGATCGAAGCCATCTGTGAGGGCTGGCTGGACCAGGCCAGCGAATGCTATGTCGAACTGGCCGAGATCTTCCAGCGGCGTGGCAACAAAGACCGCCAGCAGCAGTTGCTGGCGCGGCTGGACTCGGCCTACCAGGCCGGCCTGGTGTCGCCTGAACGTGTGATGAGCGTTGCCAAGGTCCTGGCCGACAGCAGCCTGGGCGAAGCTGATCCAAAGGCTGCCCAAGTGCTCTACACGCGTATTGCGCCGGCCTACCCGGACGCCTGGTGCGGTTTGGCCGAACTGGTCCTGCGCTTCCCCGACCTGGGGGATGGGGCCGTACTCACTGGATACCTGAACAAGGGTATCGAGGCGGGTTCCAGCCGCGCCGCACTGATGCTCGGGCAGCTGTACCTCAAGGGCCAAGTCGTACCGGCCGATCCGCGGGCGGCGGAGCAGTACCTGCTGCAGGCCGCGCCCGGCCACCTCAAAGCGCACCTGCTGCTGGGCCGGTTGTACCGGGATGGCGCGCTGGGCGACATCGAGCCGGAAAAGGCGCTGGAGCATCTGCTGATTGCCGCCCGTGCGGGCGACCCGAGCGCCAACATCGCGCTGGCCCAGCTGTTTGGCGAGGGCAAGGGCGTGCGGATCAACGCCGTCTACAGCTACACCTTCGCCACGCTCGCGTCGCGTCAGGGCGTGGCCCAGGGGCAGGTTTTGATGGAGCGCCTGGCGCCGAGGCTGCAGGCGCAGGACTACCAGCAGGTGGAGAGCCTGCTGGCCCGTGAAATCGAGGCTCGCGGTGGCCAGCAGGTCACCGCCAGGAATCAAGCTGATCAAGCGCAGGAAGTGCTATGACTTCGAAATACCGTCCAGTCACCACGCTGGCCTGCATGGCCGGATTGCTGGCCAGCTCCGTCGTCCTGGGGGCGCAGCCGCAACCCGGCTTGTCTTATGGCGCCAATCTCAAACTCACCGCGCAGTCGATCGATGACCTCGATCTGGGTACCCGCGACGGTGGCGACTTCAATGGCGCCGGCCTCAGCGTGCGGCCCTGGGTCTACAACCGTCAGGGCGACTGGAGCGCCTTCGCGCTCGGCGAGGCGTTCCTCGCCACCGACACCATCGAGTCGGACACCAGCGAATCCGACACCTTCGACCCCAACGACGCCCGTGAGCGAGAGGACCAGTTCCTCGCCATGCACGAGTTCTGGGTCGACTATGGCGGTCTGAGCGCTTATCCGGGAGAGTCCTTGCGACTCGGTCGGCAGAAGATCCGCAGTGCCGACGGCCTGTGGTGGGACAGCAATATCGAAGCCTTGCGCTGGAATTTCGAGACAACCCTGCTCAGTGCCCACGTCGGCATTGCCGAACGTTTCAGTGACTACCGCACGGACCTGGATGAACTGGCGCCCGAGGACGAGGATCGCCTGCACCTGCTCGCCGACCTGTCCTGGCAGTGGCAGCCGGGTCACTGGGCCGGGCTGAAGCTCCATCACAGCGATGATCGCGGCAACCTGCCCGGCAAGGGTGCTTCTGTGGATCAGATGAGCAAGACCGCTACCGGCGAACTCAGCTGGTTAGGGGCTGAGCTCAATGGGGACTTCTACAACGAGCGCAGCAACCTACCGCTCAGCTACTGGGTCGCCGCCACTTGGCTGACCGGCAACGTCGACACCTTGCGCACCAGCACCGTAGCCGGCCGCCGCCAGGCCGATGGCCAGCTCAGCCAGGATGTCGATGCCTGGGCGGTCGACCTTGGCCTGCGCTGGAACATCGACCAGAACTGGCGCGTCGGTACCACCTACATGCGTGCCAGCGGCGGCTCCGACGGCGACGACTCCGAGCAGTTCACACAGACCGGGCTGGAGAGCAACCGCTCCAAATTCACCGGCACCGGGAGTGCCATCAACCGCTTCGGCGAAGCCTATCGCGGTGAGATGAACAACCTGCAGGCGGCCAGCGTGTTCAGCGGCTGGCAGTTGGCCGAGGACTACGACGCCAGCCTTGTCTACCACCGCTTCTGGCGGGTGGATGACCAGGCCGACAGCAGCAGCGGCCTGAAGGCCCAGTTGGTGCCTGGCGAGAAGGATATCGGGCAAGAAGTCGACCTGGTGGTGACGCGCTACCTGAACCGTGGGCAGATACCGGCCGGGATGGAGTGGCTGAGGGCATCCTCCGCGTTGGTCCGCTTCCGGGGCGGGCTGTTCTTTCCGGGCGATGCCTTCGGCAAAGGCACGGATTCGAGTATGCACCGCGCATTCGTTGATTTTGTCTGGCGCTACTGAATGCCGCCTGCCGAGCTGACCATGGAGTTGGACGCTATGTATTTACACACAAGAAACAGGCACCGCTGGGTCGCCGGCGTGGTCCTCGCGGGTAGCCTCGCGTGGGCGGTCGTGGCACCGGCCGGGGAAGACGCCGCACCCGCTTACCAGGTGTCGAGCATTCCCGTCGAGTCGCTGCTGATCGAGCCGCCGAAGCTGCCCGATCTGTCGCCCTATACGGCCGAGGCGGCCACTGCCCGGATCGTTCGCAAGCCCGCTGGCAACGTGGTGCTCAAGCGTATGATCGGCCCGAACCAATTGGTGGAGTTCACCGGTGGCGACGAGCGTCTGCGTGAGTGGGTCAAGCGCCAGGGTGAAATGCCCCAGGCGATTTTCATCGAGGGTGGCTATGTCACGCTGAAGGATCTCGCCCGCAGCCTGCCGAAGAAGTATTTCGAGGAAACCGAGCCGGGTATCTACATCGCTCGCCTGCCGATCGTCGTCAGCCAGGGCGCGACCCTGCACGTCGGCGCCGAAACCCGCGACTTGCGCCTATCCAGCGAGCGCGGCGCGTTCCTGATCAACGACGGCAAGCTGTTCCTCATGTACACCCGCCTTACCGCCTGGAGCGAGACGGAAAACCAGCAGGACTGGTTCAAGAAGAAGGGCAAGTTCCGCCCCTTCCTCAACGCTTGGGGCGGTACCGAGACCTACATCGTCAACTCGGTGGTATCGAGTCTTGGTTACACCGCGAGCAAGTCCTATGGCGTATCCATCTCCCAGTACAGCCCGGCGATGCATCCGACCATGCAGCGCGACCATCCCAGCGGCTGGCTGATTGACTCGATGTTCGACGACATGTGGTACGGCTTCTACTGCTACGAAGCCTATGACGTGGTACTCAAGGGCAATACCTACCGCAACAACCTGGTCTACGGTATCGACCCGCACGACCGCTCGCGACGCTTGATCATCGCCGAGAACACCGCCTATGGCACCCGCGAGAAGCACGGCATCATTGTCTCCCGCGAGGTGAACGACAGCTGGATCTTCAACAACCGCTCCTACGAGAACACCCTCTCCGGGATCGTGGTCGACCGCTCCAGCGTCAATAACGTGCTGGCCAACAACGAGGTTTATCGCAACGGCTCCGATGGCATCACCATCTACGAGAGTGGCGACAACCTGTTGTGGGGCAACCGGGCGTTCAACAACGCGCGGCACGGCATTCGTGTGCGCAACAGCGCCAATGTCGGGCTCTATGAAAACCTCGCGGTGGCCAACGGCCTGCTCGGCATCTACGGGCACGTCAAAGACCTCGTCGGCACACCCCGCGACCTGATACTCGACCCCTTCGACATGAACCTCTCCATGACCGTGGTTGGCGGTCGCCTGATCGGTAACCAGTCGGGCGCTATCTCCGTTGTGTCGCCGCAAAGCGTGAAGCTCTACGGTGTGGAAATGCTGATGCCGACCCAGCCCAGCGGCATCGGCATATTCGGTGCGCTTGCCAAGGAGCAGAGCCGAATCATCGACCTGCTGGTGCGACAGAAGCGGGCCGTGCTGGTCCTGCCGCTCGACAAGTTGGCGCAACTTCAAGTGAGTGACAAACAATGAAACGGAGTTCAATGGGCCGCTTAGCCCAAGGGTGGCTGGCGTGCGCCTCTATTGCGACGCTTTTCACCAGTTCCCTGAGCCTGGCTGCCGAGGCGCCCGAATACGAGATCGAGCGCTGCTGCCAGATCTGCCCGCAGGCGCTGCAGGACAGCAGCTACACCGGTGATCTGGGCGATTTCAGCCAACTGGTACAGGGGCACGAGGATTGGCTTTTTCGCAGCAAGATCGACTTCATGACCAACATCGGCACCACGCCCGAGGGTTTCAAACTGCTCCAGGATCTGCGTGATGCGCTGAAAGCCAGGGGCGTGGAACTGGTGATGGTCTACCTGCCACCGCGTGGCCTGCTCGTCACTGAGATGCTCAACCCGCAGGAGCGCAGCAGCTTCAATGCCGAACTGTCGCGCCGCAATTACCTGGCTACCATCGAGCGCCTGCGCAGCCTGGGTATACGCGTGCCGGACCTATCGGCAGTGCTGGACCTGCCGGCCGAAGTGCGCAGGAAATTCTTCTTCAAGCGCGATAATCACTGGACGCCGCAAGGCGCTGAGCTGACCGCGCAGTTGCTGGCCGCCGAGATTGGTAAGTCGAGGGTCTTCAAGGGGATTGCACGCAAGGAATTTGCCACGCGCATGGAAGGCAACCTGTACAAGGCCGGCTCACTCAACCAGGCATTCGGCAAAATCTGTGGCAGTGGTTACGCCAATGAGTATTTCACGCGCGCAGTGACGGAGCCTAAAGAAGAGAGCAATGAGCTGTTTGGCGATACCGAACGGCCCGATGTGGTGCTGGTCGGCACCAGTTTCAGTTCCGCACAGTACAACTTCGACGGCTTCCTCAAACAGTACGCCAGCGTCGACGTGGATAACCGCTCGGTGACAGGCGGTGGCTTCCACAGTGCCATGCTGCAGTACCTCGGCACCCAGGACTTCCGGGACAAACCGCCGAAGGTACTGATCTGGGAGGTCAACAGCTATTACGACCTGGCCATGGCGACTTTCTATCGCCAGGCCATGCCCCTGCTGGATAACGGTTGCCGGGACGTAACGGCGGACATAGACCAGAAGCTGACCCTGCGGCCCGGCAGGAACGAGGTGTTGGTCAACACGGGGGTCAAGCCGATCCGCAGTGAGGACGCCGTCGTCGAGATCCAGTTCAGCAAGCCCGAGATCAGCGATTTGCGCAGTACCGTCTGGTACATGAGCGGCTCGAGGGAAAACCTGTTGATCAGTCGGTCGCGGGAAGTCGAGTCGAACGGCCGCTTTGTTTTCCGCTTGCGTGAGGACGCCGAGTGGGCGGGGCAGACGCTGCTGTCCCTGGAGATCGATATGCCGGCAGACATGCCCCCGGGGCTGCAGGTCGAGGCGAAGATCTGCCGCAGGGCGGACAAACCCGCAAGCGTGATGCAAGCCAAGGCCGATTGACCTGATGGAGCCATGCGCCTGGCGCATGGGCTCCTTAGGGCAACGATGATCATTCAAAAGGAGATTGAGAGCGTGGTTTTTTCTTCCAACGTGTTCCTGTTCCTGTTCCTGCCGATTTTCCTCGGCTTGTACTACCTGGTCGGAACGCGCTATCGAAACCTGCTGTTGCTGGTCGCTAGCTACATCTTCTATGCCTGGTGGCGCATCGACTTCCTGGCGCTGTTCGCTGTCGTGACAGTGTTCAACTTCTGGATTGGCCTGCGCATCGGCGCGGCCGGAGTGCGCACGAAAACTGCGCGGAAATGGCTGCTCCTCGGCGTGGCGGTGGACCTCGGCGTACTCGGCTATTTCAAGTACGCCAATTTCGGCGTCGACAGCCTCAACGCGATCATCACCTCGTTCGGCATGGAGCCGTTCGTGCTCACGCACATCCTGCTGCCGATCGGGATCTCTTTCTACATCTTCGAGTCCATCAGCTACATCATCGACGTCTACCGCGGCGACACCCCAGCCACCCATAACCTGGTGGACTTCGCCGCCTTTGTGGCGATCTTCCCGCACCTGATTGCCGGCCCGGTACTGCGTTTCCGTGACCTGGCGGACCAGTTCAATCACCGTACCCACACGGTGGACAAGTTCACCGAGGGCTGTACGCGCTTCATGCAAGGCTTCATCAAGAAGGTCTTCATCGCAGACAGCATCGCGCCCATCGCCGACCATTGCTTCGCGCTTTCCGACCCCACCACGGGCGACGCCTGGCTGGGTGCGCTGGCCTATACCGCGCAACTGTACTTCGACTTTTCCGGCTACAGCGACATGGCCATCGGCCTGGGCCTGATGATGGGCTTCCGCTTCATGGAAAACTTCAAGCAGCCGTACATCAGCCAATCCATTACCGAGTTCTGGCGACGCTGGCACATCAGCCTTTCCACCTGGCTGCGCGACTACCTGTACATCAGCCTGGGCGGCAACCGCGGAACCGCTTTCCAGACCTACCGTAACCTGTTCCTGACCATGCTGTTGGGCGGTCTGTGGCATGGCGCCAACTTCACCTACATCCTCTGGGGCGCCTGGCACGGCGTCTGGTTGGCCATTGAGCGTTTCTGGGGCGTGAACGCCGCGCCACGGGTGCTCAACCCGCTGAAGTGGGTCTTCACCTTCATGCTGGTGGTGATCGGCTGGGTGATTTTTCGTGCCGAGAACCTCGACGTGGCCTGGCGCATGTACGTTGCCATGTTCAGCTTCGCCGACTGGCGGCTCTCCGAGCTCTACCACGCTCAGCTCACCAGCCTGCAGATCGCCACCTTGGTGCTGGCCTATGTCGTGCTGGCCATCTTCGGCATCCGTCAGTTCTACGCCCAGCCGTTGGCCGGCGGACCCAAGGCCCGCGCCCGCGAAGACCACGGCATCATGATCAACGCCAACGGCAGAGCCGCCGTGGCGCGCCTGCGGATAGGCGCCGTGGCCTTCCACGCTGCCGTGCTCCTGCTGTTCACCGTCTCGGTGCTGAAGCTCTCGGCGCAAAGCTTCTCGCCCTTCCTGTACTTCCAGTTCTGAGGGGAACCGACTATGAACAGAACCCTGAACCTGCTCTACAGCCTGCTCTTCTGCAGCCTGCTGCTGGCGCTCTGCCTGTGGTCCCTACGCGCGGTATTCGGCTTCTCCACAGCCAGTGAAACCAGCGTGCTGGACGGCAAACTGGCGCTGGCCTTCGAGAAGCACTACGACGCCCAGTTCCCGGTCAAGCAACTGGGCACCAATCTCTGGGCGCTGGCGGACTACACGCTTTTCGGCGAAGGCCGCCAGGGCGTGGTCATCGGCCAGGACGGCTGGCTGTTCTCGGACGAGGAGTTCAAGCCGGCGAGCAAACCCGATCAGTTGCAGGACAATTGGCGGTTGGTGAGCGCCGTACGGGCGGAGTTCGAGCGTCGTGGGGTGACGCTGGTGCTGGCGCTCCTGCCAGCCAAGGCTCGACTCTATCCGGAGCATCTGGATGACGAGCGACCCGTGCTGACTCAGCAGAGCCTGTACCCGAAGGTCCTCGACATGATGCGCCAAGCCGGGTTGAGCGGGCCGGATCTGTTGCCTGCGCTGCAGCAGGCGAAGGCGCAGGAGCCAGTGTTCCTGCGTACCGACAGCCACTGGACCCCCTTCGGCGCAGAGGTCGCGGCCAGGAGTCTGGCCGAGCATCTGGCGCGGCAGGGTATCTGGCAGCATGGCGACCAGACCTTCGTCACCGAGGCTGTCGCCAGCCGGGAGCACAAAGGCGACCTGCTGAGCTTCCTGCCCCTGGAGCCGTACTTCGCCGACCTGCAACCACCGGCCGAGCGCCTGCGCCCGCGTCTGACCCGGGCCGCCGAGGGACAGGAGGCGAGCGCCGAGGATGCGCTGTTCGTCGACGCCCTGCCATCGATCGCGCTGGTCGGGACCAGCTACAGCGCCAACCCGGACTGGAACTTCGCCGGTGCCCTGAAACAGGCCCTGGGCAGCGACCTGCTCAATTACGCCGAGGAGGGCAAGGGCCCACTGGTGCCCATGCTGAACCTGCTGCAGCAGGGGGAAAAAGAGCTCGCCGGGCTGCGCCTGGTGATCTGGGAGTTCCCCGAGCGCTACCTGATGCTACCAAGCGACCTGTCCGGATTCGACGCGGCCTGGCTCGCCCGGCTGAACAACGGCGAGGAGCCGGTCAGCCGCGCGCTGCACACCGCCACCTCCACTAAGTCCATCCTGCAATTCTAGGAGCACCTGTATGTCCCTTTTTTCCTCGATGTCCTACACCCTGCGTTTGGGCAGCCTGTTGCTTGGCCTGTCCGCCCCGTGGGTGATGGCTGACGAAGCGGCGCTCTACGGTCCGGCGGCACCGTATGGCTCGGCCTTCGTGCGCGGCTTCAACGCCGCAAACAGCAGTTTTGACGCCAACCTCGGCCCTGTCCGCATCAATGACCTGGGCGCCAAAAGCAGCAGCGATTTCGCCTTCCTGCCGGCCGGTAAATACACCGTCAGCGCAGATGGCAAGAGCCTGGCAGTGAAGCTCGACGCCGAGCGCTACTACACACTGGTGCAGATGCCGGATAGGGCGCTGGAGCTGGTGGAGGAGCCGCCGTTCAAGAATCGCCAGAAGTCCCTGCTGCGCCTGCAGAATCTATCCGACACCGCCCTGTCGATTAAAACCGCCGACGGTCGTACCGAGGTCATCCGCCCGGTCTCGGCTAACGCCCGTGGCGAGCGCGAGATCAACCCGGTCAAGGTGCGCCTGACGCTGTTCGCTGGCGACCGCAAGATTCGTGACCTCGACCCGCTGGTGCTGGAGCGTGGCGAAGTGGTCAGCCTGTTCGTCACCGGTTCCGCCGACAAGCTGTCTCCGGCCTGGGTCAAGCGTCCGGTCGCGACCAACTGAGGAATGGCTATGAAACCCTGGCTGATCTGTTCGCGGATGGCGCTAGCTGGCCTGGCCCTGTTGCTGGCCGCCGGCTGCAGCAAGCCCCTGGAACGTAACGCCGGCACCAGCCTGGTGCCGCCCAGCGGCTTCTACCTGGCCGCTCCGTCCCCCAAGGACAAGGTGCCGGCCTGTCCCGGGGCACCCGCGCCCTATTCGGGCGACCTGCTGTTCCCGAGCAAATACGAAGGTTCGGACTCGGCCAGGGACAAGCTCAACCCGCAGGCCGCCGCGCGCTACAAGCGGCTGACCGGCGATGTGCGTACGCTGGAAAGCGGCGTGAGCAAACTGGTCGGCAAGTATCTCGAGGATGGCCGGCAGGAATACGCCGACTGCGCCCTGACCTGGTTGAGCACATGGGCCGAAGCCGACGCGCTGCTCAGCCGAACCTACAACCACACCGGCAAGTCGGTGCGCAAATGGGCGCTGGGCAGCCTGTCTGCCGCCTATCTGCGGCTGCAGTTCGCCGGCTCCGAACCCTTGCGTGGGCATGAGGCCGAAACTCGCGCCATCGAGCAGTGGTTCGCCCGGCTCGCCGACCAGGTGGTGCACGATTGGAACGAGCAACCGCGCGAGCGGCGCAACAACCACCAGTACTGGGCTGCCTGGGCGGTGATGGCAAGCGCCGTGGTGCTCGACCGTCAGGACCTGTTCGACTGGGCGGTCGAGCAGTACCGCCATGGTATGGAGCAGGTCGACGCCGAGGGCTACCTGCCGCTGGAGTTGTCCCGGCAAACCCGGGCGCTTGCCTACCACAACTACAGCCTGGGGCCGCTGATGATGATCGCGGCATTCGCCGAGGCCAACGGGCTGGATCTGCGTGGCGACAACGGAGGTGCCCTGCAGCGGCTCGCCCAGCGGGTCGAAAGTGGCGTGCACAACCCGCGCCTTTTCGAGGCCCGGTCCGGCTACCCGCAGGAGCTGGAGGATTTGCAGGAGAACGGCAAGTTCGCCTGGCTGGAGCCCTACTGTGCACTTTATCGCTGCTCGGCCGAGACCGACGCCTGGCGGCGCTCCCTAGAGCCCCTGGAGACCTATCGGCTAGGAGGGGATGTCACCCAGTTGTTCAACCCTTGATCGCATCGATGCATTCACTCTCCCGGTAGTCCGAGGCAGGGCCTCGGCGGGGACAAGTATTAATTTGAAATGGAACTTTAATGAGGCTTCTCCCATGATTCCGGTAATCCTTTCTGGTGGTAGTGGTTCGCGCTTGTGGCCCCTTTCGCGCAAGCAGTATCCAAAGCAGTTCCTCGCCCTGACCAGCGAGCTTTCGCTGTTCCAGCAGACCCTGCAGCGCCTGGACTTCGAAGGCATGCAGAGCCCGCTGATCGTGTGCAACCATGAGCACCGCTTTATCGTCAACGAGCAACTGGAGCGGATCGGCGTCGAGGGGCACTCGACACTGCTCGAACCCTTCGGCCGCAATACCGCGCCGGCCGTGGCTATGGCCGCCTTGCAACTGCTGGCCGACGGCCGCGACGAACTGATGCTGGTGCTGCCGGCTGACCATGTGATCGAGGATCAACCGGCGCTGCGCGAGGCACTGGAAGTGGCGCGCGCGGTGGCCGAGGAAGGGGAGATGGTGTTGTTCGGCATCCCCGTCAAACGTCCCGAGACCGGCTTCGGCTACATCAAGGCGACCCGCGCAGGTGACGCCGACGGCATGCATCCCGGCGTCTACCGGGTCAGCCACTTCGTCGAGAAGCCCAATGCAGAACTGGCCCGCGAGCTCGTTCGCACGGGCGGCTATTACTGGAACAGCGGCATGTTCCTGTTCCGTGCCAGCCGTTATCTGGACGAGTTGCTCAAGCATGCGCCGGGCATCTACGACGCTTGTGCGCTGGCCCTGGAGCGCAGCCACCGCTGCGGCAATGTCATGACCATCGATACCGACACCTTCGAGTGCTGCCCGGACAACTCCATCGACTACGCGGTGATGGAGAAGACCTCCCGCGCCTGCGTGGTGCCGCTCGCCGCCGGCTGGAGCGACGTGGGCAACTGGTCCTCTCTGTGGGACGTGCATGAGAAGGACCAGGCCGGCAACGTGCTCAAGGGCGATGTGCTGACCCACGACAGCCGCAACAGCTTCGTACACAGCAGCAGCAAGCTGGTGACCTTGGTCGGTGTGGACGATCTGGTGGTAGTAGAAACCAAGGATGCGGTGATGATTGCCCACAAGAATTCGGTTCAGGACGTCAAGGCACTGGTCAACAGCCTGGATCTGAAGGGCCGTTCGGAAACCCAGAGCCATTGTGCGGTAAATCGTCCTTGGGGCTGCTACGACTCGGTGGACAACGGTATTCGCCATCAGGTCAAGCGCATCACCGTGAAGCCCGGCGCGCAGCTGTCGCTGCAGATGCACCACCACCGCGCCGAGCACTGGATCGTGGTATCCGGCATCGCCCAGGTGACGTGTGACGATAAGGTGTTCCTGCTTGCCGAAAACCAGTCCACCTACATCCCGATCGCCTCGGTGCACCGCCTGGCCAACCCTGGCAAAATCCCGCTGGAGATCATCGAGGTGCAGTCCGGCAGCTACCTGGGTGAGGACGACATCGAGCGCCTGGAGGATGTCTATGGGCGGACCGGCGAGGCGCTGCTTGCACCCAAACTGGTCGCCGGCGGTTGAGCCAAAGCACCCGAACCAGCCGGTGGATCCATGCACGCCGACCCCTTGGCTGATTACCGATGCACGTCAGGTGCTGCTCAATGCAGCGCTTGAACGTTGCCTGGCCCCTGGCGCAGGTGCTGGGCGAGCTGTGGCAGCGCAGTTGGGCGCGCTCCAAGTCGTTGCGCTGCCATTCGCAGCCAGCCTTGCAAGATTTCGGCATCGGGCAGCTGCAACGGGTCGCGACGCTGGCGCCTCTTGGCACAGTGCCATCACCCTGCGCACAATCAGGGCATGTCCGGGTGTGCTGTCCCCGTTTCAGTTTTATACATCGATGACAAGGAAGTTTACCGTTGTTAAAAAAGAAAATATTGTCCGCTTTGATCTTGGCCAGTGTGTCAGTCTTTACAGTATTCAACTTTTTCAGCCTGTTTATTTCTGGATATTAGCCATCCATTCGGCGATCAGGAGGTCTGATCGGCGAGAGCGAACTTATGTGCGGCGGTTGTGGCTGAGCAGTCGTTAAGGGCTAATCTTGGAAGACTTAGAACTTGATGCTTTAAGGATTTCAATTGCTTGTCAGCGTTAAATATGGAGTTGAAAAGTCAGTATGGATACCGTGCACTCTGTACAAGTTATCGCTATCGCCAGCGGTAAGGGCGGCGTAGGCAAAACTACTGTGGCTGTGAATCTGGCATTGGCGCTGGCAGAGCTTGGGCGCCGAGTCGTTTTGCTGGATTCAAATCTTGAGTTCCCGAATGTCGACGTCCAATTGGGGCTTGTGCCACGGTATACGCTTGTCGATCTAATCGAGGGTCGCTGTGAATTGTCCGATACCCTGATGGAAGGACCGGGAGGAGTGCGCATAGTCGCATCTGGTTCAGGTGTTCCGAGTATGGTGCGCCTGTCGCCGGCTCAGCATTCAGGCCTAATACAGGCATTCAGCGAGATAGTGGACAGCCTGGACGTGCTGGTGATCGACACCGCCACGGGTATTGGCGAACCGGTAGTCAGCTTCATTCGAGCTGCCCATGAAGTCTTGGTGATTGTATGCGATGAGCCGACTTCCATCTCCGGTGCTTACGCTTTGATCAAAGTACTTAATCATGAGCACGGGATGAAGCGCTTCAGGGTTTTGGCCAGCATGGAGAGCAACCCTCTAGAAGGGCAGAGTTTGTTTGCCAAGCTTATTAAACTCACGGACCACTTCCTGGATGTTTCCCTGCAGTATGCGGGAGCAATTCCTTACGATGAATATGTACGTAATGCCGCGCAGACACGGCGGGCGGTTTACGAGAGACATCCGCGATGCAAATGCAGCAAAGCCTTTCAGGAGGTTGCGCTCAAGGCTGACGCTTGGCCATTGCTGGGCGCTCCAAGAGGGCATGTAGAGTTTTTTGTCGAGCGACTTGTTAGCCACTCAAAAAGGTAACAGCTCTCTGGTACTTCGTGTGATCACTCGGGCGTCATCATCACCGCGAGCGTCATCTTGATAAGCATCGCCGGAAAGCCCGCTTCCACAGGGTTATCCGTGTGGCCTGAACTGACTCGGCGCCACTCCGCTCCAGCGTACAAAGGCATGGCGAAAGCTTGCGGTCTCGCTGAAACCCAGGGCTTCGGCAATGCGGTAGATCGGTAGTTGGTCCTCGCAGAGCATTTGCTTGGCTTGCTCGAAGCGTAGTTCGTCGAGCAACTCCTGATAGCTGCAACCCAGGTCTTTGAGGTGCCGGCGCAGGGTGCGCGGCGAACAGTTCATCTGCTGCGCCAGTCCGTCCAGCCCCGGGGCCGCATTCAGCTGTGCACTGAGCAATTGACGAATCCGTCCCAGCCACGCCTGACGTCCGGTGAACTCGATGTTCTGCTTGCGGCAGCGTTCGGCCATGGCCTGATGGGTGATGACATCGGCCAATGGCAGCGGTTGATCGAGCCAGCGCCGGTCAAAGGCGAAAGCGTTGTCCTTGGCCTCGAAGTGCAGTGGGCAAGCGAAGTGTTCGGCGTACCGGTCGCGGTAATCCGGCGCCACATGCTCAAGCCGGGCGGCGAGCAGGGGCAGGGAATGGCCGAGCAAGTCATCGCAGATAACCCTCAGCGACACCAGGCAGAACTCGGCATTGAACACGGCCAGTGCCGGGTTCTCCCGGTAATCGGCGGCCACAAACCAGACCTGCTCGCCGTCCTCTTCCAGGCTCAGCTCGTAAAGTGTTCCCAACAGCGCCGGATACCGCATAGCCAGACGCAAAGCGTCACCGAAGGTGGCACTGGTGAGCAGGGCATAGCCGAGCATGCCGTAGGACGATACGTGCATCCGTCTGCCCAATTCCAGGCCGATATCGTGCTTGAGGGCGACGGCGTTGGCGCAAACCTGCATTTCCTGGTGGGTGGTGATGCGTGTGTCCGCCCGGCTCAAGTCCGCGGTATTGATACCGCTGCCGGCCAGCAGTGCGTCACTCGACAAGCCTTCGGCCTTGAAGACATTGAGCGCCAGTGAGACAGCGTTGAGGGTGGTGAGGTGGGAGTGGAGCATGGGCGGTTCCAGCCTTGGGGTGCTGGAACAAGAGCAAGTTGTGTGCCTGACGACGATCTTGTGGGGGGAGCTGTATTGATCACAGGGCGGATGCCTGACACATACCCTGTGGCGAGCGAGCTTGCTCGCGCTGGACTGCGCAGCAGTCCCAAAACCGGTCACCGGGTTTTATCTGAAACCCTGCAATAGTCATGTTGGGGGCGCTTCGCACCCCAGCGCGAGCAAGCTCGCTCGCCACGGGGCCGCGTTCACGCTTGATTGAACGGCAGGAGTGCATGCGCGGCCGAGTCTTGGCGGGCAAGCCCGTTCCCATCGGACTTGGTGTCAGGTTTGAAGGTCAGCCCAGTTCGCCACAGAGGTCGAGTTCGACCAATCGCCGCACTTCAGCCGTTTCAAGGCCTGCACCCAACAGCGCGTGTAACTTGCCGAACGCAGCCTCACGGGTCATGCCGCCACCCGAAAGCACGCCGACGCCCCGCAGCCGACTGCCCGCTTCGTATACGTCCAGTTCGACGCCCCCTTCATGGCATTGCGTAACCGCCACCACCACAATGCCCTTGTCCCGCGCCCGTGCCAGGCTCGCCAGGAATGCGGGGTTGTCGCTGGGACCGGTGCCACTGCCGTAGCACTCCAGCACCAGGCCTTGAATGCCGCTGTCGATCAGGCCATCGAGTATCTCGGCGCCGATGCCGGGAAAAAGCGGCAGTACCGCGACGTTCGCCAGCTGCCTGGGTTGGTCGTGATTCAGGTGCGCGGGTATTGAAGATGCTTTCACACCACCACCCTGACGCTCCAGGCGTTTGAACGGATGCCGGCCGAAACTGCGCACTTTCGCGCAACGGGTCGGGTCCAGCAGCTCGCCATGAAAATACAGGTGCACGCCCGGGGCCAGGCCCTGGCCGAGGGCGACCAGCGCGCCGCTGAGGTTTTCCCAGGCATCGCTGTCGGTCACGCCGGCCGGCAGCATCGAGCCGGTAAACACCACGCGGGCGTGCAGGCCCAGCAGCTGGAAACTCATGGCCGCCGAGCTGTAGGCCAAGGTATCGGTGCCATGCAGGATCAGCACGCTGTCACAGCCCTGGACATCCACCGCCTCCACCACCGCCTCGCGCAGTTGCTGCCAATAGGCCGGGGTCATGTTGGCGCTGTCGATCAGCGGCGACATCTCGCGAAAGCGCCACTGTGGCACCACCAGTTCAGGTTGGCTGTGCAGGTAGTCGCGCATCCGCGCTTCGAAACCGGATGCCGGGGCTAGGCCATGGGCGCTGGATTGCATGCCGATGGTGCCGCCGGTGTAGAGCACCATGACGTGCTGGGCGGCAGGGTAGGTCGAGGAATTCATGGAGGTTCTCCGAAACGATGACGGCTTGCAGTCGAGCATGACGCTGACTGCAAGCCGTGTCACGTCGGGCGCAGGGGATGCGCCCGGTTTTATACCGATCAGCGTTGCGCTGCGGTGTCGCCTTGCGGTTCAGCCTGAGCCTTGGCCTGAGTATTAGCGGCGGCTGGCGGGTTGGCCGGCCAGGCTTTGCGGTCCAGGTCCAGGTCCGGGAATTTGCTGGAATCGAACACGGGGGTCTTGATGCCGGCTGCACGCTGGTCATCGTAGTCACGCAGGATGCGCATGCCGATGTTGAACAGCAGGAACAGCGCGATCAGGTTGACGAACGCCAGCATCGTCATGGTGATGTCGGCGAAGGCAAACACCGTGCCGAGGTTCTCGATGGCACCCCAGAAGATCAGCACCAGTACCAGGGCGCGGTAGCCAATCAGCGCCTTGCGGTTGTCGCCGATCAGGAAGCGCAGGTTGCTCTCGCCCAGGTAGTAGTTGTAGAGGATCGAGGTGAACACGAACAACGCCAGCGCCACGGAGATGAACATCCGGCCCCATTCGCCGACCACGGCAGCCAGGGAGTTCTGGGTCAGGGCAATGCCGTCGCCTTCGAAGCCCGGGGTGTAGAAGCCCGAGAGCAGAATCAGCAACGCGGTGCAGGTGCAGATCACGAAGGTGTCGAGGAACACGCTGAACGCCTGGACCACGCCCTGTGCAACCGGGTGCTCGACCTGTGCCACGGCGGCCACGTTTGGCGCACTGCCAAGGCCGGCTTCGTTGGCGAACACGCCGCGTTTCACGCCCATGATGATGGCACTGCCGATCAGGCCGCCGAAGGCCTGGTCCAGGCCGAAGGCGCTTTTGACGATGGTCATCAGCATGCCCGGCACCTGGTCGAATTGCAGCACGATCACGTAGATGGTCACGGCGATGTAGGCCAGGGTCTTGACCGGGACCAGCAGGTCAGCGATGCCCGCGATGCGCTTGATGCCGCCGATGAATACCAGCCCCAGCAACACCGCCAGGCCGATACCGGTGTAGGTGGTGTCCAGGCCGAAGGCATTGTTCAGCGAGTGGGTCACGGCGTGGGCTTGCAGGCCGTTGAAGGCGAAGCCGAAGGTGATCAGCAGCAGGAACGCCATGATCATGCCCAGCCAGCGTTTCTGCAGGCCGTGCTGGATGTAGTAGGACGGGCCGCCACGGTACAGGCCTTCGGAATCGCAGCGCTTGTAGAGCTGGCCGAGGGAGCATTCGAAGAAGCTGCTGGACATGCCGACCAGCGCGGTCACCCACATCCAGAATACGGCGCCCGGGCCACCGAGGGTCACGGCGATGCCGACCCCGGCAATGTTGCCCGCACCCACGCGCCCGGCGAGGCTGAGCATCAGGGCCTGGAAGGAGCTGAGTTGGCCGGCGCTGCTCTTGAGGCTGTCGCGGAACACCGCGAACATGTGGAAGAAGTGACGCAATTGAACGAAACGCGAGCGGATCGTGAAGTAGCTACCGAGCCCGACAATGAGCACGATCAGTACTTTCCCTGAGAGGAAGTCGTTAATGACTTCGAGCATGGAGTATTCCTCGCTGTTTTTTGTGTAGGCAAATGCTGGCCAGGCAGACACATCGCGTTACACCCGTTTGCGCACGGCACAACAGGCGAGACGGAGGTCGTCCCGGCTTCCTTTCGCGGGTTTGTTATTAGTTCGGGTTTCGCATGGCTTGGGGTCTCGCTACCGACGACCGCTCATGCGAAGAGGGGCGGCACTATACCTATCGGGGCGCCGTCCGTCTGCACTGTTGTGGTGCGGGTGCCGAAGCGAGCCCTTCGAAGCACCTGGCCTTTTCGGGATCAGGCGGTTGTCGGAGCGGGCGAACTCGCTCCCACAGCGCCTGTGTCGTTGCAAAAAACCCAAAAAAAAGGGCCTGGAGAATGATCTCCAGGCCCTCAAAAGGTGAGAGGTGTCTAGTCCCTCGACCTGGTGAGCGGTGGCTCTTCGTTGAAAGAGCGGGCGTCAGGCCTTCAAGGGCACCAGACGCGGAGCAATCATGTTTTCCGGACGCAGGATGTCGGCGAGCATGTCTTCGTCGAGCAAGCCTTCTTCGCGTACCAGTTCCAGCACGCCGCGGCCGCTTTCAAGGGCGATACGGGCGATGCGGGTGGCGTTCTCATAGCCGATGTACGGGTTCAGCGCAGTGACCAGGCCGATCGAGTGCTCGACCAGTTCGCGGCAGCGGGCTTCGTTGGCGGTGATGCCGACGATGCAGTGCTCGCGCAGCATGTCCATGGCGCGTTGCAGCAGGCGGATCGAGTCGAAGATCTTGAAGGCGATCAACGGCTCCATCACGTTCAGCTGCAGCTGGCCGCCTTCGGCCGCGATGGTCAGGGCCAGGTCGTTACCGATGATCTGGAAGGCCACCTGGTTAACGGCTTCCGGAATTACCGGGTTGACCTTGCCTGGCATGATCGAGCTGCCTGGCTGACGCGCTGGCAGGTTGATTTCATTGATGCCGGTACGTGGGCCGCTGGACAGCAGGCGCAAGTCGTTGCAGATCTTCGACAGCTTGACCGCGGTGCGCTTGAGCATGCCGGAGAACAGCACGAAGGCGCCCATGTCGGAAGTGGCTTCGATCAGGTCGGCAGCGGGTACCAGCGGTTGACCGCTGATCAGTGCCAGGCGCTCAACGGCCAGGTGCTGGTAACGCGGGTCGGCGTTGATGCCGGTGCCGATCGCGGTGCCGCCCAGGTTGACTTCGGTCAGCAGCTCCGGAGCCAGGGTCTTCAGGCGTGCCAGGTCTTCGCCCAGGGTAGTGGCGAAGGCCCGGAATTCCTGGCCAAGAGTCATCGGCACAGCGTCTTGTAGCTGGGTACGACCCATCTTCAGGACGTGGTTGAACTCCTGACCCTTGGCAGCGAATGCCTGGATCAGGCTGTCGAGGCTGGCGAGCAGGGCGTCGTGACCCAACAGCAGACCCAGGCGGATGGCCGTCGGGTAGGCGTCGTTGGTCGATTGCGCCATGTTCACGTCGTTGTTCGGGTGCAGGTACTGGTATTCGCCTTTCTGGTGACCCATGGCCTCCAGCGCGATGTTGGCGATGACTTCGTTGGCATTCATGTTGGTTGAAGTGCCAGCGCCGCCTTGAATCATGTCCACCACGAACTCTTCGTGGAAATCGCCGCGGATCAGACGGGCACAGGCTTCGCTGATGGCAGCGTGCTTGGCTTCGCTGAGGTGACCCAGCTCACGGTTGGCGTCGGCAGCAGCCTGCTTGACCATCGCCAGGCCCACTACCAGCTTCGGGTAATGCGAAATCGGAACGCCGGAGAGACGGAAGTTATTCACCGCTCGCAGGGTCTGGATGCCGTAATACGCTTGAGCTGGTACGTCGAGTACGCCAAGCAGGTCTTTTTCTGTGCGGAAAGATGCAGCGGAGGACATGATAGAAATCATCTCGATATGGACCCGGTCTGTGCCGGAACGCTGTGAATGCTAGGCTTGTGGAGAATTTTGGGCCAATGCTGTTAAGCACTGGCCTATGCATATTCGGCATAATGCCCATGTGACGCCGTGTGCGCGACGAACGTGTGACCTAAATTGGTGCGTGTCCGGGAGGACGTGATGAATCTGGAAAGCAAATGGCTTGAGGACTTTAGTGCCCTGGCCGCCACCCGTAGTTTCTCGCAGGCCGCCGAACGGCGCTTCGTGACCCAACCGGCCTTCAGTCGGCGGATCCGTAGCCTCGAGGCTGCGTTGGGGCTGACGCTGGTCAACCGTTCACGCACGCCCATCGAACTCACGGCCGCCGGGCAACTGTTCCTGGTGACGGCACGCACGGTGGTCGAACAGCTGGGCGAAGTGTTGCGCCACCTGCATCACCTGGAAGGCGGGCAAGGGGAGGTGATGCAAGTTGCGGCCGCCCACTCGCTGGCCCTGGGTTTCTTTCCGCGCTGGATCGCGCAACTGCGCAACGAGGGCCTGAACATTGCCACGCGATTGGTCGCCACCAATGTGGGCGACGCCGTGCATGCGCTGCGCGAAGGCGGTTGCGACCTGATGCTGGCGTTCTATGACCCGGACGCCGCCCTGCAAATGGACCCGGAGATTTTCCCGTCGCTGCACCTGGGCCATACCGAAATGCTCCCGGTGTGCGCAGCCGATGCCGACGGCAAGCCGCTGTTCGACCTCGAAGGCGAGGCCAGCGTGCCGTTGCTGGCCTACAGTGCCGGCGCGTTTCTGGGGCGCTCGGTGAACATGCTGTTGCGCCAGCGCGCCCTGCGCTTCACCACCGTCTATGAAACGGCGATGGCCGACAGCCTGAAGAGCATGGCGCTGGAAGGGCTGGGGATCGCATGGGTGCCACAACTGAGTGCGCGGGCTGAACTGGCGCGCGGTGAGCTGGTGGTCTGTGGCGGACCGCAGTGGCATGTGCCGCTGGAGATCCGCCTGTATCGCTGTGCGCTGGTACGCAAGGCCAATGTGCGGTTGTTGTGGCGCAAGCTCGAGGGCGGCGCGGCGCAGGGAACCCCGAATACATGAGTTTGGGGCCTCGCCGTGGGGCCCCTGTCCGCTGACCTTGAAGTCAATAAAACCGGCACTTGGAGCCGTATGACAGATGGTCGTACAGGGGGCTGTTTATCTGCGGTATTACGGTATACTGCGCGGCCTTCGGCCGGCTTATCTGGCCATAATTCGTACAATCAAGCCACGCATTCTGCGTGGCTTGTTGTTTTTTGACGCGCCTGCGGGCGCCCAGAGAGAAGAGGCGCGACGATGAGTGCACTGGTTGGCGTGATCATGGGCTCCAAGTCCGATTGGTCCACCCTTAGCCACACCGCCGATATGCTGGAAAAGCTCGGCATCCCTTACGAGGTGAAAGTGGTCTCGGCCCACCGCACCCCGGACCTGCTGTTCCAGTACGCCGAAGAGGCCGAGTCGCGTGGCATCGAGGTGATCATCGCCGGCGCCGGTGGCGCGGCGCACCTGCCAGGCATGTGTGCGGCCAAGACCCACCTGCCGGTACTGGGCGTTCCGGTGCAGTCGTCGATGCTCTCGGGTGTCGATTCGCTGCTCTCTATCGTGCAGATGCCTGCGGGCATTCCGGTTGCCACCCTGGCCATCGGCAAGGCCGGCGCGATCAACGCCGCCCTGCTGTCGGCGAGTATCCTGGGCGCCAAGCATCCGCAGTTCCACGCGGTGCTCAAGACCTTCCGTGCTGAGCAGACAGACAGCGTTCTGGACAATCCAGACCCACGCATCGCCTGAGGTTGTTGACGATGAAGATCGGTGTAATCGGTGGCGGCCAGTTAGGTCGCATGCTGGCCTTGGCGGGGACTCCGCTGGGCATGAACTTCGCTTTCCTGGACCCCGCGCCGGATGCCTGCGCAGCCGCGCTGGGTGAACACCTGCGGGCCGATTACGGCGATCAGGATCACCTGCGTCAACTGGCGGACGAAGTCGACCTGGTGACGTTCGAATTCGAAAGCGTCCCGGCTGAAACCGTGGCCTTTCTGTCGCAATTCGTCCCGGTGTACCCGAGCGCCGAAGCGCTGCGCATCGCTCGCGATCGCTGGTTCGAGAAGAGCATGTTCAAGGACCTGGGCATTCCGACCCCGGCCTTCGCCGACATCCAGTCGCAAGCCGACCTGGACGAAGCCGTTGCCGCCATCGGTCTGCCGGCCGTGCTGAAAACCCGTACCCTGGGTTACGACGGCAAGGGCCAGAAGGTTCTACGCAGCGCAGAAGACGTTGTGGGCACCTTCGCCGAGCTGGGCAGTGTCGCCTGCTTGCTGGAAGGCTTCGTGCCCTTCACCGGTGAAGTGTCGCTGATTGCCGTGCGCGCTCGCGATGGCGAGACGAAGTTCTACCCCCTGGTGCATAACACCCACGACAGCGGCATTCTCAAGCTGTCCGTGGCCAGCACCGACCACCCGTTGCAAGCCCTGGCCGAGGATTACTCCAGCCGCGTGCTCAAGCAGCTGGAGTATGTGGGCGTGATGGCGTTCGAGTTCTTTGAAGTCGACGGTGGCCTCAAGGCCAACGAAATCGCCCCGCGTGTCCACAACTCCGGACACTGGACCACCGAAGGCGCCGAGTGCAGCCAGTTCGAAAACCACCTGCGCGCCGTTGCCGGCCTGCCGTTGGGTTCGACCGCCAAGGTGGGCGAGAGCGCCATGCTCAACTTCATCGGTGTGGTGCCGCCGGTTGAGCAGGTCGTCGCCATCAGCGATTGCCATCTGCACCACTATGGCAAGGCGTTCAAGGTTGGCCGCAAGGTCGGTCACGCCAACTTGCGCTGTGCCGACAAGGCCACGCTGGAGCGGCAGATCCTCAAGGTCGAAGCGCTCATCGCCGAGCAATAATCCACAGGCCCGGTGGGAACCTTCGGTGACCACCACCCTCTGATGGCAGGATGCCAAAGTCTGGCTAGGCTTTGAGCAATCCATTTCATTCAGAGGGAAGCGCCATGGGAATTATTGGAACCATCTTCATCGGATTGATCGTGGGCCTGCTGGCTCGATTCCTGAAACCGGGTGATGACAGCATGGGCTGGATCATGACCATCCTGCTCGGTATCGGTGGCTCTCTGGCGGCTACCTACGGCGGTCAGGCGCTCGGCATCTACCAGGCGGGTCAAGGTGCAGGCTTTATTGGTGCCCTGGTGGGCGCGGTGGTGTTGCTGGTGATCTACGGCCTGGTGAAAAAGAACTGATTCAAGCGACAAAGCCCTCTCTGCCGCGCAGGCGGGGCGGGCTAGAATGCTCGGCGATTGACCGTCCCTTCCTACCGAGCACTTTCATGCGCCGTCTTCTGCTGACTCTTGTATTGCTGGGCACAGGCCTTGCCCACGCCGGCGAACTGCCGGAAACCGACTGGCTTGAGCTGATGCCCAAGTCGGACCAGAAGGCTCTCGAAGCCATGCCCGAAATCGACCACGACTCCCCCGAAGCCACTGGCACCTTTACCGACAAGGGGGGGCTGAAGCAAAGCAAGGGCCTACCGGCGGTGATGTATTCAAGCAAGACCGTGGCCTCGATGAACGACAAGCACATCCGTCTCGGCGGCTATCCCGTGCCGCTGGAAACCGATGGCAAGGGCCGCAGTACGCTGTTCTTCCTGGTGCCGTACCCGGGCGCCTGCATCCATGTGCCGCCACCACCCCCCAATCAGCTGGTGCTGGTGCGCTTTCCCAAGGGGTTGAAGCTGGACGACATCTACACGCCGTTGTGGGTGACCGGAACGCTGAAGATCGAGACGGTCAGCAACGACCTGGCCGATGCGGCCTATGCGCTGGATGCGGCGCAGGTGCGGGTGGTGCAGGAAGCGGATCTGTAGGCATGCAGATGTGGGGATGCCGAACACATGCCCTGTGGCGAGCGAGCTTGCTCGCGCTGGGCTGCACAGCAGCCCAAAAACCGGTCCCGGGGTTTAGCTGAAAGCTTGCAATCGTCGTGTTGGGGGCGCTTCGCACCCCAGCGCGAGCAAGCTCGCTCGCCACGGGACAGCGTTCACGCCTGATTGAGCAAAATGAGTGCATGCGCGCTCAGTGTGGGAGATGCCGTCTTGATCACATGGGTGTTGCGCTGTCAGAGCGGCTTGCTACCGATGCTCACGCCCAGGGTATGACTCGCTCCCGGTGCCAGGGTCACGATGTCATCCATCACATTGGCGGTCTCGATGCACAGCATGCGCTGCCAGCCATCATCCGCCATGTCGCTGAATGCCGCCGCGCGCGCGATCCACGGGTTCCAGATCACCGCCGTGCGTGAACCGTTGCTGGTCAGCTCGATGCGACGCTCCCAGGCGGGGTCGACAATGCTCAGCGTCGGCGGGGTATCGAGGTAGATACGGTCAGTCTCACCGGTAAAATGCAGGTCGCCGGATTGAGTGACAGTGCTCCAGTTATCCAGGGTCTCGATGTAGTTCAGCCCGTCCAGCCCTTCGACGTGCACGTTGCGCACATCGCTGACCGCGAAGTAGCTGTGCAGCGCCTGGCTGATGCTCACCTTGTCGGCGCCGCGATTGAGACTGGTCAGGTTGATGTGCAACTGCTCATCCAGGCGAATGCTCAGTCTCACATCGACCTGGTGGGGCCAGCCCGGCAATCCGCCTTCGGGGCAGGGCAGGAGGAATTCGACGTTCAGGGCTTCGCCTTCGGCTTCTATGGCCCCCAGCTCCCAGTCCATCGCCCGCACCAGCCCGTGAGCCGTAGCAGGTAGCTCGCTCACGCGCATAGCCTGCACGCTGGGCGGGTTGCGGTCCAGATTGCCAAACCACGGCCAGCACACCGGCACGCCGGCGCGGATGCTTTTGCCGGTCTTGAACACCGCCTCGTCATTGAGCCAGATCAGTGGCGGTTGCCCGGCCAGTTGATAGCTAAGGATGTGCGCGCCTTGCTGTACCACCAGTAATTCGGCCTGACCGTGGCGAATGCGCCAGCAATTCAGATCGTCCAGTTTCACTGTTTCAACATTGGGCGTAGGCATGATGCACATCTCGTTCAGGATCAATGACGGCAATGGACCGCAAAACGGCCGCCGGGTTTAACGCTTCCCAGGTTCAACGAGCCCTGGACGGAACCGAACGGGTACGGCCGCTGCCATCGATGGCGACGAACACAAACACCGCTTCCGTTACTTTGCGCCACTCACTGGACAACGGATCGTCGCTCCAGACCTCGACCATCATCTGAATCGAGCTGCGACCGATGTCCAATGCCTGAGTATAAAAGGATAGCTGAGCGCCCACGGCGACAGGGACCAGGAAGGCCATGCGATCAATGGCGACCGTGGCCACGCGACCACCGGCCACTTTGCTGGCCATTGCCGTGCCGGCCAGGTCCATCTGCGATACCAGCCAGCCGCCGAAAATATCGCCAAAGCCGTTGGTTTCACGAGGAAGTGCGGTGATTTGCAGGGCCAGGTCGCCTTGCGGAATCGGATCTTCTTGTTCGAGTTCTATCATGCCGGGGGTGCCTCTGACCCGTGACTCTTCGTTGGTATTTCAGGTGAATAGCCGTCTCCAGGAAAAACGATTCAGCCCCGAACATACTACGTTCGTCACGTTTTCCATAAGGCGAACTAAGGGGAAACTCTGCGAAATCGGCTGGTAGAGCCAGCAGCGTCTTCGCACAGCAACCCCTTCCGAGGTATTACAGACTGCGAGTATATCGAGCGGTAGACCGCGCGACGACCGTCCGGTTCTCATTTTGACCGTCAAATACGCGCTTCCATGTGCTTTTTCGAACAATTTGCTATCGTGCCAAACCTGCCCAAGCCCCTGCCAGCGTTGTTGGGGTTGCAGATCTGACTATAAGAAGAGAAGCCCTTGCCATGATCACAGCGCCATCGAGCATAGCGACACCCGCGCAGCCCGCACGTCCCTTGACCCGCAACGATTACAAGACTCTGTCGCTCTCCGCCCTGGGCGGTGCGCTGGAGTTTTACGACTTCATTATCTTCGTGTTTTTCGCCACGGTCGTCGGGAAGCTGTTCTTTCCGGCGGACATGCCCGAGTGGCTGCGCTTGATGCAGACCTTCGGCATTTTTGCCGCCGGTTACCTGGCGCGCCCATTGGGCGGTATCGTCATGGCGCACTTCGGCGACCTGCTGGGGCGCAAGAAAATGTTCACGTTGAGCATTTTCATGATGGCTGTGCCGACTCTGATCATGGGCCTGCTGCCCACGTACGCACAGGTTGGCATGTGGGCTCCCATCCTGCTGTTGCTGATGCGGGTGATTCAGGGCGCGGCCATTGGCGGTGAAGTGCCGGGTGCCTGGGTATTCGTTTCCGAACACGTGCCCGGGCGGCACATCGGTTACGCCTGCGGCACGCTGACGTCGGGCCTCACGGCGGGCATCCTGCTGGGTTCGCTGGTCGCCACGGCGATCAACAGCATTTATACCCCGGAGCAGGTGTCCGATTACGCCTGGCGGATCCCGTTCCTGTTGGGCGGTGTATTTGGCCTGTTTTCGGTCTACCTGCGTCGCTGGCTGCACGAAACCCCGGTGTTCGCCGAGCTGCAACTGCGCAAGGCGCTGGCCGAAGAGGTGCCGTTGCGCGCGGTGCTGCGCGACCATCGCGGCGCTATCGCCATCTCGATGCTGCTGACCTGGCTGCTGTCGGCGGGGATCATCGTGGTTATTCTGATGACGCCCACGGTGCTGCAGACGGTCTACCATTTCCCGGCGACCACGGCGCTGCAGGCCAACAGCCTGGCGATCGTATTCCTGAGCCTGGGCTGCGTGGCGTCTGGTGCCTTGGCCGACCGTTTCGGTGCCGGTCGGGTATTCGTGTTCGGTAGCGGCTTGCTGCTGTTGAGTTCGTGGACCTTCTACCACAGCCTGTTCAATCACCCTGACTGGCTGTTCCCGATGTACTCCCTGACCGGCCTGCTGGTCGGCACCATCGGTGCCGTGCCCTATGTCATGGTCAAGGCGTTCCCGGCGGTGGTGCGCTTCAGCGGCCTGTCGTTCTCCTACAACCTGGCCTATGCGATCTTCGGTGGCCTGACCCCGATGGTCGTTACCTTGTTGCTCAAGGAGAGCCCGATGGGACCGGCCTACTATGTTGCGATCATCTGCGGCGTGGGAATCGTGGTGGGGGGCTATCTCTGGAAGAAGGGTCGCTGACGCTCCGATGATTGCATGGGCGGCATGTCCCTCTGTGAAGGCCAGCATTCTTGTCGAGTGCTGGCCTTTCATCTAATTGTCATATTCAAGTCATAGAGTGTTCACACGGCCCTCCGATACTTGGCCCCGACTTAACACACCCTATTACCAGGAGTAAGGCATGAAACTGAAGCGTTTGATGGCGGCAATGACCTTTGTCGCTGCTGGCGTTGCGACTGCCAACGCAGTTGCCGCTGTTGATCCTGCGATCCCGAGCTACACCAAGACCACTGGTGTGTCGGGCAACCTGTCCAGCGTCGGCTCCGATACCCTGGCCAACCTCATGACCCTGTGGGCCGAGCACTACAAAAAAGAATACCCGAACGTAAATATCCAGATTCAGGCGGCCGGTTCCTCCACCGCGCCACCCGCGCTGACTGAAGGCACCGCTAACCTGGGCCCGATGAGCCGCAAAATGAAGGACAACGAGCTGCAGGCCTTCGAAACCAAATACGGCTACAAGCCGACCGCTATTCCGGTTGCCGTGGATGCCCTGGCCGTGTTCGTGCACAAGGACAACCCGATCAAGCACATGACCATGGAGCAGGTCGACGCGATCTTCTCTTCGACCCGCCTGTGCGGCAGCAAAGCCGACGTCAAGACCTGGGGTGACCTGGGTGTGACCGGCGACCTGGCCAACAAGCCAGTCCAGCTGTTCGGTCGTAACTCGGTATCCGGCACCTACGGCTACTTCAAGGAAGAAGCCCTGTGCAAAGGCGACTTCAAGCCAAACGTCAACGAACAACCAGGCTCGGCCTCGGTTGTGCAGTCGATCAGCTCTTCGCTGAACGGCGTTGGCTACTCGGGCATCGGTTACAAGACCGCTAGCGTCAAGACCGTCGCCCTGGCCAAGAAAGGCAGCACCGAGTTCTTCGAAGACACCGAAGAAAACGCACTGAACGGCAAGTACCCGCTGTCGCGTTTCCTCTACGTGTACGTCAACAAGGCCCCGAACAAGCCTCTGGCCCCGCTGGAAGCCGAGTTCGTGAAGCTGGTTCTGTCCAAGCAAGGCCAGGAAGTTGTAGTGAAAGACGGCTACATCCCGCTGCCAGCCAAAGTTGCCGCCAAGGCACTGGCTGACCTGGGTCTGCAAGAAGGTGGCACTGAAGTCGCAAAAAAGTAAAACCCTGAGTCCGGTTTGATATCTCCGGACTCACGTGAGGGGCGGCAGGAGTCGCCCCTCACACACCTCTAATTCTCTATCCACCGCCAGTACCTGCTGGAGGCGGATTTGTCGCGTCACTGCATTGTCATCTTTCTGTCATACAGGATCGCTAGGGTGTGCGCATGAATGATCTGGCCAATTCCAACATGACTACTAATCCCCCCAAGCGAATTGATTTCAATACGCCTGAGCTGCAACGCAAGCGTCGCATTCGCGCGCTCAAGGATCGCCTGACCCGCTGGTATGTCCTCATCGGCGGCCTTGCCGTACTCGGCGCCATCACCCTGATCTTTTTCTTCCTTGCCTACGTCGTCGCGCCCCTGTTCCAGGGCGCCGAGCTGACCAGCAAGGACGCGATCACCCCGGCCTGGATGCAAGACGCCGGCAAGCCGCTGATGATCTCCCTCGAAGAACAGAACCAGGTCGCCCTGCGGGTTTCCGACAAGGGCCAGGCATTGTTCTTCGATATCGACAGTGGCGCGGAACTGCGCCGTGTTGACCTGGCGATCCCGGCCGGTATCAGCGTGACGTCCATTGGCAAGGATCAGCCAGGTCATCCGCTGGTTGCCGTGGGCCTGTCCAACGGTCAGGCGCTGGTGTTCCGCCATACCTATAAAGTCAGCTACCCGGACGGCAAGAAAACCATTTCGCCGGCCATCGAGTATCCGTACGGCGAAACGCCGATCGTGTTGAACGAGCAGGGCGGTGCGCTGGAGCACGTCAGCCTCAACGCCACGGATTCGACCCTGTTGCTTGCCGGCTCTACCGGCGCTCAGTTGCATGTGCTGTCGCTGACCAGCGAAGAGAACATGATGACCGGCGAGGTCACCAACGAGCAGAAGCGCATCGAGCTGCCGCAGATGACCGAGCCGGTGAAGAACATCTTCGTCGACCCGCGTCAGCAGTGGCTGTACGTGGTCAACGGGCGTGCCCAGGCCGACGTGTTCAACCTGCGCGACAACAGCCTCAACGGCCGCTACAAACTGCTCGAAAACGGCGAGACTGAAATCACCGCCAGTACCCAGTTGGTGGGCGGCATCTCGCTGATCTTCGGTGATTCCAAAGGTGGTCTGGCCCAGTGGTTCATGGCCCGTGATCCGGATGGCGAACAACGCCTGAAGCAGATCCGCACCTTCCAGATGGGGTCTGCGCCGATCGTTGAGATCACCGCCGAAGAGCGCCGCAAAGGTTTTGTTGCCCTCGATGCGTCCGGCAAGTTCGGCGTGTTCCACAGTACCGCCCACCGCACCTTGCTGGTGGACCAGGTGGTCGACGGCCAGGGGCTGTTCGGTCTGTCGCCACGGGCCAACCGTGTGATCGTGGAGCAGGGCGGCAAGCTGCAACCGCTGCTGCTGGACAACCCGCACCCGGAAGTTTCGTGGAGCGCGTTGTGGAGCAAGGTCTGGTACGAAAACTACGACGAGCCTAAGTACGTCTGGCAATCGACCGCCGCCAATACTGACTTCGAACCCAAGATGAGCCTTGCGCCACTGACCTTCGGTACCCTGAAGGCGGCGTTCTACGCCATGTTGCTGGCTGCCCCACTGGCCGTCGCCGCCGCGATCTACACCGCCTACTTTATGGCTCCGAGCCTGCGTCGCAAGGTCAAGCCGGTGATCGAGCTGATGGAAGCGATGCCGACGGTGATCCTCGGTTTCTTCGCCGGCCTGTTCCTGGCGCCGTACGTCGAAGGGCACCTGCCGGGGATCTTCAGCCTGCTGTTGCTGATGCCGGTGGGCATCCTGGTGGCCGGGTTCACCTTCAGTCGCCTGCCTGAGTCCCTGCGCCTGAAAGTGCCGGACGGCTGGGAAAGCGCGATCCTGATCCCGGTGATCCTGTTCGTGGGCTGGTTGTCGTTGTACATGAGCCCGTACATGGAAACCTGGTTCTTCGGCGGCGACATGCGCATGTGGATCTCCCATGACCTGGGTATCACCTACGACCAGCGCAACGCCCTGGTGGTTGGCCTGGCCATGGGCTTCGCGGTGATCCCGAACATCTACTCGATCGCTGAAGACGCCGTGTTCAGTGTGCCCCGCGGCCTGACCCTGGGCTCCCTGGCCCTTGGCGCCACGCCGTGGCAGACCATGACTCGCGTGGTAATCCTCACCGCCAGCCCGGGCATCTTCTCGGCACTGATGATCGGCATGGGCCGTGCGGTCGGGGAAACCATGATCGTGTTGATGGCTACCGGTAACACCCCGGTCATGGAAATGAACCTGTTCGAAGGCCTGCGTACCCTGGCTGCCAACGTTGCGGTGGAAATGCCGGAGTCGGAAGTCGGCGGCAGTCACTACCGCGTGCTGTTCCTCTCGGCGCTGGTGCTGCTGTTGTTCACCTTCGTCATGAACACCCTCGCGGAGCTGATTCGTCAGCGTCTGCGCAAGAAATACTCGTCGCTTTAAGAAAGGTAGAAGTCTGTGAAACAGAACTCCCTGAAAGGATGGTTCAAGAGCGGCGCCCCGGGCGTCTGGATCAGCGGTGGCGCGGTGGCCATCGCGGTCATCATGACCATTGGCTTGCTGGCAGTGATTGCCGTGCGCGGTCTGGGCCATTTCTGGCCGGCAGACCTGATACATGCCCAGTACCAGGTGCCGGGCCAGGCCAACCAAGTCGTGGTTGGCGAAGTGGTGCAGAAAGAAGAAGTGCCACGCGAGCGCCTGAAAAGCGCTGGCCTGCCGGTACCCGACGAGGGTCCGGAGTTCATGACGCGCGAGCTGATCAAGGTTGGCAACCGTGACTTGAATGGCAGTGACTTCACCTGGATCGTCGGTGAGTGGCTGACCAACCAGACCACACCGCGGGAACTGATGGTTATCGAGCGCCGTGAGTGGGGCAATTTCTACGGTAACCTGGTCAACATCAAGCAGGACGGCAAGGTCATCGCCGAAGGCGAGGCGGCATGGCCTGAGCTGCAAGCGCGGATCAAGCGGGTCAGCCAGCTGGCAGCCCAACTCAAGACCCTGGAAAAAGTCGACATCGGCGCGATCAACGCCGGTCTGGAGCGCGTTCGTCTGCACGGTCGCAAACTGGAGCTCGACGGTAACCTCGATGCTGCCGCACAGGCAGACATGGAGTCTGAGCGCGCTGAACTGAATGCCCGCTATCAGGACATCGAAAAGCGCCTTGGCGAACTGCATGCGCAGGTCAATCGCGACAGCCTCACGGCGCGTGATGCCAGTGGCAAGGAAATCGAAATCGAACTGGGCAAGGTGGTTCATGCCTTCCAGCCGAACGCGATGGGGACCTTCACCAAGATCGGCTTCTACTTCAGCAAGATCTGGGAGTTCCTGAGCGACGATCCGCGTGAAGCCAACACCGAAGGCGGGATCTTCCCGGCGATTTTCGGTACGGTGATGATGACCCTGATCATGGCGATGATCGTCACGCCGTTTGGTGTGCTGGCAGCGGTCTACCTGCGTGAATACGCCAAGCAGAACACCCTGACCCGGGTGATCCGCATCGCGGTGAACAACCTGGCGGGTGTTCCGGCCATCGTTTACGGGGTCTTCGGCCTGGGCTTCTTCGTCTATGTACTGGGCGGTTCGGTTGACCGGCTGTTCTTCCCGGAAGCCTTGCCGGCGCCGACCTTCGGCACCCCTGGCCTGCTCTGGGCCTCGCTGACCCTGGCGCTGCTGGCGGTGCCGGTGGTGATCGTGGCCACCGAGGAAGGCCTGGCGCGGATCCCTCGCACCGTGCGTGAAGGCTCCCTGGCCTTGGGCGCGACCAAGGCTGAGACCCTGTGGAAAATCGTCCTGCCGATGGCTAGCCCGGCAATGATGACCGGCATGATCCTCGCCGTGGCCCGCGCCGCGGGTGAAGTGGCGCCGCTGATGCTGGTGGGGGTGGTGAAACTGGCACCGTCGCTGCCGCTGGACGGCAACTACCCGTACCTGCACCTGGATCAGAAGATCATGCACCTGGGTTTCCACATTTATGACGTCGGCTTCCAGAGCCCGAACGTCGAAGCCGCGCGACCGCTGGTGTACGCCACGGCGTTGCTGCTGGTGCTGGTGATTGCCAGCCTGAACCTGTCGGCGGTCTACATCCGGAACCACCTGCGCGAGAAATACAAAGCGCTGGATAGCTGATAACCCCTGTAGGAGCGAGCTTGCTCGCGATGGTAGTCCAGGCACAGAAATTGTGATGGCTGTCCCCTCTTCGCGAGCAAGCTCGCTCCTACAGAAAGAATTGTGTAACCGCAGGCCTTGGCCAGCGGTAAACGAACCGAATTTGTTAGCACAGGGAGCCTCCCATGCAGCACGAAGCACATACCCACGGCATCAACATGTCGGCCCTGGGTCGCGACAAACAGAGCCTGAACCTCGAGCAGGAAACCGTAGCCATCGAAGTGCCGGGCCTGAGCCTGTACTACGGCGACAAGCAAGCGCTGTTCGATGTCAGCATGAATATTCCCAAGCAGCGCGTGACCGCGTTCATCGGTCCGTCCGGCTGCGGCAAATCCACGCTGCTGCGTACCTTCAACCGCATGAACGACCTGGTGGACGGTTGCCGCGTAGAAGGCGAGATCAACCTCTACGGCAACAACATCTACCGCAAGGGCGAAGACGTGGCTGAGCTGCGTCGTCGTGTCGGCATGGTGTTCCAGAAGCCGAACCCGTTTCCGAAAACCATCTACGAAAACGTGGTCTACGGCCTGCGTATCCAGGGTATCAACAAAAAGCGTGTGCTCGACGAAGCGGTCGAGTGGGCGTTGAAAGGTGCGGCCCTGTGGGATGAGGTCAAGGATCGTCTGCATGAGTCGGCCCTGGGCTTGTCCGGTGGCCAGCAGCAACGTCTGGTAATTGCCCGCACCATTGCCGTGGAGCCGGAAGTGCTGTTGCTCGACGAACCGTGCTCGGCACTCGACCCGATCTCGACGCTGAAAGTCGAAGAGCTGATCTACGAACTCAAATCCAAGTTCACCATTGTCATCGTGACCCACAACATGCAGCAAGCCGCCCGGGTTTCCGACTACACGGCGTTCATGTACATGGGCAAGCTGGTGGAGTTCGGCGACACCGACACCCTGTTTACCAATCCGTCGAAGAAGCAGACCGAAGACTACATCACCGGTCGGTATGGCTAGTTGAGGCAGCTACAAGCCGCAAGCTTCAAGTCAGAAGCCATGCGGTTTCGAGTTCACCACAACACAGCTTGCAGCTTGTAGCTTGCAGCTCTTGGTTAAACGCTTTTACGGAGCGAACACAATGATTTCTAAGGAAGGCCTTACCCACCACATCTCCCAGCAGTTCAACGCCGAGCTTGAAGAGGTGCGCAGCCACCTGTTGGCCATGGGCGGGCTGGTAGAGAAACAGGTCAACGACGCGGTGACCGCGCTGATCGAGGCCGACTCGGGCCTGGCCCAGCAAGTGCGCGAGATCGACGACCAGATCAACCAGATGGAACGCAACATCGACGAAGAATGCCTGCGCATTCTGGCCCGTCGTCAGCCGGCGGCGTCCGACTTGCGCTTGATCATCAGCATCTCCAAGTCGGTGATCGACCTGGAACGCATCGGTGACGAAGCCACCAAGATCGCCCGCCGTGCCATTCAGTTGTGTGAAGAAGGCGAGGCGCCACGGGGTTACGTCGAAGTGCGCCACATCGGCGACCAGGTGCGCAACATGGTGCGTGATGCACTGGATGCCTTCGCTCGATTCGACGCCGACCTGGCGTTGTCCGTGGCCCAGTACGACAAGATCATCGACCGCGAATACAAGACGGCGCTGCGTGAACTGGCGACCTACATGATGGAAGATCCTCGCTCTATCTCGCGGGTGTTGAACATCATCTGGGTCCTGCGTTCGCTGGAGCGTATCGGCGACCACGCGCGCAACATCTCTGAGCTGGTGATTTACCTGGTGCGCGGCACGGATGTGCGCCACATGGGCCTCAAGCGCATGAAGGAAGAAGTTGAAGGCACCAGCGGTGAAACCGCTAATGTTCCGGGCGAAGCTGACGATAAGTAAGATTGCCCACGTAAAGCGCCCGGCCTTTTGGCCGGGCGTTTTTGTTTGGGCCTTTGGATTTCAAAGCACCCGCGAACGAAAAAGTCCCGGCGTGACTGAAGAGTTTTGGCAAAGTGCCATCAGCCAGGCGTTATGCTGGTCGGGATTATAAAAGGGGTGTTCGATGAGTAAGGTCAGTGTGTTGGTCGTGGACGATGCTGCGTTCATTCGTGACCTGATGAAAAAGTGCCTGCGTAACTACTTTCCGGGCATACGCATCGAAGACGCGGTCAACGGCAAAAAGGCCCAGGCCTTGCTGGCACGAGAAGCCTTTGACCTGGTGCTGTGTGACTGGGAAATGCCGGAAATGTCCGGCCTTGAGTTGCTGACCTGGTGCCGTGAGCAGGACGCACTCAAGGCCATGCCATTCGTGATGGTCACCAGCCGCGGCGACAAGGAGAACGTGGTCCAGGCAATCCAGGCGGGCGTCTCGGGTTATGTGAGCAAGCCATTCACCAATGAGCAATTGCTGACCAAGGTCAAGCAGGCCCTGAACAAGGTCGGCAAGCTTGACGCCTTGATGAACGGTACGCCGCCCAAGATGACGTCGGCGTTCGGCAACGACTCCCTCAATGCCCTGACGGGCGGCAAGGCCCCCGTGTCTACCACGGCGGCTCCGGCGCCCAATGCCTACCTGCAAAACACGGCCGCGCCAGTCACGGCTGCAGCGCCGGCCAAGGGTTTGCTCAACAGCCCTGCGGTCAAGGCCGCGCCATCGGTAATCGATGGCCGTGGCCAGGGCCAGTTGCGCCTGCCAAGCGGCATACAGCAATGCGTGATCAAGGCCTTGAGCATCAAGGAAGCGCTGCTGGTGGTGAAGCGCACCGACACCTTGCCGCAAGTGCTCGACAGTGCCGTGCTTGACCTGGAGCAGGGCGACAACGCCGAAGTCGCGCGCTTGAACGGTTACCTGCACGCTATCGTCGCCCACGAGCCGAAACCTGACAGCGAGTGGCTGCAACTGACCTTTCGCTTCGTCGACCAGGACGCGCAAAAGCTCGACTACATCTCCCGCCTGATCGCCCGGGGCACGGCGCAGAAGCATTTCGTGCCGGGTGCGTAATTGTTTAATGCTGATCGTTCCCACGCTTCCGCGTGGGAATGCCTCTCTGGACGCTTCGCGTCCGTTTCGAGCGGGGCACAGAGCGTCCCTGGCGGCATGCCCGCACAGAGCGTGCTAACGATCATTTGAAACATCTGCCCACAACGCGGGTCAGTTCTGGCTGCTAGGCTCCTTTCCAGGCCTTCCTCGACAGAACTTTGCCCATGCTCGCGCGATTGCTGGTTTTCTGTGGTCTTTTCATTGCCGCCGCCTCGGCCATGGCCGTGACTATCTACAAGTCCAAGGACGCCTATGGCGTGGTGTCCTACAGCGATCGACCCTCGCGTGGCGCCAAGGTGCTTGTATTCCGCGACCGGATGGACGAACGCCTCGAGGGTCAGGTCCATCTCTCGGTAAAGAAACACAAGGGCACCCACAGTCTGTTTGTGCGTAACGACCTGTATGCACCGGTAGAGGTCGAGTTGAGTGTGGGCGGTCTGAAGAATGTCAGGGGGGCGCCAGCGCAGCCGATCCGCCGGGTAGTGCCAGCGCGCAGCAATACGCGCCTGGTGCAGCTCACGGCGATCCGTGCCGGTAAGCCGCTAGCCTATACCCCCAAGCTCAAATACTCCCTGGGCGACCCCACAGGCGCCACGCTGGCCTATCGGTACCCACTGCCGTGGCGTGGAGGGCCGTTTCGCCTGAGTCAGGGTGCCAATGGCCAATACAGTCACTATGGGCCCAAGAATCGCTATGCCATGGACATCGCCATGCCCGAAGGCACACCGATCATTGCGGCGCGCAGTGGCATCGTGGTGAAAACCGAGAACCGTCAGAGTGGGCGCGGCACCAACCCCTCGGGCAACTTTGTGCGGGTTTTGCACGACGACGGAACCATGGGGGTGTACCTGCACCTCAAGCGCGGCTCGGTCAGGGTACGGGAGGGGCAGCGGGTTATGGTGGGCAGCGCATTGGCGCTGTCGGGCAATACCGGCAACAGCAGCGGGCCCCATCTGCATTTCGTGGTGCAGCGCAATACCGGGCTGGGGCTGGTGTCGATTCCGTATCAATTCAGCCAGCCGGTGGGCAGCCTGCCGAACTTTGCGCTCGGCCGGCAGTAGTCTCATTCACCGCGATGACCTGTGGCGAGGGAGCTTGCTCCCGCTGGACGGCGAAGCCGTCCCAAAACAGATCAGCGTGGTGTATCAGGATAAATTCAGCGGGTGGGGGATTGGGGCCACTTCGCGGCCCAGCGGGAGCAAGCTCCCTCGCCACAAGAGCCTGATTGTCATAGAGCCTGGGGTCAGTCGAGCATCAGCACCTTGGCCAGGACAATTTTCGGGCCTTTCATCTTTTTGATGATGATCCGCAGGCCTTCGACTTCCAGTACTTCTTCCTCTTCCGGCACGCGCTTGAGGCTTTCGTAGACCAGCCCGGCAAGGGTTTCGGCCTCGACGTGATCCAGATCGATGCCCAGCAGGCGTTCGACCTTGAACAGCGGGGTGTCACCGCGTACCAGCAGCTTGCCCGGCTGGTAAGCCAGGATGCCGCGCTCGGCCTTGCGATGCTCGTCCTGGATGTCGCCTACCAGCACTTCCAGCACGTCCTCCATGGTCAGGTAGCCGATGATATTGCCGTCGGCTTCCTCCACCACGGCAAAGTGCGAGCCGCCCTTGCGGAATTGTTCCAGCAGTTGCGACAGCGGCATGTGCCGCGATACGCGCTCCAGCGGACGGGTCAGCTCCGCCAGGTTGAACGATTCGGGAATGTGGTCCAGGGCCGCCAGTTCCAGCAGCAGGTCCTTGATGTGCAGCAGGCCGACGAACTCCTGGCGTTGGCTGTCGTACACCGGGTAGCGGCTGAATTTATGACGGCGGAACAGCGCCAGGATTTCCTTGAGCGGTGCGTTGAACTCCAGCGTGACCAGGTCTTCCCGGGAGTTGGCCCAGTCGACCACTTCCAGCTCGCCCATTTCCACGGCCGAGGCCAGTACGCGCATGCCTTGGTCGCTCGGGTCCTGACCACGGCTGGAGTGCAGGATCAGTTTCAGTTCTTCACGGCTGTAATGGTGCTCGTGGTGCGGGCCGGGTTCACCCTGGCCGGCGATGCGCAAGATGGCGTTGGCGCTGGCGTTGAGCAAGTAGATGGCCGGGTACATGGCCCAGTAGAACAGGTACAGCGGCACCGCTGTCCATAGCGACAGCAGCTCGGGCTTGCGGATGGCCCAGGATTTCGGGGCCAGCTCACCCACCACGATGTGCAGGTACGAAATGATGAAGAAGGCGGTAAAGAACGACACGCCTTTGACCACTTCCGGCGAGTCGACGCCAACGGCGCTCAGGACGGGCTCGAGAATATGGGCAAACGCCGGCTCACCGACCCAGCCCAGGCCCAGGGAGGCAAGGGTGATGCCCAGTTGGCAGGCAGAGAGGTAAGCGTCGAGCTGACTGTGTACCGTGCGCAGGATGTGCCCACGCCAGCCGTTCTTGTCAGCGATGGCCTCGACTCGGGTCGAGCGCAATTTGACCATGGCAAATTCAGCGGCAACGAAGAAGCCGTTGAGCAGAACCAGGATCAGTGCAAAAAGAATCATGCCGAAATCGGCGAAGAGTGTTGCGAGGGACAAGCCAGGGGAAGGGTCCATGATGGGGTTTTGCGGGTTCCGTATTGTCGAAAAAAAGGGGGATCCACGAGCCTGAAAGGCAGGCCCAAGTCGACCAATGTAGCGGCTGACAGGGGGCTTGCCTAGAGGTAAGTGGGTTGTACGGCTAGTCGGTCAGGCTGCCGGCGCGCAATTTTGTGACCTGCGCGGGCACGAAATGGCAGGTGAACGTGCTGCCATGGCCCGGCACGCTGCTGATCTCCATGCGTGCACGGTGGCGCAGCAGAACGTGTTTCACGATCGCCAGGCCAAGCCCGGTGCCGCCCGTGTTGGAGTTACGGCTGGAATCCACGCGGTAGAAGCGTTCGGTCAGGCGCGGCAGGTGTTTGTTGTCGATGCCGATCCCGGAGTCCTGCACGCTCAGGTGCGCGCCGTGCTCATCGCCCCACCAGCGAATGCGGATGTTGCCTTCGGCGGGGGTGTACTTCACGGCGTTGAACACCAGGTTGGAAAACGCGCTGCGCAATTCGGCTTCACTGCCCTTGAGCTGGATGGACGGGTCGGCTTCCAGGGTGATCTTCTGATTGCGCTGCGCGGACAACGCCACCGCGTCGCTCTTGATCGACTGCAGCAGGCCGTCGATGGCAACCGGCTGGTTGTCTGACGGGTAATCGGTGGCTTCCAGCTTGGCCAGCAACAGCAAGTCATTGAGCAAGGTTTGCATGCGCCCGCCTTGCTGCTGCATCTGCTGCAGTGCGCGGGTCCAGCGTGGGTTCACGTCTTCGACGTTGTCGAGCAGGGTCTCCAGGTAACCACTGATCACCGTCAAGGGCGTGCGCAGTTCATGGGAAACGTTGGCGATGAAGTCTTTGCGCATTTGCTCCAACTGATGGATGCGCGTCACGTCGCGCACCAGCATCAGGTGCTCGTTGTTGCCGTAGCGGGTGATGTACAGCTGAATGCGCACCCGGTCATTGGTCGGTGACGGAATTTCCAGCGGCTCGGCGTAGCTGTCCTGCTCGAAATATTCCTTGAAGCGCGGGTGGCGCACCAGGTTGGTCACGGGTTGTCCGCTGTCCTGGGGTGTCTTGAGGCCCAGCAAGGTTTCGGCGGCGCGGTTCCACCACTCCAGGTTGCCGTCGCTGTCGAGCATCACCACCGCATCTTTCAGTGCCGCGGTGGACTCCTGGACCCGGTCGATCACTGCTTGCAGGCGCCCGCGCACACGTTGATCGCGGCGCTGCAGGTGGTAGATGCTGTCGAATACTTCGCCCCACAGGCCGTAGCCATCGGGCGGTGCCTCGTCAGGCTTATGCAGTCGCAGCCACTCGTGCAGACGCAGCAGTTGCTTGAGGGTCCAGGCCAGGTAGATGCCCAGGCCCGCGGCCAGGCTCCAGCCGTAGTAGCCTGTGATCAGGCCGATTACCAGGCAGCCGGTGACCAGCAACAGCATGTGGCGGATCAGGGTGCCATGCCAGTTTTGGTTCACGGAAAATATGCGTCCTTGAATGTGGGGCAATGACCAGTCTCAAACGGCAAGCTACAAGCGGCATCCAACTTGCCGCTTGTAGCTTAACGCTTGCAGCTACCGCTATCAGGCCTTGGTCGAAAAACGATAGCCGGTGCCGCGCACGGTTTGTACCAGATTCTCGTAGGCATCACCCAGGGCTTTGCGCAGGCGACGGATATGTACATCGACGGTGCGCTCTTCGACATACACATTGCCACCCCAGACCTGGTCCAGCAGTTGGCCACGGGTGTAGGCGCGCTCCTGGTGGGTCATGAAAAACTGCAACAGGCGATATTCGGTCGGGCCCATCTCGGCCGGGCTGCCGTCGATGGTCACGCGGTGGCTGACCGGGTCCAGCAGCAAGCCACCGACTTCAATCGGCGCTTCGCCATCGCTGGGGCCAGTGCGACGCAACACAGCCTTCAGGCGCGCGACCAGTTCGCGTGGTGAAAAGGGTTTGGTGATGTAGTCATCGGCGCCCACTTCCAGGCCCTGGATCTTGTTGTCCTCTTCGCCCTTGGCCGTGAGCATGATGATCGGGATGTCCTCGGTCAGCTCATCGCGCTTGAGGCGGCGGGCCAGTTCGATGCCCGAGGTCCCGGGGAGCATCCAGTCGAGCAGGATCAGGTCGGGCTTGCGGTCGATGATGATGGCATGGGCCTGTTGCGAATTCTCGGCCTCCAGGCAGTCATAACCAGCCATTTCCAACGCAACGGCGATCATTTCGCGAATGGGCGCTTCGTCGTCGACGATCAGAATGCTCCTGCCAACCATGCCTTTCTCCTCTTGTCATTTAACTGTCTTGCGCCGCATTAGATAACGGAATTATTGCAGTCGTGTGACAGTATTTTAGTGCCTCTGCGATTGCTGCGATCCTGAACTACGCTTTAAGTCCGAATCCTGACAACCACAAAGGAAGGTTCCATGACTCATTACGCTCAAACCTTTAAAGCCTTGGCACTGGCGGCCGCATTGGCATTGCCCTCCATGGCCTTCGCCGCCGATCCGGCGATGATGAAAGACGGCATGATGGTCGATCACAAGGGCATGACGGTGTACACCTTCGACAAGGACGCAGGTGGCAAGTCGATGTGCAGTGGCGATTGTGCCAAGAACTGGCCGCCGATGATGGCCCCGGCAGATGCCAAGGCGGACGGTAAATGGTCGGTCATCAAGCGTGACGACGGCATGATGCAATGGGCGTACGACGGCAAGCCGCTGTACACCTTTGTCAAAGACGAAAAACCTGGAGAAATGAAAGGCGACGGCATGAAGAGCGTCTGGCACGTTGTGCACATGTCGCAGAAGTAACCACTGCCGGGCCGGTAGCAGCTGGCTGTGCCAGCTGCTACCGACGGTGCCTCTATCAGCGCAGCGCGTAGTCCAGCACGATCCCCACGAAAATCGCCAAGCCGGCCCAGTGGTTGTGCAGGAACGCCTGGAAGCACTTGAGGCGATCCCTGTCGCGGGTGTACCAGAATTCCCAGGCAAAGCACCCGGCCGCCGCCAGCAAGCCGAGGTGGAACCAGCCGCCCAACTCGAATGTCGAGCCGGCCAGCATCAGGCAGGCCAGCGCCAGCAGTTGCAGCGTGAGAATGATCACCCGATCGGCATCGCCAAACAGGATCGCCGTGGATTTCACGCCGATTTTCAGATCGTCATCGCGGTCGGTCATGGCGTAGTAGGTGTCGTAGCCCACCGTCCACAGCAGATTGGCAATCCATAGCAGCCAGGCACTGGCCGGCAGTTCACCGGTTTCGGCGGTGAACGCCATCGGCATACCCCAGGAAAACGCCGCGCCCAGTACCACTTGCGGGTAGTAGGTGTAGCGCTTCATGAACGGGTAGGTAGCGGCCAGGGCCAAGCCACCGAACGACAGCCAGACCGTGGGCGCGTTGGTGCACAGCACCAGCAGGAAACTCACGCCCATCAGCAGGGCGAAGAACACCAGCGCTTCCCTGGAGCTGATCCTGCCGGCGGCCAGCGGCCGTTGTGCGGTGCGCTTCACATGGCCGTCGACCTTGCGGTCGGCCCAGTCGTTGATCACGCAGCCGCCGGCGCGGGTCAACACCACGCCGAGGACGAAAATCGCAATGTTGGCCAGCGACGGCGAGCCTTTGCCAGCAATCCACAGTGCCCACAGGGTTGGCCAGAGCAGCAGGTAAATGCCGATCGGCTTGTCCATGCGCGTCAACTGAATGAAGTCCCAGGCGCGCGGGTTCAGGCGATTCAGTGATTTGAGCAGACTCTGGTACATCAGCGATGATCCCCATCCAGGTTGACGGCCTGCCACAGCGCCGGCAGGAATACCTCGGCGACCAGCACGCTCAGGCCTCCCCGATCAAAACGCGAACGCCGGCCCCATAGCTCGGGAGTCCGGGCGGCTTGCGGCAACCATTGCAGCGGGTAGTGACACACCTCGATGGCACGGCGCTGGAACGCCTGGTCGCAAAACAGCAGTTCGCCCAGTGAGCGGCTGCCCAACTCATCCATATTCAACCCGCCATCGCGCGCCGAGCTGCGTGCCGCGACACTACGGGCAAATACCCAGGCCTGGCCATGTCCGCGCAGATAGACCTCGCGCACCCAGCCTTCGCTGCCCTCCGGCAGGTCCAGTGCCGTGCATTCATCGGCGCGCAGTGGCTGCCAGCCTTCGAACAGCGGCATCACGCTGAAGCCGTCATCCGACAAACGGGTCAGGCGGCGGGTGAGCGAGCCTTCATCGAACAGCCAGTCGAGGGTTGGGGCATCGGGAAGGGGCGTCAGCTGGCTGTGTGTCAGCCACAACGGAGCAGGGGGCAGGGGGTTTGAGTGCGGCACAGTGAGTCATTATTGGCAGCAAATGAGGCGGTGAGCTTACCATGTCGGTGGCCGGGATTGGCTGGTCCGGCGGGGTTGCGGCGTCGAACGGGCTTGCATCTGCCGGTCTCGATCAGTACAAGACGCCCTGAGCCGGAGGGCGGACCTTTACCTGGCGACCGTCCGGCCTGCAAAAAGCCTGAGAATCTGAGGAAGCAAGTAATGAAGAAGTGGCAATGCGTGGTCTGTGGGCTGATTTACAACGAAGCCGACGGCTGGCCGGATGACGGCATCGCACCGGGTACCCTGTGGCAGGACGTGCCCGAAGACTGGCTGTGCCCGGACTGCGGCGTAGGCAAGATGGATTTCGAAATGATTGAAATCAACTAAGACTCAAGAGGAGTAGGGAATGAACGCACCTGTCGTGATCGTTGGCACTGGGCTGGCTGGCTACAACCTGGCTCGGGAGTTTCGCAAACTGGATGGCGAAACCCCGCTGTTGCTGATTACCGCAGATGACGGACGCTCCTACTCCAAGCCGATGCTCTCCACCGGCTTTGGCAAGAACAAGGACGCCGATGGCCTGAGCATGGCTGAGCCCGGCGCGATGGCCGAGCAACTCAAGGCCGAGGTGCGGACCCATACGCGCATCAGCGGCATTGATCCGGGCCATAAGCGCCTGTGGATCGGCGAAGAAGCCGTGGCCTATCGCGACCTGATCCTGGCCTGGGGCGCCGAAACCGTGCGAGTGCCGGTGGAAGGGGATGCCCCAGAAGCGATCTTCCCGATCAACGACCTCGAAGACTACGCACGCTTTCGTGCGGCAGCGGCGGGCAAGCGTCGGGTGCTGCTGTTGGGCGCCGGCCTGATCGGTTGTGAGTTTGCCAATGACCTGATCCTCGGCGGCTACGAGGTGCAACTGGTGGCGCCGTGCGAACAAGTCATGCCGACGTTGCTGCACCCGGCCGCCGCCGCCGCGGTACAGGCCGGGCTGGAGGGACTGGGGGCGAAATTCCATCTGGGGCCGGTCCTCACTCGATTGCAGCGCACTGCTGCTGGACTCGAAGGGCACTTGTCCGATGGCCAGGTGATCCCGTGTGATGTGGTGGTGTCGGCCATTGGCCTGCGTCCGCGTGTCGACCTCGCGGCGGCGGCCGGTTTGCAGACCAATCGGGGCGTGGTGGTCGATCGCCTCCTGAAAACGTCTCACGCCAATATCTACGCCCTGGGCGATTGTGCCGAGGTCGATGGCCTGAATTTACTGTATGTCATGCCCCTGATGAGTTGCGCCCGTGCGCTGGCGCAAACCCTGGCCGGTAACCCGACAGCGGTCAGCTACGGTGCCATGCCGATTACAGTGAAAACCCCGGTCTGCCCGCTGGTGGTTTCCCCGCCACCACGGGGTTGCGAGGGTGTCTGGACGGTCGAAGGGCAGGGCACTGACATCAAGGCGTTGTGCCGTGATGCCCACGGAAAACTGCTGGGCTACGCCCTGACAGGGGCGGCGGTGATGGACAAATTGGCTCTAAACAAGGAGCTTCCGGCCCTTCTGGCATAAATACTGGTCGTTCTGTCGGAATCACCCCGCTTTTGCCCTTACAAAGGTGGCGCCGAGACTGGCGCCGCCCGTAACCGCGTGCCATCCTCACTCCCGTCTGCCGCAGAGTAGAGCCTGCGGCGCCTTGGGCGCTGTTCCATTCGGGCAGCACGGACATAACAACAAAAAACCGTCAAAGGGGCTTCACTAATGCGTAAACCAGAACTCGCCGCTGCAATTGCTGAAAAAGCAGACCTCACCAAAGAGCAGGCCAACCGCGTTCTCAACGCCGTTCTCGAAGAAATCACCGGCGCTCTGCACCGTAAAGACAGCGTCACCCTGGTGGGCTTCGGTACGTTCCTGCAACGCCACCGCGGTGCCCGCACCGGCAAAAACCCGCAAACCGGTGAGCCAGTCAAAATCAAAGCCAGCAACACCGTTGCCTTCAAGCCAGGCAAATCGCTGAAAGACAGCGTTAATCCGTAAGACACCGGCAACCCGCCTGGCGGGTGAGCGGGATTGAAAAATGGGCACGCCAACCAGGTTGGGTGCCCATTTTTTGTGGGTGGACAACCTGTGGTGACGGTTGCCCTGCCAGAAAAATCAGGGTGACTTGGTAGTCATTGTCCGTAAAAAGCCCATCATCTTCTTCTAACACTGCACAACAGTGGTGTTCTTGTTTGGAATCGCTACACTGCGTCAGCGTTCATTTTTTCCTTTGGGGCTCGAGCATGAAATTTCGTTTTCTTCTGTGGATGCTGGGCTTGCTGATGGGCAAGGCCAGTCGGACCAATCCGGCGTTTCAGCAGCAGTTGGGTGACAAGGACCTGGTGTTCCAGCTGCAGACACTCGACGGCAAGGTGGCACGGCACTTTGTGGTCAAGGATCAGCGCATCACCAGCCAGTCTGGGGTCTATGCCGAGCCTGCGTTTGCCATTGCCTTCAAGGACGCCACCTACGGCTTCGCCACCCTGCAGGCGAAGAACAAGCAGTTGGCGTTCATGACCGGCATTCAGGACAAGTCGATCCAGATCAAGGGCAATCCGGCGCTGGTGATGTGGTTCCAGGGGCTGACCAAGTACTTGAAGCCACGCAAGGCCAAGCCCAAGGCGTGAGGTTGGTGGGGATCAAGCCTGTGGCGAGGGAGCAAGCTCCCTCGCCACAAAAGCCCGTCTGACACTGGAGTGAGTATCAGACGGGTTTTTCAGGCCTGAGTGAATTGCGAGGCGAGCTCGCGCAGCAGGACTTCGGCTTCCAGCACTTTGCTGACCACGTCTTCGGCTTTGTCGCGGGTCAGGCCCAGGCGCTCGAGCAGGTCGTCGGGGATGGCGGCGTCCGGGCCGGAGCCGACGCCACGGCTGCGCAGCAAGCGCACGGCCAGGCACACCAGGTTCGGGTACTCGGCATAGTCGCCGTCGTAGGCCGGGTCGTGCTGGAAGCGCAGGGCGGTGGAGAGCTCTTCGGGCATGTCCCAGTAACGCATCAGCCAGGCACCGATCTGTTCACGGCTGATGCCCAGCAGATGCTGTTCGACGTAGCTGTGGCACAGGTGCGGGTTGACCTCCAGGTGGCGGCAGATCAGCGAGAAATGCGGCGGGAAGACGTGGGCCAGCAACAGGTAGCCAAAGTTGTGCAGCAGGCCGGCCAGGTAGGTCAGGCCGGCTTCCGGGCGCTGGGCGCGCGGCATGGCGCGGGTCAGGCCTTCGATGACCGCCGCGGTGTAGATCGACTGCTGCCAGTACGGCGTGGTCTGTTGCGGGTGGTCCTTGGGCAGGCTCAGGGTCTTGCCCAAGGCCAGGCCGAGAGCCAGGTTGATCACCAGGTCAAAGCCCAGCACGCGGACGATCGCGTCTTCCACTGAACGAATCTTGCCCGGCGAGGCGTAGTAGGGCGATGCAGCCCAGCTCACCACTTGCGCGGCCAGCGCCGGATCGGTTTCCACCACGTCGGTGATGTCGTCGATGGTGGCGTTGGGGTCGACCCGCAGCTTGATGATCTTCTGTGCGGTTTCGGCCAGCGGTGGAATCTCGATGGTCGCTTCCAGGCGCTGCTGGATGCGCCGTGCGGTGAAGGCCTGCACGGCCTGGGTGATTTCCTCGCGGTCATCGTCTGGGCGGTCGAGGTTCGGGCGGATGCGGCTCAGGGTCTCGCCGAAGTTCGCGGCGCTGGCCTTGGTCAGCATGGTCTTGAAGTCTTCGCCGGTGATTTCCAGCAGCACGCCAGGCTCGCCCGAGTTGATCAGCAGCAAGGGCTGGCGCAGCAGGCTTTCTTCGTACAGGCACGGTGAGCTGGTCAATGCTGGCAAGCCTGGCAGAAGGCTCAGGTTGTGTTTGCCGAGCATGCGCTCCAGGCGTTCGACCGGTACGGCAGTGAGCCGGCGTCCGGTGAGTTCGGCCAGGCGATTTAGGTCCAGCAGTTGGCTTTGAGGGAACAGCACCATGAGGGCGCCGATAGCGTCATCAAGCAACACCGCTTGAACCTTGCGCTCGACGTTGAGGCCCGGGCGATCGAGGACTTCGGTAAAGCCGATGCCCAGTTTGCCGAGCAGCAGCCGGATAACAGACGGGGTGTGCGGGGCTTCCGTAGCGAGAGCGACTTCGGTCATGGTCTGTATCCGTTTTTCCTACAATTTCAAGAGTATAACCAGCTTGGTCAGGCCATTGGTTCTTTAACTGAGCGGTGCGTCACACTTGGCCGTATTGCTGGCCATGGCGCAACCAACGGTCGAGCAGAGGGCTGACATGGTGCGGCCAGCGCTCCAGCAGCGCTTGTGCGGCATCACGCACGGCCGGCAGCAGGTCGGCGTCACGCATCAGGTCGGCGACCTTGAATTGCAGCAGGCCGGTTTGCCGGGTGCCGAGCATTTCACCGGGGCCACGCAGTTCGAGGTCTTTCTCGGCGATGACGAAGCCGTCGTTGGTTTCACGCATGATCCCCAGGCGCTGCCGGCCGATCTGTGACAGCGGCGGATGGTAGAGCAACACACAGTGACTGGCGGCGCTGCCCCGGCCGACCCGGCCGCGCAACTGGTGCAGTTGGGCAAGCCCCAGGCGCTCGGGGTTTTCGATAATCATCAAGCTGGCGTTGGGTACGTCGACACCGACTTCGATCACGGTGGTCGCCACCAGCAGTTGCAAGGCGCCAGCCTTGAATTCGGCCATGACGGCTGCCTTCTCGGCGGGTTTCATGCGGCCATGGATCAGGCCGACCTTCAGCCCTTCGAGGGCGCTGGTGAGGTCCTCGAAGGTGGTCTCGGCGGCCTGGCAGGTCAACTCTTCAGACTCTTCAATCAGCGTACACACCCAATAGGTCTGGCGGCCCTCGGCGCAGGCACTGCGAACCCGTTCGATGACCTCGACACGACGCGTGTCGGTGACCAGCACGGTGTTGACCGGGGTACGGCCGGGCGGCAGTTCGTCGAGGATCGAGGTGTCGAGGTCAGCGTAGGCACTCATTGCCAGAGTCCGCGGAATCGGCGTGGCGGTCATGATCAACTGGTGGGGGCACATCCGTCCGCCAACGCCTTTCTGCCGCAGGGCCAGGCGTTGCTGAACACCGAAGCGGTGCTGCTCGTCGATGATGACCAGGGCGAGGTTCTTGAACTGCACTTCGTCCTGGAACAGCGCGTGGGTGCCGACCACCATTGGCGTGCCATTGGCGATTTGCTCCAGCGCGGCGACCCGATGCTTGCCCTTGAGCTTGCCGGCCAGCCAGGCGACTTCCAGGCCCAGCGGTTCGAGCCAGCGCTTGAAGGTGATGAAGTGTTGTTCGGCGAGGATCTCGGTGGGCGCCATCAAGGCCACCTGGTAACCGGCCTCCAGCGCCTGCAGGGCGGCGAGGGCGGCAACCACGGTCTTGCCGGCGCCAACGTCGCCCTGGATCAGCCGCAGCATCGGCTCGTGCTGGCTCAGGTCGTAGGCAATTTCATTGCCCACCCGTTGCTGCGCGCCAGTCGGCGCAAAGCCCAGGTTGGCCAGGTACCGAGCCGGCAGCCGGGTGGCTTTGGGCATGGCCGGTGCCCGTAACGCGCGCATGCTTTCGCGCAGGCGTTGTTGCGACAGTTGGTGGGTCAGCAATTCTTCGAAGGCCAGGCGATGCTGCGCCCAGTGATGGCCGAGGGCGAGTTCATCGACGTCAGCATCGGCTGGGGGGTTATGCAGGTAGTGGATCGCGTCGGCCAGCGGCGCCAGTTGGTAGTCCCGCGCCAGTTCGGCGGGCAACCAGTCAGGCAGGCTGCTGGGGCCGAGCAGGGTCAGGGTTTGCTGGCACAGTTGGCGCAAGCGTTGTTGGGTCAGGCCTTCGGTGAGCGGGTAGACCGGGGTCAAGGTTTCATCGACGGGCGGTGGTTCGTCGCCGGTGATGGCACGGTACTCCGGGTGGTAGATCTCAAGCCCCGAAGCGCCGGGCCGGGCTTCGCCATAGCAGCGCACGCGGGTGCCACGTTTCAGGCCTTCCTTTTGTGCGTTGCTGAAGTGATAGAAGCGCAGGCTCAAGCCCCCGGTGCCGTCCTGCAAGCGCACTACCAGGCTGCGCCGCCGGCCCATGACCACGTCGGCACCGCTGACCGTGCCTTCGATCACGGCGTCCTGTCCCGGGCGCAAGTGGCCAATTGGGACCACGCGGGTACGGTCCTGGTAGCGCAGCGGCAGATGGAACAGGACGTCCTGCAGGTTCTCCAGGCCGACCTTGGCCAGCTTTTCGGCCATGGCCTCGCCGACACCCTTGAGTGCCGTGACCGACACGTGCGACAACTCAGTCATGGCTGAAGCTTAACCCGCGACCGCTGTCGGCTTGGCCACCGAACAGAGGCGGATCGAGTCGGCGAGGATTTCAATCGCTTTCGGGCGCGGGAAGCTGGCGCGCCAGGCGATGGCCACGGTGCGGAACGGTACCGGTGGCGTCAATGGGCGCACTTCGATCACGCCAGGGGCGTAGTGGTGGCTGTCGACCGCCGAGAGCGGCAGGATCGAGATGCCCAGGCCCGAGGCGACCATGTGCCGAATGGTTTCCAGCGAGCTGGACTCGACCGTGGTGTGCTTGGCGCCGTCGTTGCCCTTGGCCAGGGTCGGGCACGCTTCGAGTACCTGATCGCGGAAGCAGTGGCCTTCGCCCAGCAACAACAGGCTCTTGTCGTTGAGCAGGCTGGCGTCGATCGTGTCTTTCTGGGTCCACGGGTGCTGGGCCGGCATCAGGACGTAGAAGGGCTCGTCATAGAGTTGCAGGGTCAGAACATCGGCTTCGTTGAACGGCAGGGCAATGATGATTGCATCCAGCTCGCCGTTACGCAGTTTGTCGCGCAGCACGTGGGTGAAGTTTTCTTCGATGTACAACGGCATCTGCGGGGCGACCCGGTGCAGTTGGGGGATCAGGTGCGGGAACAGGTACGGGCCGACGGTATAGATGGCGCCGACTTTCAGCGGTGCGGTCAGCTGGTTTTTACCGGCCTGGGCCAGTTCACGGATGCCTTGGGCCTGCTCCAGCACCTTTTGCGCCTGGGCGACGATGCCTTCACCGACGGGGGTCAGGCGCACCGCGCTTTTGCTGCGCTCGAAAATCAGCACACCGAGTTCGTCTTCAAGCTTTTTCACGCCCACCGACAGGGTCGGCTGGCTGACGTGGCAACGCTCGGCCGCATGACCGAAATGCTGCTCTTGGGCGAGGGTAACGATGTAGCGTAATTCTGTGAGGGTCATAGCGGGCGTCCATGAAGTTGCGAGCCAAGCATACCGGCTGCAATCGATAGACGCACGTTATCAGACAGAGTGTGTTGAGTGACACTGGGCAATGCATGTTTGCCGTTGCCAGATATGCCAAAGGCACCTTTCGGTGTGTGTGGCGAGGGAACTTGCTCCCGCCGGCCGGTCCGCGCTCGGGCGAAGCAGTCGTAAATCAGCCAGCGCGTTATTGCTGGTGAACTGCGGTTGCCGATTTTTGGGCCGCTTCGCGACCCAGCGGGAGCAAGCTCCCTCGCACACCGGTGTGCTACCTACTGTCTTAGCGTTTACGTTTTTCCAGCGAATACACGAACGGCGCAACAATTTCGATCGAGCCGTTTTTCAGCATCTCGGCTGGCGGCTTGGGCAGTGGCTGAGCGCGGCGGATCATTTCCAGGGTGGCCCGGTCCAGATCGGCATTGCCGGAACGTCCTACCAGCTCGAACGACAGTACCTTGCCTTCAGCGTCGACCACGAAGCGCAGGCGGTTCAAACCTTCCTTGCCCCGTGCCTGTGCGCCTGCGGGGTATTTCTTGTACTTCTGCAGGTGCGCCAGCAACGTGCCTTCCCAACTGGCCTTGGCCGCAGTCTGTGCCGCCGACGGGCCGGGTGCCGGTTGGGCGGATTTCTGTGCGGGGGTGTTGGTTGGCGGTGCGTCGGAAGGTTTCTCCTCGGAAGGCTTTTCCTTCAGTGGCTCCTGCTTTTTCTCCACGGGCTTGGGCGGCAGAGGCTTGGGCTTGGGTTTGACCGGCTTGGGCACCGAGATCGTCGGTTTGGGCGCCTCGGCGAGTTTGGGCAGCGGCAACTCTTCCTCCGGTGTCGGAGGTTGTGGCGGCGTTACGACCTTGGGAGGGGCGGGAGGCGGTGGCGCCGGAAGCGGTGCCAACTCGACCAGCATCGCCATCGGCGGCAGCGCGACCGGCGGGGAGGACGTCCAGTTGAGCGCGAGAATAACCGCGACCGCATGGACGCCCAGCACCACCGCCAGGCTACCGCTGTAACGCGTCAGCTTTTGGCGCGTCGTGATCATTTCTTGGCTGCCGTCTCAAGGCCGACCAGGCCGACTTTCAGGTAACCGGCAGCGCGCAGGGTGTCCATCACGTGCATCAGGTCGCCGTAGTCCACGCCTTTATCGGCCTGGAAGAAGATGGTCGTGTCTTTCTTGCCCTGGGTGCGCGCATCGAGGATCGCACCAAGGGTTTCGGTTTTGACTTCGTCTTCACCCAGGTACAGGCGCTGGTCGGCCTTGACGCTGAGGAACACCGGCTTTTCCGGTCGCGGCGCCGGTTTGGCGGTCGAGGCAGGCAGGTCAACCTTGATGTCCACGGTGGCCAGGGGGGCCGCCACCATGAAGATGATCAGCAGCACCAGCATCACGTCGATGAATGGCGTGACGTTGATTTCGTGGTTCTCGACGAGGTCGTCGTCCGCCCCTTCCTTTAAATGCAAGCCCATGGCCGATTACCCTACTTTGACCATGTGCGGTTGCGTGGAACGCTCGCCTGGCTGGTGATCAAGGTCGCGGCTGACCAGCAGCAGCACTTCAGCCGACGCGTCGGAGACCTGGGCCTTGTAACCGGCAATGGAGCGGGCGAAGACGTTGTAGATGACCACGGCAGGAATCGCAGCCACCAGGCCCAGTGCCGTTGCCAGCAGGGCTTCGGCGATGCCGGGTGCTACCACGGCGAGGTTGGTGGTCTGGGTCTTGGCGATGCCGATGAAGCTGTTCATGATGCCCCACACGGTGCCGAACAGGCCGACGAAGGGGGCGGTGGAGCCAATGGTGGCCAGCACGCCGGTGCCACTGCTCATGTTGCGACCGCACGCGGCGACCAGGCGCTCAAGACGGAAGCTGACGCGCTCCTTGATGCCTTCTTTTTCGCGGCTGTTGACCGACAGGCGCATCTCTTCGAGGGCGTCATGGACCAGCAGGTTGGCCAGCGTGCCTTCCTTGCCGGCTGTCATGCTGGCTTCTTTAAGGGTGGTGGCTTTTTTCAGCTGGGCGATTTCACCGCGCAGACGACGCTTGGCGCCCATCAGCTCAAAGCCTTTGGCAATCCAGATGGTCCAGGTGATGATCGAGGCGATGGCCAGGCCGATCATCACGAGCTTCACGATGATATCGGCATTCTGGTACATGCCCCACGGCGACAGGTCATGGGCCATGCCCAGCGTGTTGTCGGATTCCAGTACTTCAGGGCCGTCAATCTCGGTGCCTTCGGCCGCCAGGGACGGGGCCGCCGCGACAGGTGTCACGGCCGTGGCGCCGTGGGCGGCATCAACGGCTGGCGCAGGTGCTGCAGCGACCGCGACGGGCGCTGGGGTGGCCGGCTCATCGGCGACAGCCGCGGACGGGGCCAACAGCAGGCTGAACACCAGTGCAGCTACGGCGCGGAAGGCGCGCGCTGGACGAGTGGGCTTGGTTGGCGAAGCGGATTGTGGATTGCGTGTCATGCTGGCCGGACCTGAGAGAGAAAGAGGATTGATGTCCTTCCAGGCCTCGTGGGCCGAGAACAAAAGTGGCGGGCATTATTGCAAGTAATTCTTGTTAACAGAAGTAATAGAGTCTCTTTTTTTCTTCCACTGCTAGCCGCTCCTCTATTGCCGGGGCTAGTCTGTACCTTTCTGATGAGGGATTTTTAATGTCTGGGCCTTCTGTGGTGATCGCCGGTTGCGGTGATGTCGGTGGCCGCCTGGCCACTCAATTGCTGTCCTTGGGCTGGGAGGTTCATGGCTTGCGACGTGACATCTCGCGTCTGCCCGAGGGCGTTGTTGGCATTGCCGGTGACCTGTTCAATGAAGACTGCCCGGCGACCTGGCCTGTCGGTGCGGTGGATTACCTGGTGTATTGCGCGGCGGCCACCGATCACGATGAGGCCGGTTACCGCGCGGCTTATATTCAGGGCTTGCAGCACGTGCTGGGTTGGCTGAATGACTACGGTCAGGTGCCCGAACGCTTGCTGTTTGTCTCCAGCAGCAGTGTCTACGAGCAACAGGATGGCGAATGGGTGGATGAAACCTCGCCAGCCCAAGCGGTCAGTTACTCGGGACGTGTGATGCTGGAGGCCGAGCAGGTGGCACTCGCCAGCGGCATCCCGGCAAGCCTTGTGCGGCTGACCGGCATCTATGGCCCGGGCCGAGAGTGGCTATTGACCCAGGTGCGCCGGGGTTATCGGGTGGTCGTCGATCCACCGCTGTATGGCAACCGTATTCACGCCGACGACGCGGCAGGCTTGCTGGCGTTTCTGCTCAATGCCGATCATCAAGGCGTTGCGCTGGATGACTGCTACATCGGCGTCGACGATGCGCCGGCACCGTTGGCCGAGGTCGTGGACTGGTTGCGCGAGTACCTTGGGGTCACCGAGTGGGCCGAGGACGCCAGCGTGCGCCGTACCGGCAGCAAGCGCTGCAGCAACGCCCGCGCCAAGGCGCTGGGCTGGACGCCCCGCTATCCAAGCTTTCGTGAAGGTTATGCGGCGATTCTGGAAGGCGGCGCCTGAGCCGTTTTGCCGGATAAAGCAAAAGGCGCCATCAGGCTAATGCCGGTCAGTTAAGAGAAATAAAGCCGAACACGAAACCTGTGGAGAGGGAGCTATGTTCGGCTGGTCTTTGGCTTAACTGCTCGGCATTAGCCTTCAGGCGCCTTTTTGCGGGATCACTGTTTTTCCAGTGTCCACTGGCGTTTGCCTGGGGAGAATGACGGTACTTCATCGGCCTGCGCGCGATTGACCGCCTGGAAAATCTCCATGTCGTCACCCTGGCGGGTGAAGATCCACGGGTTGCCCTGGCCGTTGAGTTGCAGCCACATCGTGTCATTGCCACCGCTCATGGAGGCACAGTCGCCAGCGAGGCACAGGGCGTAGCGGTCAGCACCGGGAAGGCCCAGGACAGCACCATCGGCCTGGAACTGAACGGTGTTGCCTTCACCCGGGCCATTGACGATCTTCCAGCCACCGCCTAGATAGGCCGAGTAGAGTGCGCGCTCGAAGCTTGCACCCAGCGGTGCACCTTCAGGAACGGCATCTTTCGGGTGGTCGAACACTTGCTCTGGCTCGTTGTCGCTGGCCACTTGCTGCAGTTGTTTGCCGTCACGCTTCAATTCGGTGCCGGAACTGCCATAGATCTCGATTTTCCAGGCGCCGGATTGCTCGCCCAGTACCTTGCCTTCGACGTTTTCGAAGCCATTGGTGTAGCGTGCCTGACCTGCCTTGGTATTGATGTCCCATTCCAGGTTCGGGCCGTTGGCTTGCAGTGCTTCACGCAGCGGAACGCCCTTCGAGGCTGCATCGATTGCCGCCTGGTTGATCCAGGTGCCGCTGATATCGCGGTCGGCGGGGTTACTGGCACAGCCGCCCAGAAACACCGCGAGCAATGAGAGAGCTAGCGCTTTGCGCATGAGGAGAATCCTTTGGAAGCGGAGCTGGCGCAACCCGTGAGGTTGCGCCGCGCGTGTTACTCGATGACCAGAATGGCGTCCATTTCAACCTGCGAACCCTTTGGCAGGGCAGCCACACCAATGGCGGCGCGAGCAGGGTACGGCTGGTCAAAGTACTTGCCCATGATCTCGTTGACCTTGGCGAAGTGGCTCAGGTCGGTGAGGAAGATGTTCAGCTTGACGATGTCCTTGAACGAACCACCGGCCGCTTCCGCCACGGCCTTGAGGTTTTCAAACACCTGAACGGTCTGGGCTTCGAAACCTTCGACCAGTTCCATGGTTTTTGGGTCGAGCGGGATCTGGCCGGACATGTAGACGGTGTTGCCAGCCTTGATCGCCTGGGAGTAGGTGCCGATGGCCGCCGGGGCCTTGTCGCTGGTGATAACGGTCTTGGTCATGAATGACTCCTTGTAATGACTGGGCTATGTAGGCGGACTATGCACGCATGCGGGTGATGCGGATCACCCCGGTCAGGGCGCGTAGTTTCTTGATCACGCGGGCCAGGTGCACACGGTCGTGTACGCTGACCACCAGTTGAACCACGCTGATGCGACCATCGCGTTCGTCCATGCTGATTTTTTCGATGTTGCCGTCGGCGGCGTTGACGCTGCTGGCCAGCAACGCGATCAGGCCGCGCTGATGTTCCAGCTCGACGCGCAGCTCGACATTGAATTCGCCGGTGACATCCTTGGCCCACGACAGCTGGATGCATTTTTCCGGGTTGTGGCGGACTTCACTGATGTTGCGGCAGTTGTCCAGGTGCACGACCATGCCCTTGCCCGCAGACAGGTGACCGACAATCGGGTCGCCGGGGATAGGGGTGCAGCACTTGGCGTAACTGAGCACCAGGCCTTCGGTGCCGCGGATGGCCAGCGGGCCTTCGGCGCTTGGTAGCTGTTCGCCGTCGCCCAGCAGGCGGCGCGCCACGACATAGGCCATTCGGTTGCCCAGGCCGATGTCTTCGAGCAGGTCCTCGATCAGTTCGAGGCGGTACTCGGTGAGCATCGCCTTGACGCGCTCGGCCGGAACTTTTTCCAGCGAGCTGTCGAAACCGTTGAGCACCTTGTTCAGCAGGCGTTCGCCGAGGCTGATGGACTCGGAGCGGCGTTGCAGTTTCAGCGCATGGCGGATGTGGGTCCGTGCCTTGCCGGTGACCACGAAGTTGAGCCAGGCAGGGTTCGGTCGCGCGCCGGGGGCACTGACGATCTCGACCGTGGAGCCGCTTTGCAGCGGTTCGGACAGCGGCGCGAGACGACGGTTGATCCGGCAAGCAATGCAACTGTTGCCGACATCGGTATGCACGGCATAGGCAAAGTCGACCGCCGTGGAGCCTTTGGGCAGCTCCATGATCCGGCCTTTGGGCGTGAACACATAGACCTCGTCCGGGAACAGGTCGATCTTCACGCTTTCAATGAACTCCAGCGAGTTGCCGGCGCGTTGCTGCATTTCCAGCACACCCTTGACCCACTGGCGGGCGCGGGCGTGAGTGCCTTTGGGCTGCTCGTCGCCACTGGATTTGTACAGCCAGTGCGCGGCGATGCCGTTGTTGGCCATCTCTTCCATTTCACGGGTACGGATCTGGATCTCGATCGGAACGCCGTGCATGCCGAACAGCGTGGTGTGCAGCGACTGATAGCCGTTGGCCTTGGGGATCGCGATGTAGTCCTTGAAGCGACCCGGCAACGGTTTGTACAAGTTATGTACGGCGCCCAGCACGCGGTAGCAGGTATCGACCTTGTCGACGATGATCCGGAACGCATAGACGTCCATGATCTCGTTGAAGGCCCGACGCTTGCCGCGCATTTTCTTGTAGATGCCGTAGAGGTGTTTCTGGCGACCGCTGACTTCGCCTTGAATGCCGTCGATGGCCAGGCAGTGGCTCAAGGACTCTTCGATCTTGTTGACGATTTCCTTGCGGTTGCCCCGAGCGCGCTTCACGGCCTGGTAGATCCGCGCGGAGCGCATCGGGTGCATGGCCTTGAAGCCCAGGTCCTCGAACTCTATGCGGATGGCGTGCATGCCCAGCCGGTTGGCAATGGGCGCATAGATTTCCAGGGTTTCCTTGGCGATGCGCCGGCGTTTTTCACCGGACAGCACTTCCAGCGTGCGCATGTTGTGCAGGCGGTCGGCCAGCTTGACCAGGATCACGCGAATATCGCGTGCCATGGCCATGGCCATTTTCTGGAAGTTTTCAGCCTGGGCTTCGGCCTTGGTCTCGAAGTTCATCTGGGTCAGTTTGCTGACCCCGTCGACCAATTCAGCCACGGTTTCACCGAACTGCGCTTGCAGCGCTTCCTTGGCGATACCGGTGTCTTCGATCACGTCATGCAGCATCGCCGCCATCAGGCTCTGATGGTCCATGTGCATGTCGGCAAGAATGTTCGCGACCGCGAGCGGGTGCGTGACATACGCCTCGCCGCTGCGGCGGCGTTGGCCGTCGTGGGCTTGTTCGGCGTAGAAGTACGCTCGGCGGACCAGGTTGACCTGGTCGTTTCCGAGGTAGGTCGATAAGCGATCGGCGAGGGCGTCTATGCTCGGCATGATGACTCCTGCCGATGGCTGTGATCCCGCGCCGTGCTACGTCGACCAGGCATAGGCTTAGACGGCCTCGTTGGACTCGTCCTCGAACGCTGCGAACAGCGGTTCGTCTTCGACGATTTCTGCATTGGCGATGAACTCGTAGCTCATCAGGCCTTCAGCGATCTCGCGCAGGGCGACAACGGTAGGCTTGTCGTTTTCCCACTGAACCAACGGCTCTTTGCCACCGGTGGCCAGTTGACGGGCACGCTTGGTAGAGAGCATGACCAGCTCAAAGCGGTTTTCCACGTGTTCTAGGCAGTCTTCAACGGTTACGCGGGCCATGGTATTCCTCGGAGCGAATGCAATATGCGCGCTGCCCGGTTGGGCGAGCGGACTCAACAGTTTAAAAAATCACCAGCGTTTAGGGAAGCGCTGATTTTTTGACCAAGCTCTTCAACGCGCTGCAAGCACCAATGTAAAGCCCCTGCAGCGGTTTTGGGAAGTGCTCTTTAGCCCAGCAATTCAGCCAGCAATTTGCCGTGAAGCTGTTGCTGGCGCTTCTGGTGCAGCTGGTTGGCGCGGAAAATCGCCTTCAGATCGTCCAGTGCGTGGGCAAAATCGTCGTTGATGATCAGGTAGTCGTAGTCGACGTAGTGGCTCATCTCGCTCACGGCTTCACGCATCCGCCCTTCAATGATCTCGTCGCTGTCCTGGCCGCGGTTGGTCAGGCGCTGGCGCAGTGCTTGCTGGCTTGGCGGCAGGATGAAGATCGAACGAGCCTGCGGCATCAGCTTGCGGACCTGCTCGGCGCCTTGCCAGTCGATTTCCAGAATCAGGTCGTGACCTTCGTCCAGCGTCTGCTGCAGGTGGCTTTGCGAGGTGCCATAGAGGTTGCCGAACACTTCGGCGCGCTCCAGGAAGTCACCGTGCTCGCTCATCTTCACGAACTCTTCGCGGGCGACAAAGTGATAGTTGACGCCGTTCACTTCGCCCGGACGCATGGCGCGGGTGGTGTGCGAGACCGAGACGCGGATTTGCGGCTGTGCGTCGATCAGGGCCTTGACGAGGCTGGTCTTGCCCGCGCCCGAAGGAGCGGAAATGATGTAGAGGGTGCCGGTGCTATGGGTCATGTCGGGGTAGCCTTACTCTATGTTCTGCACTTGTTCGCGCATTTGTTCGATCAACACCTTGAGGTTGACCGCCGCTTGGGTGCTGCGCGGGTCGAAGGCCTTGGAGCCCAGGGTGTTGGCTTCGCGGTTGAGCTCCTGCATCAGGAAGTCCAGGCGCCGGCCGGCAGCGCCGCCGGACTTGAGCACGCGGCGCACTTCAATGATGTGGGTGCTCAGGCGGTCCAGTTCTTCGGCGACGTCGCTTTTTTGCGCGAGCATGACCATTTCCTGTTCCAGGCGCTGCGGGTCGAGCTCAACCTTCATGTCGGCGCAGCGGTCGAGGACTTTCTGGCGCTGGGTGGCGAGCATCTGCGGAACCAGTTCGCGCAGGGTCACCACGTCTTCTTCAATGGAGGTCAGGCGTTCGTTGATCAGCCGGGCCAGCTCCGCGCCTTCGCGCTCGCGGCCGGCCTTGAGTTCCTTGAGACCCTGGTTGAACAGCGTCAGGGCCTCGGCATTCAGGGCCTGCGGGTCAGTAGCATCGGCCACCAGCACGCCGGGCCAGGCCAGCACTTCCAGCGGATTCAACGCGGCAGGATTGCTGATCAGGCCAGCGACGGTCTCGGCGGCAGCGACCAGTTGCGCGGCGCGCTCGCGATCCACTTGCAGCGGTTTGCCGGTGCTTTCTTCGGTGAAACGCAGGGTGCATTCGAGCTTGCCCCGGGACAGGCCCTGGCGCAGCGCTTCGCGCACGGCGCCTTCGAGGTCGCGGAACGACTCCGGCAGGCGCAGATGGGGTTCCAGGTAGCGGCTGTTGACCGAGCGCAGTTCCCAGCTCAGGGTGCCCTGGACGCCGGCTTTCTCGACGCGGGCGAAGGCGGTCATGCTGTGCACCATGGGGGTACCTCGCAATGCAGATCGGCGCAGAACCGACGTTCCGGGAGCCCGATATCAATGAATTTAAGCCGACTGGCAGCAAAGGCGCAGGATTGTAGCGCAGTGCGACGGATGCTCCCACATGGTGCGTGTGACAAAGCGCTGCAGGTCGTCGCATGACGCTGTTCAGAGCCTTCGCTCGTCGCCCCGGGTTTTTAGAAGTGCCCAGGCACGTCCGCTCGCCCTATAATGCTCGGCAGATTTCCGTCCTCCGTACAGGTGTTCCTCTATGAAACGTCCAAGTGGTCGCGCTGCCGATCAGCTCCGCTCGATCCGCATCACCCGCAACTACACCAAACATGCCGAGGGATCTGTACTGGTCGAGTTCGGTGATACCAAGGTGATCTGCACCGTCAGCGTCGAGAACGGCGTGCCGCGCTTCCTCAAGGGCCAGGGCCAGGGCTGGTTGACCGCCGAATACGGCATGCTGCCGCGCGCCACGGGCGAGCGTAACCAGCGTGAAGCGAGCCGTGGCAAGCAGGGCGGTCGCACCCTGGAAATCCAGCGCCTGATCGGCCGCTCCCTGCGCGCGGCGCTGGACATGTCCAAGCTGGGCGATGTCACCCTGTACGTCGACTGCGATGTGATCCAGGCTGACGGCGGTACGCGTACCGCTTCGATCACCGGCGCCATGGTTGCACTGGTCGATGCCTTGAAAGTGATCAAGAAGCGCGGCGGCCTGAAGGGCGGCGACCCGCTCAAGCAAATGATCGCGGCTGTTTCGGTCGGCATGTACCAGGGCGAGCCAGTGCTGGACCTGGACTACCTGGAAGATTCGGCTGCCGAGACCGACCTGAACGTGGTGATGACCAGCACCGGTGGTTTCATCGAAGTGCAGGGCACTGCCGAGGGCGCGCCGTTCCAGCCTGAAGAGCTGACCGCGATGCTGGAGCTGGCGAAAAAAGGCATGAGCGAAATTTTCGACCTGCAAAAAGCCGCGCTGGCTGACTGATTGTCCCGATTCCCGGCAAGGAGAGCGTCATGAGTGATGAGCAACTACCGGTGCCCGCACCGAGCCGTGAGGTTCGTCAGTGGGCCATGTTCTGCCATCTCTCGGCCTTGCTGGGGATCTGGGTGCCGTTCGGCTCGCTGATCGGGCCGCTGATTCTCTGGCAAATGAAGCGCGAAATGGACCCGTTTATCGATGACCAGGGCAAGGAGGCGCTGAACTTCCAGATCAGCGTGGCCATTGCCTCGGCCATCTGCCTGTTGCTGATGGTGGTGGTTATCGGGTTTTTCCTGTTCGGCCTGCTGGCCATCGGGGCGCTGGTGTTGACGATCATTGCCGGGGTCAAGGCCAACGAAGGGCAGGCCTACCGCTATCCCTTCACCTGGCGATTGATCAAATAATAGCCAGATGCATTTCCTGAGGGCGCGGGCTGGCCCGCGATAGCGATCTGGCAGGCAGCACATGGGCTGAATGTCATGGCCTCATCGCGGGCAAGCCCGCTCCCACAAAAAAGCCGACATCACTGTCGGCTTTTTCATGGCTGCGAAACGACGATCAGATCGTCAGCGTCCAGTCGTAGTCCACGATCAACGGCGCGTGCTGCGAGAACCGTGGCTGACGTGGCAGGCGAGCGCTGCGAACAAAGCGGCGCAGGCCCGGGGTCAGCAACTGGTAGTCGAAACGCCAGCCCAGATTGAGCATCTCGGCCTGTTCGTTATCTGGCCACCAGCTGTACTGGTCACCTTCACGGCTGACTTCGCGCAGGGCGTCGACATACCCCATGTTGCCGACAATCTCGTCCATCCAGGCACGCTCAGGCGCCAGGAAGCCCGGGGATTGCTGGCTGTCGCGCCAGTTCTTGATATCCAGCTTCTGTTGCGCCACGTACAGCGAGCCACAATAAATGTACTCGCGACGCTTGCGTCGCTGTTTATCCAGATAACGGGCGAAGTCGTCCATTAGCTTGAACTTCTGGTTCAAGTCTTCATCGCCATTCTGCCCCGAAGGGAGCAGCAAGGTCGCGATGCTGACCTTATCGAAATCGGCTTGCAGGTAGCGCCCGTAGCGGTCGGCCGTCTCGAAGCCGAGACCGCTGATGACAGCCTTCGGTTGCAACCGCGAATACAAAGCCACGCCACCTTGGGCGGGGACTTCGGCATCGCAGGCATAAAGGAAGTAGCCATCCAGTTGGAAGGCTGGATCGTCCAGTTCAAAGGCGGAGGCGCGGGTGTCCTGCAGGCAGATGACGTCGGCATTCTGTGCTTGCAGCCAACTGAGCAAACCACGCTCGACTGCCGCCTGAATACCATTGACGTTCACACTGATGATCCGCATAAATGGCCCCAAAAATCGCGTGCGTGTATGATACACGGCGTCAAGCTAATTAGCTAAATCCGTGGTATTTGGGGTTTTTTGCATGCAAGCGTATCAGCGCGATTTCATTCGTTTTGCCATCGATCGCGGCGTTTTGCGCTTCGGTGAGTTCACCCTGAAGTCCGGGCGCACCAGTCCTTACTTCTTCAATGCCGGCCTGTTCAACTCAGGCAGTGCCCTGGCACAGCTGGGTCGTTTCTATGCGGCCGCCATCGCCGAGAGCGGTATTGCCTTCGACGTGCTGTTTGGCCCGGCGTACAAGGGCATCCCGTTGGCAGCGACCACCGCCGTGGCCCTGGCCGAGCACCATGACCGTGACCTGCCGTGGTGCTTCAACCGCAAGGAAGCCAAGGCTCACGGCGAAGGCGGCAGCCTGGTGGGTGCGCCGCTGACCGGCGACGTGCTGATCATCGACGATGTGATCACCGCGGGCACCGCGATCCGTGAAGTGATGCAGATCATCGCTTCCCAGGATGGCGCCAAGGCCGCCGGCGTGTTGATCGCCCTGAACCGCCAGGAGCGCGGCAATGGCGAGTTGTCGGCGATCCAGGAAGTGGAGCGTGACTTTGGTATTCCGGTCATCAGTATTGTTTCGCTGAATCAGGTCCTGGAATTCCTCGCCGATGATCCGCAGCTCAAGCAGCACTTGCCAGCAGTGGAAGCCTATCGCGCCCAGTTCGGCGTGTAACCGCAATCCCCTATGGGGGGGAGCTTTTGTGGCGAGGGAGCTTGCTCCCGCTTGAGTGCGCAGCACTCATAAATTCTTTGGGTCTACTACGCAGCCCAGCGGGAGCAAGCTCCCTCGCCACAAAAGGTGGTATGCCACAGGGATCGCAGGCAAAAAAAGACCCCGCTCAGCCAGGCTGAGCGGGGTCTTTTTTAGGTTCTTCACGGATTACCGGGAAAAACGCTCTTTATCTTCATGAAAAAGAATTCGCTATCCCGATAACCGTACGCCATCCGCTTGATGACCTTGATTCGATTGTTGATACCTTCCAACTGCCCCGTATGCATCAGCCAGCGCACCCGGCTGACGATGCCCCGCCAGTAACCCTTTAGTCGTTTGGCAAACTGGATCAGAGCCGGTATGTCGCTTTCATGAGCATGGCGCAGCCATTGCTTCCAGGCAGATCGCC
>NZ_FYDL01000012.1:0-31113 GCF_900187505.1 Pseudomonas sp. Irchel s3h17
CTTATGCCTGTCGGATCTACGTCACAGCGTTCCGTGCAAGTATTGGGCTTTGGCAATTTTGGCTACCTTACCCCGCTGCACCGCCTAATCCGCTTCCTGTTCGTCAGGCCAGCATTTTGCCTCGGGCCTCCTTCAGACTCGCAGTCACCCGCGACACCCTTGCCTCTGGCTAACACTTCCCCTTGCCGGGTGTGTAGAGGACTTGCACCTCCAAGTCACCAGCGAGGCCACCACGGCCAAGCTGATTGCGCTTGCGCGCAACGCGCCATGCCTGGCGCACCAAAAGAAAACCCCGCCGAAGCGGGGCTTTGCAGACTGTTTCCCTGACATCCATTTCACTCCACCGTCCTGGCAGAATCCTACGTGTCCGTGTTGTTGCTTTGCGCTTCCTGCGCGACGTCCATGAGCAGTAGATTAGCTGTGGATCCAATTTACCGATAGGAGAGAAAGACAGCACGCCATGTAAGCAAATGCTTACATGACGTTACACCCCTCAGAATTGCGCAGCGTCCAGCAAGAACAACGACTCGCTACCCGCCTTGACCGATGCGCTCAGGGAGTGAATCCGTGGCAGCAGACGGGCGAAATAGAAACGCGCCGTCCCCAGTTTGCTGGCGTAGAAATCGTCCTGTGCTTCTTTGCCGAAGGCAGCCTTGGCCATCAGCGCCCACATGTAAGCGTAGGACACATAGCCGAACACCTGCAGGTATTCCACCGACGCGGCACCGATTTCGTTCGGGTTGCCCTTGGCGCGATCCAGCAACCAGGCCGTCAGTTCGTCCAGCGTTTGTACGGCATCGTTCAACGGCTGAGTGAACTCGGCCAGATCGGCGCTGGCGGTTGCAGTGAAATGACGGATCTCGTCAGCGAACAGTTGGTAGTACGCACCGCCACTACCGACGATCTTGCGCCCGACCAGGTCAAGGGCCTGAATGCCGTTGGTGCCTTCGTAGATCTGGGTGATGCGCACATCGCGCACCAGTTGCTCCTGGCCCCACTCGCGGATGTAACCGTGGCCGCCAAACACCTGCTGGCCATGCACGGTGGTTTCCAGGCCCAGATCAGTGAGGAACGCCTTGGCGACCGGGGTCAGCAACGCCACCAACTCTTCGGCACGCTTGCGAGTGACCGGGTCTTCGCTGAACTTGGCGGTGTCCAGTTGCATGGCCACGTAGGTGGAGAACGCACGGCCGCCTTCGTTCGACGCCTTCATGGTCAGCAGCATGCGACGCACGTCCGGGTGAACGATGATCGGGTCAGCCACCTTGTCCTTGTTCTGTGCGCCGGTTGGCGAACGACTCTGCAGGCGATCACGAGCATATTCGACCGCGTTCTGGTACGAGCGCTCGCCCGTGGCCAAGCCCTGGATGCCCACGCCCAGACGCTCGTAGTTCATCATCGTGAACATCGCTGCCAGGCCTTTGTTGGGTTCGCCAACCAGGTAACCCACGGCTTCGTCGAAGTTCATCACGCAGGTCGCGGAGGCCTGGATGCCCATCTTGTGTTCGATCGAACCGCAGTTGGCCGGGTTGCGTGCGCCGAGGCTGCCGTCGGCATTGACCATGAACTTGGGCACCAGGAACAGCGAAATGCCCTTTGGCCCCGCCGGCGCGTCCGGCAGCTTGGCCAGTACCAGGTGAATGATGTTCTCGGTCAGGTCATGTTCGCCACCGGTGATGAAGATCTTGGTGCCGCTGACTTTGTAGGAGCCATCGGCCTGAGGTTCGGCCTTGGTGCGGATGATCCCCAGGTCGGTGCCTGCATGCGGCTCGGTCAGGCACATGGACCCGGCCCAGACGCCGGCATACATGTTCGGCAGGTACGCGGCTTTCAGTTCTTCGCTGGCGTGCGCGTTGATCGACAGGCAGGCACCGGCCGTCAGCATCGGGTACAGGCCGAACGACAGGCTGGCCGAGTTGACCATTTCCTCGACCTGGGCCGAAACCGCCTTGGGCATGCCCATGCCACCGAAGGCCGGGTCACCGCCCACGCCGACCCAACCGCCTTCAGCATAAGTCTGGTAGGCCTGCGGGAAGCCTGCGGGCGTGGTCACGGCTCCGTCGCTCCAATGGCAGCCTTCTTCGTCGGCCGCACGGCTCAGGGGCGCAATGCTTTTGCTGGTGACTTTGCCGGCTTCCTCAAGGATCGCCTCGACAGTCTCGGCATCAACGGTGTCGGCCAAGGCGGGCAGTTCAGCCCAAAGCTTGGCTACCTCGAAAACTTCATTGAGGACGAAGCGCATATCGCGCAGGGGCGCTTTGTAGTCAGCCATGGCAAACCTCGCAGGAACGTGAAAAAGTGATTCATAGGATCGGGTTTCAACAAGTCCTCGAGTGTACCCGAACAACTTTTGCGACACATAGGGTCAACTCGTGACTTGTTTGTAATTTTTAGTCACCAATGAAATGTTATAGGCCTGCCACGCCCATCATCACTCAACCCGCAGCGCCCGCCATGCGCACCGCGCCACGACGACTCTGACCGAAGGCCATCACGCAGTTACGTCCCGCCCCCTTGGCGTTGTAGAGCGCCTGATCGGCGGACTTGAGCACTTCTTCCGGGGTTCGCTGCTCCAGCCGCTCGGCGACGCCGATGCTCACCGTCACCGATACGCTTGACGCACTGGCACCGGAGCGACGCTGGCGACCTTGCTGATCGTCCTGCGGGCGGTTTTCCTGGTTACGCAACTGAATGTTGTAGTCGGCAATCGACTCGCGAATGACCTCCAGATGCGGCAGGCATTCTTCCAGGGTCCTGGCCGCGAACACCAGGGCAAACTCCTCGCCCCCGTAACGGTAGGCCCGACCGCCACCGCCGATCTTCGACAGTTTGCTGGCGACCAGGCGCAGCACCTGGTCGCCGACGTCGTGGCCATGGGTGTCGTTGAATTTCTTGAAGTGGTCGACATCACTCATCGCCAGCACATAATTGCGCCCCAGGCGCTGCAGCCGCTCGTTCAAGGCGCGACGTCCCGGCAGCCCGGTCAGCTCATCACGAAAGGCCATTTGATAGGCCTCATGGGCAACGGCGGCAGCGATCATCAACATGACCTGACTGCACATGATGTTGAGGGTGAACGGCAGGATGAAGGTTTTGGGCAGCATCCAGAACAACCCGAGCAGGCCCACCCACTGCGCCGCATGCAAGGGCCGTGGATTGCGCCAGTACTGATAGGCCAGCAGCATGAAGGCAGCGATGAACACCGGATACGACAGCTGGATCAGGCTCATCCAGGTGCCATGCAGTGCCGGCCAGCGTATTTCCGCCAACCACGCCAGCAGCGCCTGTGGATAGCTTTGCTCCAGCGCCAGGGCAACGCTGCCAAAGGCCAGCAGCACGGCAAACCGCGCAACCATGTCCTGAAACAGGTGCGTGCGCTCCTGCCACGCCGCGAACAGCCCGTACAGCAGCGGCAACAACAAGCAACAGAGATGGAACACCACGGCGGCGTCCTCGCGGACCCTGCCGAAATCACGGTAGTAATCGGTCTGGGTATCGAGCAAAAAGTAGGCGATGTACACCGTGACCATCAAAAACAGTTCGCGCTGGCGGCGGTAAACCGCGCAGTACGAACCGCCGAGCAGCAGCACCAGGGTCGGCAGTACGTTGAACAGCGAAGTGAAGAAGACGTTGAGATCCTTGACGTAGGCAGCTGCAAGCCCCGCAAGTAACAGCAGCAATGAAGGTATGAAGTGACTCAAGCGTGCAGCAGAAGAACGCGGCAAGGGTAAAGCTCCGGCCCGGCAAATCAGCAGATGGCATTGTGCCATCAATCCTGACAATTAAGCACACGCAATGTGACGCGCGTCACATTGCCTACTCTTTAACGGCAGCCGAAGCGTTCTGCTTAGTGTTTCAGTCGGGAACTTTCATCGTGCTTCCCCCGGGCATGAAAAAGCCGCTGTTCCCGAAGGAGCAGCGGCTTGTTGAAGGACGGCCTGAGGCTTAGTAGCCCAGTGCGAAGTCTTCTTCTTTCATGTCCATCAGGTTGTTGGCGCCCGACAGCATGGTTACAACGTGAGTGCGGGTACGCGGCAGGATGCGCTGGAAGTAGAAGCGCGCAGTCTGCAGCTTGGCGGTGTAGAACGCCTCTTCAGTGGTACCGGCAGCCAGTTTCTCGGCAGCCAGACGCGCCATGTCCGCCCAGAAGTAGGCCAGGCACGCGTAACCGGAGTACATCAGGTAGTCCACGGACGCCGCGCCCACTTCCTCGCGGTCTTTCATCGCCGCCATACCGACCTTCATGGTCAGTTCGCCCCATTCCTTGTTCAGTGCAGCCAGCGGTGTGACGAACTCCTTGACCGCTTCGTTGCCTTCGTTGGTCTGGCAGAACTTGTGGACGATCTTGGTGAAGCCTTTCAGGGCCTCGCCTTGAGTCATCAGCACTTTACGGCCCAACAGGTCGAGTGCCTGGATACCGGTGGTGCCTTCGTACAGCATGGAAATACGGCTGTCGCGAACGTTCTGCTCCATGCCCCACTCAGCGATGAAGCCGTGGCCGCCATAGATCTGCACGCCATGGTTAGCCGACTCGAAACCGACTTCGGTCATGAAGGCCTTGGCGATTGGCGTCATGAAGGCCAGCAGTGCGTCGGCTTTCTTCTTCTCTTCTTCATCCACACCGTACTTGACGATGTCGACTTGCTTGGCGGTGAAGTAAACCATCGCACGGTTGCCTTCGGCGAACGCCTTCATGGTCAACAGCATACGACGTACATCCGGGTGCACGATGATCGGGTCAGCGGCTTTGTCCGGCGCTTTCGGGCCAGTCAGGGAGCGCATTTGCAGGCGATCGCGAGCGTATTTCAGGCCACCCTGGAAACCGATCTCGGCGTGGGCCAGACCTTGCAGTGCCGTACCCAGGCGGGCGGTGTTCATGAAGGTGAACATGCAGTTCAGGCCTTTGTTCGCCGGGCCGATCAGGAAACCGGTGGCCGCGTCGAAGTTCATCACGCAGGTGGCGTTACCGTGGATACCCATTTTGTGTTCCAGGGAACCACAGGTCACGGCGTTGCGTGCACCGATGCTGCCATCGGCATTCGGCAGGAACTTTGGAACGATGAACAGCGAAATACCTTTGGTACCCGCCGGTGCATCCGGCAGGCGAGCCAGAACGATGTGGACGATGTTGTCGGCCATGTCGTGCTCACCGGCCGAGATGAAGATCTTGGTGCCGGAAACCTTGTAGGAGCCATCTGCCTGAGGCTCGGCCTTGGTGCGCAGCATGCCCAGGTCGGTGCCGCAGTGCGGTTCGGTCAGGCACATGGTGCCGGTCCATTCACCGGATACCAGCTTGGTCAGGTAAGCCTCTTGCTGCTCTGGCGTACCGTGCTCGGAGATAGTGTTCATCGCGCCGTGCGACAGGCCCGGGTACATGCCCCACGACCAGTTGGACTCGCCAACCATCTCGCTCACGGCCAGACCCAGGGACTCCGGCAGGCCTTGACCGCCGTGCTCGATGTCGTGCGCCAGGCTTGGCCAGCCGCCTTCGACGAATTGCTTGTAGGCTTCCTTGAAGCCAGTCGGGGTCTTAACGCCGGACTCGCTCCAGGTGCAGCCTTCGATGTCACCCACGCGGTTCAGCGGAGCCAGCACCTGCTCACAAAACTTGGCGCCTTCCTCGAGAATGGCGTCAACCATGTCCGGGGTAGCGTCCTGGCAAGCCGGAAGGCTCTGATAATGCGCTTCGTAACCGAGCAGTTCGTCACGAACGAAGCGAATATCACGCAAGGGGGCCTTGTAGTCAGGCATAGCGATAAACCTCTGCTGATGTAACCGGGAATGAACGACCGTGATGATTTGTTGTGACGGTCAAACAGTTGTTTGAAACATACGTTTACGCCGAAATCTTGTCAAGCGTCGATCTTTTGCCGTTCGTCATTCCCTCCATCACCTCGACCTGGAACCGAAAGACATTCTTAAGGCCACCAAAGCCAGTCAAACCTGTCATTTGTATCAGTTGTTCCGATGACGACACGCATGTCTCATATGGCAATGGCGCCTTCTCTTACACGAGCGCAATTTGATCCAACATCGAGGACATCAGTATGGACGGGTTACAACTGAATGACGTGTTAGCCGGGGATCCGGACCTGGATCCCGGCTTCGGCAACGAACGAGGGTATTTTTTCCCGATACCGGGTGAAACCAGCGATGTCCGTGCGGTCGTCCTGAACACCGACGAATCGCTCAATCTGGCCATTGCACTACACAACGGTAAGTACCAGTTCAACCGTGCCAACGCGGATGGATTTCCTATCCCGGACTTTCAACCCACCACAGCGGAGTTCGCCTCCAATGGCACGTCGGTTCCGACCCGACTCTTACGCCAGCCGGATAACAAGATCATCATGATTGGCACCTTCACCAACCATGCAGATAGCACTCTGCACAGAGTCAGTCGCCCCGCTGTGACACGCTTCAATGCCGATGGCACCCCTGATCCGGATTTCGGCCACCGGGTTCTACCCTTCACGCCTGAAGGGGTAACGACTCCGCTGACACCCAGAAAGATGGCGGACGGCTGCCTGCAACCCGATGGAAAAATCCTGATCGCAAGCGTCTATCAACGACCAGATCCCAACGGCTCTAACGTCATCAGCCGGCTGACACGCTTGAACAGCGATGGAACGCCGGACACGTCATTTGCCAATGCAGGCAGTATTGAACTGATTTTTGATGGCGCCACTACTGATGCGGCGAATGTTCAAGTCCAGAAAAGCGGAAAAATCGTCGTGGCCGGCTGGGTGGTAATGAATGGGCAACATCAACTGACACTGGCTCGCTATACGAACGATGGCGAACCCGACATGGACTTCGGCAAAAAGGGTTATGCCCGATACATACATCCCAAACACAACGCGATCCTGAACCGGCTGGAGGTGTATGACGACAAGTTGGTATGCGCAGGCTTCACCACCGGCCCCGAGCACGGTGCTCTGCTGATGAGATTTGACGCTGACGGCCATGCCGATCCGCAATTCAACGACGGCGAGCCCGTGCTAACCCGCGATGAATTCAGCGTGCTTCAGTGGGCGTGCATTTCCGTGCAACCGAACGGCGACATCATTGCTCTGGGAAACGATCAAAACGCTAACGGAAAGGAGTTCATCATCAGACGTTTTACGGAGCGTGGTCAGCCAGATCTCAGTCGGAAGTGGCAAACGAAACCTTTGACCTGCTCGGATGTAGCCACCCAGTCTTCGAAAAGACTGATCGTGACGGCTAAAACCCGCAGTGGTTATTCCTTGGTTTTAGGGCTGCTCAGCTAACCCTGGCGCGTTGTAAGCACAAAGAGCGCTCTACCTGAGTGAGCGCTCCTTGTGTCAAAACACTCGACAAAAGCACCAATGACACAGCGCCTTGTCATCGGCAAAGCCTAGTCCAGCAAATCCAGCTCAAGGTACTCGGCCACGGCTTCCGCGGTGACCATCTTGAGTTTCGGCACTTTGCCCAGGCACGGCGCGGGCAGCCGCTCGGCCAGGGTCGCCAGGTTTTCTTCCAGGCGGGATGTCCTGGGCTCAATGATGTTGGCCACCCAGCCGGCCAGTTGCAAACCGTCCCGGGCAATCGCCTCGGCGGTCAACAACGCGTGATTGATGCAGCCCAGCCGCACGCCGACCACCAGGATCACCGGCAAACCGAGCGCCATCGCCAGGTCCGACAGGTTGTCCTGGTCTGCCAATGGTACCCGCCAGCCGCCCGCGCCTTCAATCAAGGTGAAGTCGGCCTGCTTGCCCAGGATGTGACGCATAGGCACCAGCAACGACTGAACCGTCAGCGCCACGCCCGACTCCCGCGCCGCCAGATGGGGGGCAATGGCCGGTTCAAAGGCCATCGGATTGACTTCGGCATAGGTCAGCGGCACTGAGCATTGGTCCAGCAGCGCCAGTGCATCGGCGTTGCGCAGCCCCTTGGGCGTCACATCACAGCCCGACGCCACGGGCTTTCCAGCCGCCGTACTCAATCCGGCCGACCGCGCCGCCTGAAGCAGACCGGCGGCAATGGTGGTCTTGCCGACATCGGTATCGGTGCCGGTAATGAAATAGGCTGCGCTCATCAAGGTTTCTCCAACACGGCGTAGACCACCTGGTAAGTCGCGGGGAGTCCTTGCGCCTGACGAAACTGCTCATAGGCATCGATCAATCCCTTGATTCGCGCCCGGCCTGTCAGCCCACCTGGCCGACCCGGATTAAGATTATGCGCGCCCAAGGCTTTCAGTTCATGGGTCAGGCTGCGCACATCAGGATAGTGCAGCACATGGGGACGGCTTTGCAGGCTCAAGACCTTGAGGCCGCTGTCCGCGCACAACTGTTGATAGGTACTGAACTCCCGGAAACGGTTGACGTGCACCAGGCCATCCACCTGCCGCCAACTGTCGCGCAGCTCATACAGGGTTCCCACGCACAGGCTGGCGAACGCCAGTACACCGCCGGGCCTGAGTACACGATTGGCCTCGCTCAGCACCGACTTGAAATCGGCGCACCACTGCACCGCCAGGCTGGAAAACAACAGGTCGCAGCTGGCGTCCTGCAGCGGCAAACGCTCGGCATCGCCAGCAATGAAATGGCTCGCGCCGCCCAAGGGCCGGGCGTGATTGAGCATGCCTTCGGCAATATCCAGTGCCAGCCCTTCGCCTGTAGTGAAGCGTTGCCCCAGCGCGCGACTGAAATACCCGGTGCCGCAGCCCAGATCCAGCCAGCGGGCAGGCGCGCAATCCGCGGGCAAGCGCGCCAGCAACTGGCTGCCCACCGTGCGCTGCAACTCGGCAACGCTGTCGTAACTGGCCGCCGCCCGGGAAAAGGACGCCGCGACCTGGCGCTTGTCCGGCAAACCGCCGGGCAGGTTGGGAAGAGACAAATCAGTCATCACCGCACTCATGCAAAAAAGCCTGGATGGCCCCCGCCACGCCGTGGGGGTCCTCCAGAAGAAACGCGTGACTGGCCTGTTCAATCAGGCCAATTTCGACATCGGGAAGCAGCGCCAGCAGTTCACCGGCCGCTTCGGCCGGCACCAGCCCATCGAGGCCGGCGAACAGATGTAACTGTGGTCCGCGAAAGGCTTGCAAGGCTTGCCGGGTGTCCAGTTGCGCGAGCAGTTCCAGCCCGCTCATCAGCACCTGTGGCGAGGTGTTCGGCGCACCGCCCAGTAACAACCGTGACAGCCCACGTGGGTCTTGCGCGCCTTGGGCGCAGAGCAAACTGAAGCGCTTGAGGGTGGTGCGCGGATCGGCACGGCATCCGGCCAGAAACCCGTCGAAGGTTTCTGCCGGCATCGCACTCGCCCATTGAGGGTGAGCCACAAATGAAGGATTGCTCGCCAGTGTCAGCAAACCGCAACAACGTTCGCCCCGTCGCGCCGCCAGCTCGGCAGCCAGCATCCCGCCCAGCGACCAGCCACCGAGCCAGGCATCTTGCGCCAGGCTCGAGTCCAGCTCATCGAGCCATTCATCAAGGTCGCCCGAGACCAGCTCCGGCAGCGGCTCGATCTCGACCCGCAGATGTTCGTCCAGCCCCTGCAATGCAGCCGCCAGCGGTTCCAGTGGCGAAACACCGAGCCCCCAACCGGGCAACAGAATCAGTCGATCACGCATGGTTCGACGCCGCTCCCAGTTGCTGGACGCAATCGGCCAGTCCCTCTAACAATAGCTGGACCTGCGCCTCGCTGTGGGCCGCCGTGAGGGTCACGCGCAAACGGGCACTGCCGGTGGGCACGGTCGGTGGACGAATCGCCGTCACCATCAGGCCGCGCTCGCGCAACATCTGAGAAAAGCGCACGGCCCGACCGGCATCGCCGATCATGATCGGCTGGATCGGCGTGGCGCTGTCCATCAACTCAAGGCCGATCTGCTCGGCGCCTTTGCGGAACTGGGCAATCAGCACCTTCAAATGCTCGCGCCGCCAATGCTCGCTGCGCAGCAGCTCCAGGCTTTTCAGCGTCGCACAAGCCAGCGCCGGTGGCTGACTGGTGGTGTAGATGTACGGCCGGGCGAACTGGATCAGGCTCTCGATCAGATCATCACTGCCGGCGACAAACGCCCCCGCCGTGCCAAAGGCCTTGCCCAAGGTGCCGACCAGTACTGGCACGTCTTCCATGCTCAGGCCGAAATGCTCGACGATGCCAGCGCCATGGGCGCCCAATGGGCCGAAGCCATGGGCGTCATCGACCATCAGCCACGCCCCCTTGGCCTTGGCCTCCCGGGCCAGCGCCGGCAGATCGGCGATATCCCCGTCCATGCTGAACACCCCGTCCGTCACCACCAGCGTGTTGCCGGTGGCCTTTTCCAGACGCTTGGCCAGGCTCTCGGCGTCGTTATGCAGGTAGCGATTGAAACGCGCACCCGACAACAACCCGGCATCGAGCAACGACGCGTGATTGAGCCGGTCCTCAAGCACGGTATCGCCCTGCCCGACCAGCGCGGTGACCGCACCGAGGTTGGCCATGTAGCCGGTGGTGAACAGCAACGCGCGCGGGCGACCGGTCAAGTCCGCCAAGGCCTCTTCAAGGGCATGGTGCGGGCCACTGTGACCGATCACCAGGTGCGACGCCCCACCGCCAACACCCCAGCGGGCAGCGCCGGCGCGCCAGGCTTCGATCACTTGCGGGTGATTGGCCAGGCCCAGGTAATCGTTGTTGCAGAACGCCAGCAACGGCTGGCCGTCAACCACCACTTCCGGGCCCTGGGGGCTTTCGAGCAACGGGCGTTGGCGATAGAGATTTTCGGCACGACGGGCAGCAAGGCGCGCAGCGAGATCGAAAGACATGCAGGCCTCGAGTGTCAGATCACATAAATCAAATGAACGCGATCCCTGTAGGAGCGAGCACGCTCGCGATGAACTCAAAAACAACGCGTTTACTCAGAAAACACGCGTTATCGTTAACGTTCATCGTCGGAACGCCGCCCGGAGCAAGCTCGCGCCTACAAGGGTTGTACATTCCAAACGATCAAACAGCGGCGTTGTAGAACTGCTCGCTGCTCTTCTGTTCGACCAGTGCTTGCTCGATCGCCGCCTGATGCACTTCATCGGCGTGCTCTTCGCGGGCTTCAGGCAGGATCCCCAAGCGCGAGAACAGTTGCATGTCCTTGTCCGCTTGCGGGTTGGCGGTGGTCAGCAGTTTGTCGCCGTAGAAAATCGAGTTGGCGCCGGCGAAGAACGCCAGGGCCTGCATCTGCTCGTTCATGGCTTCACGGCCAGCCGAGAGGCGCACGTGGGATTGCGGCATCAGGATACGGGCCACCGCGAGCATGCGGATGAAGTCGAACGGGTCGACGTCGTCGGCATTTTCCAGGGGGGTACCGGCGACTTTCACCAGCATGTTGATCGGCACCGACTCCGGATGCTCCGGCAGGTTGGCCAGCTGGATCAGCAGGTTGGCGCGGTCGTCCAGCGACTCGCCCATGCCCAGGATACCGCCGGAGCAGATCTTCATCCCCGACTCACGGACGTAGGCCAGGGTTTGCAAGCGCTCGCTGTAGGTCCGGGTGGTGATGATGCTGCCGTAGAACTCCGGGGAGGTGTCGAGGTTGTGGTTGTAGTAGTCCAGGCCGGCCTTGGCCAGGGCTTCGGTCTGGTCCTGATCCAGGCGACCGAGGGTCATGCAGGTTTCCAGGCCCATGGCTTTTACGCCTTCAACCATCTTCAGCACGTAGGGCATGTCTTTGGCCGACGGGTGTTTCCAGGCCGCGCCCATGCAGAAGCGGGTCGATCCGATGGCCTTGGCGCGAGCGGCCTCTTCGAGGACCTTCTGCACTTCCATCAGTTTTTCTTTTTCCAGCCCGGTGTTGTAGTGACCGGACTGCGGGCAATATTTGCAATCTTCCGGGCAAGCACCGGTCTTGATCGACAGCAAGGTCGATACCTGGACCCGGTTGGCATCGAAATGCGCACGGTGCACCGTCTGCGCCTGGAACAACAGGTCATTGAAAGGCTGAACGAACAGCGCTTTAACTTCGGCCAAAGACCAATCGTGACGCAATTTGGCGGTGATGCTGGCGCTCATCGGCTCATTTCCTTTCTTATGCTTGACACACGTCTGGAACAACGGAGATCTCACAGACGTGACACGGATGTTTCAGCATATTTAAGGAAGACTCATGCACTGTCAACCACGACACGGAAAGCCGGTTTACATCTGGTCAAAAAACAAACAGACCTGTTTGCTCTGCGACGAGACCACCGACGCCTGCCACCCCCTCTGCATACCCTGCGAAACCGAACTGCCCTGGTTGGGCGATCATTGCCAGGTCTGCGCCCTGCCGCTGCCCATGGCCGACCTCACCTGCGGCCAGTGTTTACGGGATCCGCCAGCCTTCGAGCAGGTCATCGCGCCCTGGGTCTACGGCTTCCCGGTGGACACCTTGATCACCCGCTTCAAACACAGCGCCAAATGGCCATTTGGCCGCTTGCTGGGCGAGCTTCTCGCTCAATCCCTGCAGCATCGTTTCGATGAAGGCCTCCAACGCCCCGATGCGCTGGTGCCCGTGCCCCTGGCCCGTAAACGCCTGCGCGAACGCGGCTTCAATCAAGCGGCAATGCTCGCCCGCTGGCTCAGCGACAACCTGCACATCCCAATGGATGAAACGCTGCTGATGCGCCCCCAGGACACCACCGCGCAACAGGACCTGGACGCCAGGGCCCGCAAGCAGAACCTGCGCAACGCCTTCGCGCTGATGGCCGGCGCAGCGGTCAACGGTCGCCACCTGGCGCTGGTCGATGACGTACTGACCACCGGCGCCACTGCACACAGCCTGGCAAGACTGCTGCGCAAGGCGGGCGCAGCGCGGGTCGACGTCTATTGCCTGGCCCGCACGGCAAAACCCGGCGAGCTGGCTTGACTCCCATGCGCCAAGCCGCCAACGTCGACACCATCATTACCGTTCGCAGCGCACATCATGTCCTTGCCCACCCTGCTGTCCCAGCACATTGTTCGTCGTCCGCAACGCATTGCCTTGCTGCAACACATCGCCGAACAAGGCTCGATCACCCGTGCCGCAAAAAGCGCCGGGCTGAGCTATAAAGCCGCGTGGGATGCGATCGACGAACTGAACAACCTGGCGCAACAGCCGCTGGTGGAGCGTAGTGTCGGCGGCAAGGGCGGTGGGGGTGCCCGGTTGACGAGTGAAGGCGAGCGGGTATTGCGCCTGTACCAGCGCCTGCAAGCCTTGCAGGCCCAGGTGCTGGAGGCCGCGGAAGAGGCCAGCGACCTCGATCTGCTCGGGCGGCTGATGCTGCGCACCAGTGCACGCAACCAACTCCACGGCAAAGTCGCCGGTATCGACGCTCAGGGGCGCAACGACCTGATCACGCTGACGCTGGCGCAAGGATTGACCCTGCATGCACGGATCACCCACGACAGCACCCAGCGGCTGGAGCTGCAAACCGGCACCGAAGTGGTGGCCCTGATCAAGGCGGGCTGGCTGCAGTTGCTCGCCATCGAACAACCGTCGATCCCCGGACACAACTGCCTGAGCGGAACCATCAAGCAGATTCTCGATGCCGAAGACGGCCCCAGTGAGGTGCGGATTGCCCTGCCTAACGGCCAGACACTCTGTGCCCTCGCCGAGCCGCTGCACCTCGCAACCCTGGGGCTGAAGGTCGACAACGCCGTTCAGGTCCAGTTCTCTCCCTCCAATGTCTTGCTCGGCACACCGCTGTGACCGGCACGGACAGGCTTTCCGTGAGCGCGGTTAAACGCTGATCGCGTACTGCAACATTTGTGTCATCAACGCCCCTTAAGGTATCTGCCAAAACCAGCAGGGAGCCTGACGTGAACCTATTAGAAGAAAACCAAGCCACCGACCTCGAAAAAATCGTCGGCCTCAGCCGCCGCGGTTTCATCAGTGCCGGTGCGCTGTGCGGCGCCGCGATGTTTCTCGGCGGCAACCTGCTGAGCCGCAGCGTACTGGCGGCCAGTGTCAGCGCCGCGTCGAGCAAACTGCTGGGCTTTGACAGCATCGCCGCCGCCACCAGCGACACCATCACGCTGCCATCCGGCTACACGTCATCGGTGTTGATCAGTTGGGGCCAGCCGCTCCAGAAAAACGGCCCGGCCTTCGACCCCAGCGGCCAGGGCAACGCCGAGGCGCAGGAAGTCCAGTTTGGCGATAACAACGACGGCATGAGCCTGTTCGCCTTCCCGGACGACGACAACCGCGCACTGATGGCCATCAACAACGAATACACCAACTATCGCTACCTCTACCCCCACGGCGGCATGCCGCAGTCGGCTGAGGACGTCCGCAAGGCCCTGGCCTGCGAAGGTGTGTCGGTGATCGAAGTGCAGCGCAAGGACGGCCAATGGCACTTTGTCCAAGGCTCGCGCTACAACCGCCGGATTCACGGCAACGCGCCAATTCGCGTCGGTGGCCCGGCAGCCGGTCATGAGCTGCTCAAGACCAGCGCCGACCCCAAGGGCGAAAAGGTCCTGGGGACGTTCCAGAACTGCGCCAATGGCAAGACGCCATGGGGCACATACCTGACCTGTGAAGAGAACTTCACCGACTGCTTTGGCAGCAGCAACCCGCAACAGACATTCGATGCCGCGCAAAAGCGCTATGGCGTCGTGGCGGCCAGCAAGGAGATCAACTGGCATCAGCACGACCCGCGCTTCGACCTGGCGAAAAACCCCAACGAACTCAACCGTCACGGCTGGGTGGTGGAAATCGACCCGTTCGATCCGCAGTCGACCCCGGTCAAGCGCACCGCCCTGGGCCGCTTCAAACACGAAAACGCGGCCCTGGCCGAAACCCATGACGGTCGTGCCGTGGTGTACATGGGCGATGACGAGCGCGGCGAGTTCATCTACAAATTCATCAGCCGCGACAGGATCGATCACAAAAACCCCAAGGCCAACCGCGACCTGCTGGATCACGGCACGCTGTACGTCGCCCGTTTTGATGCCGGCGACAGCAACCCCGACCATCCCAAGGGCCAGGGGCAGTGGGTCGAACTGAGCCATGGCAAGCACGGCATCGACGCCAGCAGCGGCTTCGCCGATCAGGCCCAGGTGCTGATCCATGCACGGCAGGCCGCCAGTGTGGTCGGCGCCACGCGCATGGACCGTCCCGAGTGGATCGTCGTCAGCCCCGCCGACGGCCAGGTCTATTGCACCCTGACCAACAACGCCAAGCGCGGTGAAGAAGGTCAGCCAGTGGGCGGGCCGAACCCGCGGGAGAAAAACCTCTACGGACAGATTCTGCGCTGGCGCACCGAGAGTGACGACCACGCCTCGCTGACGTTTGCCTGGGACCTGTTCGTCGTGGCCGGCAACCCGGGCGTCCACGCCGGTACGCCAAAGGCCGGTTCGTCGAACATCACCCCGCAAAATATGTTCAACAGCCCGGACGGCCTGGGCTTCGACAAGGCCGGTCGCTTGTGGATCCTCACCGACGGTGACTCCAGCAACGCCGGGGACTTCGCGGGGATGGGCAACAACCAGATGCTGTGCGCGGACCCCGCGACCGGCGAAATCCGACGCTTCATGGTCGGCCCGGTGGGATGCGAAGTGACGGGCATCACCTTCTCGCCGGATCAGAAAACCTTGTTTGTCGGTATCCAGCACCCCGGTGAAAACGGCGGCTCGACCTTCCCCGAGCACCTGCCCAACGGCAAGCCGCGTTCGTCAGTGATGGCCATCCGCCGCGAAGACGGCGGGATCGTCGGCGCCTGACAGGCCCTCATCACGGGCAAGCCGCGCGCCTACGAAGCCTGTGCATTGGATTGTTCCCACGCTCTGCGTGGGAATGACTCACCGGACGCTCTGCGTCTGCTTTTGCGACGCGCAGCTTCCCTGGCTGCATGCCTTTGCCACGCGTGAGGAACGATCCCACTAAAGCCTCTCCGTCTGCGCTACCATGCTTGGCCGGACGCGGCAGCCTGCTGCGCGCAGGAGTCAGCATGTCTCACCCGTTTGCAACACTTACCCCCGATCTGGTGCTCGATGCCGTTGAAAGCATCGGCTTTCTCAGCGACGCCCGCGTCCTGGCACTCAACAGCTACGAAAACCGCGTGTATCAAGTCGGCATCGAAGATGGCGAACCGCTGATCGCCAAGTTCTACCGCCCACAGCGCTGGACCAACGAAGCCATCCTCGAAGAACACCGCTTCACCTTTGAGCTGGCCGAATGCGAAGTCCCGGTGGTCGCACCGCTGATCCACAACGGCGAAAGCCTGTTCGAACACGCGGGCTTTCGCTTCACCCTGTTCCCCCGTCGCGGCGGCCGTGCGCCGGAGCCGGGCAATCTCGATCAGCTCTATCGCCTTGGCCAATTGCTCGGCCGCCTGCATGCCGTGGGCGCCACCCGCCCCTTCGAGCACCGCGAAGCACTGGGAGTGAAGAACTTTGGGCATGATTCGCTGACCACCCTGCTCGAGGGCAATTTCGTACCACGCAGTTTGCTGCCGGCCTACGAATCAGTGGCTCGCGACCTGCTCAAGCGTGTCGAGGAGGTCTACCAGGACACCCCGCACCAGACCATCCGCATGCACGGCGACTGCCACCCCGGCAACATGATGTGCCGCGATGAGATGTTCCACATCGTCGACCTCGACGACTGCCGCATGGGCCCTGCCGTCCAGGACCTGTGGATGATGCTCGCCGGTGACCGCCAGGAGTGCCTCGGCCAACTGTCGGAGCTGATGGACGGCTACAGTGAGTTCCACGACTTCAACCCGCGCGAACTGGCGCTGATCGAACCCCTGCGCGCCCTGCGCCTGATGCACTACAGCGCTTGGCTGGCGCGGCGCTGGGATGACCCGGCGTTCCCCCGCAGCTTCCCGTGGTTCGGTACGGAGCGTTACTGGGGCGACCAGGTGCTGGCGTTGCGTGAACAGCTGGCGGCGTTGAATGAAGAGCCGTTGAAGCTGTTCTGACTCACCCTGAAACCTCGTGGGAGCCATCTCGCTCCCACGGCGGTTCACAATTGCCGAACCTATTGGGACAGGACACAGCCTGACAAATCTCCTTACAATCACCACTTTGTTAGCTGCCTAAGCAAGGACTTTGCATGCAAGCCGCCAACCCGCGTCGCGGGTACATATTGGGCCTGAGTGCCTACATCATCTGGGGATTGTTCCCGCTCTACTTCAAAGCCATCGCCGCCGTGCCCGCCGCGGAGATCATCGTCCATCGCGTGCTCTGGTCGGCACTGTTCGGCGCTTTGCTGTTGATGGTCTGGAAACACCCCGGCTGGTGGCGTGAACTTCGCGAAAACCCGCGTCGCCTGGCGGTCCTGGCCCTGAGCGGCACGCTGATCGCGGCCAACTGGCTGACCTACGTCTGGTCGGTGAACAACGGGCGCATGCTTGAAGCCAGCCTCGGCTACTACATCAACCCACTGGTCAACGTGCTACTGGGCATGTTGATCCTGGGCGAACGCCTGCGACGCATGCAGTGGATCGCTGTCGGGCTCGCAGCGACCGGGGTTGCGCAGCAAGTCTGGCAAGTCGGTAGCCTGCCGTGGGTATCGCTGGCGCTGGCACTGACCTTCGGCTTTTACGGGCTGATCCGTAAACAGGCGCCGGTCAAGGCCTTGCCCGGCCTGGTGGTGGAAACCTGGATGCTGGTACCGATTGCGCTGGCCTGGCTGCTCTTCAACCCGACCGCCAGCAGCGCCCAGGCCGAGTTCTGGACCACCTCCGAAGCCTGGTGGCTGGTGGCCGCAGGTCCGGTCACGCTGGTGCCGCTGGTGTGCTTCAACGCCGCCGCACGGCACCTGCCCTACACCACCCTGGGCTTCCTGCAGTACCTGGCACCGACCCTGGTGCTGCTGCAAGCCGTGTTGCTGTTCGGTGAGCACTTGTCGTCCAGCACCCTGGTGGCTTTCATGTTCATCTGGGCTGGCCTGGCGGTGTACAGCGTCGACGCCTGGGTGAGTTTGCGCCGCCGCAGCTGATCAAAAAACGTACAAAGCCTTGCAGGCCACAGCCGGCGTGGCCTGCAAGCATCCTTCCCAAGGTTATCCACAACGTGATCCCCGCCGTTTGTGCACAAGCCCTTGAAACTGCTGCTTTTTTGAGCAATTAACGAAGAGCCGTGGCCCGCCTGGGCCAGCGGGTGATCTCTACAGGTTATCCACAGGCGGGTGCAAGTTTTACCTGAATAACTTCGACGCGTTACGTTTCGCTGCGCAATACCAACTCCACCATCAGGTCATCGGCGAGGGTTTCCAGCCGTGACTGCAGCACGTCCAGCGACAGGGTCAACGGCACCGCAAGGATCGCTTCGGCGTGAAACAACGGCTCACTGCTCATCGGCGCCGGCCGCACTTCGGTGACCAGGCGTTCCAGATTGACCCCCTGCTCACTGAGCAAGCGGGTGATATCACGCACGATCCCCGGCCGGTCATTGCCCACCAACTCCATGGCGATCGGCTTCCAGGTGCAGGACTGTTCGATACTGCTCTCGGCAATCAGCACCCGGATCCCTTGTGCCGACAACCCTTGCAGGGCGTCCACCAACTCGTCATAGGCCTCGGCTGGCACGCCCACCCGCAGGATCCCGGCAAACTGCCCGGCCATCCGCGACATGCGACTCTCCAGCCAATTGCCGCCATGCTCGGCGATGCACTGGGCAACGCGCTCGACCTGACCAGGCTTGTCTGGAGCGAAAACGGTAAGTACGAGGTGGTCCATGGCGCAGCCCTCTTGTCATGAGTTTTGTTCTGGAAGACCAAGTATAGGCAAGGGTCAACATTCAGCGCGGCGCTGCCTGTGTGGCGAGGGAGCTTGCTCCCGTTCGGCCGGTCCGCGCTCGAGCGAAGCAGTCGCCAGATGGGCCGGTAGAGTATTTTCGGGGAAATGCGGGGCCGCTTCGCGCCCCAGCGGGAGCAAGCTCCCTCGCCACAAAAGCAATGCTCCAGAGCAACACACAGAATATTATGTGTACAAGTTTTTAGATTTATCTGGAACAATCCGATAGTTTTTTGAGAACATCCAGTTTCCCGACGTGACTGCAATGCGTCACGGGGTCGCAGAACGACGTAATTAGTCTAATTTTCACAACCGCAATTCATCATGTAGTATGCCGCAGCGCGCACTACATAACGTTGGATCGATGTCCGCCGCAGGCACGTTCGCAACCCTGAAAGCCCCGTCAGCAAGGCCCCAAGCCGTTGATTGGTCCCACCCAGCCGCCAGCGATGGCATGTACTGGTGGAGGGGTTTGTGGTTTAAATGGCCAGAGGCTTCATTGTCAAATTGAAGAGCTGAAAAGCGAAATAGCTGAGCAGAGTGAGGCAAGCAATGACTGAACACGTTCAAGTCGGTGGCCTGCAGGTCGCCAAAGTCCTGTTCGACTTCGTGAACAACGAAGCCATTCCCGGTACCGGCCTCACCGCCGATAAGTTCTGGGCCGGTGCCGACAAGGTCATTCACGACCTGGCGCCGAAGAACAAAGCCCTACTCGCCAAACGCGATGACTTCCAGGCGCGTATCGATGCCTGGCACCAGTCTCGTGCGGGTGTTACGCATGACGCGCAAGCCTACAAAGCCTTCCTGCAAGACATCGGTTATCTGCTGCCAGAAGCGGCCGATTTCCAGGCCACGACGCAAAACGTCGACGACGAAATCGCCCGTATGGCCGGCCCGCAACTGGTGGTGCCGGTGATGAACGCCCGCTTCGCCCTCAACGCTTCGAACGCCCGCTGGGGTTCGCTGTACGACGCGCTCTACGGCACCGATGCCATCAGCGAAGCCGACGGCGCGGAAAAAGGCAAAGGCTACAACAAGGTTCGCGGCGACAAGGTCATCGCGTTCGCCCGTGCCTTCCTCGACGAAGCGGCGCCATTGGCGGCCGGCTCCCACGTCGATTCCACCGGCTACAAGATTGTTGACGGCAAGCTGGTGATCACCCTTAAAGGTGGCAGCAACAGTGGCCTGCGCAATGACGCCCAGCTGATCGGCTTCAATGGCGCCGCTGCGGCACCGACCGCGATTCTGCTCAAGCACAACGGCCTGCACTTCGAAATCCAGATCGATGCCAGCACCCCGGTCGGCCAGACCGATGCCGCCGGCGTCAAAGACATCCTGATGGAAGCGGCACTGACCACCATCATGGACTGCGAAGACTCCGTCGCCGCCGTCGATGCCGATGACAAGGTCGTGATCTACCGCAACTGGCTGGGCCTGATGAAGGGCGATCTGTCGGAAAACGTGAGCAAGGGCGGCCAAAGCTTTACCCGCACCATGAACGCCGACCGCACCTACACCACGCCGGAAGGCAGCGAACTGAGCCTGCACGGCCGCTCGTTGTTGTTCGTGCGTAACGTGGGCCACCTGATGACCATTGACGCGATCCTCGACAAGGACGGCAACGAAGTCCCGGAAGGCATCCTCGACGGCCTGGTCACCAACCTGGCGGCGATCCACAGCCTCAACGGCAATACCACGCGCAAAAACAGCCGTACCGGTTCGGTCTACATCGTCAAGCCGAAAATGCACGGCCCTGAAGAAGCCGCGTTCACCAACGAGCTGTTCGGTCGCATCGAAGACGTCCTTGAGTTGCCGCGCAACACCCTCAAAGTCGGCATCATGGACGAAGAGCGGCGCACCACGATCAACCTCAAGGCCTGCATCAAGGCGGCGAGCGAGCGTGTAGTGTTCATCAACACCGGCTTCCTCGACCGCACGGGCGATGAAATCCACACCTCCATGGAAGCCGGCCCGATGGTGCGCAAGGCCGACATGAAGGCTGAGAAATGGATCGGCGCCTATGAGAACTGGAACGTCGATATCGGCCTGAGCACCGGCCTGCAAGGTCGCGCGCAAATCGGTAAAGGCATGTGGGCCATGCCTGACCTGATGGCCGCCATGCTCGAGCAGAAAGTCGCTCACCCACTGGCCGGCGCCAACACCGCCTGGGTGCCATCGCCGACCGCGGCCGCGCTGCACGCGCTGCATTACCACAAGGTTGACGTGTTCGCCCGCCAGGCCGAACTGGCCAAGCGCGCTCGCGCCTCGGTGGACGACATCCTGACCATCCCGCTGGCGGTGAACCCGCAGTGGACCGCCGAACAGATCAAGAACGAACTGGACAACAATGCCCAGGGCATTCTCGGTTACGTGGTGCGCTGGATCGATCAGGGCGTAGGCTGCTCGAAAGTGCCGGACATCAATGACGTCGGCCTGATGGAAGACCGTGCGACGCTGCGTATCTCCAGCCAGCACATCGCCAACTGGCTGCGCCATGGCATCGTGACCCAGGACCAGGTCATGGAAAGCCTCAAGCGCATGGCGCCGGTGGTTGACCGCCAGAACGCCAGCGACCCGCTGTATCGCCCGCTGGCACCGGACTTCGACAGCAACATCGCCTTCCAGGCGGCCGTCGAACTGGTGATCGAAGGGACTAAACAGCCAAACGGCTACACCGAGCCGGTCCTGCACCGTCGCCGCCGCGAGTTCAAGGCCGCCAATGGCCTTTGAGTAAGCACCCGCGTCGAACATGAAAAAGCCCTGATCAACCGATCAGAGCTTTTTCGTTTGCAGACCGGCTACGTAATCACTGGCCACAAGGCCCACGCTAAGACTCCACTCCCAACTCGCGCCGGACCACCGCCAACAACTGTTTGGCATCGATCGGCTTGAGCAGAAAGTCCACCACGCTCAAATGCATGGCGGCAATCGCGTCCTTCACATCCGCGTCACCGGAAACGATGATGACCGGCAATGCCACCCCCACTGACCCGCGAACCCGTCGAATCAGCTCCAGGCCGTCGATTTTCCCCATTCGCAGGTCGGTAATCATCAGTCCGATCGAAGGGGTCGCCTGCAACAGTTCAAGCGCCGCTTCACCACTGCCCGCTGTCATACAACGAATGCCGCCCTGGGTAAAAATTTCCGCAAGCAGCTCTCGCGCATCCTTGTCGTCATCGACAATGAGTACCGGCGCTGAGGGCAAATTCGGCTCAAGCATGATGGAACTCAGCGCTTCACGCTCGGCATCGCTCAAAATATCGTGGTCGGACATAGGTCACTCTACATAATCAGATCATTCCCCTAGCACCATGGTCGGACATCGCTAAGCAGAGCTCGAATGTGCGCTTCGTCGGGTAGCTTCCCACGCCGCGAGCACACGGTTTACGCACTTATAGCTTAGGGCATTTACACAACAACGCCTCGTGCGTCGCCCCCTAGACTTACGTCCAATGGGCACTCGCCGCGCGGGGGCCGACCATGGCTGACACTCCGACAACAACAAATCGAAAAAGTCTGCCGTCATGGTTATGAATAAAACGGACGCCTTCACTGAAGCCGGGAAGACGGCGGTGTTGCAGAACATCCAGGGCACCTTGCAGTTCCTGCAGCGGTTCCCGCCGTTCAATCAGATGGAATACGCACACCTGGCCTACCTGGTGGAGCAGTGCCAACTGCGCTTCTACGGCCCGGGTGACAGCATTATCAAGCCCGCCGATGGCCCGATCGAGCACTTTTACATCGTCAAGCAGGGCCGCGTGGTAGGCGAGCGCCCGCACACGGCCAAGGGTGGTACTGAAACCACCTTCGAGATCACCACCGGCGAGTGTTTCCCCCTTGCCGCGCTGCTCGGTGAGCGCGCAACCCGCACCGAACACCTGGCCGCCGAAGACACCTTCTGCCTGCAACTGAACAAACCGGCCTTCATCAAACTGTTCGCCCTGTCCGGCACCTTCCGTGACTTTGCCCTGCGCGGGGTCAGCAGCCTGCTGGACCAGGTCAACCAGCAAGTCCAGCAGAAAGCCGTGGAAACCCTCGGCACCCAGTATTCGCTCAACACTCGCCTCGGCGAACTGGCCATGCGTCACCCGGTGACTTGCGGCCCGACCACCCCGCTGCGGGTCGCCGTGACGCTCATGCACGAGCAACAGGTCGGCAGCATCGTGGTGGTCGATGAGCAGAAAGCCCCGCTGGGAATCTTCACCTTGCGCGATTTGCGGCATGTGGTGGCCGACGGTATCCGTGACTTTGACCACCCCATTGAACAGCACATGACCCCCGCGCCGTTCTATCTGACACCGGACCACAGCGCCTTCGATGCGGCCATCGCCATGACCGAGCGGCATATCGCCCACGTCTGCCTGGTCAAGGATCAACGACTGTGTGGCGTGGTGTCCGAGCGTGACCTGTTTTCCCTGCAACGCGTGGACCTGGTGCATCTGGCGCGCACCATCCGCAATGCGCCACGGGTGGAGCACCTGGTGGCCATGCGCGGCGAAATTGGCCAACTGGTCGAGCGCATGCTTGCCCACGGTGCGTCCTCGAGCCAAATCACCCACATCATCACCCTGCTCAACGATCACACCGTGTGCCGGGTCATCGAACTGACACTCGCCGACAAGGGCGACCCGGGCATCCCGTTCAGTTGGCTGTGTTTCGGCAGCGAAGGCCGTCGCGAGCAGACCCTGCACACCGATCAGGACAACGGCCTGCTGTTCGAAGCCCGCGACGCGGCCCATGCCGCCGAGATCCGCGGCAAGCTGCTGCCCATCGCCCAGCAGGTCAACCAGAGCCTGGCGCTGTGCGGCTTTACCCTGTGCAAGGGCAACATCATGGCCGGCAACCCTGAGCTGTGCTTGTCCCGTGCCGAGTGGGCACGGCGTTTCGCGGCGTTCATTCGCGAAGCGACACCGGAAAACCTGCTGGGCTCGAGCATCTACTTCGACCTGCGCGTGGTCTGGGGCAACGAACAAAGCGGCGAGCAATTGCGCCGCGGGATTCTCGATCAGGTCGCCGACAACCGGTTGTTTCAGCGCATGATGGCCGAAAACGCCTTGCGCCAGCGTCCGCCGGTGGGACGTTTGCGCGAGTTCGTGCTGGCGAAGAAGAACGGCGAAAAGGCCACCCTCGACCTCAAGGTTCAGGGCCTGACCCCCTTTGTCGACGGCGCCCGCCTGCTGGCCCTGGCGAACGGCATTGAAACCAGCAATACCCAGGAACGCTTCCGCCAACTGGTGGCCAAGGAAGTCATCGATCCGCTGGACGGCGCCGCCTATGAGGAGGCCTACCACTTTATCCAGCAAACCCGAATGCAACAGCATCAACGACAGACTCGCGAGAACCTGCCCTATTCCAACCGGGTCGATCCGGACAGCCTGAATCACCTGGACCGGCGCATCCTGCGTGAATCCCTGCGCCAGGCCCAGCGCCTGCAATCCAGCCTGAGCCTGAGGTACCAGCTATGAGCCTGTTCTCCTGGCTGCGCCCCGCCGGTCCGACGCTGACCGCCGAACAGCAACGACAGCTGGACCAGTTGCCCGACGCCCCGACACTGCGCGACTGCAGCCTGCGTGAGCAACGCTGGGTGGTGGTTGATCTGGAAACCACCGGGTTGAACCTGAACAAAGATGTGGTGCTGTCGATCGGTGCCGTGGTCATCGAGGACGGCGCGATCGATTTCAGCCAGCAGTTCGAGCGCACCTTGCAGCGCAACGACCACAAGCTCGGGCCCAGTGTGTTGCTGCATGGCCTGGGGCCGAGTGCGATTGCCGCGGGCTGCGACCCGCAGGAGGCCTTGCTGGATTTCATGGCGTTCGTCGGTGACAGCCCGCTGCTGGCGTTCCACGCACCGTTCGACCAACACATGCTCGGCCGCGCCCTGAAGGACAGCCTGGGCTACCGCTTGCAGCATCCGTTCCTGGATGTGGCCGACATGGCCCCCCTGCTCTGCCCGCAAGCGCACATCCGCGAAGCCGGGCTGGATGACTGGATCGACTGGTTCAAGCTGCAAGTTTTCGAGCGCCACAACGCCAGCGCCGATGCCATGGCCACCGCCGAGCTGGCGTTGATCCTGTTCAGCCGGGCACGGGCCCAGGAGATTCACAGCCCGCTGAATCTGCAACAGCGCTTGAGCCAGTGGAAACGCCGGCAGCAGCGCCAATCCTTTTAGGTGAACCCCGATCGCACATTGGGGACGCTTTGCACCCCAACGGGAGCACGCTCCCACGCCACGGAACATGCACGCTCACCGAGGTTACCCGACCAACGCCAATTGCGCCGGGCCTTGGCCTCTGACACAATCGCGAATAATTCTCGTTAGTTTAAACGTTTATTCGGTGAAGCCCCTTGTCGTCAGTCCAAAGCCCTCACAGTGAGCTCGTTGGTGCGTTGTATCGCGACCATCGTGGCTGGCTATTGGCCTGGCTACGGCGCAATGTCGCCTGTCCGTCGAAGGCCGAAGACCTGAGCCAGGACACCTTTGTCCGCCTGCTCGGCCGTGAAGAACTCAAGGAACCCCGTGAACCCCGGGCGTTTCTGGTGGCCATCGCCAAAGGCCTGTTGTTCGACCATTTCCGCCGTGCCGCGCTGGAACAGGCCTACCTCACCGAATTGATGCTGATTCCCGAAGCCGAACAACCCTCGGTGGAAGAACAGCAACTGATCCTCGACGACCTCAAGGCCATCGACCACCTGCTCGGCAAGCTCTCGAGCAAAGCCCGCGCCGCCTTCCTCTATAACCGCCTCGACGGGCTTGGCCATGCCGACATCGCCGAACGCCTGGGGGTGTCTGTTCCACGGGTCCGGCAATACCTGGCCCAGGGCATTCGCCAGTGCTATGTGGCGCTGTACGGCGAGCCGGTATGAACCCGGTCAACTCAAGGCCGGTCTCGGCGCGGGTACTCGACGCCGCCATTACCTGGCAACTGTCCCTCGACGCCGGTAGCGGCAGTCCGGTGGAGCGCGAAGCGTTCGCCAGATGGCATGCGGCCGATGAAGAGCACGCCCGCGCCTGGCAGCAACTGGGCATGCTCGATCAACGCTTCAGCGTCGCCAGCGGTCCGGCCCGCGTTGCCCTGATGCAGTCGCGGGACAACATTCGACGTCGGGTACGCAAGCTGGGCAGCGGCGTGGCCAGCGTGATGCTGGTGATTGGCCTGAGCCTGTTTGCCGGCGAACGCTACCTGCCCATCGGCTATTGGCTGGCCGACCAGCGCACCGCCACGGGCGAGCAGCGCACCCTGCACCTGGCCGACGGCACGGTGATCAACCTCAACACCCACAGTGCGCTGGACGTGCGCTTCGATGAGCAACAGCGACGAATCGTCCTGCAGGACGGCGAGATCCTCATCGAGACCGGCCATAACGACTCGCGCCCGTTCATCGTCGAAACCCGCGATGGGCAAATGCGCGCGCTCGGCACGCGCTTCCTGGTGAAGCGCGAGGAGGACGGCACGCGCTTGAGCGTGCTGAAATCCGCGGTGGCGGCACGAGCGGACGCCAGCCCCGAGGAAAAAATCCTCCAGGAAGGCCAGCAAGTGCTGATGCGCCACGATGGCCTGGGCCCGCTAACGGCACTCAACGCCGGAGCTGACGCCTGGACCCGGGGCATGCTGGTGGTCGACAACGCGCGCCTGGAAGACCTGGTCCGCGAACTCGGCCGCTACCGTCCCGGCCGCCTCGGCGTCGCCCCGGAGGTCGCCGACCTGCGCATCACCGGCAGCTTCCCGCTGCACAACACCGACCTGGCATTGACCGCCCTGCTGCCAACCCTGCCGGTACAGCTCGAGCAGCACACCGCGTGGTGGGTGACGGTGGTGGCAAAGGCCGATACCAAACCCTGAGCCAATCCCCATTCGCTGTGGCCAATTTCCTCCTTGTGGCGAGGGAGCTTGCTCCCGCTCGGTTGCGAAGCGACCGTAAACCGGCTCTACGCTTATCTGGCGGGCCAGGGTGACCTGCGCAGGGGCCGCCGAGCGGCCCAGCGGGAGCAAGCTCCCTCGCCACAGAGTGCAAGCCTTCACCCTTGATGTGTAGCTCGGCATTACGCGAATCTAAATAATTTTCATCCAGCCCTATCACTTTTCCAATCTCATCCGGCTCATAGGCAATTGAGAAATATTTCCATTCAGGAGCCGCCGTATGCCCCGTTCGCTAGACACCTTGTTGCGCCCCGGCCTGTTGGCCATGGCGATTGCCTTTTGCGTGCCGTTGACCAGCACTGTGCTGGTCGCCGCCGAACAGGTGTCCAGCGTTCGCGCCTACAACCTGCCAGCCGCGCCATTGGCCAGCACCCTGAACCAGATCGCCAGCCAGGCCGGCCTGGCCCTGAGCCTGAACCCGTCGCTGGCCGCCGGTAAAACCTCGTCGCCGGTCAACGGCCAGTTCGACGCCACCGGCGCCCTGAACCAGGCCCTGCGTGGCACCGGCCTGCAACTGGAACAAAGCAGCGCCGGGACCTACAGCCTGGTGGCCGTGCCCGAGGGCGTGCTGGCCCTGCCGGAAACCGCTGTGATTGGTGTCGGAGATAGCGAAAGCGCTTGGGGCCCGGCCGCCGGTTTCGTGGCCACCCGCACCGCAGCCGGGACCAAGACCGATACCGCCATCGTCGAAGTCCCCCGCTCGATGAGCGTGATCACCCGCGAGCAACTGGATGATCGCCAGGTGCTCAACCTCAATGACGCCCTGCGATACACCGCCGGCGTACAGAGCAGCGGCTACGGTTCCGACTCCCGTGCCGACTGGCTGCGCGTGCGCGGCTTCGACCCGAGCCAGTTCCTCGACGGCCTGCCGCTGCCCAAGGGCTCGTTCGCCAACCCGAAAATCGAACCCTGGAACCTGGAGCGCATTACCGTGCTGCGCGGCCCGGCCTCTTCGGTCTACGGTCAAACCCCGCCAGGCGGCATGCTCGACATGGTCAGCCGTCGTCCGCAGGTCGAAAGCGCCCACCAGATCGAAGCCCAGACCGGCAGTAACGAACACAAACAGATCAACTTCGACAGCACCGGCAAGGTCGATGACGAAGGCCAGTTTCTCTACCGCGTCAGCGGCGTCGTGCGTGACAGCAACTCGCCGATCGACCATATCCCGGACAAGCGCTACAACATCGCGCCGAGCCTGACCTGGAACATCAATGACGACACCAGCCTGACCTTCATTTCCCAGTACACCCGCGACGATACCGGCATCACCGGCCAGTTCCTGCCGCTGCAGGGCACCAAGCTCGGCTCGCCGGCCGGGGATATTTCTCATCACAAGAACCTCGGCGAGCCGGACTGGGACTTCTACGACCGCACCTACTACGCCCTGGGCTATGCCCTTGAACACCGCATGAACGACGTCTGGCAATTCCGCCAGAACCTGCGCTACACCAAGAGCGACCTGGAATTCCAGGCGGTGAACGTCGCCACCGTGAACACCGTCGACGAGGAAGGCAACGTCAACCGCGAGTCGGGCATCGTCAACGAGGACATCAGCCAGTTCGCCGTCGACAACAACTTCCAGGCCGACTTCAGCACCGGCGAGATCGGCCACACCCTGCTGCTGGGCCTGGACCACCAGCGCTCCAACACCAACTACCAGTGGCTGTATGGCATGGGCGTGCCACCGATCAACGTCAACAACCCGATCTACGGCGGCGACATGTCCAATGTCACCTACTTCGCCATGCAGGACTACAACCAGAAGACCCAGCAGACTGGCGTGTACATCCAGGACCAGATGGCCCTGGATAACTGGCGCCTGACCCTCGGCGGTCGTGAAGACTGGATCCACACCGGCACCACCTTCTATAACAACAACAATGTCACCAACACTCAGCGCGACACGGCCTTCACCAGCAACATTGGCCTGAGCTACGTGTTCGACAACGGCGTAACCCCTTACGTCTCCTACACCGAGTCGTTCCAGCCGAGCATCGGCGCCGCCGTCTCCGCCACCGAGTCGTTCGAGCCGACCGAAGGCCGCCAGTACGAACTCGGGATCAAGTTCCAGCCGGTGGGCAGCAAGACCCTGCTGACCGCCGCGGTCTACGACCTGCGTCAGGAAAACGTGAGCGTGACCGAAGGCAGCATCACCCGCCAGGTCGGCGAACTGCAGGTTCGCGGCCTTGAGCTGGAAGCCACCTCAGAGGTCACCGACAACCTCAAGCTCATCGGTTCCTACACCTACACCGATACTGAAATCCGCAAGGGCCTGGAAGCCGAAGTCGGCAACCGGATGGCGCTGATCCCGGAAAACCAGGCCACGCTGTGGGCCGACTACACCTGGCACGCCGGCGCGCTCGACGGTTTTGGCGTCGGTGGCGGGGTACGCTACGTCGGCGACACCTATGGCAACACCACCAACACCGATGTGGCCCATGTCAGTTCCTACACCATCTATGACGCCTCGGTGCATTACGACCTCGGCCGCCTGGACAACACCCTGAAAGGGGTCACGGTCGCGGTCGAAGCCAAGAACCTGTTCGACAAGGACTACCTGGCCAACTGTGATGGCTACTGGTGCTACTACGGCGACGAACGCAACGTCGTGGCCAGCGTCAACTACAAGTTCTAAGCCACACACCGTGATTGAAGGGCCGCCCGTCCGGTGGCCCTTTTGGCATTTGGATGACCGATGAAAAGCAAAACCATCCGCCGCTGGTCCTTTATCCACACCTGGACCAGCCTGATTTGTACCGCATTCCTGCTGATGCTGGCCCTGACCGGCCTGCCGCTGATCTTTCATCACGAGATCGATCACCTCCTGGGCGATGCCCCCGAACTCAAGCAGATGCCGGCCGACACCCCGCACCTGGACCTGCAGCAGCTGGTACGTGCCGCCGAGGCCCATCGTCCCGGGGAGGTCATGCAGTACTTTGGCTGGGATGAGGAAGACCCCAACGGCGTGGTCGCAATCATGGCCAGGACCGCCGGCACCGAACCCAATTCGTCCCACACCTTCATGCTCGACGCCCGCACCGGCGAAGCCATGGAAATGCCGTCGGCCAACGGCGGGCTGATGATGGTCATACTGCGCCTGCACGTGGACATGTTCGCCGGGCTGCCGGGCAAGTTGCTGCTGGCGTTCATGGGCATGCTGTTCGTGATGGCGATTGTCTCGGGGACGGTGCTGTACCTGCCGTTCATGCGCCGCCTGAAGTTCGGCACCGTGCGCCAGGACAAATCCACCCGCTTGCGTTGGCTCGACCTGCACAACCTGATCGGCGTCGTGACCCTGACCTGGGCGCTGGTGGTGGGCGTCACCGGCGTCATCAGCGCCTGCGCCGACCTGATCATCGCCGCCTGGCGCAACGACAGCCTTGGCGCAATGATCGAACCCTATCGCGGCGCCCCACCGCTTACCCAGCTGGCACCGGCCAGCCGCCTGATCGACATTGCCAAAGAAGCGGCGCCGAACATGCAACCCGACTTCATCGCCTTCCCCGGCACGCGTTTCTCCAGCGAGCATCACTATGCGGTGTTCCTGAAAGGCAGCACCCACCTGACCTCGCACCTGCTGACCCCGGTATTGATCGATGCCAGCACCCTGCAAGTCACTGCCATCGGTGAACGACCGTGGTACATGGACGCCATGGGCATGTCTTCACCCCTGCACTTCGGTGACTACGGCGGCATGCCGATGAAAATCCTCTGGGCCGTGCTGGACCTACTGACCATCATTGTCCTCATCAGTGGCCTGTACCTGTGGCTGGTGCGGCGCAAAGCGGCCAAACCGGTGGCCGTTGAAACGGAGGTCGCGGCATGAGACCGAGGCAGTCGAACTTCTGGAAAGTCTTCGCCACGCCAACCGTCATCGCCCTGCTCAGCGCGGCGGGATTGTTCTCGGCGTTGCTGGGGGATGACATCTGGGACGGCTTGAGCTGGATCGGCTTGGGCGTACCGGCCGTTTTGGGACTGCGGGGGTTGTTGCAACGCCGGTGAAAGGCGCGGTGTGTCAATGGACATCGGTGTGGCGAGCGAGCTTGCTCGCGCTGGGCTGCGTGCAGCCCCAAAACAGGTTGCCGAGCTTTATCTGAATGCCTGCAAGTCGCTTCGCTTCCCAAGCGCGAGCAGGCTCGCTCGCCAGCCGCGCAAGAACTCACTAGGCTAAGCCCTTGCTCCCGATGATCGCCGAGGAATGCCCATGTCCGCCCCCAGCATGACCCTGTTCCACAACCCTGCCTCGCCCTATGTGCGCAAAGTGATGGTGCTGCTGCACGAAACCGGTCAACTGGACCGCGTGGCCCTGCAACACAGCCAGCTAAGCCCGGTCAGCCCCGACGCCGCGTTGAACCAGGACAACCCGCTGGGCAAAATCCCGGCACTGCGCCTGGCCGACGGCAATGTGCTGTACGACAGCCGGGTGATCCTCGACTACCTCGACCAGCAACACGTCGGCAACCCGCTGATCCCTCGTGAAGGCAGCGCCCGCTGGCGGCGCCTGA
>NZ_FYDL01000012.1:31209-196344 GCF_900187505.1 Pseudomonas sp. Irchel s3h17
AATCCCGGCACTGCGCCTGGCCGACGGCAATGTGCTGTACGACAGCCGGGTGATCCTCGACTACCTCGACCAGCAACACGTCGGCAACCCGCTGATCCCTCGTGAAGGCAGCGCCCGCTGGCGGCGCCTGACCCTGGCCGCACTGGCCGACGGCATCATGGACGCCTCGGTGACGATCCGTTACGAACTGGCCTTGCGCGCCCCGGACAAACACTGGGACCAATGGCTCGACGCCCAACGCGACAAAATCCGCCGCGCCCTCGCGGTGCTGGAAGCCGACGCCATCGCCGAACTGACCAGCCACTTCGACATCGCCGCCATCAGCGTCGCCTGCGCCCTGGGCTACCTGGACCTGCGTCATCCGGATCTGGATTGGCGCACAGCGAATCCACAACTGGCGGCATGGTATTTCGAGGTGAGTCAGCGGGCTTCGATGTTGGCGACGATGCAGAAATTTTGAAACAGGAAAGCTCAGAAGACTAGCAGTTCTGCTAGTGGGCAACACCTGAGAAATCTCCGATGCTAAAGGTCCGGTTTTTTTGACATCCACGGAACTCAGCCAATGCCTACGCCACCTCGCGAAACAGTGCTTTGCCGCTACCGCTACGATCCGCTGGATCATTCGATTGACTGGGCGCCAGACCAACAGGCCAACATCCAGCGCTATTACTGCCAAAACCGCTTGGCCACCGAAATCCAGGACGCCGCGAAGTGCAGCATTTTCCAGCATGACGACCATGTGCTGGCGCAACAGCGCCACCTGAACGCCAAAGCCGAAACCACCCTGCTGGCAACCGATCAACAACGCTCAGTGCTGAACGCACTCGACTCAACTCGACCTAACCCCATTGCTTATTCACCCTATGGTCATCGCCCGGCGGAAAATGGCCTGCTCAGCCTGCTCGGTTTCAACGGCGAACGGCCGGACCCAGTGACCGGGCATTATCATTTAGGCAATGGCTATCGGCAGTTCAATCCGGTGTTGATGCGCTTTAACAGCCCGGACAGTTGGAGTCCGTTTGGGAAAGGTGGAGTGAATGCCTATGCGTATTGCAAGGGAGACCCTAGGAATCACAATGATTCGACAGGACATGTTTCTAACCCTTTTAAGGGGGCTGCGAATTTACTGGGTCGAACGAAAAGTCCTAAAACGGTCGTAATTAAGTACCTATCAAAAAAACTGTTTGAAATGAAAAAAAACTAGCCGCTGAAGATAAGGAATTGAAAAAGGAGTTTAAAGCATTCGATAAAAAAACAGCCTCAGAATCACTAAAGCTCAAAGAAACCCACCTCCCAACAAAAGAAAGAACAAATGAGATACTCACCAATAAGCATGATGCTCCTGACAACAAGTTTAAGGCAACCATGCACAATCGCGCAGAAGAATACGCTAAAACATACCAGCAACTCTCCCAAAGAGTTGACAAAAGTACCAAAGAAAAAATCGAAATCGACTTCTTGGAAAGAGACATCAAAAACCTAAGGAAAAGCTAAAAAAGACTTCCTGATTTGGCAAAACCCACAGGACACCTGTCGCCGAGTTTCCCGATGAAGCAAATGACCTTCACCGACGCCGAGTACGCCGGCAAACGCAAGCAGACCCGCAAAGAGCTGTTCCTGATCGAGATGGATCAGGTGGTGCCGTGGAAAGGGTGATCGCCCTGATCGAACCGCACTACCCGAAGGGTGAGGGCGGTCGTCCGGCTTATCCGTTGATGGCGATGCTGCGAGTACATCCGATGCAGAACGGGTTCGGCTACAGTGATCCGCGATGGAGGAAGCGCTTTACATCAGGATTGGTACACCGCGTGGTGGTCAAGGTGGCCAATGTCGTGGACGTCACCCAGGTCGACAAACGGCTGCACGGCGAGGAGAGCGTGGTGTGCGCCGATACTGTCTATACCGGGTTCGAGAAACGCCAAGAGCATGCGGGACGCCAAATCATCTGGCAGATTGCGGCGTGGCGCAGCTCCTACAAGAAACACGGAAAACGCAGCGCGTTATACAAGGCGATACGTAAAATCGAGAAGGCCAAGGCCCAAGTGCGCGCCAAGGTCGAGCATCCGTTCCGGGTGATCAAGCGTCAGCTTGGTTATACCAAGGTGCGCTTCCGGGCGCTTGACCAAGAACACCGCTCAGAGGGTGACGCTGTTTGCACTGTCAAACCTGTGGATGGCGCGCCGACATCTACTGGCGAGCGCGGGAGAGGTACGTCTGTAATACAGGGAATGGCCACTGCGAGATGCTCGCAGCGGCGAAAAGTGCGTACTCAGCAACGATTTTGATCGTATTTTGAGCTACCGCCGTTTTTGAAATCGCAGCTGGAGAAATGGTCGGAAAATATCGGGACTGTCCATGAATTTTGTGTTCAACCAAGGTCAACTGTACAAGCGGGCTTGCCCGCGAAGGCGATTTCACAGGCGCCATCAACCTCCTCGCCAGCACGCCGGAACTCACTAGGCTAAGCCTCTGCTCCCCGATGATCGCCGAGGAATGCCCATGTCCGCCCCCAGCATGACCCTGTTCCACAACCCTGCCTCGCCCTACGTGCGCAAAGTGATGGTGCTGCTGCACGAAACCGGTCAACTGGACCGCGTGACCCTGCAACACAGCCAGCTCAGCCCGGTCAGCCCGGTCAGCCCCGATGCCGCGTTGAACCAGGACAACCCGCTGGGCAAGATCCCGGCACTGCGCCTGGCCGACGGCAATGTGCTGTACGACAGCCGGGTGATCCTCGACTACCTCGACCAGCAACACGTCGGCAACCCGCTGATCCCTCGTGAAGGCAGCGCCCGCTGGCGGCGCCTGACCCTGGCCGCACTGGCCGACGGCATCATGGACGCCTCGGTGACGATCCGTTACGAACTGGCCTTGCGCGCCCCGGACAAACACTGGGACCAATGGCTCGACGCCCAACGCGACAAAATCCGCCGCGCCCTCGCGGTGCTGGAAGCCGACGCCATCGCCGAACTGACCAGCCACTTCGACATCGCCGCCATCAGCGTCGCCTGCGCCCTGGGCTACCTGGACCTGCGCCACCCCGATCTGAACTGGCGTGACGCCCATCCGCAACTCAGCGCCTGGTACGCGCACGTCAGCCAACGGCCGTCGATGCTGGCGACTGTGCCGAAGGTGTGAAACCGGCAAGGTCCGGTACCTAGCAGTTCTGCTAGTAGGCAACGCCTGAGAAAGCTCCGATGCTGAAGGTCCGGTTTTTTGGACCCTGCACGGAGCCCAGTCGATGCCCTCCTCATCTCGCCTGACCGAGTTGTGCCGCTACCACTACGACCCGCTGGATCGCCAGGCCGGTTGCACCCTCACGCTATTGCAGCCGGCCACCCTCCAGCACTTTTACTGCAAAAGCCGCTTGGCCACTGAAGTACAGGGCGCAGTCGGGACCAGTCTGTTCCAGCACGACGACCAGCTATTGGCGCAACAGCGGCACCAGAACGATCAGGTCGATACCACACTCCTGGCGACCGATCAGCAGCGCTCGGTATTGACTGCGCTCGACACAACCCGCCCCCATCCCCTCGCCTATACCCCCTACGGCCATCGTCCGGCAGAAAGCGGCCTGCTCAGCCTGCTCGGTTTCAACGGTGAACGGCCGGATTCGGTGACCGGGCATTATCATTTGGGTAATGGTTATCGGCAGTTCAATCCGGTGTTGATGCGGTTTAACAGCCCGGACAGTTGGAGTCCGTTTGGCGAGGGTGGGTTGAATGCCTATGCGTACTGTGAGGGGGAGCCGGTGCTTGGAAGCGACTCATCAGGCCACTTCAACGTCATTAGAAGTTTCTGGAAGGGTGTTAGGAATCGCCTTGGCATGCGAACACCCAATGAAGCTAAAAAACATTTCACTGCTAAAACAACGCAAACATCTAAAACTGACAGCCATAATACTCAACATAAAAGCCCCACCAACAACAGCCTCGACCAAAACCTCAGCAATATCCAAACACCCGCCTCCATATCTCTCCAAGAGGATATCGCAGGCTTAAACAAATATAAGTCTTGGATAGAATCACAGAAACGGAACAAATTAAAAATCAGTGAAATAATATCAAAAAACACTCGAGAATCCGAACCCCACAGCAGTGAGCATTATTGGCCAAGAAGGACTAAAGCCACCACACCACAACCAGCGCCAGAGCCTTCCTATAAAGAATTCATATCAAACGCACCTGGCTCAGAGCTTAATAACGCCTATAGCGAGTTACTCACAGAAACCAAACATGCAGCATTTCCACGAGAGATCAAGATAGCTGCCGCAATGGAAAGAGAGATCATTCGGCGTCTTACCAGTTGACTTTTCAATTCACCACGCAGGCCTTCTTGGAGCACTGTCGATGCCCACTTTCCCTCGCGCAAGCCTATTGTGTCGCTACCACTACGACCCGCTGGATCGCCAGGCCGGTTGCACCCTCACGCTATTGCAGCCGGCCACCCTCCAGCGCTTTTACTGCAAAAGCCGCTTGGCCACTGAAGTACAGGGCGCAGTTGGGACCAGCCTGTTCCAGCACGACGACCAGCTATTGGCGCAACAGCGGCACCAACACGGCAAGGTCGATACCACACTCCTGGCGACCGATCAGCAGCGCTCGGTATTGACTGCGCTCGACACGACCCGCCCCCATCCCCTCGCCTATACCCCCTACGGCCATCGCCCGGCAGAAAACGGCCTGCTCAGCCTGCTCGGTTTTAACGGCGAACGGCCAGATCCGGTGACCGGGCATTATCATTTGGGTAATGGCTATCGGCAGTTCAATCCGGTGTTGATGCGGTTTAACAGCCCCGACAGCTGGAGTCCGTTTGGCAAAGGCGGGTTGAATGCTTACGCCTATTGCGAAGGAGACCCGAGGAATCAAGCAGATCCCACCGGGCACTCACTCCATGGGATTTTAAGTTTGTTTAGATCAAGAAATTCGCCAGCAAGAGTCATGACAACACCAGCAATTAGCCCAGAAATAACAAATACCGCTTCCGATATCGCGAACATGAAACGAGGAATGACTTATAAAGGCCAGGTCTTAGGCTATCAACTTGGTGAAAGTTCATCAAATATAAAACTAGACAACATGAGCGTCAAAGACATCAATCTCCACGCCCGAGTAATCGAAGAAGCCAACCTCAAATTAACCACCGAAAGAACCTCCCTATTAAACAACACACCAAGTTCTCCAGAAAAACAAAGAGCAATTGAACATTTCACAATGCCCATACAATACCCCACCGTGACAAATCCTTCGAGCGCCAGAGGGAAAGCAGTACTCAACCTACACTCACAAGCAATGTACTTCGACCAGCACAAAAACGACCTAAATTTCCTCAACAACATCAATTCCAACCCAACACCGACCCACCAGAACTCTGCTGTACGGCAACTTACATGGCCTCCTGCCTCTAACCACTAAACTGTCACGTTCAATATGATTCAAGACGAATAGACTGGCGATATTGATCGCCAGTTCTCTTGCTAGCGCCCTCTCCTCCCGCAACCCCAACGATCTACTCACCCCCCACCTCCGCCTTGCTCAACTTTCCCCGCCCCATCCCATACCAATCCAGCCTACGCGTCAGCACCATAAACACCCCCAACAACCCAAACAGCAACAACGAGCCCATCAACAACGCGTAATCCTCGGCACTCAACAGCCCGTAAAGCAGCCCATACAACGCCGCCAACCCCGCCGAAAAACTCAAGCCATGCACCGCACTGCGCAGTACGTGGCAGACATAAAACCCGATCAGCAACACACAGGCACTGGCCGACAACAGATACGCCAGGGCAAACCCAATGTGCTCGGACAGTGACAACAGCAGCAAGTAGAAGAACGCCAGCGCCACGCCGACCAGGGCGTATTGCACCGGGTGCACCGCCAGGCTTTTCAGCACTTCGAAGAGGAAGAAGCCGGCGAAGGTCAGCACGATGAACAGCAGGGCGTATTTGATCGCCCGCTCGCTCTTGAGGTACTGGTCCACCGGATCGATGAAGCTCACGCCGAAGCTGCGGCTTTTGAACTCTTCGCAACTGTCACGGGCAACGCAGGTGCTCAGCGCTTGTTCCAGGTTGGTGGAGAAGAACGAGGTCTGCCAGTTGGCCTTGAAGCCTTCAGCGCTGATCGCTCGTTGGGCCGGCAGGTAGTTGCCGATAAAGCTGGGGTGGGGCCAGTTGGCGGACACCGTCACGTTGCTGGTCCTGCCCACCGGGGTGATCTGCAGCTGGCCGGTGCCCTGCAAGCGCAGGTCGAATGCGAAGGTCAGTTCATTGGCTTTGCGAACATCCAGTGGTGCCAGCGTGGCATGCACGCCTTCCCCCAACCATTCCTCTTGGCTGCCCGGCACAAAGTCCAGGCGCTGGCCATCGAGTTCCAGTTGCAAGGCGTTTTCGATGCCGCGGATATCACTGATGCCCACGGCCAGATAGGGCGAATCAAACGTGTAGTCGGCAAAGTCTTCCTCGATCCCCAGGCGTTCCGGGATCGAGAAGTGCCCGCTGATGCGGTTATCCGCATGGAACAGCCGCGCCTCGTAAATACCACGGGCACGCAGTTCGGTCTGCACCTGCCCCTCAAGTTCGAAACGCTCCGGCAGGAAATACAGGCGCCCGCGCTCCAGGCTGGTCTCCTGGTAACGCGCGCTGGTTTTTTCGTTGCGTTTCCAGGTACGCACCACCTTGCGGTACGGCACCACCATCACCGGCCCGCTCAACTGCTGGCTGTAACTGGAACTGCGGGCGATGTCTTCTAGGACGCCGTCGCGCAGTTGCTGGCGGTCGTCAATCATGCTGCTGATCATCAATAACGGAATCAGCAACAACAGAATCAAAAGGGCAATCGCCCCGACTTTCAAGGCCAGGCTACGGTTCATGGGGTCTCTCCCTGTTCGAATGAGGGAGAGTCTGAGGGGGCGCTGTGGGGGTTTTATGGAGAGAATGTGGAGACTGTGTGGAGAACACTCACTTCAATAAGCCACAAACAGGTCGTCAGGGAAGCTGCAGCGTGACTTCCACGCCGCCCGGCACATTGCCGACGTGCATTGCCCCGCCATGCAGCTTCACCACCTCTTCGACAAAGTTAAGTCCCAGCCCGGTGCTTTTACGTCCACTGTCCGGACGCGGCAGTGAGTAAAAGCGCTCGCTCAATCGCGGCAAGGCATATTCGGGAATCGGCTCGGCCTGGTTGAACACCTTGAACACACACTGATCGCCGTGCCGCTCTGCACTGAAGCGCAACACGCCCTCGACCGGGCTGAAGTCCAAGGCGTTTTCCAGCAAGTTGGCCAACGCCTGACGCAGTAAAAACGGCTCGCCCATCAGGTTTAGATCCGCTGGAATCTGCAGGTCGACCCGCAATTGCTTACGCTCGATCCGCGCCTGCTGGCCGCTGAGCAATTCTTCCACCAACGCTGCCAGCGGCACCGGCACACGCGCCTCCAGCCCCTGGCGCTGCTCAACCTGGGCCAGGTTCAACAAACGCTCGATCAACTGCTGCATCCGCGCGCTTTCGCTGTCGATGTTGCTGACAAAACGCTGTTGCTGCGCCGCCGGCATCTCACCCTGCAGCAACTCGGCGGCACCGCGAATCGCCGCCAGCGGGCTTTTCAATTCGTGGGTCAGGGTATGCACATAACGCTCGACGTAGGCCTTGCCCTCCAGTTGCGTGCGCATGTGCTCCACGGCCACGGCCAACTGCTCCAGTTCGCCTCCCCGATAGTGGGGCAATTGGGCCCGCTGGCCTTCACTGACGGCCTTGGCGTAACCGGTCAAACGCCGCAACGCCCTGCTCAGCCACCACGACAGCGCCGCGCCGAACAGCAAGCCCAGGCCGATCAACCCGGCGCCGTACCACAGCAAGCGGCGCTCGGTGCGGTCGACGTAGGGCTGCAAGGAACTGTTGGGCTTGGCCACGGTGACCACGCCGATGATCTGCCCGTTGTCGCGAATCGGCGCGCCGACGTGCATCACCGATGAACCGGGGTCGTCGGTGATGCTGCGGGTCGAGCGCGCACCGTATTGACCGCGCAGGGTCAGGTAGACATCGTTCCAGCGTGAATAGTCCTGGCCCAGCGCCGTGCCGCTGGAGTCCAGCACCACGATGCCCTTGGCGTCGGTGACGTAGATACGGTGGTTGACCTGGTTCTTCGGCAAGCCCCAGATGCTTGCCGCGGGTTGCCGCTCGCCATAGGCCTTGAGCAACTCGGGCCAGCGGTTCTGATTGAGGGTGCCGGCCTTGAAGTCGTCGCGCAGGATCTCGGCCATCAGGTTGGCGGTGTCCACCAGGGTTTCTTCGGTGGACTGGCGCACGCCGGGGCGGATCTCTTCCATCACGGTGCTGAGCACGAAGTAACCGGTCAGGCCGACGAACAGCACATAGACCAGGAAGATCCGGATTCCCAATGGCATCAGCTGTGCCCTGGGCTGTAGCTGTAACCGAGGCCACGGTGGGTCTGGATTGGCTCGGCGTTGGCCGCCACCAGGCGCAACTTGGCGCGCACGCTTTTGATATGGCTGTCGATGCTGCGCTCGTACCCGGCATCGGCGGCCACCCCGAGCGCATCAAGCAATTGCTCGCGGCTGAACACCCGCTCGGGTTGTTCCAGCAAGCACTGGAGCAATCGGAACTCATGCCGGGTCAGGCTCAACGGCTGACCGCGATAGCTGATCAGCACCCGCTCGCTGTCGACCTGAAACAACGCGCTGGTGGACTCGATCCCCGGACGCGGCGCCACGCGCTTGAGAATCGCCCGCACCCGCGCCGCCACTTCCCGTGGGCTGAACGGCTTGACCACATAATCGTCAGCGCCAATCTCCAGGCCCACCACCCGGTCGATCTCACCATCACGGGCACTGAGGAACATCACCGGCACCTCGCTGAAACGCCGCAACTGCTTGCAGGTTTCAAAGCCGCTGATGTCCGGCAAGCCGATGTCCAGAATGATCAGATCGGCCGGTGTCAGCCGTTGATGCTCAAGCGCGGCAGCCCCCAGGCTCAACCACGTGGTGGCAAACCCCTCGCCTTGCAACGCATACACCAGGGTATCGGCAATCGCTGCTTCGTCTTCGACAATCAGGATATGAGGCATGGCATCCAGGCCCGGCAATTGAATGGACGAACGGTGCCCCAAGGCGCAGTCGTCGTCAATCCGACACCGGCAATCAGCGGCAAGGCCTGTAGTACCTAGCAGTTCTGATAGTAGGCAATGACTGAAAAAAACCGGATGCTGGTGATCCTGTCATTCGGAACTTGCACGGAGATCAGCCAATGCCTGTTTCCCGCAGCGGCACCGTACTGAGTCGGTACAGCTATGACCCGCTGGATCGTCAGACCGATTGCTCTCTCCTCGCGCTGCCCGCCATCCAGCGTTTCTACTGCAAAAGTCGCTTGGCGACCGAGATCCAGGGCACGCTACGGACCAGCGTTTTCCAGCATGACGATCAGTTGCTGGCGCAGCAGCGGCAGCAGGACGGTAGCGTCGACACCACCTTGTTGGCGACGGATCAGCAACGATCGGTGTTGGGTACACGCGGGTTAACCGGTTCTCATCTTCTCGCCTACAGCCCCTACGGTCATCGCCCAGCGGAAAACGGAATGCTCAGCCTGCTCGGGTTCAACGGCGAACGGCCGGACCCGCTGACCGGGCACTATCATTTGGGGAATGGGTATCGACAGTTCAATCCGGTGTTGATGCGCTTTAACAGTCCGGACAACTGGAGTCCGTTTGGGGAGGGAGGGCTGAATGCTTATGGGTATTGTGGGGGCGACTCGGTGAACATGGTGGATCGAACCGGGCATGCCCGATGGTACATCAAGCTATTACGGCACATACCTGGACTTGAAAATCTGGGGAAGACAAATGCCCCAAAACCTCTCTTGGCAACGCCCTCGGCACCGGGTAATACCTCAAAAGTCGTGGATAACTTGCAAGAAGGATCCGTGCCTCCACCACTACCACCCCGAGGAGTACCAGCACTACATCCGCCACGGCCCCTTACAAAACCCCAGGCACAACCGCCAAAAAATTTCACCATCATGGAAAATGGTCAGGCATGGATAAAACTTCCCGGCACCACAACTCATGCGTACAACGCTAAAGTCCCATTAAATCATGACTCTATAATCAAACTCAGAAAGGAAGGAGTGCATATCCACCCTGATCTACTATCTCCAGATATAGGCAAATCACATGACAACGCCGGCTTCATACCTGATACCCCTAAACCTGCGTGGAAGATCCGCAAACAGTAATCCTTCAATAAGTTGCAGCGAAAAATAATCCTCAACAGTCCGGCTTATCCGCCGTAAACCGCCGCGCCGGGTTCACCGCCGCGCCAAACTCGCGCAACGCCTTGGCACCAATCAACAGCGGGTAGTTGAAGCTGCTGCGGTCGGTCAGGTTGACCTCGACGGTGCGTTTCACATCCCCCAGGCACAGTTCCAGATCGACCACCGGACGCTTGGTGGGCTCGATCACTTCATTGTCATCCTCGTCTTCTTCGGAGCGGGTCTTGATCTTGCTGATCCGCGCCACCTTGTGCTCGTAGACCTTATTGCTCGCGTCCTTGGTCGCCAGGCGGAAGCGCACCCACTCTTCGCCATCGCGGGTGAAGGTCTCGATGTCTTTGGCCGACAACGAAGCGGTCAACGCGCCGGTGTCCATCTTGGCCTTGAGCACTTCACCGCCGATTTCCGGCAACTGGATGTATTCGTAGCGGCCATACAGGGTCGGCTCGGCGGCCATGACTGGCAGGGCCAGGAGGGATAACAGTGCGAAGACGGATTTCACGTAAGGGATTCCCTGGGAGTAGGACAACGGGATTTTAGACCGCATTGGCGATGATCGTTCCCACGCTCCCGCGTGGGAATGCAACTCGTGACGCTCCGCGTCACTGGACGCGGAGCGTCCCTTGAGGCATTCCCACTCAGAGCGTGGGAACGATCATCACGAGTAGGTTAGAGGGTCAAAGGTGAAACATTCGTCGGCCCCCACATTTGGCCTCGGCGTCGAAGCTGCTTATCATGGCGCGCCCAAGGATTGCCAAGAGTTACTTATGCGCCGCCTGCTCACCGGCTGTTTCGTCACCCTGTTGCTGTTACTCAACACCCTGGTCCTGATCGGGCCGTTACTGGTGTTTGCCCTGCTCAAACTGCTCCTGCCCGGGCGTTATCGCGACGATGCCAGCGCGGCGGTGATGTGGATCGCCGAGACCTGGGCCGAAATCGACAAGCTGATTTTTGCCCGGTGCATCCCCACCCAATGGGACATTCGCGGAGGCGAAGGCCTGCGGGTCGACACCTCCTACCTGGTGGTCAGCAACCACCAGTCCTGGGTCGATATCCCGGCACTGATCCAGACCCTCAACCGGCGCATACCGTTCTTCAAGTTCTTCCTGAAAAAGGAACTGATCTGGGTGCCCTTCCTGGGCCTGGCCTGGTGGGCGCTGGACTACCCGTTCATGAAGCGCTACAGCAAAGCCTTCCTGGCCAGACACCCGGAGCTGCAAGGCAAGGACCTGGAGATCACCAAAGCCGCCTGCGAGCTGTTCAAGCGCCAGCCGGTGACCGTGGTCAACTACCTGGAAGGCACGCGCTTCACCCAGGCCAAAAGCCGCGCCCAACAGCCCCCCTTCAAGCACCTGCTCAAGCCCAAGGCTGGTGGCGTGGCGTTTGTCTTGGCCGCCATGGGCGAACAACTGGACGCCATCCTCGACGTGACCGTGGTCTATCCGCAGGCGAAGATTCCGGGATTCTGGGATTTGATCAGCGGCGCGGTGCCACGGGTGATCATCGACATCAAGCCCCGCGAGCTGGACCCGGCACTGTGGCAGGGCGACTACGAAAACGATCCGGCGTTCCGGGAAGCCGTCCAGAACTGGGTCAACCAGCTCTGGACCGAGAAAGACGCACGCATCGACGCCTTGCGCGCCGAGCGTCGCTGAATCAGCTACCGGCGCCCCAGATACCGCCCAGGCTCTGCAGCAGCGTACCGGCCACACCCTGTTGGCCCAGGAACTGCAGCAGGATCGGGGCAAACTGGCCGACCATGCCACTGTCCATGCCCAGTGCGCTGAAGGCGGTATTCAGGTCATTGGTGTCCTTGACCGTGCCCAGGGCATTTTCCAGGCCGGCCGTTTTACCGGACGAACCCAGCAAGCCCGCCAGGGCGCCCAGCTCACCGCCACCCGCCAGTTTTTCAATCCCCGGCACGCTCTTGGCCAGTTCGGAGTAGTCGGTGGTACTGAGCTGGTTCTTCGCCAGGCCCAACATCGCACTGGTGCCGCCAATCGCTTGTTCCGGCGTCACGTTCAGCGCGCTCAGGGCACTCAGCAAACCGGCGGCCTGCGAGGTCGGCGCAGCCGCCGCAGCCTTGTCGCCACCTTGCATACCCGATACCGCACCCGCCACATCGTTCAGGCTGAAACCGGCGAAGACCGGACTGGCCGCCAGGGTCATGAGCGAAGCCAAAGCAAACCCGCGTGAAATCTTCATCGAAACCAACTCCTGAACTCTCAAAGGTGCCCTTCATGGGCGACGAACCGCCATTTTGACTGAAACCGACCCGGGATTGTTCCGCGTTCACCCATCCATTTTCAGCGCTGAGACGTATAACGGCCGTGCCCCCGTACCAGCAGCCGATGAATGGCACGACCGCCCAGGCTGAACTAGCCTGTGAACACTGTGCCCCAACAAGCCCGCGCACCGCTTTCGCCTGGAGAATCACCATTTCCACTGCCGACGCCGATTCCCTCAGCCAGCTCCTCGCGCAATGCTCACTCGGTGACCGCCGTGCATTCGAGACCCTGTATCGCAGCGCCGCACCGCGCCTGCATGGCATGGCCCTGCACTTCATGGGCAACAAGGCGTTGGCCGAAGACGTGCTGCAGGAAAGCTTCGTGCGCATCTGGAACAACGCCTCGCGTTATCAAGCGCAGGTGTCGGCGCCGATGACCTGGATGATCAACATCACCCGCCACCAGGCCATCGACCAGCTACGCAAACACCGCGACCGGCGCCTGACCGATCAAGAACAACAGGTGCCGGTCGACAACCCGCCTTCCACCCACGAACCGCTCAGCAGCGACCGCGAGGCCCGTGCGTTGAACCGCTGCCTGGACACCCTGGATGTCCAGCAGCGCCTGTCGATCAGTGCCGCCTACTTTCAGGGATTGTCCTGTTCGGAGCTGGCCGAGCACCTGGCCGCGCCACCGGACTCGGTCAAATCCTCGGTTCGCCGTGGCATGGAACGCCTGCGCAGGTGCCTGGAATCATGAACGCTCACAACCGTCGCCTGCGCCGAGCGCTGGCCGCCGACTATGCCATTGGCCTGATGTCGGCACCGGCCCGCCGCCGTTTCGAACAGCGGCTGCTGGACGACGCCGAACTGCGCAACGAGGTGGCCAAGTGGCAAGAAAGCCTGGCCCAACTCAATGAACCCCTGGTGGCCGTCCCGGTGCCAGACCGGATATGGGCCGCCATCAACGCGCGCATCGAACCACAACACCTGCACGTACCGGCCAAACGCCCGCTCTGGAACAGGTTGCGCGTCACGGCGGCGGTCTGCTCGCTGTTGGTGGCGCTGACCCTGGGGCTGCTTTACCACCGCGACAACGCCCGCTACAGCGCCACCTTGCTCGACGCCAGCGCCCAACCGGCCCTGCGCATCCAGGCCCATGACAATTATCTGCAAGTCGAACCCCTGACCCTGCCCACCGTCACCCCTGGCCGCAGCCTGGAACTGTGGGCGATCCCGGCGAACGGCAAACCCATCTCGATGGGCATGATCCCGGCGGGCGGCCAAGGTCGAGTTGAATTGAGCGATGAACAACAGGCACTGCTAGGCGAACCGATTGCACTGGCGGTCAGCCTGGAGCCGGAGGGCGGCTCACCCACCGGGCAACCGACTGGGCCGGTGTTGTATCAAGGGGCGTTGGCGGGCTTGTAGGCCGACCCTGCTCAGACTGATCGTTCCCACGCGAGACAAAGGAATGCCGCCCGTGACGCTCCGAGTCACCTCCAGCCGTCGACCCTGGCAGTTCTGCTAGTAGGCAACCCTGGCCGATTGATCCACAGTAAGAACCCTGAATCGCCGCACTTTTCAGGGAGCCCCACCGATGCCACTCAATCAACAAACCCTGCTCTGCCGCTACCGCTACGACCCTCTGGATCGCCTGGCCGATTGCACCCCTACGGCGCAGGCCAGCACCCAACGCTTCTACCTCAAAGACCGCTTGTCCACCGAAATTCAAGGCGTGTTACAGCATTCGATCATGCAGCACGAAGATCAACTGCTGGCGCAGCAACAACGCCAGGACGGCACGCAGGAAACTCGCTTGCTCACCACTGATCAGCAACGCTCGGTGCTGGCCATCCTCGACGTCGCACGCCCCAATCATCTCGCCTACACACCCTACGGCCATCGTATTCCAGAGAACGGCTTGCTCAGCCTGCTCGGCTTCAACGGCGAACAGCCGGACCCGGTGACGGGGCATTATTTGTTGGGTAATGGCTACCGGGCGTTTAACCCGGTGTTGATGCGGTTCAACAGTCCGGACAGTTGGAGTCCGTTTGGGAAGGGGGGGTTGAATGGGTATGCGTATTGTGTGGGGGATCCGGTGAATCGCCATGACCCGACGGGACATACCCCGAAATGGTTGAAAACCTTTCTGCGCTCAATCAAGTTCATGAAAAAAAACACACCTATTGTTAATCTCGACAGCACCAGTGCTGCTAGTACCCCCCTTCAAAAAATCCAACGGCCGCGCAATACAAGCATAGGGTCCGAGAGGATAAGCAATGACCAAGCAAACCTCTCAGAAATTTCAAAAACAGAACCATTAAACATCACTAAAGAAGAGGCAATCGAAAAAATTTCAGCTTTACGAGAACTGCAGAAACATACGACTAGCCAAATCGAATACTTAGGTAAAGTATCGAACGACACCGGCACCACCATTAAAAAAAGTACAGAAAAAAAATATACCTATGGCAGACCTTCAGACCATGAAACCTCGCCCTCTAATACCTTAGAATTAATTCACAAACGAAACTCAACACGTGAGGTGCGCGCACATAATGCCAGAGACCTATACAACATCGAAAAACTTATAAAAAAATACTCACTATATATACAATGATTAAAAACTGTTTGAAAAATGGCGGCAACATGTCGCCCTAAACTTATTTACGCCGCACTAAACATTTTATGCGATTCAATCACAAACTTCTTCGGCACGCCGGCATCGAACTCGCCATAACCCTGCGGCACCTGATCCAGGCTGACCACCTGAACGCCCACCACTTCGGCGATGTTGATGCGGTCCCACATGATCGCCTGCGTCAGTTGGCGGTTGTACTTCATCACCGGGGTCTGGCCGGTGTGGAAGTTGTAGGATTTGGCTCAGCCCAGACCGAAGCGGATGCTCAGGTCGTGGGGGCCTTGACGCTGCCCAGGGCATTGTCCAGCCTGCAACTTTGCTTTGCTGCTGAAGCCGAGCAAGCCGCTCGTCACAAAGCAGCCCGGCACTATCAGATCTGCTAGTAGCCGGCTCCGTTCAAATGCACCACATTAAAACCCTAGATCGACAAACTCATTCAGGAACCCGGCCATGTTCCCCCATCGCGAAACGTTGCTCTGCCGCTACCACTACGACCCGCTGGATCGTCTGGTTGATTGCACTCCCTCTGCGCAGGTCCCCACCCGGCGCTTTTACCTGAAAGATCGTCTGGCCACCGAGATTCAAGACGCGGTGCAGCGTTCGATCATGCAGCACGACGATCAGTTGCTGGCTCAGCAACAACGTCAGAGCGGCACGCAGGAAACCCGCTTGCTCGCCACCGATCAGCAACGCTCGATGCTGGCCATCCTCGACGCCACACGTCCTCATCATCTCGCCTACACACCCTACGGCCATCGTATTCCAGAGAACGGCTTGCTCAGCCTGCTCGGCTTCAACGGCGAACAGCCGGACCCGGTGACCGGGCATTATTTGTTGGGCAATGGTTATCGGGCGTTTAACCCGGTGTTGATGCGGTTCAACAGCCCGGACAGTTGGAGTCCGTTTGGGAAGGGGGGGTTGAATGGGTATGCGTATTGTGTGGGGGATCCGGTGAATATTGAGGATCCGTCTGGGCACATGCCCTTTAAATTCTCTAAGTCATTTAAGAGCAGTTCGCGCCCTAACTCAACCTCCCGACCTAACGTTAGCCCTCCGACAAACACCACATCACAACCAACCCCCTCCCTTGCTACAGCATCAACTTCCAGAAACGCCTCGACATCGCAAGCGGCACCAACTGATCGCCACGACGCAAGAACTGAAAATACAAACGACCTGTCAAGCAACCATCGTATAAACCAAGCGAACCTCAGAAACAATCTACAACCAGCCCAAATCACAAGCCTTCCCCCTGATATGACCTATATAATCGGCTTTGGTTCGAACAATGGACCTCTCAAATATTTTCAAATCCCCCAAAAACAACTAGACCTCTACCGTCGCGCTCAAGACCAGGAAATGTCACGACATGCTTTATCCGACCTAATTAGAAAGGGATCGAATCTTCCTGAAGGCTACACTTACGTAACATTCAGATAAAAATGGTGGATATATTGATCATTCCCACGCTCGCGTGGGAATATCGCCCGTGACGCTCTGCATTACCTCCCACCGCCGACCCTGGCAGTTCTGCTAGTAGGCAACCACCGACTGATTGGGCCACAGTAAAAACCTCGAATTGCGCACCGGGGAGCCCCGCCCATGCCAGCCCACCGTGAAACCCTGCTCTGCCGCTACCGCTACGACCCTCTGGATCGCCTGGCCGATTTCACCCCGGCGACGCAGGCCAGCACCCAACGCTTCTACCTCAAGGACCGCCTGGCCACCGAGATTCAAGGCGCGATACAGCGCTCGATCCTCCAGCACGAAGATCAACTGCTGGCGCAGCAACAGCGCCAGAACGACACCTTGGAAACCCACTTGTTCGCCACCGATCAACAACGCTCGGTGCTGGGCATCCTCGACGCCACACGCCCCCATCACCTCGCCTACACACCTTATGGTCATCGCGTACCGGAAAATGGCTTGCTCAGCCTGCTCGGTTTCAACGGCGAACGGCCGGATCCGGTGACTGGGAATTATTTGTTGGGCAATGGCTATCGGGCGTTCAGTCCGGTGTTGATGCGGTTCAACAGCCCGGACAATTGGAGTCCGTTTGGGGACGGTGGGTTGAATCCGTATGCATATTGCGTGGGGGACCCGGTGAATCGAAGGGATCCTACAGGGCACACGCCGGCCTGGTTGAAAGTTGTACTGCGTTCGATAGGGTTTATGAGGAGCAGAGTGTCTGCCGCCTCCAATGAAGTTTACAGCGCCGGTGGAGCGTTTCGTCGGAGCTCTTCAGTAGATGGTCCCCCCACCCTCCCTATAACCCAGAAGACCCCTGCCTGGACGACCCAAGACAGGTTAGCTTTCTCAGGTACCGAAGCACGCCACCCTGGTGCTCCCCGCTCTGCCACTTCACAAGAATCATTAACTTCATTCTCAAGTGACGGTTCGCGTACCTCAGATGCCGATATTCAACCGTTGTCCGCACGACAATCAACATCAGCCAGCACACCACCAAGAAGAAGACGTGGAGCCGATGTCTATGATGCCATGATGGATACAGCGATATCTGACTTAAGAGCCAGATATGGAAATGGCAATCTCACGACGAACCTGGCCGAACCCGTTTTCGATCCGCCACCCGGGTACTCTCAATCGTTTATCCCACCCCCAAACTATGGCGCCCCCCCTCTACCTTCTTTTCGGCAAGCTCTGGTCAATGCTGAGTATTTGAAAGAGCCATCCAAACGACAAAGCATCGTAAGACGAGAGAACTAAGAAAGCGGCGACAAAAAGGTCGCCGCTTTCTTACGCTAGACCTTACGCCGCACTAAACATCTTATGCGGATCAATCACAAACTTCTTCGGTACACCCGCATCAAACTCGCCATAACCACGTGGCGCATCATCCAGGCTGATCACCTCAACGCCCACGATGTCGGCAATCTTGATCCGGTCCCACATGATCGCCTGCATCAGCTGGCGGTTGTACTTCATGACCGGGGTCTGGCCGGTGTGGAAGCTGTGGGATTTGGCCCAGCCCAAGCCGAAGCGGATGCTCAGGCTGCCCATTTTCGCGGCGGCATCCACCGCACCCGGGTCTTCAGTTACGTAGAGGCCAGGAATACCGATCTTGCCGGCGACACGGACCACGCCCATCAACGAGTTGAGCACGGTGGCCGGGGCTTCGTGTTTCACACCGGCATGGCCGTGGCCACGGGCTTCGAAGCCAACGGCGTCGACGGCACAATCCACCTCCGGCTCGCCGAGCAAGGCGGCGATCTGTTCGTGCAGCGGGGTGTCCAGGGACAGGTCGGCGATTTCGAAACCCTGGGCCTTGGCATGGGCCAGGCGGATCGGGTTGACGTCACCGATGATCACCACCGCCGCACCCAGCAGGCGCGCGGAAGCGGCAGCCGCCAGGCCAACCGGGCCGGCGCCGGCGACGTACACGGTGCTGCCCGGGCCAACGCCGGCGGTGACAGCGCCGTGGTAGCCGGTGGGCAGGATGTCGGAGAGGCAGGTCAGGTCACGGATTTTCTCCATGGCCCGGTCGCGATCCGGCAGTTTCAGCAGGTTGAAGTCGGCATACGGCACCATGGCGTATTCGGCCTGGCCGCCAGTCCAGTCGCCCATGTCGACATAACCGTAGGCACCACCGGGACGGGCCGGGTTGACGCTCAGGCAGACGCCAGTGTGCATCTCCTTGCAGGAACGGCAGCGCCCGCAAGCCACGTTGAACGGCACCGACACCAGGTCGCCGATTTTCAGGTTCTCGACATCGCTGCCCTTCTCGATCACCTCGCCGGTGATCTCATGACCCAGCACCAGACCGGTCTGGGCGGTGGTGCGACCGCGCACCATGTGCTGGTCCGAACCACAGATATTGGTGGAGACCACGCGCAGGATCACACCGTGCTCGATCTTCCTGCCGCGCGGGTCCTGCATTTTCGGATAGTCGATTTTCTGCACTTCGACCTTGCCAGCGCCGAGATACACCACACCACGATTGCCAGACATGCTTTCACCTCGCTGTTGTTTTTATGTAGCGGTCGCGTCACCAGGGATCGGCGGCGCGTTGATTGCTCGGGTTATTGCCTGTGTGTCTTGTGTTGTCTGTTATCGCTTCTTCGCGGGCAAGCCCGCGATAGCGACCTAGAGAACGACCGTGCGATTGGCGTTCAAGAACACCCGCCGCTCGATGTGATACCCCACCGCCCGGGCCAGGGTCAGGCCTTCGATGTCACGGCCCTTGGCGATCAGGTCTTCGGGGTAGTGGCTGTGATCCACCGCTTCCACGCCCTGGGCGATGATCGGGCCTTCGTCGAGGTCGTTGTTGATGTAGTGCGCCGTGGCGCCCACCAGTTTCACGCCCTTGTTGTAGGCCTGGTGATAGGGCTTGGCACCCTTGAAGCCAGGCAACAGGGAGTGGTGAATGTTGATCGCCTTGCCGTCGAGCTTGCGGCACAGCTCCGGCGACAGCACTTGCATGTAGCGGGCAAGGACTACCAGTTCGGCACCGGACTCCTCGATCACCTGCCACACCTGACGCTCCTGGGACGGTTTGTCGTTGGGGTCGAGGGGGAAGTGGTAGTAGGGAATGTCGTGCCAGTCGGCCAAGGGCTTGAGGTCCGGGTGGTTGGACACCACGGCGACGACGTCCATCGACAACTGGCCGATGCGCTGGCGGTAGAGCAAGTCGTTGAGGCAGTGATCGGCCTTGGAAACCATGATCACCACTTTGGGTCGATGATGCGGCGGTGTCAGCTCGAAGATCATGCCGAAGGCTTCAGCCCGTTCAGCCAGGCCTGCGTGGAATGACTGTTCGTCAAAGCCGTCGGGCTGACGGAATTCCACGCGAATGAAGAATCGGCCCGAGAGCCGGTCGTCGAAGGAATGGTGTTCGGTGACGTAGCAACCCTGTTCGAACAGAAAGCGGGTCACCGCGTCGACCGTGCCGAGCACGCTAGGGCAGTCGGCGGTCAGAATCCATGTATCTGGGGCGCGGCTCATAGTGCGGTGACTCCTGTTCGAAAATACCTACGCGACTGCGCAGACCTGTGGCGAGGGAGCTTGCTCCCGCTGGGTTGCGAAGCGACCCCAAAATCAGCAACCGCATTCTTTCAGGAAGAATGCGGACTCAGGTTTTACGACTCCTTCGCCCGGGCGCGGATCGGCCGACGGGAGCAAGCTCCCTCGCCACAAAAGCAGTCATGACACGACACTGAGTTACGCCTGGACGCTCAGGCCGTACTCGGCAGAAGCATCCTGCAACCACAGCCACCAGTAATCGGAGAAGCTGCGACGGATCAGCAGTTCCCAGGTGTCTTCAGCGGTATGGCGAATCATCAGCTGGGACTTGGCGAACACCGTGCCCACCGCCTTGCCCACCGGGAAGTTGTTGGGATGCACGTCATAGCTGGTGGATTTCATCAGCACTTCACGCACATTCGGGCCGCTCAGTTCGAGGAGCTGCTGACCGCCGCTGACGTTGACGATAGCGATGTGCAGGTCACCCAGCGCGGCGCGCAGCTTCTGCTCGGCGGCGAACTCTTCGCCGGTCGGTACGATCAGCAGCCACTCGTCCGGTCCCATCCATTGCAGGCTGGTTTCACCTTTGCCGACCACGGTCAGGGCCACGGGCAGTTCCAGGCCCAGGGCCTTGTGCACACCGGCAGCGAATGCCGGGTCATGGCCATCGCCGCGAAGGGTCAGGTGGCCCAGCAGTTTTTTCTCGCGCACGGTGACACCGGCGCTCTTGCGGCCCTTGCCCACCAGGCTGGCGAGGTCGGCATGATGCAGCGACGACTCGGCCTTGGCCCCGGTGGTTGGGCGTTGTTGGTACACATTGGCTGCGGTCATAAAACACCTTTCCTCAATTCTGTTGGTTCCGGCCCTGTGGTGGCTGTACTGCCGCCTTCGCGAGCAAGCCCGCTCCCACATCCGACCGCGTTCTCCTGTGGGAGCGGGCTTGCTCGGGAATCGATCAAACGACTCGGCGCAGCTGGCACCCCACAGGACCCGAAGCCCTTACACGTTCTGGCGATCGCCTTTCGGATCGAAGAACACCGAAGAAACGATTTCCGCTTCGATCACGCTGCCGTCGGCCAGCGGTGCGAACACTCGCTCACCGAGGCGCTTCAGACCGCCTTTGACCACACCCATGGCAAACGAGTAGCCCAGGGAGTTGTGGGCGTAGCTGGAGGTCACGTGACCGACCATGGTCATCGGGATCGCTTGCTTGGTGTTGAACACCAGCTGCGCACCCTCCGGCAGCCATTTGGTCGGATCGATCGGCTTGAGGCCGACTAGCTGTTTACGCTGATCGCGCACGCAGTCTTCGCGATTCATGCCACGCCAGCCGATCCACGAGAACGGTTTGGTGCGACCCACGCACCAGCCCATGTTCAGGTCATCCGGGGTCATCGAGCTATCGGTGTCCTGGCCGACGATGATGAAGCCCTTCTCGGCCCGCAGTACGTGCATGGTTTCGGTGCCATACGGCGTCAGGTTGTACTTCTTGCCGGCCTCGACGATTTTCTCGAGCACGCCCATGGCGTAGTCGGCCTGCACGTTGACTTCGTACGACAGCTCACCGGTAAACGAAATCCGGAACACCCGCGCTGGCACACCACCGACCAGGCCTTCTTTCCAGGTCATGAACGGGAAGCCGTCCTTGTCCAGGTCGATGTCGGTGACTTCGCTGAGCAGCTTGCGGCTGTTCGGCCCGGACAGGGTCATGGTCGCCCAGTGGTCGGTGACCGAGGTGAAGTACACCTTCAGGTCCGGCCATTCGGTCTGGTGATACAGCTCCAGCCATTGCAGCACGCGCGCGGCGCCGCCCGTGGTGGTGGTCATCACGAAGTGGTTGTCGGCCAGGCAAGCGGTGACGCCGTCGTCGAAGACCATGCCGTCTTCTTTACACATCAGGCCGTAGCGCGCCTTGCCCACGTCCAGCTTGGTCCAGGCGTTGGTGTAGACGCGGTTGAGGAACTCCCGCGCATCCGGCCCTTGAATGTCGATCTTGCCGAGTGTCGAGGCATCGAGCAGGCCGACGCTTTCACGCACGGCCAGGCATTCGCGCTTGACCGCGGCATGCAGGTCTTCGCCGTTGCGCGGGAAGTACCAAGGGCGCTTCCACTGCCCGACGTCTTCAAATTCGGCACCGTTCTTCACGTGCCAGTGATGCAGCGCGGTGTAGCGCACCGGCTCGAAGATGTGCCCACAGTGACGACCGGCCACCGCGCCGAAGGTGACCGGCGTGTAGTTCGGGCGGAACATGGTGGTGCCCATCTGCGGGATGGTCACGTTCAGTGAACGGGCCGCGATGGCCAGGCCATTGACGTTGCCCAGTTTGCCCTGGTCGGTACCGAAGCCCAGTGCGGTGTAGCGTTTGACGTGCTCGACCGATTCGAAGCCTTCGCGAGTCGCCAGTTCGATGGCGGCGGCGGTGACGTCGTTTTGCAGGTCGACGAATTGCTTCGGCGCCCGTGCGGTGCTCTTTTCATGAGGGACCTGGAACAGCGCCAGGGTCGATTCCTCATGACGGCTCAGGGCCTTGGGCAGCACGCCTTCGACCGTTTTGAAACCGGCTTCGGCGGCGGCGCGGGCGCCCCCTTCAAAACCGTCGGCCAGTGAATCGCCGAGGCCGTAGACGCCGTTGATGCCACCGACGCATACGCGCTTCTGCGGGGCTTCACCCGGTACAAAACCGAGGATGTCTTCACGCCAGATCGGCTTGCCACCCAGGTGCGAGGCCAGGTGAACCACCGGGCTGTAACCGCCGGAGCTGGCGACAATGTCGCACTCCAGCCACTCACCCGGACTGGTCACGGTGTGGGCCTTGACATCGATGGCCGCCACGCGGGCAGCGGTCACGTGCTTGCTGCCACGGGCTTCGATCACCGCGCTGCCGGTCAGGATACGGATGCCTTTGGCTCGCGCTTCTTCCACCAGCGCACCACGCGGGTTGCTGCGGGCGTCGGCGATGGCGACCACTTGCAGGCTGGCATCGAGCCAGTCCAGGGCCACGCGGTAGGCGTGATCGTTGTTGGTGGACAGCACCAGTTTTTTACCCGGCGCAACACCGTAGCGACGCACGTAAGTCGAGACGGCGCCGGCCAGCATGTTGCCCGGTACGTCGTTGTTGCCGTAGACCAGTGGACGCTCGTGGGTCCCGGTGGCCAGCACCACGCGCGTGGCGCGAACCCGGTGGATGCGCTGGCGCACCTGGCCGATCGGCGCGCGGTCGCCGAGGTGATCGGTGAGGCGCTCGTGAATGGTCAGGAAGTTGTGATCGTGGTAGCCGTTGACGGTCGCCCGTGGAAGCAACAGCACATCCGGGGTCGCTTTCAGCTCGGCGATCACGTTGGCGACCCACTCGGTGGCTGGCTTGCCATCCAGGCTTTCACGGGTATCGAGCAGGCTGCCGCCGAACTCTTCCTGCTCATCGGCCAGGATCACCCGGGCACCGCTGCGCGCAGCGGCCAGGGCGGCTGCCAGGCCGGCGGGACCGGCGCCGACGATCAGCACGTCGCAGTGCTGGTTCATGTAGTCGTAGGTGTCCGGATCATTCTCGGTCGGCGAGCGACCCAGGCCGGCGGCCTTGCGGATGTACTTCTCGTAGGTCATCCAGAACGATTGCGGGTACATGAAGGTTTTGTAGTAGAAGCCCGGCGGCATCAGCTTGCCGCCGACCTTGCCGAGAATCCCCATCATGTCGTTGTTCACGCTCGGCCAGCCGTTGGTGCTGGTGGCGACCAGGCCCTGGTACAACGCCTGTTGCGTGGCCCGGACGTTGGGAATCTGGGTGGCTTCGGTGGCGCCGATCTGCAGCACCGCGTTCGGCTCCTCGGAGCCTCCGGCGAAGATCCCGCGCGGACGGGAATACTTGAAGCTGCGACCGATGATGTCGACACCGTTGGCCAGCAGTGCAGCGGCCAGGGAGTCGCCTTCAAAGCCTTTGTAGACCTGGCCGTTGAAGGTGAAGGTCAGGACTTTGTTGCGGTCGATCCGTCCACCGTTGGACAGGCGATTGATCTGGCTCATACCTTCGCTCCCAGAGCCTGCGCGGCCGCTTTCGGACTTTCAGTCTTGTCGGTGAACTGCGGCTTGCTGCCGATCTTGTAGGTCTCGAGAATCTCGTAGGTCACGGTGTCGCGGGTGACGTTGAAGTACTGGCGGCAACCGGCGACGTGGTCCCACAGCTCGTGGTGCAGACCGCGCGGGTTATCGCGGAAGAACAGGTAGTCGCCCCACTCCTCGTCGGTGCAGGTGTTCGGATCCAGTGGACGCGGGATGTGCGCCTGGCCGGATGCGTGGAATTCCTCTTCGGAGCGCAGTTCGCCGCAGTGAGGACAGAAGATATGCAACATAGGAAATTTCTCCTGTTAGTGGGCGACGGCAGCAGCGCCGTGTTCATCGATCAACGCACCGTTGTGGAAACGGTCGATGGAGAAAGGTGCGGCCAACGGGTGCATTTCACCCTTGGCCAGGCTCGCGGCAAACACGTTGCCCGAGCCGGGTGTGGCCTTGAAGCCGCCGGTGCCCCAACCGCAGTTGAAGAACATGTTCGGTACCGGGGTTTTCGAGATGATCGGGCAGGCATCGGGGGTGGTGTCGACGATGCCGCCCCACTGGCGGTTCATGCGCACGCGGGACAACACCGGGAACATCTCGACGATGGCCTGGATGGTGTGTTCGATCACCGGGTAGGAACCACGCTGGCCGTAGCCGTTGTAGCCGTCGATACCGGCGCCGATCACCAGGTCGCCCTTGTCGGACTGGCTGATGTAGCCGTGTACGGCGTTGGACATGATCACGCTGTCGATAATCGGCTTGATCGGCTCGGACACCAGCGCTTGCAGCGGGTGGGACTCGATCGGCAGGCGGAAACCGGCCAGCTTGGCCATGTGCCCGGAGTTACCGGCAGTGACCACGCCGACGCGCTTGGCGCCGATGAAGCCCTTGTTGGTTTCCACGCCGATGCACACACCGTTTTCCTTGCGAAAACCGATCACTTCGGTCTGCTGGATCAGGTCCACGCCCAGGGCGTCGGCGGCACGGGCGAAGCCCCAGGCCACGGCATCGTGGCGGGCCACGCCGCCGCGACGCTGGACGGTGGCGCCCATCACCGGGTAGCGGGTGTTCTTCGAGCAGTCGAGGTACGGAATCTCGTCGGCCACTTGCTGGGCGTTGAGCAGTTCGCCATCGACGCCGTTGAGGCGGTTGGCGCTGACCCGACGCTCGGAGTCACGGATGTCCTGCAGGGTGTGGCACAGGTTGTAGACCCCACGCTGGGAGAACATCACGTTGTAGTTCAGGTCCTGGGACAGGCCTTCCCAGAGTTTCATGGCGTGTTCGTAGAGGTGCGCCGACTCATCCCACAGGTAGTTGGAACGCACGATGGTGGTGTTGCGCGCGGTGTTACCGCCGCCCAGCCAGCCTTTCTCGACCACGGCCACGTTGGTGATGCCGTGTTCCTTGGCCAGGTAGTAGGCGGTCGCCAGACCATGCCCGCCGCCGCCGACGATGACCACGTCGTAGACCTTTTTCGGGGTCGGCGTGCGCCACATCCGCTGCCAGTTTTCGTGGTGGCTGAGGGAGTGTTTGAAGAGGCCGAAGCCTGAGTAGCGTTGCATAGTCATTTACTCCAAAACCGCGCTCAGCGATAAACCGGGAAGTCCGCGCACAGGGCCGCGACGTTCTTCGCCACATCGGCTTCAACGTCGGCGTCGCCGAGGTTGTCGAGGATGTCGCAGATCCAGCCGGCCAATTCCGTGCACTGGGTGACCTTGAAGCCACGCGAGGTCACGGCCGGGGTGCCGATGCGCAGGCCCGAAGTGACGAACGGCGACTGTGGGTCGTTCGGTACGGCGTTCTTGTTCACGGTGATGTGGGCGCGACCCAGGGCGGCGTCGGCTTCTTTACCGGTCAGGCCCTGGCGGATCAGGCTCACCAGGAACAGGTGGTTGTCGGTGCCACCGGACACTACATCGTAGCCACGTTTGATAAAGATGCCGGCCATGGCCTGGGCGTTGTCGATCACTTGCTGTTGATACACCTTGAAGCCGGGCTCCAGCGCTTCCTTGAAGCACACGGCCTTGGCGGCGATCACGTGCATCAGCGGGCCGCCCTGGCCACCGGGGAACACGGCGGCGTTGAGTTTCTTTTCCAGCTCTTCGTTGGCGCGGGCCAGGATCAGGCCGCCCCGTGGACCGCGCAGGGTCTTGTGGGTGGTAGTGGTGACCACGTCGGCGAACGGAATCGGATTCGGGTACAGGCCGGCAGCCACCAGACCGGCAACGTGGGCCATATCGACAAAGAGATAAGCGCCGACTTTGTCAGCGATCTGACGGAAGCGCGGGAAATCCAGGGTCTTGGAGTAAGCGGAGAAGCCGGCGATGATCATTTTCGGCTGGTGTTCGACCGCCAGGCGCTCGACTTCGTCGTAGTCGATCAGGCCGGTGTCGGTGTCGATGCCGTATTGCACCGCGTTGTAGAGCTTGCCGGAGAAGCTGACCTTGGCGCCGTGGGTCAGGTGCCCGCCGTGGGCCAGGCTCATGCCCAGCACGGTGTCGCCGGCTTGCAGCAGGGCCAGATAGACCGCCGCGTTGGCCTGGCTGCCAGAGTGCGGCTGGACGTTGGCGTAGTCGGCGCCGAACAGCTGCTTGGCGCGCTCGATGGCCAGCGCCTCGACCTTGTCGACGTGCTCGCAACCGCCGTAGTAACGCTTGCCCGGATAACCTTCGGCGTATTTGTTGGTCAGGCCGCTGCCCTGGGCTTCCATGACGCGCTTGCTGGTGTAGTTCTCTGACGCGATCAGCTCGATGTGATCTTCCTGGCGCAGCTCCTCGGCATTCATCGCCGCCAGCAGTGCATCGTCGTAACCCTGGATCTGGTCTTGCTTGCTGAACATCGCGTATCTCCCAGCGGCGGCGGTGCGCCATTCGTCTCGGTGAGGCACCTGCCTTTGCGCAGTGCCCTTTGGATGCGATGGTATGGCCGGCTTCGAGTGGTCAAATGCCTATGGACGCCACGCAAAGGTGCGTTTACGACATGGGCCGATATGGCACGAAAAATGTGGATGACTCTTGTGGCGAGGGAGCTTGCTCCCGCTGGGCTGCGTAGCGGCCCCAAAAACGGCGACCGGGATTTCCTCGAGCGCATTGACGAGATCAGCGCGGGCTTCGCCCACGAGCGGGAGCAAGCTCCCTCGCCACGGGGATGGGGTCAGGCGATGATTTGGCGCACGGCCAATAGCACGAGAAAATGCACGGGATAGAGCGCGTAAGCCCAGCGCCGCATCGGCGGTGGCGAGCACTGGCGCAAACCGCGCAACAGCAACAGACCGCCCAGCGGTGCGATCAGGCAAACGCCAAAAGCGACCTCGGCGAGCGTGTTGCCGTGGCGACTGGCGGCAATCAGCGCCTCCCACTCATTGGCCGCCAGGCAGACCAGCCCCGGCAACACGGCGAAATACCACGGCTTGCGGATCACCAGCAGCGTCGCCAGGGGCAACAGGACACCGAACATACCGAACATCAGTCGCTCACTGAACAGGGCCCCCAGCAGCAGCGCCACCAGCCCCAGCCCGCGCGCCTGAAGGTCCGGTTGTTGCCAGCCACGCGCAACCAGCAACCCCAGCGCCAGTGTGGGCAACACGTTTAAAACGCCAGGATCAGGGATATACAACCGGTAGGGAATTTCACTCAACAGACTGAACAGCAGTAACCAGCCCAGGTAACGCCACTGACGCCCGCCATCGTGGGGCACCGCGGCCGGCCGCGCCAGGTTGGCCGCCATTGCCAGGCAAAACCACGGGAACGCCAGACGCCCCGGCACATACAGCAGGTCCAGGGGCAACCCGACGTAACGCAGGTGATCGAGCACCATGCTCAGCAGCGCCAACCATTTGAGCAGATCGAGCGCCCCGTCACGTTGAGTCACGTGCATAATCGCCCATCGACTGTGTAGTTTTCTGACAGACACATCCCGTGTGCTCCCCGGACGATCTTCGGTAAAGTACGCACCCTCATTGACCAACGAACTCTTCACCCAAGAGTCTCGACCACGGAAGCGGGCCATGACCGATAAGAGCCAACAATTCGCCAGCGACAACTATTCCGGCATCTGCCCTGAAGCCTGGGCCGCCATGGAACAGGCCAACCAGGGCCACCAGCGCTCCTACGGCGACGATGAATGGACTGCCCGCGCCTCGGACGACTTCCGCAAGCTGTTTGAAACCGACTGCGAAGTGTTCTTCGCCTTCAATGGCACCGCCGCCAACTCACTGGCCTTGTCGTCGCTGTGCCAGAGTTACCACAGTGTGATCTGCTCGGAAACCGCCCACGTCGAAACCGACGAATGCGGCGCACCGGAGTTCTTCTCCAACGGCTCCAAGTTGCTGATCGCCGGCACCGAGAACGGCAAGCTGACACCGGCCTCGATCCGCGAAATCGCCCTCAAGCGCCAGGACATCCACTACCCGAAACCCCGGGTCGTGACCCTGACCCAGGCCACCGAAGTCGGCAGCGTCTACACCCCGGACGAAATCCGCGCCATCAGTGCCACCTGCAAAGAACTGGGGCTGAACCTGCACATGGACGGCGCGCGCTTCTCCAACGCCTGCGCCTTCCTCGGCTGCTCGCCCGCCGACCTGACCTGGAAAGCCGGCGTCGACGTGCTGTGCTTTGGCGGTACGAAAAACGGCATGGCGGTCGGTGAGGCAATTCTGTTCTTCAACCAGAAACTGGCCGAAGACTTCGACTACCGCTGCAAACAAGCCGGTCAACTGGCGTCGAAAATGCGCTTTCTCTCGGCACCCTGGGTCGGCATTCTCGAAAACGATGCCTGGCTCAAATACGCCCGCCACGCCAACCACTGCGCGCAGCTGCTGGCCGAACTGGTCAGCGATATTCCCGGCGTTGAACTGATGTTCCCGGTGCAGGCCAATGGCGTGTTCCTGCAACTGTCGGAGTCGGCCGTCGCGGCACTGACCGAGAAAAACTGGCGTTTCTACACCTTCATCGGCAAAGGCGGCGCCCGCTTCATGTGCTCATGGGATACCGACGAAGAGCGCGTGCGGGAACTGGCGGCGGATATCCGCGAAGTGATGTCCCACTAAGTCCTTCGAGCAGCAACCCGATCCCCGGTGGCGAGGGAGCTTGCTCCCGCCGGGGCGCGAAGCGGCCCTGAAACCTGAGCACGCGGTCTGCCTGACAGACCGTGTTCTGAGGGTTTGGGTCTGCTTCGCAGCCCAGCGGAAGCAAGCTCCCTCGCCACAAAAGCTCATTCGCCACTCTATTCCTCCCACCACAGCGTCTTGGTCTACATTGTCCTGCGAGCCACTCGATCCGCATCGATAACAACAAGCAGGAGCGAACGCATGTCACTACAAGGCAAAACCCTGTTCATTACCGGCGCCAGTCGCGGGATCGGCCGTGAGATAGCGCTGCGCGCCGCACGGGACGGGGCCAATATCGTGATCGCCGCCAAAAGTGCGGAGCCCCACCCCAAGCTGCCCGGGACCATCCATAGCGTGGCCCTGGAAGTTGAGGCGGCAGGCGGCAAGGCGCTGGCCCTGCAGGTCGATGTTCGCGACGAAGCCGCGGTACAGGCGGCACTGGCCCAGGCCAATGAACATTTCGGCGGTATTGACGCGCTGGTCAACAATGCCGGGGCAATCAAGCTGACCGGGGTTGCGCACATCGAACTCAAGCGCTTCGACCTGATGCATCAGATCAACACCCGCGCCGTGCTGCTGTGCAGCCAGGCCGCCCTGCCCTATCTGAAAAAAACCGGCGGACACATCCTCAACCTGTCGCCACCGCTGAACCTGGCCAGCAAATGGTTCGCCCAGTACAGCCCCTACACCGTGACCAAATACGGCATGAGCATGCTGACCCTGGGCATGAGCGAGGAATTTGCAGCCTTTGGCATCAGCGTCAACTCGTTGTGGCCGCAAACCATGATCGCCACGGCCGCCATCGAGTTTCAGCTCGGCTCGCGGGAGTCGTTCAAGCACGCCCGTACACCTGCCATCATGGCCGATGCCGCCCACGCCATTCTCAGCAGCGCCAACCGTAGCCTGACCGGACGTTTGTTGATCGACGAGGAAATACTTCGGGAACAGGGGGTCACCGAGTTCGATCACTATCGCTTCGCGCCGGGCACCACCGATAAGCTGATGACCGACCTGTTTATCGATTGAGGCGCCGCCGATCCCGCCCTGGCGGGCGGGATCGTTTCGACTAGAACTCGATGCGCACGTCGCCTTTCGGCACGCTGCAGCACGACAGGATGAACCCGTCGGCTTCGTCCTCCTCGGTGATCCCGCCGTTGTGCTCCATCTCCACTTCGCCCCCTAGCTTCAACACCTTGCAGGTGCCGCAAATGCCCATGCCGCAGGCTTTCGGGATCATCAGGCCGACCTTGGCCGCCGCCGCATGCACGGTCTCGCCCGGGGCCACGCGGATGCTCTTGCCGGAGGCGGTGAACTCCACTTGATGCAGGTCCGCCGCGTCGACTTCCGGCGCGTCGGCTGCCTGCTCGGCTTGCTCCACCGCATCGGCGCGGGCTTCCGGTGGCGTGGCGCCGAAGGATTCCTCGTGATAGCGCTTCATGTCGAAGCCGGCGTTTTCCAGCAGGCGCTTGACCGCGTTCATGTACGGCGTCGGGCCGCAGCAGAACACTTCGCGCTCTAGGAAGTCCGGCACCATCAAGTCCAGCATCTTGTGGTTCAGGTAGCCGCGATAACCGGCCCAAGGCTCGCCCAGGCCATGTTTCTCGCAAATCAGGTGCAGGCTGAAGTTGTCGATCCGCGACGCCATATGCTCCAGCTCGCGGTGATAGATGATGTCTTTGGGCGAGCGGGCACTGTGGATAAACGTCATGTCGACGTTGCCGTTGGTGTCGTAGAACCAGCGGGCCATGGACATGCACGGGGTAATGCCGACACCGCCGCTGAGGTACAGCACTTTCGGGCTGGGGAAGTCGATGGCGTTGAACAACCCCACCGGCCCGTGCACCGCCAGCTCCTGGCCTTCGTGCAGGGTGTCGTGCAGCCAGTTGGAAACCTTGCCGCCCGGCACGCGCTTGATGGTCACCGAAAAACTGTAGGGTACCGACGGCGAACTGGAAATGGTGTAAGACCGCATGATCGGCTGGCCTTCGATCTCCAGTTCCAGGGTGACGAACTGCCCCGGCTTGAAGAAGAACATGATCGGCTGATCGGCCATGAAGCAGAAGGTGCGCACGTCCCAGGTTTCCTGGATGACTTTGACGCAACGGACAATATGTCGACCATTGGCCCAGGTCTGGGTGGTTACCGGGTTCAGGAAGCTGTTGGACATGCTGATCTCCACGGCCGACTGTCGGCCTCATATTGGCGATTCTGCTCAAGGCGCGAGGCGACCACTTACCTATCTACGACATTCACGTACTTATCGCGACCAGCCCCTGTACACCGGGGGTTGAGCGTCGGGAACAGATTGCATCATGTCGCCCATGGATAAGGTTCTGACCAGCGCCGGCCCCACACTCGCCCCATACCAAGACACAACCTTTACACCTTGCGTAGCAACCCTGAGCAGCACACCTGATTAGCCACTTTCGCCGGCCACACAGAATGGCCTTGAGGATTAAACGATGGACGTCACCACTACCCTGAGCCTGGGCGATCCACTGGAACCCGCACGCAAGGCCACCGCACAAATGCTGCAAGAACGCGAACGCACGTTCTCGCTGCCACAACCGTTCTACTCCGATGACCGCCTGTTCGATATCGACATGCAGGAAATCTTTCAGAAAGAGTGGTTGATCGCCGGCATGACCTGCGAGATCCCGACCAAGGGCAACTACCTGACCCTGCAGATCGGCAAGAACCCGATCATCGTGATCCGCGGCGCCGAAGGCGTAGTGCATGCCTTCCACAACGTCTGCCGCCACCGTGGCTCGCGCCTGTGCACCAGCGACAAAGGCAAGGTCGCCAAGCTGGTCTGCCACTACCACCAGTGGACCTACGAGCTCGACGGGCGCCTGCTGTTCGCCGGCACCGAGATGGGTGACGACTTCGACATGAAACAGTACGGCCTCAAGCCGGTGAACGTGAAAACCGCCGGCGGCTACATTTTCATCAGCCTGGCGGAAAACCCGCCGGCCATCGATGACTTCCTGTCGACGCTGAACCATTACATGGAACCGTACGACATGGAGAACACCAAGGTGGCGATCACCACCACCTTGATGGAAAAGGCCAACTGGAAACTGGTGCTGGAAAACAACCGCGAGTGCTACCACTGCAACGCGTCGCACCCGGAACTGCTGAAAACCCTGCTCGAGTGGGACGACGTCACCGACCCGCGCGCCGACCAGGCGTTCAAGGACCACGTGGCCAATTCCGCCGCTGCCTGGGAAGCCGAGAAGATCCCTTACGCCCACGCCAGCTTCGGCCTGCGCAACCGCATCGTGCGCATGCCCCTGCTTAAGGGCACCGTGTCCATGACCCTGGACGGCAAGCAAGGCTGCAAGAAGCTCATGGGCCGCATCCAGAACCCGGACCTGGGCTCGATGCGCATCCTGCACCTGCCGCACTCCTGGAACCACTGCATGGGCGACCACATCATCGTCTTCACTGTGTGGCCAATCAGCGCCCAGGAAACCATGGTCACCACCAAGTGGCTGGTGCACAAGGACGCCGTCGAAGGCGTGGACTACGACGTGGAGCGCATGCGTCAGGTCTGGGATGCCACCAACGACCAGGACCGCCGCCTGGCCGAAGAGAACCAGCGCGGGATCAACTCCACCGCCTACCAGCCTGGACCGTACTCCAAGACTTACGAGTTTGGCGTGGTGAACTTCGTGGACTGGTACAGCGAGCGCCTGCTGAACAACCTGGGTGCAGAGCCTGCGCCATACCTCAAAGGGGTTCCGGTTCAAGGCTAAAGCAAGCCTCTGTAGGAGCGTAATGCTGTTCAGTTAAGAAACGCTTGAAGCGAGTGAGAGACCCGTGGCGAGCGAGCTTGCTCGCGCTGGGGCGTGAAGCGCCCCCAACAAAGTGACTGCGGTCTTTCTGAACGAACTCGGCGATAGTTTTTTGGGCTGCTGTGCAGCCCAGCGCGAGCAAGCTCGCTCGCCACGGGGGATGTATTGAGCAACCCTATCGTTAACTGAACAGCATTGCTGTAGGAGTCTTGTTTGCATTAGGTTTTCTTCCGGCTATATCCTTCTCATCCTTTAGAACTGTACGAAATATGATCTATTTCGTTCAGAGCCATACCCCCCGTGGCTCCCAGCCTTCAGCAAACAAGTTATCCACATCTTCACCCACAGCAATTGGGGACAACTGTGGATACGTGGAAGATTTTCTCCACAGAAAACCAAGAAAATCCGTGACTTATTCAATTAACGGTTTTTCACCGGCAATTGAACACTTTTTAACCAAAACCCTGTAAGCCACGGTATACGTGGCTTGCATCGGATCGCAAACACCTTATCCACAGAAGCGCCAACAGACTTTGGGGGCAACTCGTGCACTGTCGTCATGTTTTGTGGAAAACCCGGTCCAGACAGCAGATTTCAAGGCTTTGAGTGGCCATCGAGGGGTAAAAACACGCATTTGGTTATTTATTGATCAAAACCTTGCAGAGCCCGACCCATAAGGCTCGCAGCCGACAGCGAACATCTTATCCACAGAAGCGCCAACAGAGATTGGGGGCAAGTCTCGAACAAGGGATCTCCTCATCCACTGAAAAAAGCTTGAAAAAACAACCAGTAGCACTGGTTGTTTTTCGTACAAAGGCTTGCAGGGCTTGCTGTGCAGGGGGTGTAGCGATGGGAGAACATGTTATCCACAGAAGTGCTAACAGGGATTGTGGGTAATTCGTCAGCAACGCCTGAACCGTTAGGTTGACTGACGTATAACGCCGACATTATTCACCAGGCCGGGCGCTTGCGGGGTTTCGCCTGTGGCGCCCACCACGACCTCTGTCAAAGGAACATCAGGGTGCCTCCCCGGGACCTGACCAGGCGCCTGTCCCCGGAGCAAGTTCCATCCACTGGCCTCCTTGGTCGCCTCCCACAGTACTCGTCCTCGTGACTGCCCGTTATTCGCTGCCGTTCTCCACCATTGTCCAGCACTCACGGAGTTCTGCATGACGGCACCTGTGCCTGTCAGGCTCTGACCTGCAATAACGCCCGCGTTCGATACGAACGACATGACGGTGCCAGGCATAGCGGCGGTCGCCGCAGCAGGTACTCCTACTGCGCGTAACGGCACGCTCGAAGCACCGCCCCAGAAACTGAACATGTTACCAATTCGTGTACGCAGCGTTGGCGTTACGCCGGACACAATCGAGGCTGCCGCCCTGTTGATCGCTGCACCCGCAAAAACCATATTCAAACCGGTGGAAACCGCATTCCCAAGCAGCGCCAGCCACGCCTCACCGGATGGATCAACCCGGTTCATGGGTGAGCCCGAACAATATGCATATGGATTCAATCCCCCCTCACCAAACGGACTCAACCGATCCGGGCTATGAAACCGCATCAACACCGGGTTATAGACCCGATGACCATTGCCCAGGTGATACCAACCAGTGGGATGTTCAGCAAGTTGCCCATTGAAACCCAGGCCCGCACTCGTCGGGCGCAGGCTACTGGGCGAGCCATAGGCGGTGTAAGTGCGAAGGTTCGGACCGCTGCGGTCCAGTTCGGCGAGGATCGATTGTTGCAGATCGGTCGCCAGCAACAGGGTGCGTGGCAGCGCTACCGTGGTTGCTGGTGGGTGGGCAGGACGTGGGGCGTTACCGGCGGTGGGCATCAGGTGGCCTCGCATCAATCCAGACGCCCCGCAGTGCTGCTGCGGGGGGCTCAATCCATGCTCATCAACCTAACAAAAGCGCGTTGAATGCAACACTAGCAGTTCTGCTAGGGCGCCCTCAGAACTAGCGAACAACGCCCTCTTCAATCAGCAGCTTGAGGATCGCCTCGGCGCCTTCCTGGGCACTCACGCCCTTGAGCACCTGGCCACCGCCGCCACTGGCCTTGGCCGTGGCCGCCTTCATGCGGTCAGCGCCGCTCTTGGCCTTGATCACTTTCAGACGTTTAGGTCGGGGCTTGGCCGGTTGCAGCGTGGCGACGGCGAGCAGTTCGTCGTCGAGCACTTCAACGTCCTCGGCCTGCAAAACCCCGCGCCGCGCCGGGCCGAACGCGCTTTGCCGAGGCTTGGGCGCGGCGTTATCCACCGTCGCCAGAAACGGCAAGCGGACTTTCAAGCGCCGCCGCTGGCCACGGGGCAAGGCTTGCAACACCAGGGCCGAACCGCCGTCGATGGACTCGACCTGCGCCAGCCCCACCACCAGCGGCCAGCCGAGGCTTTCGGCCAGCAGGAACGGCAACATGCCCGAGCCTTCACCGGTTTCCGCCTGGCTACCGGTCAGCACCACTTGGGCACCCGCGCCGCGCAAATAGTCGGTCAAGGCCGGCAACGCATCGGCGCCCGCCGGTTGTTCCAGCACATGCAACTGTTCAAGGCCCATGCCCAAATAGGCGCGCAACGCAGGCTCGGCGACGTCGCCGGCATGCAACACCTGCAAGTTATCCCCAGCCAGTTGCAGACCGAGTTCCACCGCCCGCGCATCCTGTTCCGCGCGACGTGGCCGACCGGAAGTCGGGTGGGCGCCGATGGACACCAGGCTGATGATTTTCGTGCTCATAACCCTTTCCTTCCCTTAAGCCGCATCGCGCTTGGCACCGTTGCGGTAAGCCTCTACCGCCGCGATCAAGGCGTGAAGCATCTCGGCGCTTTCGCCGATCACCGACAGGTCGGCCCGCTTGATCATGTCGCACCCGGGGTCCAGGTTGATCGCCACCACCTTGTCGCAGGCACCAATGCCCTGCAGGTGCTGGATCGCCCCGGAAATCCCCACCGCCACGTAGACCCGCGCGGTGACCCAGGTGCCGGACGCCCCGACCTGACGGTCGCGGGCCATGAAACCGTCGTCCACCGCCACGCGGGATGCGCCTTCGGTCGCACCGAGGGCTTCGGCGGTCCTGTGGAAAAGTCCCCAGTCCTTGACCCCGTTGCCGCCGGAGAAGATGAACTCGGCCTCGGCCATGGGAATCGCCGCCGGGTCCACCGCCACCGCGCCCAGATCTTCGATCCGCGACAGGCTGCGCGCCACGGTTGTGGATAACTCCACGGGCAGTGCTTCGTGACGGGTGTCGCTGACCGGTTCGGCACATTCCACGGCCGCCAGAATCAAGCGCGCGACAGGTCGCGCCAAGTCCTGCAGACCGGCACCGGCACGGCCGATGCAGTGCTCATCCTTGACCTGCCAGACCCGTGTGGCCGGGCGTTCGCCCACGGCGGCGGCAAAGCGTCGACCCAATTCGCCACCACCAGTGCGGCTGTCCGGCAGCAACCAGTGACGTGGGCTGAACTGGTTATCCACAGCCCGCAGGCCCTGGACTCGTTGCTCCGGCGCATAACCTGAGAATTCGTTGCCCTCGAGCACCAGCAGGCGGTCGACACCGGCCGTGCTGAAGGCGTTTTCCTTGTGTTCGCCAAAGACAATCGCCAGTACGGCGCCGTCCTCGCCCGCCAACTGATGGGCCAAGCCCAGCAGGTCGCGGTCGTGGCTGCTCAAGCGACCACCGACCATGTCCGGCACCACACCGATGTAGAACGCAGGGGCTGCTACCTGATGCAACGGCAGTTGCACTTCAACGGTCGCCGTACGCTTGGCCGCACCGCCCTGCTGGGCACCGCTGCGGTCGATCCGCTTGATGCCGTTGGGGCCGATGAAGCCGATGCCATGGGGATTCTTGCGGATGACCCCGTTAGGGCCCATCCAGCTGTGTTGCACCGGCTGCATGGCCGCGTGCAGCGGATGCAGGCGGTTACGGGCGATCCATTCGGCCCGTGGGTCGCGGCGGATAATGTCGCTCATCAGTGGGCCTCCGCAGGTTCACGTTTGGCCGGTGAGTTCGGCCGGGGCGCCGCGTCTTCGAGCAGCGCGTCGGCCACCAGTTCGGCGATGTCCTTGATCAGCGGCCGGGGCTCGACCACGCCTTCAAGCATCGCGGTGCACTGTGGACAACCCACGGCCACCAGTTCGGCACCGGTCTCGCGGATGTCTTCCATGCGCATGTCGGGAATCCGCTGCTTGCCGGGGATATCGGTGATCGGCGCACCGCCACCGCCGCCGCAGCAGCGCGAACGGAAACCGGAGCGTTGCATTTCCTTGACCTCGATCCCCAGCGCACGCAGGACCTGGCGCGGCGCCTCGTATTCGCCGTTGTAGCGCCCCAGGTAGCACGGGTCGTGGTAGGTCACGCTGTTGCCCTTGTGCTGACCGAGATTGAGCGCACCGGCGTCGATGATTTCTGCCATGTAGGTGCTGTGGTGCTGCACCAGGTAGTTGCCATCGAAGGCACCGTACTCGTTTTTCAGTACGTGGAAACTGTGGGGGTCGCAGGTGACGATGCGGTTGAAGCTGTACTTGGCCAGGGTCTGGATGTTGCGTTTGGCCAACAGCTGGAAGGTCGCTTCATCGCCCAGGCGCCGGGCCACGTCGCCACTGTCACGCTCCTCAAGGCCCAGTACGGCAAAGTCGACGTTCGCCGCTTTCAGGACTTTGACGAACGCGCGCAAGGTACGCTGGTTACGCATGTCGAAGGCACCGTCGCCGACCCAGAACAGCACGTCAGTGGCTTTCTTTTCGCTGAGCAGATTGAGGCTCAAGTCCGCCGCCCAGTTCATCCGCCCGCCCGGGGCAAAACCGCCCGGGTTGTCGGTGGCGATCAGGTTTTCCAGGACTTCGGCGCCCTTGTTCGGCGTCGCGCCTTTTTCCAGGGTCAGGTGCCGACGCATGTCGACGATGGCGTCCACGTGCTCGATCATCATCGGGCACTCTTCGACGCAGGCACGGCAGGTGGTGCAGGACCACAGTGTTTCGGCATCCACCAGACCGTTGACGATCGGTTGATGCGGGTTCCCGGCGTGCTCACCGATTGGCTTGCCCCTGCCGTCAAGGGATGGGTAGGGGCTGCCGGCGAACTTCGCATCCGTGCCTCCGGCCAGGCCGACCACCATGTCCTGAATCAGTTTTTTCGGATTCAGCGGCTGGCCGGCGGCGAACGCCGGGCAGGCCGCCTCGCATTTGCCGCACTGCACGCAGGCGTCGAAGCCCAGCAACTGGTTCCAGGTAAAATCCTTGGGCTTTTCCACGCCCAAGGGGGCTTGCGGGTCGTTCAGGTCAAGCGGTTTGAGACCCGTGGAACGACCACCACCAAAACGTTCGGCGCGACGGTGCCAGGCCAGGTGCAGGGCACCGGCGAAGGCGTGCTTCATCGGCCCGCCCCAGGTCATGCCGAAGAACAATTCCGAGACGCCCCACAACACACCGACGCCAAGGATCACCGCCAGTACCCAGCCGCCAAAGTTTTCCGGGAGGATGCCTGCCACCGGCAGGGTCACCAGGAAGAACGACGCGGAGAAGGCCAAGAGGCTTTTCGGCAGGCGCATCCATGGGCCTTTGGACAACCGGGCCGGAGGATTGCGCCGACGCAGGTAAACAAAGATCGCACCGACGAACATCACCGCCGACATCAACAGCAGCGCATAGCCGAGGATGCGGTTATGCAGGCCGAAACCGTGGACCAGAATCGCCAGCACCATGGACGCCACCGCACCGCCGGCCGTGGCGACGTGGGTGTTGGCGATGTATTTGTCCCGCGCCACCACATGGTGCAGGTCGACCATGTAGCGCTTGGGCATGGCCAGCAGGCCACCGATCAGGTCGACTTTCGAAGGACGGCCCCGGCGCCACATATTCACCCGCCGCAACGCACCCAGAACCGCGAGGCCCAGGGCAGCGAACAGCAGGATTGGAAGAAGGGTGTTCAACATGGTGAAGCTCCCAAAGACCGCAGGGTCATGTGCGCGCCGGTAACGGCAACGCACCTACTTGTGGCGAGGGAGCTTGCTCCCGCTGGAGTGCGAAGCGCTCCCAAAACAGCCGAAGGTGCATATCTGATGCGCCGCGACTGCTGGTTTTGGGGCTGCCTTGCAGCCCAGCGGGAGCAAGCTCCCTCGCCACAGGTGATGGTGGTGATACCGTTAGAAATCCTTGCACAGCCGCAACGCATCGTAGATCGCCGCGTGCACGTTACGCTGGGCCACGCAGTCGCCGATGCGGAACAGCAGGTAGCCGTCGCCGCTCTGTTCGAGGCATGGTTGCGGCTTGATCGCGAACAGGGCTTCGACATCCACCTGGCCCTTGTTGCGCGAGCCTTCCTTGAGCGCGTAGTAGATTTCCTCATCCGGCCGCACGCCGTTTTCCACCACCACCTGGTCCACCACCCGCTCCTCTTTGGCGCCGGTGTATTCGTTTTCCAGCACCGCAATCAGCTTGTCGCCTTCGCGGTAGACCTTTTCCAGCATCATGTCGCCGGTCATGATCACTTCTTTGGGGTACATGCTGCGGTAGTAGGTCGGGAACGATGTACCGCCAATGGCCACACCCGGCTTGATGTCGTCGGTGACGATCTCGACCTGGCTGCCCTTGTCGGCGAGGAAATCGGCGGTCGACATCCCGGTGAACTCGCAAATGGTGTCGTAGACCAGCACGTTCTTGCCAGGCGCCACCTTGCCGTCGAGCACATCCCAGCTGCTGACCACCAGGCCTTCAGCCGCGCCCCAGTGTTCGTTCTGCTCCAGGAATGGATGGCCGCCAACGGCCAGCACCACCACGTCCGGACGCAGGTCGAGAATGGTCGCCGCATCAGCGGCCACGCCCAGGCGCAGGTCGACTTTCAAGCGTGCCAGCTCCAACTGGAACCAGCGGGTGATCCCGGCGATCTGGTCCCGTTGCGGGGCTTTCGAGGCGGTCGTGATCTGCCCGCCGATGAATTCTTTTTTCTCGAACAGGGTCACGTCGTGGCCACGCTCGGCGGCCACACGCGCCGCTTCCATCCCGGCAGGGCCGGCACCGACCACTACCACCTTGCGTTTTGGCCCGGTGGACTTCTCGATGATGTGCGGCACCCCCATGTATTCACGGGAAGTCGCGGCGTTCTGGATGCACAGCACGTCCAGGCCCTGGTACTGGCGGTCGATGCAGTAGTTGGCGCCGACGCACTGCTTGATCTGGTCGATCTGGCCCATCTTGATCTTGGCGATCAGGTGCGGGTCGGCGATGTGGGCGCGGGTCATGCCGACCATGTCGACGTAGCCGCCCTCCAGAATCCGCGTGGCCTGGTTCGGGTCCTTGATGTTCTGCGCATGCAGCACCGGGATCTTGACCACTTCCTTGATCCCGGCCGCCAGGTGCAGGAACGGCTCCGGTGGATAACTCATGTTGGGGATCACGTTGGCCAGGGTGTTGTGGGTGTCGCACCCCGAGCCCACCACGCCCAGGAAATCGAGCATGCCGGTGTCGTCGTAATACTTGGCGATCTGCTTCATGTCCTCGTGGGACAGGCCGTCCGGGTGGAACTCGTCACCGCAGATACGCATGCCGACGCAGAAATCGTCGCCGACCTCGGCGCGCACGGCTTTCAATACTTCCAGGCCGAACTTCATTCGCCCTTCGAAAGTGCCGCCCCACTCGTCGGTACGCTTGTTGACCCGCGGGCTCCAGAACTGGTCGATCATGTGCTGGTGCACCGCCGACAGTTCGACGCCATCCAGGCCGCCGGCCTTGGCCCGACGCGCGGCCTGGGCGTAATTGCCGATTACCCGCCAGATTTCTTCCGGCTCAATGGTCTTGCAGGTGGCGCGGTGCACCGGCTCACGGACGCCCGACGGCGACATCAGGGTCGGCCAGTTGAAGCCGTCCCAGCGCGAGCGACGGCCCATGTGGGTAATCTGGATCATGATCTTGGCGCCGTGCTTGTGCATGGCGTCGGCCAGATTCTGGAAGTGCGGGATGATGCGGTCGGTGGACAGGTTCACCGAACTCCACCATTCCTGTGGGCTGTCGATGGCCACCACCGACGAGCCGCCACAAATCGCCAGGCCGATCCCGCCCTTGGCTTTCTCTTCGTAATACTTGACGTACCGGTCGGTGGTCATGCCGCCGTCGGTCGCATAGACCTCGGCGTGCGCGGTGCTGAGCACGCGGTTGCGGATGGTCAGTTTGCCGATCTGGATCGGCTGGAACATTGCTTCGAAAGCCATGGCGGGGTCCTCGACTTACAACGGCTTGACGGTGAACAAACCGTCGTCGTGGCCTTCTTCGGAGCCACCGTAGACTTGCTCGGCAACCGTGCGGATCTTGCTGCCACGCGCCTGCAGGATCTGGTCCATGGCACCGGCAAACCAGCCGGTGAACATGTAGTCGACCTTGCGTCCGACCTTGCCGTAGACGTAGACGAACGCCGAGTGCTCGAGCTTGACGCTGGCAGTGCCTTTGTCCAGGTCAATGTCCTGGATCTTGAACAGCCCCCAGCCACGTTGCGACAGGCGCTTCATGTAGTGTTCGAACACCGCGACGCCTTCCAGGCCATGGCATTCGGCTTCTTTTTCACACCAGTGCCAGGCGGACTTGTAGCCGGCCTTGTAGAGAATCTCGGCGTAGGCGTCGGCGCCCAGCACTTCCTCGATGCCCATGTGGTTGTTGACGAAGAAATGACGCGGTACGTACAGCATCGGCAGGGCGTCGGAGGTCCAGACACCGGTCTCGCTGTCGACTTCGATAGGCAATTGCGGGGCGATCTTGGCCATGGAAACTTAACTCCAGAAAATTCGTGGTCAGTGCTTAGCAAAGCTTTTGCTTTGCTCTTATAAACAAGCCGAGTGAATGACTTTGGAGCCGTAGCGAGCACGTCGAGAGCAAGGAAGGACCGGAGCGACAAGCGAGACAGTACGGGACGTACGGCGAGCTTGGCGCGAGGACCTGACGCAGCTATCGGCGAGCGGAGTAGGCTCCAGAGTTATTCACTCGCCCCAGACGTCTTTGAGAACGTTCACCCAGTTCTCGCCCATGATTTTTCTCACCACACGCTCGGGATGGCCGCGCTTGAGCAGCGTCTCGGTCAGGTTCGGGAACTCGCCTACGGTGCGGATACCCAGCGGGTTGATGATCTTGCCGAAGCTGGTCAGGCGGCGGGCGTAGCCCTTGTCATGGGTCAGGTATTCGAAGAAGTCCTGGCCATGGCCCTGGGTGAAGTCGGTGCCGATACCGATGGCGTCTTCGCCGACGATGTTCATGGTGTATTCGATGGCTTCGGCGTAGTCGTCGATGGTCGAATCGATGCCCTTGGCCAGGAACGGTGCGAACATGGTCACGCCGACGAAACCACCATGGTCGGCAATGAACTTGAGCTCTTCGTCAGACTTGTTGCGCGGGTGCTCCTTGAGCCCCGACGGCAGGCAGTGGGAGTAGCAGACCGGCTTCTTCGATTCGAGGATGACTTCTTCGGAGGTCTTGGAGCCCACATGGGACAGGTCGCACATGACGCCGACGCGGTTCATCTCGGCCACGATTTCGCGACCGAAACCCGACAGGCCGCCGTCACGCTCGTAGCAACCGGTGCCTACCAGGTTCTGGGTGTTGTAGCACAGCTGCACAATACCGACGCCCAGCTGCTTGAAGACCTCGACATAGCCGATCTGGTCTTCGAAGGCGTGGGCATTCTGGAAGCCGAAGAGGATGCCGGTCTTGCCCAGCTCCTTGGCCTTGCGGATATCAGCCGTGGTGCGCACCGGCATCACCAGGTCGCCGTTCTCGCGAATCAGTTTCTGGCTGGCGGCAATGTTGTTGACGGTCGCCTGGAACCCCTCCCACACCGACACGGTGCAGTTGGCCGCGGTCAAGCCGCCTTTGCGCATGTCTTCAAACAGCTCACGGTTCCACTTGGCAATGATCAGCCCGTCGATAACGATGCTGTCGGCGTGCAATTCGGCTGGGCTCATCAGGCTGTCCCCTTATTAGCGATTCATGCGCCGAATCGTCTGCCGGCGCTTTGGGGTCAGCATATGCCTCGGTGCCTGTGCAGCCGGGTGCAAAAACGACAGGGGAATTGCCGAAAGCGTCAAGACACGACAAAGGGACCAGGCCAGTGCTGATTGCCTGCCTGTTCTTTAGCCGGCGCTTGAGCCAGAATTCGCCGCATCAATGGATGGTTCACTGGAATATGGGGCGGCGGCGCAATGAAATCGATCTTCCTGGCTTTGGCACTGATGACCACCGGCGTACATGCCGCCGAAGAGGCTGACAACAGCCCGTGCGACGCGGTCGAAAACGACATCCAGACCCTGGAGTGCTCGGCCTACAACAAAACCACCGCGGAACAGTTGCTCAAGGAGAATTTCCAGGGGTTGCTGGAGCGGGTCAAAGCCCAATACGCGGATAACAAGACACAAGTGGTCGACATCACCGGCAAACTCCAGACCGCCGAACAGTTGTGGATGAAGTCCCGGGATGCCGATTGCGCCATTGCGCCGTTCCCCGCCGCCGTGGGCAGCAAGGCCTATGCCATCGACCAGAACGACTGCCTGGCGAACAAGAGCGACGAACGATCGGAGTTTCTCGAGTCGATTGCGCAGGAATGAGGTCTTCGGCGACCGTTCGGTAACCCCGGCCCCATTGGGCGCGATCTGGCTGAGCTGCGATTGTCCGCAAGCGCCAGGACAAACAACGCACCTCCCACACACTCCAAAGGACTTACATGAAACTCTGCGGCATCGAAATCAAAGGCAGCGAAGCCATCATCGCTGTAGCTTCCCTTGACGGCCAGGCGCTGAGCCACGTCGCCCTGAACACCAAGAAAATCGCCCTGGACGATGACGACGAAGCTGCCAACGTCAAAGCCTTCGCGGCGCACGTCGCCTCGTTTGTCCGCGAGCATGCCATCGACCGGATCGCGATCAAGAAACGCAGCAAGAAAGGCGAGTTCGCCGGCGGGCCGACCACGTTCAAGATCGAAGGGGTTTTCCAGCTGCTGGACAATTGCGAGGTGACGCTGCTGTCGCCGCAGACCATCAATGCGCAAAACAAAAAACACGACTTCGCCCTGCCGGCCACGCTGAACAAGTATCAGCATGAAGCCTTCAAAGCGGCATGTTCGGCGCTGATGAAGAAGTGACCTGCTTGCCCAGGCGCAGCTGATCCCATGTGGGAGCAACGGTCCTGACACCGGGGGGGAGCGCCGAGCACATCCCCCGTGGCGAGCGAGCTTGCTCGCGCTGGGCTGCGCAGTAGCCCCAAAACCGGTCACCGGGGTTTATCTGAACGACTGCAATAGTCTTGTTGGGGTCGCTTCGCAACCCAGCGCGAGCAAGCTCGCTCGCCACGGGACAGCGTTCACACTTGGTTGAACGACATGAGTGCATACGCTCCCACAGGGCTCTACGGTGAAACCCAAGTCCGTGCCTAGACCACCTCCCGCCCATCCCCCAGCCGGCGCCGATCCTCCCGTGGGCATCGAACAAATTTTGTCCGATAACTGCGGGTGAAATACGACGGCGATTCAAACCCGCAGGCAATACTCACTTCCAACACGCTCATGTCGGTCTGGCGCAGCAGTTGTCGGGCTTTTTCCAGGCGCAGGCCCAGGTAGAAATTGCTCGGCGTATCGTTGAGGTGCAGGCGGAACAGGCGCTCCAGCTGCCGTCGCGTGACCTTGATCGACTCCGCCAGTTCCAGGGTGCTCAGGGGCGGCTCGCTGTGCCGTTCCATCTCGCCGATGACCTGCACCAGTTTCTTGTTGCTGATGCCATAGCGCGTGGCGATCTGCATGCGCTGGTGGTCTTTGCGCGGGCGGATGCGCCCGAGTACGAATTGCTCGCTGACCTGGACCGCCAGCTCTGGACCGTGGGCCTGGTCGATCAGGTCCAGCATCAAATCGATGGACGCGGTGCCGCCGGCCGAAGTGATGCGTCGGCGGTCGATTTCGAACAGTTCCTGGGTGACGCTCAGCTGTGGATAGGACTCCTTGAAGGCCTCGATGGCTTCCCAGTGCAGGGTCACCCGATGGCCGTCCAGCAGGCCGGCTTCGGCGAGGACAACACTGCCGGTATCGATCCCACCGAGGGTGACGCCCTCGTGATCCAGGCGGTGCAGCCAGTGCTCCAGAGCCGGGTCGACGAACTTCAGCGGTTCGAAGCCAGCAACCACCAATAACGTCGCGCCCTTCTTCAGCGGTTCCAGCGCCGCGTCGGCGTTGAGTGACATGCCATTGCTGGCCAATACCGGCCCGCCGTCGGCGCTCAGCACATGCCAGCGGTACAGCTCGCCGCGAAAGCGGTTGGCCACCCGCAGCGGCTCGATCGCCGAAATGAAACCAATCGCCGAGAATCCCGGCATCAGCAAAAAGTAGAAATCCTGGGACATGGAACGCACTCGGATAGCGGGCAGCGTGTGGACGTTGATACGCCACTTGCCAGCGACAGACAAGGGCACAGGTCGCTGCAGTGCAAGAGCTGGTCGCCGCTGTGCGTTTTCTGCGATGTTGAGCTGCGTAACGTGACATCACCGGCACGACAGATGCCGGACCCGACAATAACGACCTGCCGAGGATCCCACCATGAAACGACTGATCAGCAGCTGTGTGCTTGCACTCAGTGGTACCGCTTTCTTGAGTTCTGGCGCCATGGCTGCCGACCCTGCCGCGTGCCAGAACGTGCGCATGGGCGTGGTGAACTGGACCGACGTGATCGCCACCAGCGCCATGACACAAGTGCTGCTCGATGGCCTCGGCTACAAGACCAAACAGACCAGCGCTTCCCAGCAAATCATCTTCGCCGGCATCCGCGACCAGCGCCTGGACCTGTTCCTGGGCTACTGGAACCCGCTGATGACCCAGACCATCACCCCGTTCGTCGACGCCAACCAGGTCAAAGTCCTTGAAGCCCCGAGCCTCAAGGACGCCCGCGCCACCCTGGCCGTGCCGACCTACCTGGCCGACAAGGGCCTGAAGACCTTCGCCGACATCGCCAAGTTCGAAAAGGAACTGGGCGGCAAGATCTACGGCATCGAGCCCGGCTCCGGGGCCAACACCCAGATCAAGGCGATGATCGCCAAGAACCAGTTCGGCCTGGGCAAATTCCAGCTGGTCGAATCCAGTGAAGCCGGCATGCTCGCGGCGGTGGATCGCGCCGTACGGCGCAAGGAAGCCGTGGTGTTCTTCGGCTGGGCGCCGCACCCGATGAACGTCAACGTGCAGATGACCTACCTCACCGGCAGCGACGACGCCCTCGGCCCGAACGAAGGCATGGCCACGGTCTGGACCGTCACCGCACCGAAATACGCCGAGCAGTGCCCGAACGTCAGCCGCCTGCTGAGTAACCTGACCTTCACCGCCGAAGACGAGAGCCGGATGATGCAACCGCTGCTCGACCACAAGGACGCCTTCGAGTCGGCCCGCCAGTGGCTCAAGGATCACCCGCAGGATCAGCAACGCTGGCTCGAAGGCGTGACTACCTTCGACGGCAAACCGGCTGCCGCGAACCTGCAACTGACTCACCAGTAACACCGACATGAACCACCGCTTCGCAGCCGCCGACGGCTGCGAACGGGATCGCTACGCCTCCCCATTACGCCCGGAAAATCCGGCCTGAAGGAAATCCCACCATGAACCATGACGTCATCATCACCTGCGCACTCACCGGTGCTGGCGACACGACCGCCAAGAGCCCGCACGTGCCGGTCACCCCGAAACAGATCGCCGCGGCCGCGGTAGAGGCCGCCAAAGCCGGGGCCACCGTGGTCCATTGCCATGTGCGTGACCCGCAAACCGGCAAGTTCAGCCGTGACGTGGCGCTGTACCGCGAGTTGATGGAGCGGATTCGCGAAGCGGACGTCGACATCATCGTCAACCTCACCGCCGGCATGGGCGGCGACCTGGAGATCGGTGCCGGCGAGAATCCGATGGAGTTCGGCCCGAACACCGACCTGGTCGGCCCGCTGACCCGCCTGGCCCATGTCGAGGCGTTGCTGCCGGAAATCTGCACCCTGGACTGCGGCACCCTGAACTTCGGCGATGGCGACACTATTTACGTCTCCACCCCGGCCCAGTTGCGTGCCGGCGCCAAACGCATACAAGAACTGGGGGTGAAGGCCGAGCTGGAAATCTTCGACACCGGTCACCTGTGGTTCGCCAAGCAAATGATCAAGGAAGGCCTGCTCGACGACCCGCTGTTCCAGCTGTGCCTGGGCATCCCGTGGGGCGCACCGGCCGACACCACCACCATGAAGGCCGTGGTCGACAACCTGCCCGCCAATGCGGTGTGGGCCGGCTTCGGCATCGGCCGCATGCAAATGCCGATGGCCGCCCAAGCGGTGCTGCTCGGCGGCAACGTCCGGGTCGGGCTGGAAGACAACCTCTGGCTGGACAAGGGCGTACTGGCGACCAACGGCCAACTGGTCGAACGCGCCAGCGAAATCCTCAGCCGCCTCGGCGCCCGTGTCCTGACCCCGGCCGAAGGCCGCAAGAAAATGGGCCTGGTCCAGCGCGGTTAAGCCCAACCTACTTCTAACACCTGTGGGAGCGGGCTTGCCCGCGAAGAGGCTGGTGCATCCAAAGCCTCTTCAGTGGTGATCCACCGCTTTCGCGGGTAAGCCCGCTCCCACAGGGATCACCGGTATCTTTCAGGAAATCGCCATGAGCTTTATCACCGAAATCAAAACCTTCGCTGCACTGGGCAGTGGTGTCATCGGCAGCGGCTGGGTGTCCCGCGCCCTCGCCCATGGCCTGGATGTGGTGTCCTGGGACCCGGCACCCGGTGCCGAGGCCGCCTTGCGCCAACGCGTCGCCAATGCCTGGGGAGCCCTTGAGCAACAGGGCCTGGCACCCGGCGCGTCACAGGATCGACTGCGTTTTGTGGCGACCATCGAAGAGTGCGTGCGGGACGCCGATTTCATCCAGGAAAGCGCCCCGGAGCGCCTTGAGCTGAAACTCGAACTGCACGGCAAGATCAGCGCGGCGGCCAAGCCCGATGCCCTGATTGGCTCCAGCACCTCGGGCCTGCTGCCCAGCGAATTCTACGAGAGCTCGACCCACCCTGAACGCTGTGTGGTCGGCCACCCGTTCAACCCGGTGTACCTGCTGCCCCTGGTGGAAGTGGTCGGTGGCAAGAACACCGCACCTGAAGCCATCCAGGCCGCAATAAAGGTGTACGAGTCCTTGGGCATGCGCCCGCTGCATGTGCGCAAGGAAGTACCAGGATTCATCGCCGACCGCCTGCTCGAAGCGCTGTGGCGCGAAGCGCTGCACCTGGTCAACGACGGCGTGGCCACCACCGGTGAAATCGACGATGCCATCCGCTTTGGCGCCGGGCTGCGCTGGTCGTTCATGGGCACCTTCCTGACCTACACCCTGGCCGGTGGCGATGCTGGCATGCGCCACTTCATGGCTCAGTTCGGCCCGGCCTTGCAACTGCCGTGGACCTACCTGCCGGCACCGGAACTGACCGACAAGCTAATCGACGATGTGGTCGACGGCACCCGCGATCAGTTGGGTAAACACAGCATTTCGGCGCTGGAGCGCTATCGTGATGACTGCCTGCTGGCGGTGCTGGACGCGGTGAAGACCACCAAGGCCAAGCATGGGATGTCCTTCAGCGAATAAACCCCGAAACCTGTGGCGAGGGAGCTTGCTCCCGCTGGACTGCGCAGCAGTCCCAAACCCTGTGTCTGCGTACTCACAGAAAAACCGCATTCACCGGTTTAACGACCGCTTCGCGGCCGAGCGGGAGCAAGCTCCCTCGCCACGCCTGTGTACACCCACGAAAACCTGTGGAGTTCCACCATGCCCACCCTCACCACCTACCAAACCACCATCATCCCCGACTGGGTCGATTACAACGGCCATCTGCGCGATGCCTTTTACCTGCTGATTTTCAGCTACGCCACCGACGCGCTGATGGATCAGCTGGGCATGGACAGCAGCCACCGCGAAGCCACGGGCAACTCGTTGTTCACCCTTGAGCTGCACCTCAACTACCTGCACGAAGTGAAGCTCGGCACCGAGGTTGAAGTGCATACCCGGATCATCGGCCACGACCGCAAGCGCCTGCACCTCTACCACAGCCTGCACCGGGTGGACGACCCACTGGAGCTGGCGGGCAACGAGCAGATGCTGCTGCACGTCGACCTTGCCGGCCCCCGTTCGGCGCCATTCAGCGAGCAGGTCGCCAACAAGCTGATGGCCCTGACCGCCCTGCAATCGGACCTGCCCACACCGACTTACATCGGCCGGGTCATTGCACTGCCACCGGAAAAATAACACCGCACAAGGAGCGTCCATGAACCCCCGCGCCGCCGTAGCCGACTTTCGCCGTTACCCAATCATCAGCGCGTTGACCGCCGTCCACCCCTTGGTGGATCGCGTGTTGGTGAAGTGGGCCGATGGCCGGACCAGCCCCTTTCATCACCCCTGGTTACGCGATAACTGCCCCTGCGCCGAGTGCGTCTACAGCGTGACTCGCGAGCAAGTGCTGGAAATCGTCGACGTCCCTGAAAACCTGGTTCCCGCCATCACCCGGGTGGACACCGAGGGCTGCCTGCGGATCGACTGGCAGGACGGCCACGTCAGTCACTTCGATCCCGGCTGGTTGCGGGCCCATGCCTATGACGACGACTCCCGTGCCGAGCGCCGCGTCGGCCAACCCAAGCGCCAATTATGGGACAGCCAGTTACAGTTGCCGGTGTTCGAGTACCAGGCCGTGATGGATGATCCGCAAGCCCTGTTGCAATGGTTGTTGGCGTTGCGCGATACCGGCCTGACCCAGGTGCGTGGCATGCCCACCGAACCCGGCGCCCTGACGTCGATCGCCAAGCGGATTTCGTTTATCCGCGAGAGCAATTTCGGCGTGCTGTTCAACGTGCAATCCAGGGCCGATGCCGACAGCAATGCCTACACCGCCTTCAACCTGCCGCTGCACAGCGACCTGCCGACGCGGGAGTTGCAACCGGGGCTGCAGTTCCTGCATTGCCTGGTCAACGACGCCGACGGCGGCGAGAGCATTTTTGTCGACGGTTTTGCCATCGCCGTCGCCTTGCGCCAGGAAGACCCCGAAGCCTTCCAGGCGCTGTGCGAGATCCCCGTGGAGTTCCGCAACAAGGACCGCCACAGCGACTATCGCTGCCTGGCACCGATCATCGCCCTGGACGCCATGGGCCAGGTGTCGGAAATCCGTATGGCGAACTTTCTGCGCGGTCCGTTCGATGCCTCGGCCGAGCAGATGCCCAGCCTCTATCGCGCTTATCGCCGCCTTATCGCCATGACCCGCGAGGCCAGGTTCCGCCTTGTCCAGCGCCTGGATCCCGGCCAGATGTGGTGCTTCGACAACCGTCGCACCCTGCATGCCCGCAATGCCTTCGACCCCACCAGCGGCGCCCGGCATTTCCAGGGTTGCTACGTCGATCGTGATGAGCTGTTGTCGCGCATTCTGGTGTTGCAACGCTAGGCCGGCTCAGGCCCCTCGGTCCTCCCGGACTTCCAGGCAAAAAAAACCCGATCAAGCCGTGACAGGATCGGGGCAGAGGGTACTGTTGAGGAGCCGATGCGCGAGGGTGACCAAACCTTCGTGTAGCGAGCTGAGTCCAGTGTGCCCAGTCGCCGAGCGCTGGAGTTAGCCGAAAACGACCTGTTCATAGGTATTGCGGCCATCGCGACAAATCGCCCTTGCTCGCGCCCGACACCCCCACCAGAATCGAGGCAAGACACCGTTCCCTTAAAGAAGGATTGCGTCATGATGCACGCCGATTTGATCGACCAGGAAGACCTGCTGGGCCAACTCAAGTCGCTGGGTTTTGAAGTGCCCAGTGGCGCCACGGCCGAACAGGCCTGCGAGTGCGCGGTACGCGGCCTGGACGATGTACGGGCCAACACCCTGCGGACCATGGTCAAGCAGATGTACACCAGCAGCGCGATGATCTTGCCCGTGGTACGCCAGGCCATCGACAAGCAACTGCTGCCGGCATTGGCGCAATACCAGCAAGGCCAAAGCCGACGGGCCTGATGTCCAGAGCGGACGGCTTTCCTGTGGCGAGGGAGCTTGCTCCCGCTGGGTTGCGTAGCAGCCCCAAAAAGACAAACGCGTCAGGTCTGTAGAAACGCGTTTGTCCAATGTGCGACCGCTTCGCGGTCGAGCGGGAGCAAGCTCCCTCGCCACAAAAGCCCGCTCGAAGGTGACTACAGCCTCACGCTGGCAAAGGTCGACTCGTTGCGCGCCTGGCTCAAGGCCGACATCGGCCCGGACAACGGTGCCAATACCATCGCTTGCGGGATCGGCATCATCGCCACTTGTTGGGTGGTGTTGGAGCCCACGCGCTCGTCACGCGGAGGAATACCGAAGTATTCGCGGTAGCACTTGGAGAAGTGCGGCGTGGAAACAAAGCCGCACACCGAGGCCACTTCGATGATCGACATCGGCGTTTGCTTGAGCAATTGCCGGGCGCGGATCAGGCGCAGCTTGAGGTAGTAACGCGATGGCGAGCAATGCAGGTATTTCTGGAACAGCCGCTCCAGCTGACGACGCGACACGGCGACGTACACCGCCAGCTCATCGAGGTCGATCGGCTCTTCAAGGTTGGCCTCCATCAGCGCGACGATTTCCTGCAACTTCGGCTGATTGGTCCCCAGCATGTGCTTGAGCGGTACACGCTGGTGATCCTGCTCGTTACGAATGCGCTCGTAGACAAACATTTCCGAGATCGCCGCCGACAGCTCACGGCCGTGATCGCGGCTGATCAGGTGCAGCATCATGTCCAGTGGCGCGGTGCCGCCGGAGCTGGTGAACCGGTTACGGTCGAGGGTGAACAGGCGAGTGCTCATGGCCACACGCGGGAAGGCTTCCTGCATCGCGGCCAGGCATTCCCAGTGCACGCTGCAATCGAAGCCGTCCAGCAGCCCCGCGCAGGCCAGCGCCCAACTGCCGGTGCAGACCGCCCCGAGGCGGCGCGACTGGCGGGCCTGGCTTTGCAGCCACGACACGTGCTCACGGGTCACGGTACGTTGAATGCCGATGCCACCGCACACAATGATGGTGTCCAGGGCCGGGGCTTTGTGCATGGAGGCGTCAGGGGTTATCTGCAGCCCGTCACTGGCCCAGACCTGGCCGCCATCAACGGTGAGGGTCGTCCAGCGATACAGCTCGCGTCCGGACAATTGGTTGGCCATGCGCAGGGGTTCTACGGCGGAGGCCAGGGAAATCAGCGTGAAATTGTCCAGCAGCAAAAAGCCGATGGATTGAGGCGCACGGTTCTGGGGTTGAGCCCCGGAGTTGAACGACGTCATCGCGGTATCTCCTCACACAAAGCAGGTGATGGCCTCAGGCGGAGGCTCTTTTTATGGCCATCGTTCTCGTGCCGTGAGACGGGGCTTTGTCATGACAGAGCAATTGCCATGCCTAAAGTTGAATGAGCATTCAATAACTCCTGAAAACGACGTCGCAGTGTGTCTACATGTGTCAATCGAGACACAAATCGATTCAGGGGTTATCGAGCTGGCGAGTGCCCAGCCCGGCAGGCTGTGAGCAGATCGGTAGCACTTGTGGGAACAGGGCTGTGGCCCGTCGAGAAAGAGTGTCACCGCAGGCACGAGCGACGGACGGTCAGGCTCGGTTTGGAGCCCTGACCTTGCGGGAATGGCGTGTCTGTTTGCGACGCGCCAAAAGGTGGCGCGTCGCTGTATGAGTGCGCACTTAGCGCGCAGTGTTGATCTCTCCGTGGCGGGGGTTCATCCGCCACTCAACACTCCACCGCACTGACCGCCAACCCACCGCGCGAGGTCTCTTTGTACTTGTCGTGCATATCAGCCCCCGTATCACGCATGGTGCGGATCACCCGGTCCAGCGAAATGAAATGCTGGCCGTCACCGCGCAAGGCCATTTGCGCCGCATTGATCGCCTTCACCGCCGCAATCGCATTGCGCTCGATGCACGGCACCTGTACCAGCCCGCCGACCGGATCGCAGGTCAGGCCAAGGTTGTGCTCCAGGCCGATTTCCGCGGCGTTGCACAACTGCTCGGGCGAGGCGCCGAGAATCTCCGCCAACCCGGCCGCCGCCATCGCGCAGGCCGAACCGACCTCGCCCTGGCAGCCGACTTCGGCACCGGAAATCGACGCGTTCTTCTTACACAGGATGCCCACCGCCGCCGCCCCGAGGAAGTAGTCGACGACATTGGCGTCGGTCACCGCCTCGCTGAACTTCATGAAGTAATGCAGCACCGCCGGGATGATCCCCGCCGCGCCATTGGTGGGTGCCGTGACCATGCGCCCGCCCGCCGCGTTTTCTTCGTTGACGGCCAACGCGAACAGGTTGACCCACTCCATCGCGCTCAAGGTCGAGCCGATCACGTTGGGTTTGTTCAACTCTTGCAGGCTGCGGTGCAGCTTTGCCGCGCGCCGACGCACATTCAGCCCGCCCGGCAGGATGCCTTCGTGCTTGAGACCTTGCTCGACGCAATCCTGCATTGCACGCCAGAGCTTCATCAGGCCGCCGCGGATTTCCTCTTCAGAGCGCCAGACCCGCTCGTTCGCCATCATCAGCTCGGCAACCCGCAGGTTGTGCGTGCGGCACAGCGCGAGCAACTCCACCGCGCTGGAGAAATCGTACGGCAGCACCGTGCTGTCCAGGTCCACCACGCCGCTTGAGGCCTGGGCCTCATCGACGACGAAACCGCCGCCGACGGAATAGTAGGTGTCACGGTGCAGCTCGCCGTTGTCCCCTTCGGCCACCAGGGTCATGGCATTGGGGTGGAAGGGCAGGTTTTCATCGATCAGGCGCATGTCCCGCGCCCAAACGAATGGCACCGGTAAACGGCCGTCCAGCAGCAAGGTATCGGTCTCGCGCAGGGTGTCGATGCGAATGCCGATTTGCGACGGGTCGATTGCGTCCGGCCACTCACCCATCAACCCCATGATCACCGCGTTGTCGCTGCCGTGGCCGATACCGGTGGCCGACAAGGAGCCGAACAGTTGCACTTCGACGCGCCGAACCTGTTCCAGGCGCTGTTGCTCACGCAGTGATTCGACGAACAACGCCGCTGCGCGCATGGGCCCCACGGTGTGCGAGCTGGAAGGGCCGATGCCGATTTTGAACAGGTCGAAAACGCTGATAGCCATGACGTACGAGACTCCTCGGTGAGCAGATTCCGGGTGCCGAGGCACCCGGTGACGGAGCTGCTACGCTCAAGCAGCAATCCGTTGACAGGCCCGCATCATCAAGCTTTTGTCAGGTCACGCGACGTCTCACACCGACGCACTCATGCCCACTAACGCCGCAGGCCGCAGACGACACATTTCGGCCGTTTTTTTGCGGCTCAGAGGACTAAAAAGGTCCGAATAAAGCTGTAAACGACCTCACTGACACTGGATGCGACCCTCCCTGTACTGGATACGACGCGCCCTGTAGGCGTCAGATTTTCACTGGTACATGATCAGTTACGACTCGATTGCGAAGCGCCGTGGCACAGCTGTCTCCAGCGCCACCAACCGCAACACTTATAAGTGCGGCTGTCCTGTCGGAACACCGCCAAAAAAACACCAAGGAGTCCACCCATGAAAGGTTCCCCGTCGTTGTTGTTGGCCGCCATGCTGAGTCTGCCGCTTCTGGCTCAAGCCACAGAACCGGCGCAATGCAGTACCGTAAACTTCTCCGATGTTGGCTGGACCGACATCACCGTGACGACAGCCGCCACCAGCGTCATCCTCGACGCCTTGGGCTACAAGACCAAGACCACCATGATCTCCGTGCCGGTGACCTACAAGTCGCTGGCTGACGGCAAGAACATGGACGTGTTCCTCGGCAACTGGATGCCGACCATGGAAAACGACATCAAGCCATACCGTGATGCCGGCACCGTGGAAACCGTGCGCGCCAACCTGGAAAACGCCAAGTACACCCTGGCGGTTCCTGAAGCGCTGTACGAAAAAGGTCTGAAGGACTTCTCCGACATCGCCAAGTTCAAGAAAGAACTCGACGGCAAGATCTACGGTATCGAGCCTGGCAACGACGGCAATCGCATGATCCAGAGCATGATCGACAAGAACGCCTTCGGCCTCAAGGACGCCGGCTTCAAGGTCGTCGAGTCCAGCGAGGCTGGCATGCTGTCCCAGGTCGAGCGCGCCTCGCGCCGTAGCACCGACGTGGTATTCCTGGGCTGGGAACCGCACCCGATGAACACCCGTTTCAAGATGAAGTACCTGACCGGGGGCGATGAGTTCTTCGGCCCCAACTATGGCCAGGCCACCATCTACACCAACACTCGCAAAGGCTACAGCCAGGAGTGCAGCAACGTCGGGCAGTTGCTGAAAAACCTGTCGTTCACCCTGGACATGGAAAGCACCCTGATGGGCAATGTTCTGGACGACAAGATGAAAGCAGACGCGGCTGCCAAAGCGTGGCTGAAGAAGAACCCACAAGTGCTCGATACCTGGCTCGCTGGCGTGACCACCATTGACGGTAAACCAGGCCTGGAGGCCGTGAAAGCCAAGCTCGCACAGTAATCGTTGATGCCGGGCGAGCGTGCTCGCCCGGGCTGTTTATTTCCTTGCATGCGGACGTTCACTACCATGCTGATTGATCAGAAAATCCCTTTAGGCCAGTACATCGCGGGCTTCGTTGAATGGTTGACGCAACACGGCGCCAACACCTTCGACGCAATTGCCGTGACACTGGAAACGATGATTCACGGCGTGACGTTTGCGCTGACCTGGTTCAACCCGCTGGCATTGATCGGGCTCATCGCACTGCTGGCGCACTTCATTCAACGCAAATGGGGCCTGACCGCCTTCGTCGTCCTGTCCTTCCTGCTGATCCTCAACCTGGGTTACTGGCAGGAAACCATGGAAACCCTCGCCCAGGTGCTGTTCGCCACCCTGGTCTGCGTGCTCATTGGCGTGCCGTTGGGCATCGTCGCCGCGCACAAACCGATGTTCTACACGATGATGCGTCCCGTACTCGATCTGATGCAGACCGTACCGACGTTCGTGTACCTCATTCCTACCCTGACCCTGTTTGGTCTGGGTGTCGTCCCGGGGCTGATCTCCACGGTGGTGTTCGCGATTGCCGCGCCCATCCGCCTGACCTACCTGGGCATTCGCGATGTACCGCAGGAACTGATGGATGCCGGCAAGGCCTTTGGCTGCTCGCGCCGCCAGCTGCTCTCGCGCATTGAACTGCCCCACGCCATGCCTAGCATCGCGGCCGGTATCACCCAGTGCATCATGCTGTCGCTGTCGATGGTGGTGATCGCGGCACTGGTGGGTGCCGATGGCCTGGGCAAACCCGTGGTCAACGCACTGAATACCGCTGATATCGCCCTGGGCTTCGAAGCAGGCCTGGCGATCGTACTGCTGGCGATCATGCTCGACCGTATCTGCAAACAACCCGACGCCAAAGTAGGGGGTGACGCATGAGCATAATCCGCTTCGATAACGTAGACGTTATCTTCTCCAAGGATCCACGCGAGGCCCTCAAGCTGCTGGACCAGGGCATGACCCGCAACGAGATCCTGAAAAAGACCGGGCAGATCGTCGGCGTTGAAAAGGCCAGCCTGGATATCGAGAAAGGTGAAATCTGTGTGCTGATGGGCCTGTCCGGCTCCGGTAAATCCAGCCTGCTGCGCTGCATCAACGGCCTCAACACCGTCAGCCGTGGCAAGCTGTTCGTCGAGCATGAAGGCCGGCAGATCGACATCGCGTCCTGCACCCCGGCCGAGCTGAAAATGATGCGCACCCAGCGCATCGCCATGGTGTTCCAGAAGTTCGCCCTGATGCCCTGGCTGACCGTGCGCGAGAACATCAGCTTTGGCCTGGAGATGCAGGGCCGCCCCGAGAAGGAACGGCGCAAACTGGTGGACGAGAAGCTGGAGCTGGTGGGCCTGACCCAATGGCGCAACAAGAAGCCCGACGAGCTCTCCGGCGGCATGCAGCAACGCGTGGGCCTGGCCCGGGCGCTGGCGATGGACGCCGATATCCTGCTGATGGACGAACCCTTCTCGGCCCTCGACCCGCTGATCCGCCAAGGTCTGCAGGACGAATTGCTGGAGCTGCAACGCAAGCTGAGCAAGACCATTGTGTTCGTGAGTCACGACCTGGATGAAGCCCTGAAACTCGGCAGCCGCATCGCGATCATGAAAGACGGCCGGATCATCCAGTACAGCAAGCCGGAAGAGATTGTCCTCAACCCGGCCGATGACTACGTACGAACCTTCGTCGCGCACACCAACCCGCTGAACGTCTTGTGCGGACGCAGCCTGATGCGCACCCTGGACAACTGCAAGCGCATCAACGGCTCCGTGTGCCTGGACCCGGGCGGTGACTCGTGGCTGGACCTGGCCGAAGGCAACACCATCAAGGGCGCGCGCCAGAACGGCTCGGCCCTGGACCTGCAGAACTGGGCACCGGGGCAAGCCGTTGAAGGCCTGGGCCGCCGCCCAACCCTGGTGGACTCCAACATCGGCATGCGCGACGCGCTGCAGATTCGCTATCAGACCGGCAACAAGCTGGTGCTGCACGACAACCAACACGTCGTGGGGATCCTGGGCGACAGCGAGCTGTACCACGCGCTGCTCGGCAAGAACCTGGGGTAAGGGCAGCAGACACAAAAACGCCGCGAGAGGATCGCGGCGTTTTTGTTCGTACACATATATGACCAGGAACACGGACAACTGTGGCGAGGGAGCTTGCTCCCGCTCGGTTGCGTAGCAACCGCAAATCCATACAGCGCGGTTTATCTGCAAGAACCGGGTCGCGGGTTTTGGGGCCGCTTCGCAGCCCAGCGGGAGCAAGCTCCCTGGCCACAATGGTGCTGCGGTGCAGTTGATGCACCGCATCACCTCAAGTCTTAGCTGTAAACCCGGCCAAGGAGTTGCCGATGGCTTTCAAACTGATCGAGCACGTCACGGGTGATCTGATCCTGAGTGAAGCCCATCAAGTCGTATTTGCCGAAGCCGTCCACCGCATGACCGGCCACGCCCTTGACCCAGCGCTCGCCCACCAGCGGATACAACGCCGAACGCAACGCCAGCGGCTGGTTATGACGATAGGCAAAGTACGCCACCGCCAGGCCGACCAGGGCATAGATCGCCCAGCCATGCAGGCCCCAGTGCAGGAAGGTCAGCTGTACCGCCTGACGCGCCGCCAGGTTGCTGCCGGCCACGCCTTCTGGCGGGTTGAAGTAGTGGTCCAGAGGCTCGGAAGCACCGAAATACAGCAGCGAGATGCCGATACCGGACGAGAACAGCATCCCGGCCCAGGCGCCATAGCTGAAGTCCGGGGTGTCGTCCTTGCTGCCCAGCTTGAGCTTGCCGTAGGACGAAAACGCCAGGCCCACAACGAATACCAGGTAGGCGGCGATCACCACCATGTAGTACCAGCCGAAGCTTCGCGACAACCAGGCCTAGGCAACCCCCAGCATTCTCCCGGCTTCTTGCGGCGCGGCAATGAGAATGGCGGTCAGCAGCAGAATCAATGCGGTGGAGGTGTAGAACACCCAACCGTTGACCGTCACCTTCTCGGGTGGGGTCTTTATAAGAGAGGCAGAACTCATTGCACAGATGCTCCAGGCAGTGCGAGAGAAGGACACAAGGCAAAGCAGCACCCGACCAATCGGTTAGTTGGCAGTCGACCGACGGGTGATATAAAGACACCCCGAAAAAAGCCCGAAACCGCGGCACAAGCATGGAGAACCGACCTCGAAGGTCTTGCGCGCGTACAAGACGTCGCACATGACCCTAAGCGTCATGCCCATTCACTTCGTCCGTCGCTATCGGTTCGCAGCATGCACCGCGTGGGTTTCGAGCTTTTGGGGATGTCGTTTTTCCGACGACTACACCGAGGAAAAACCTGTAGGTAGCGACGATTTGTCGCAGATCTTATTCTTTGTTGATTGAACGTTCAATCAAAACAAAATAGACTGGCCCTCAATCCAGCAGCCGCTTGTCGACCGCTGGAAGGCCTAAGGAGATGTGCAAGATGCCCAAGGTCGGTATGCAACCCATCCGCCGCCAGCAATTGATCGAAGCCACGTTGCAGGCCGTCGACCAGGTCGGAATGGGGGACGCCAGCATTGCGCTGATCGCCCGTTTGGCCGGTGTCTCGAATGGCATCATCAGTCACTATTTTCAGGACAAGAATGGCCTGATCGCCGCCACGATGCGGTATCTGATGAGCGTCCTCAGCGAGAACGTCACCGCGCGCCGCCAGGTGTTGGGAGATGACAGCCCACGGGCTCATCTGCAGGTGATTATCGAAGGCAACTTCGACGCCAGCCAGGTCAATGGCCCGGCAATGAAAACCTGGCTGGCCTTCTGGGCCACCAGCATGCACCAGCCGTCTTTGCACAGGTTGCAGCGGATCAACGATCACCGCCTGTATTCCAACCTGTGCTGCCAGTTCCGCCGCGTGTTGCCGCTTGATCAAGCGCGCAGCGCCGCCCGCGGCCTGGCAGCGCTCATCGATGGCTTGTGGTTGCGCGGCGCGCTGTCGGGAGACGCTTTCGACACCGAGCAGGCGCAACGAATCGCTTACGAATACATGGATATCCAACTGGCCAAGCAGGAGTGCAAAAGCACGAGTGCATAGACCAGAAAACTAAATAAATACACGGTTTAAAACGTAGCGAGCGAAGGCAAGACAAGGCGAAAACCGACGAGTAAGCAGAGTTGACGTTAGTCAATGAGCATTACGAGGAGGTTTTCCACGCAGGATTGTCGAGCGCAGTCGTTTTTAGCCCAACCACTTATGCACTTGCGAGGACTCTATGGCCCGTTTCGAACTGCAAAAACTCTACATCGATGGCGGCTACACCGACGCTGGCAGCGATGCCACCTTCGAAGCCATCAACCCGGCTAACGGTGAAGTTCTCGCCAAAGTGCAACGTGCGACCTTCGACGACGTTGAACGCGCTGTCGTCAGCGCCGAAAAAGGCCAGAAAATCTGGGCCGCGATGACCGCCATGGAGCGTTCGCGCATCCTGCGCCGTGCCGTTGACATCCTGCGCGAGCGCAACGATGAACTGGCCGCCCTGGAAACCCTGGACACCGGCAAGTCGTACTCCGAAACCCGCTACGTCGACATCGTGACTGGCGCAGACGTACTGGAATACTACGCAGGCCTGGTGCCCGCCATCGAAGGCGAGCAAATCCCGCTGCGCACCACCTCGTTCGTCTACACCCGTCGCGAGCCGCTGGGTGTCGTGGCCGGTATCGGCGCGTGGAACTACCCGATCCAGATCGCCCTGTGGAAATCCGCGCCTGCCCTGGCGGCCGGTAACGCGATGATCTTCAAGCCAAGCGAAGTCACTTCCCTGACCACCTTGAAACTGGCCGAGATCTACACCGAGGCAGGCCTGCCAGACGGCGTGTTCAACGTCCTGACCGGCAGCGGCCGTGAAGTCGGCACCTGGCTGACCGAGCACCCGCGCATCGAAAAAATCTCCTTCACCGGCGGCACCGACACCGGCAAGAAAGTCATGGCCAGCGCCTCCGCTTCCTCGCTCAAAGACGTGACCATGGAACTGGGTGGCAAGTCCCCGCTGATCATTTTCGACGACGCCGACCTGGATCGCGCAGCCGACACCGCCATGATGGCCAACTTCTACAGCTCCGGTCAGGTCTGCACCAACGGCACTCGCGTGTTCGTACCGAGCCACCTGAAAGCCGCTTTCGAAGCCAAGATCGTTGAGCGCGTTGCCCGCATCCGCGTTGGCAACCCGCAAGACGAGAACACCAACTTCGGCCCACTGGTCAGCTTCGCCCACATGGAAAGCGTGCTGGGCTACATCGCCAAGGGCAAGGAAGAAGGCGCTCGCGTCCTGTGCGGCGGCGGTCGCTTGACCGACGGCGAGTTCGCCAAGGGCGCGTTCGTGGCGCCGACCGTGTTCACCGACTGCACCGACGACATGACCATCGTTCGTGAAGAGATCTTCGGCCCGGTGATGAGCATCCTCACCTATGAAACCGAAGAAGAAGTGATCCGCCGCGCCAACGACACCGACTTCGGCCTGGCCGCTGGCGTCGTGACCAAGGACCTGAACCGCGCTCACCGCGTGATTCATCAGCTCGAAGCCGGTATCTGCTGGATCAACGCCTGGGGCGAGTCCGACGCCAAGATGCCGGTCGGTGGCTACAAGCAGTCGGGTGTGGGCCGTGAGAACGGCATCAGCTCGCTGAACAACTTCACTCGCATCAAATCGGTACAGGTTGAGCTGGGCGATTACGCCTCGGTGTTCTGATCCGCTGCAGTCCTGAAGTTGCGGGCCGTTGTGGCGAGGGAGCTTGCTCCCGCTGGGCTGCGAAGCGGCCCCATCTTTAGGTTCAGCGCTCATTCAAACAGAACACGGTCGCTGATTTGCGACTGCTGCGCAGCCGAGCGGGAGCAAGCTCCCTCGCCACAGTGAGTGACAGCTTGGCAACCGCGACCTGACCAACTTCAAAGAGGGTGCATTCAATGTCCCAAGAATACGACTACATCATTGTGGGTGCCGGCTCGGCCGGTAATACCCTGGCGACCCGTCTGACCGAAGACGAAGGCGTCACCGTCCTGCTGCTCGAAGCCGGCGGCCCGGACTACCGTTTCGACTTCCGCACGCAAATGCCTGCGGCCCTGGCGTTCCCGCTGCAAGGCCGTCGCTACAACTGGGCCTACGAAACCGATCCAGAGCCACACATGGACGGTCGCCGGATGGAATGCGGTCGCGGCAAGGGCCTCGGCGGCTCGTCCCTGATCAACGGCATGTGCTACATCCGCGGCAACGCCATGGACTACGACGGCTGGGCGAAAAACCCTGGCCTTGAGGACTGGACGTACCTGGACTGCCTGCCGTACTTCCGCAAAGCGGAAACCCGTGACATCGGCCCGAACGACTACCACGGTGGCGAAGGCCCGGTCAGCGTGACCACCCCTAAAGCCGGCAACAACCCGCTGTTCCACGCGATGGTTGAAGCAGGCGTACAGGCCGGTTACCCACAAACCTGCGACCTGAACGGCTACCAGCAGGAAGGTTTCGGCCCGATGGACCGTACCGTGACGCCCAAAGGCCGTCGCTCCAGCACCGCGCGCGGCTACCTGGACACCGCCAAGAAGCGTTCGACCCTGAACATCGTCACCCACGCCCTGACCGACAAGATTCTGTTCGAAGGCAAGCGTGCCGTTGGCGTGCGCTACCTGGTTGGCAGCGCCGAAGAACGCGTTGAAGCCCGTGCCCGCAAGGAAGTGCTGGTGTGCAGCGGCGCAATCGCTTCGCCACAGCTCCTGCAACGTTCCGGCGTTGGCCCGGCCAAGCTCCTGGAAAGCCTGGACATCCCGGTGGTCCACGACCTGCCAGGCGTGGGCGAGAACCTGCAGGACCACCTGGAACTGTACCTGCAATACGCATGCACCCAGCCGGTTTCGCTGTACCCGTCGCTGCTCTGGTACAACCAGCCAGCCATTGGTGCCGAGTGGCTGTTCAACGGCACCGGTATCGGCGCCAGCAACCAGTTCGAAGCCGGCGGTTTCATCCGAACTCGTCCAGACTTCGAATGGCCGAACATTCAGTACCACTTCCTGCCGGTCGCGATTAACTACAACGGCAGCAACGGCGTGAAAGAGCACGGCTTCCAGGCACACATGGGTTCCATGCGCTCGCCAAGCCGCGGCCGTATCCAGGTCAAATCCAAGGATCCGCGCCAGCACCCGAGCATCCTGTTCAACTACATGGCCACCGAGCAGGACTGGCAGGAATTCCGCGACGGCATCCGCCTGACCCGTGAAATCATGCAGCAGCCAGCCCTGGACCCCTTCCGTGGTCGCGAACTGAGCCCGGGCATCGAGGTACAGACCGACGAGCAACTGGATAAATTCATCCGTGAGCACGCCGAAACCGCGTTCCACCCGTCCTGCTCGTGCAAGATGGGCACCGACGAGATGGCCGTGGTCGATGGCCAGGGCCGCGTGCACGGGATGCAGGGGCTGCGTGTGGTCGATGCCTCGATCATGCCGCTGATCACCACCGGCAACCTGAACGCGCCAACGATCATGATGGCCGAGAAAATCGCCGACAAGATCCGCGGTCGCCAGCCGTTGCCACGCAGCCAGGCCAAGTACTACGTCGCAGGCGACGCCCCGGTACGTGGCAAGCCATTGCGTGAAGTGGGCCCAACCGCGCAGTAATCCGTCGCCTCTGTGGCGAGGGAGCTTGCTCCCGCTGGAGCACGAAGCGCTCCCAAATCAGTCGCATCGATGTACCTGATGTATCTCGATCGCCAGATTTGGGGCTGCTGTGCAGCCCAGCGGGAGCAAGCTCCCTCGCCACGAACCATCCGCCCTCCGCCTCCCCCACCCTTGCCCCTCCCCCCCGCGCAGGCCTACTCTAGGCATCGCGCAAACGTTTCACCCCCGCCCCCACCGACAAGCCATCACCTGGCTGACCACGAGGCTTTCTCATGTTTGATGTCGTGTCTTCGAGCAAATGGCCCACCGGCTTCCTGATCAACCCCAACGTAGAACCCCTCGATCCAAAATGGCTGACCGAGTTCAGCAAGATCCCCGCGGCCGCCGTCAGCGACTGCCTGGGCCGCAACGTCGGCGGCCTGGGCTTGAAAGCGTTCCACGGCAACGCGCCGATGCTCGGCAGTGCGCTGACGGTGCGCGTGCGCCCGGGCGACAACCTGATGATCCTCAAGGCCATGCAGATGGCTCGCCCGGGTGACGTGCTGGTGATCGACGGCAGCGCCGACCTGACCCGCGCCGTGTTCGGCGGCATCATGCGGGCCATGGCGCTCAAGGCCGGGATCGTCGGCGTGGTGATCAACGGCGCCCTACGGGACCTCGACGAGTGGCAAACCGGCGAGCTGCCGGCCTACGCCATCGGCGGCGTACACCGTGGCCCGAGCACCGACGGTGGTGGAGAGATCAACGTACCGATCTCCTGTGCCGGCATGCTGGTCGCCCCGGGTGACCTGATGATCGGCGACGGCGATGGCGTGGTCGCCGCCGCCCGGGCCGAACTGCCGGAATTGCTGGTGCGTTGCCACGACTTGTTGGCACGGGAACAGGCTACGCTGGCGGCTATCGAGGCCGGCACCCTGGACCCGGATCGCTTCGACGCCATCCTGCGCGCCAAGGGTTGCCCGGTTTAAGCGGCAAAAGCTTCGCGGGCAAGTCGGATCGCCGCCCGGCCCGCTCCCACAATGTCAGGGTGTGAATCACCAATGTGCGACTGATCCAGATCCTGTGGGAGCGGGCTTGCCCGCGAAGAGGCCCTCAAGGCCACCGCGTATTCACAAGGAGGTTCTCCGAATGTTCGATTTCCACCCCCAACTCAAGCAGCGCTTTGCGGCACTGCGCACGGGTGCCGAGTTTTTTTCGCTGCGCTATGTACGCGAGTCTGGCCAGTACCTGTCGGTGCGCAAGAACGTTGCCGAGCCGCCACGCCTGAGCCGCGATGAAGGCGCGATGCTGACCGCACGGGTCAACGGCGTCGAAGCCTATGCCGCGACCAACGACCTGTCGCCCGCCGGCCTGCAGGCCGCCCTCGAGCGCGCCGAACAACAGGCCCGCTCGATCGCCGCCCACGCCCTGCTCGACTTGCGCCAACAGCCGGTGTCCAGCGAGCGCGCCGACTACCTGTCACCGAATGTGGAACAGGCCTTCCCGTCCCTCAGCGAGTGCTACCAACTGCTCGGCACCGAGTCCGCCGCCGTGCCCAAGGACGAGCGCCTGGTGAATTGGGAAGTCAGCATCGGCATCACCCATGTCGAGCAGATCTACCTCAATAGCGCCGGCGCCGAACTGCGTCAGGCGCAACGTTTCGTGTATCCGGGGCTGGACGTCACCGCCTACGACGGCAATGACAGCCAGACCCGCAGCCTGGGCCGCGAGAACTTCGGTCAGCAAGGCGGTGCCGATGTGATCAGTCGCTGCGGGTTGATCGGTGCCGGACCGACCGTGGCCGATCAGGCCCTGCAATTGCTGCTGGCACCCAACACCCCGCAAGACACGTGCGATCTGTTGCTGATGCCCGACCAGATGATGCTGCAGATCCACGAGTCCATCGGCCACCCGCTGGAGCTGGACCGGATCCTCGGCGATGAGCGCAACTACGCCGGTACCAGCTTCGTCAAGACCAGTGACTTCGGCAGCCTGCAGTACGGCTCCCGACTGCTCAACGTGACCTTCGACCCGGACATTCCCGAGGAGCTGGCCAGCTACGGCCATGACGACGACGGCACCGCGGCGAGCAAACAATTCCTGATCCGCGAAGGCCTGCTGGAGCGCCCGCTCGGTGGTGCGCTGTCGCAGTTTCGGGCCGACATGAACGGCGTCGCCAACAGCCGCGCCTGCGGCTGGAACCGTCCGCCCATCGACCGCATGGCCAACCTCAACATCGAGCCTGGCGACCGGTCGCTGGAACAGCTGATCGGCGGCATTGAGCGCGGCGTGCTGATGTCGACCAACCGCTCATGGTCCATCGACGATGCGCGCAACAAATTCCAGTTCGGCTGCGAGTGGGGCCAACTGATCGAAAACGGCGAACTCAAGGGCGTGGTGAAGAACCCCAACTACCGGGGCATCTCCGCGCAGTTCTGGCGCAACCTCAGCGCGGTGGGCGATACCAGCACGCTCCAGGTGCTGGGCACGCCGAACTGCGGCAAAGGCGAACCGAATCAGGTGATCCGCGTCGGCCATGCGTCGCCGGCCTGCGTGTTCAGCAACATTGATGTGTTTGGGGGAGACGCCTGATGGCGACAGTCATGAGCCAGGTCGAACAATTCAAAGCACTGGTGGCCTGCCTGCGCACCGCCCTGCGCGAGCCAGAGCAGTTCACCCTGGGCTACGCCGCAGAGTCGTCCGCCTTCGTGCGCTTCAACCACGCCAAGGTGCGCCAGGCCGGACAGGTCCAGCAGGCCAGCCTGGACTTGAAACTGATCAACAACGGGCGCCATGCCGACTTGCGCATCACCCTGGCAGGCGATCCCGAGGTCGACGCCCAGCGCCTGACCGAAGGCCTGCAGCAACTGCGCGACACCCTGCCGTTGTTGCCCCAGGACCCGTACCTGCTGCTCAACCACAACGGCTGGCAGAGTAAAAACGTACAGGCCCATCCCCTGCCGGAGACCGAGCATGTCGTCGCCGCGATCGCCCGCGCCGCCGAAGGCCTGGACCTGGTCGGCTTCTACGCCGCGGGGCCCATCAGCCGGGGCTTTGCCAGCTCCGCCGGGGCCTTTGGTTGGCATCAGGCCAACAGCTTCAACTTTGACTTCAGCCTGTTCCACGCCAACGGCCAGGCCGTGAAAGCCAGCTACGCCGGCCATGCGTGGAGTGACGAAGGATTCGCCCAGCGCTTCCAGCAGGCGCGTGAGCAACTGGCGTTCCTGGGGCGACCGCTGCGCACCCTCGCTCCGGGCCAGTACCGCGCCTACCTGGCGCCCGCGGCGCTGGACGAAGTCCTCGGCATGCTCTGCTGGGGCGGGTTCTCGGCGCAGTCGATTGCCAGTAAGAACAGCCCGCTGCAACGGCTCTATGCCAGCGACAGCCGTTTCAGCCCGCTGCTGTCGCTGGATGAAAAGGTCAGCGGCTCCCTGAGCCCGGCGTTCTCCAATGAGGGCTACCCGCGCAGCGACCTGGCCCTGATCGTCGCCGGCAACGCCGGCGAGCGCCTGGTGAGTTCGCGCAGTGCCGCCGAGTACGGCCTGAGCGCCAATGGGGCCGGTAACGGCGAGTCGCCCAGCGCCCTGAACATGGCCGCAGGCACATTGCCCGATGCCGAAATTCTCAAGCAGCTCGGCACCGGCCTGTACATCAGCAACCTGTGGTACCTGAACTACTCGGACCAACCGGCCGCCCGCCTGACCGGCATGACCCGTTTCGCGACCTTCTGGGTCGAGAACGGCGAGATCCAGGCACCGGTGAGCACCATGCGGTTCGATGACAGCGCCTACAGTTTGCTGGGTTCGCAACTGGAAGCGCTGACCCTTGAGCGGGAGCTGATCCTGTCAGCCAGTACCTACGACCAACGCGCTACCGCCTCGGCGTTGTTGCCGGGAGCGCTGGTCAGCCGCCTGACCTTGACCCTGTAAACACGATAAGTCTGTGGCGAGGGAGCTTGCTCCCGCTGGGCTGCGAAGCAGCCCCAGAATGGACGCACGCGGTATGTCAGATAAATCGTGCGTTCAGGATTTACGACTGCTGCGCCCGAGCGCGGATCGGCCGACGGGAGCAAGCTCCCTCGCCACAGGGAATGAGCACTATCCAACTTAGAGGTCCCATGCCCAATCGCCCGGCTCTCGACCCCACCACCGCCCGCTGGATCCCGTGGGTGGTGGCGATTGCGTTTTTCATGCAGTCCCTGGACGGGACCATCCTCAACACCGCCCTGCCCGCCATGGCCCGCGACCTGGCCGAAGACCCGCTGCGCATGCAGGGCGTGATCATTGCCTACATGCTCACAGTGGCCTTGCTGATTCCGGCCTCAGGCTGGATCGCCGACCGCTTCGGCACCCGGAAAATCTTCTTCGGTGCCATTGTGCTGTTCAGCTTCGGCTCGGTGCTGTGTGCGCTGTCGGAGTCGTTGAGCATGCTGATCGGCGCCCGGGTGATCCAGGGGCTGGGTGGCGCACTGATGCTGCCGGTCGGACGCCTGGTGGTGCTGCGCGCGTACCCGCGTTCGGAGCTGGTGCGGATCATGGGCTTTATCACCATTCCCGGCCTGCTCGGTCCATTGATCGGCCCGACCATGGGCGGCTGGATGGTGCAGTACCTGACCTGGCACTGGATCTTCCTGATCAACCTGCCGGTGGGGCTGCTCGGTTGCTATGCCGTGTGGAAGTTCATCCCTGACCTGCGCGGCGCCGAGCGCACCCGCTTCGACAGCCTCGGGTTCGTGCTGTTTGGTGCGGCCATGGTGCTGATCACCATTGCCATGGAAGGCCTGGGAGAACTGCACCTGCCGCACCTGCGGGTGATGTTGCTGCTGTTCGCCGGCATGGCCTGCCTGGCCGCGTATTGGCTGCGGGCCGGGCATATCGACAACCCCATGTTCGCCCCCTCACTGTTCAAAACCCGGACCTTTGCCGTGGGCATTCTCGGCAACCTGTTCGCCCGCCTGGGCAGCGGCGCCCTGCCCTTTCTCGTCCCCTTGCTGCTGCAAGTGGCGATGGGGTATTCGCCGTCCCAGGCGGGGATGAGCATGTTGCCGCTGGCCGCGGCGGCCATGATTGCCAAGTGGGTGGCACGTCCGTTGATCGAGCGCCTGGGCTACCGCATCGTCCTGACCGGCAACACCCTGGCACTGGGGATCATGCTGGCGAGCATGGGCCTGGTCAGCGAACAGACGCCGTATTGGCTACTGCTGGTGCTACTGGCGATTCTGGGGGCGATCAACTCCTTGCAGTTCACCGCGATGAACACCGTGACCCTGATCGACCTCGACGACGCCAGCGCCAGCAGCGGCAACAGCCTGCTGTCAGTGGTCGCGCAACTGGCCCTGAGCCTGGGCGTGGCCTGTGCCGGCGCGTTGCTGGGCGGCTTTACCGCAGAAACCGGAAACGGCGCTGCCAGCAATGTGCTTGAGGCCTTCCAGCTGACCTTTGTGACGGTCGGAATCATGGCCATGCTGGCGGCGGCGATCTTTTTGCAGCTGTCGCCAAATGACGGACGGCGGGTCAAAGGCCCGGAAGGACACATAGAGCCTTAGTTTCCGGACGATAAGTGCCTGCGCTCGGCGACTTCTCGTCTGGAAACTACGGGCGTTTGGCCACCGGGCTGGTACACTGCGCGACATTTTGTTTTGCAGGCCCGTCCCGTGACCACCATCGCCACCGCTTTTAATACTTTGCCGCTGTCCGCCGCCATGCTGGCTAACCTCGACTCCCTCGGTTATGCCCAGATGACGCCGATCCAGGCGCAAAGCTTGCCGGTGATCCTCAAGGGGATGGACTTGATCGCCCAGGCCAAGACCGGCAGCGGCAAGACCGCGGCCTTCGGTATCGGCCTGCTGAACCCGATCAACCCGCGCTACTTCGGTTGCCAGGCACTGGTGATTTGCCCGACGCGCGAGCTGGCCGACCAGGTGGCCAAGGAAATCCGTCGCCTGGCCCGCGCCGAAGACAACATCAAAGTACTGACCCTGTGTGGCGGTGTGTCCTTCGGCCCACAGATCGGCTCGCTGGAACATGGCGCGCACATCATCGTTGGCACCCCGGGGCGCATCCAGCAACACCTGCGCAAGGGTTCGCTGGTACTGCACGGCCTGAACACCCTGGTCCTCGACGAAGCCGACCGCATGCTCGACATGGGTTTCTACGACTCCATCGAAGAAATCATCATGCAGGCCCCGGAGCGTCGCCAGACCCTGCTGTTTTCCGCCACCTACCCGGTGGGCATCAAGCAGCTGGCCTCGAAGTTCATGCGCAACCCGCAGCAAGTGAAGGCCGAGGCGTTCCACGACGACACCCAGATCGAACAGCGCTTCTACGAGATCTCCCCGGAAGAGCGCATGAGCGCGGTGACCAAGGTCCTCGGCCACTTCCGCCCGGCCTCCTGCGTGGCCTTCTGCTTCACCAAGCAGCAGGTGCAGGAAACCGTCGACCACCTGACCGCCAAGGGCATTTCGGCCGTTGGCCTGCACGGCGACCTGGAACAGCGTGACCGCGACCAGGTCCTGGCGATGTTCGCCAACCGCAGCACTTCGGTACTGGTTGCCACCGACGTCGCTGCTCGCGGCCTGGACATCGACGCGCTGGACATGGTGATCAACGTCGAACTGGCCCGCGACTCGGAAATCCACATTCACCGCGTAGGCCGTACCGGTCGTGCCGGTGAGAAAGGCATCGCCGTCAGCCTGGTCGCACCGTCCGAAGCCCATCGCGCCCAGGCCATCGAGCAACTTCAGAAGACGCCATTGACCTGGGACCAGGTAGACAACCTGACGTCCCAGGGCGGTGGCCCGCTGCTGCCGGCCATGAGCACCCTGTGCATCGGCGCCGGCCGTAAAGACAAGGTCCGCCCGGGCGACATCCTTGGTGCACTGACCGGCGACGCCGGTGTTCCGGGTGCCCAGGTCGGCAAGATCGCGATCTTCGACTTCCAGGCCTACGTCGCGGTCGACCGCAGCATCGCCAAGCAGGCCCTGCAGCGCCTGAACGACGGCAAGATCAAAGGCCGCTCGTTGCGCGTGCGGATCCTCTGATTGCTGTTGACTCACCCTGTGGCAAGGGAGCTTGCTCCCCCTGGCCGGTCCGCGTTCGAGCAACGCGGCCCAAAACTGCAAGCGCAGTTCTTCCAATGAGAACGCGTCAGCAGGATTTGCGAGTGCTATGCACTCGAGCGGGAGCAAGCTCCCTCGCCACAAAAGCCTTCACCAGCCTGCTTACCGAAACTTGAGGACACCGTTTTGCGCTCTACCGAAGTCGTGATCATTGGCGCTGGCGCCGCAGGGTTGATGTGTGCACTGACCGCCGCCGGACGCGGGCGCAAGGTGATGTTGCTGGACCACGCCAACAAGGCGGGCAAGAAAATCCTCATGTCCGGCGGTGGACGCTGTAATTTCACCAACATGTACACAGAACCAAGCAATTTCCTCTCGCAGAACGCACATTTCTGCATATCCGCACTGGCGCGCTACACCCAGTGGGATTTCATCGGGATGGTCGCCAAGCACGGCGTGCCCTACCACGAGAAAAAACTCGGCCAGCTGTTCTGCGATAACAAGTCCAGCGACATCCTCGGCATGTTGCTCGACGAATGCGATCAGGTGGGCGTCAACCTGCACCTGGACACTTCGATCCAGCAGATCGAGAAAACCGAGAGCGGCTACCTGCTGGAGACCACCCTGGGCCAGGTCACTTGCGAGTCGCTGGTGATCGCCACCGGCGGCCTGTCGATCCCGACCCTGGGCGCCACCGGCTTTGGTTATCAAGTGGCCAGGCAGTTCGGCCACACGTTGCTGCCGACCCGCGCCGGCCTGGTGCCGTTCACCATCACCGACCAGCTCAAGGAGCTGTGCGGCGAGTTGTCCGGCACGTCGGTGGATTGCCTGGTGAGCTGCAACGACCAGAGTTTCCGCGAAAACATCCTGTTCACCCACCGCGGCCTCAGCGGCCCGGCGATCCTGCAGATTTCCTCGTTCTGGCAATCCGGTGACACGGTTGAAATCAACCTGATGCCGGACCATGACGCGCCGACCTGGCTGCAACAGCAACAGGCCGAACGACCGAACAGCGAGTTGAAAACCCTGTTGGGCGAGATTTTCACCAAGAAGATGGCCAACCTGCTGGCCGACAGCTGGTTCGTCTCCAAACCGATGAAGCAGTACACCCACGCCGAGATCGCGGAAATCGCCGAGAAGCTCGCGAGCTGGCAGCTGGTCCCGGCCGGCACCGAAGGCTATCGCACCGCCGAAGTCACCCTGGGTGGCGTCGACACCCACGAAGTCTCCTCGAAAACCATGGAATCGCTGAAAAGCCCTGGCTTGTACTTCATCGGCGAAGTACTCGATGTCACCGGACACCTGGGCGGCTTCAACTTCCAATGGGCCTGGGCCTCGGGTTATGCGGCGGCGCAGTACGCCTGATTCAACGTCGCACACTAATCAGATTCTGGGAGCGGGCTTTGTGGCGAGGGAGCTTGCTCCCGCTGGCCTGCGCAGCGGGCCCTACATCAGTCATCGCAATCTGTCAGACACACCGTATACGCTGGATTTACGAAAGCTGCGCCCCTGACGCGGACCGGCCGACGGGAGCAAGCTCCCTCGCCACGAGCTCAATGCAGACCTGACACCTTCGCCCAGCAAGGAACACTTTTTGCTGCCAGATGTGATCGGCGCCATTGCGTCGACGTCATTACTGGCTCAATTTAGTGTCATTGCCTCGGAAGGCCTTCGCACTTCATGTCATCGACTTCGTTTCGTCAGTCTCTGCGTCGCCTTTGGGCACTGGATAAGTTCAGCTACAGCGTTCGGGTGTTCATCGCCCTGACCGGCAGCATGGCGCTGTGTTGGTACCAGGACGAGATGGGCCTGCTGATCCCGCTGTTCCTGGGGATCATCGCCAGCGCCCTGGCCGAGACCGATGACAGCTGGCAGGGCCGCCTGAATGCGCTGGCGGTGACACTGGTGTGCTTCAGCGTTGCCGCGTTCTCGGTCGAGTGGCTGTTCCCCTACCCCTACATCTTCGTGTTTGCCCTGGCGCTGGCGAGCTTTGGCCTGACCATGCTCGGGGCACTGGGCGAACGTTATGGTGCGATTGCCTCGGCCACCCTGATTCTGTCGGTCTACACCATGATCGGCGTGGACCAGCGTGGTGGCGCGGTCACCGATTTCTGGCATGAACCGGTGCTGCTGGTCGCCGGCGCCGCCTGGTACGGCTTGCTGTCGGTGCTGTGGCAGGCACTGTTCTCCAACCAGCCAGTGCAGCAAAGCCTGGCGCGGCTGTTTCGCGAGTTGGGGTTTTACCTCAAGCTCAAGTCGTCGCTGTTCGAGCCGATCCGCCAGATGGACGTCGAAGCCCGTCGCCTTGAACTGGCCCAGCAGAACGGTCGGGTGGTGGCCGCCCTGAACGCCGCCAAGGAGATCATCCTGCATCGGGTCGGCAACGGTCGACCAGGCTCGAAAGTCAGCCGCTACCTGAAGCTGTATTTCCTTGCCCAGGATATCCACGAGCGCGCCAGTTCTTCGCACTATCCCTACAACGCCCTGGCCGACGCGTTCTTTCACAGTGACGTGCTGTTCCGCTGCCAACGCCTGCTGCGCCAGCAAGGCAAGGCCTGCCGGGCGCTGGCCGAGTCGATCCAGATGCGCCAGCCGTTCGTCTACGACGCCAGCTTTGCGCAAGCCTTGAGCGATCTGGACGCCTCCCTGGAACACTTGCGCGTGCAGAGCAACCCGGCCTGGCGTGGCTTGCTGCGCTCGTTGCGCGCACTGGCGGCCAACCTCGGCACCCTCGACCGCCTGCTCAGCGATGCCAGCAACCCCGATGCCCTGGCGGACGCCACCGACAGCAGCCTGCTGGATCGTTCGCCGCGCAACCTCAAGGATGTGTGGACACGGCTGCGCACGCAGCTGACCCCCACCTCGCTGCTGTTCCGCCATGCCCTGCGGTTGCCCCTGGCCCTGACCATCGGCTACGGCATGGTGCACCTGATCCACCCCTCCCAGGGCTACTGGATCATCCTCACCACACTGTTTGTCTGCCAACCGAACTATGGCGCGACGCGGCGCAAACTCGGCCAGCGGATCATCGGCACGGCCATTGGCCTCACCGTGGCCTGGGCGCTGTTCGACCTGTTCCCCAATCCGCTGGTGCAATCGTGTTTCGCCATCGCCGCCGGGGTGGTGTTCTTTATCTATCGCACCACGCGCTACACCCTGGCCACGGCGGCCATTACCCTGATGGTGCTGTTCTGCTTCAATCAGGTGGGGGATGGTTACGGGCTGTTCCTGCCACGCCTGTTCGATACCTTGCTCGGCAGCCTGATCGCCGGGCTCGCCGTCTTCCTGTTCCTGCCGGACTGGCAGGGTCGACGACTGAACAAGGTGCTGGCCAATACCCTGACCTGCAACAGCATCTACTTGCGGCAAATCATGCAGCAATACGCCGCCGGCAAACGCGACGACCTGGCCTATCGCCTGGCCCGCCGCAATGCCCACAACGCCGACGCCGCGCTGTCGACCACCCTGGCCAACATGCTCATGGAACCGGGGCACTTTCGCAAGGAAGCGGACGTCGGCTTCCGCTTCCTGGTGCTGTCCCACACCCTGCTCAGCTACCTTTCGGGGCTGGGCGCGCACCGTGAAACCCAGCTCCCGGATGACGTCCGGGAGCAACTGATCAACGGTGCCGGCGCCAGCCTGGCCGCCAGCATCGACGACATCGCCCAGGGCCTGGCAAACAAATTGCCGATTGCGATCCAGAGTGACGACGAGGAAGCCCTGGCCGCCGAGCTCGAGCAGATGCCCGATGAGACCGATGAAGGCCAGCGCCTGGTGCAGACTCAGCTGGCGCTGATCTGCCGGCAATTGGGGCCGCTACGCACGCTGGCCGCGCATTTGATCAAGGACACGGGCCAGGATTGAGGGCCGCTTGTAGCTTGTAGCTATCGAACTTACATCCCATGCTGCCTGAGCAATCGGTCATAGCTGCCATCCGCCTTCATCCCGGCGATTTCACGGTCGAACCCCGCGACGATCCGCGCATGATCGGGGTTTTTCAGGCTGACCAGGATATGCAGGCTGTTTTCGCTCAAGGCCCGCGGCAAGAACTCCACGGCATTACGCACCTTGGGTGATTCGCGCGCCAGGAAGTAGCGAGCGACGTACTCATCCTCCAGCGCCAGCTTCACGCGATCGGCGGCGAGCATGCGCACCGCCATGGGGAAATTGTGCACCGGTACTTTTTGCAGCGCCGCGTCAGCGTCGAATTGGGGTGAGTAGGCATACCCGCGAACCACGGCAATCGGATAAGTGTGCAACTGCTGAAGGTTGTTGTATTCGATGGGTGTGTCTTTGCGCTTGATGAAACGAATCCGGTTGAGCAGGTATTCGCCGGAGAACTGCCCCATCTGGGTGCGTTCCTCGTTGTACCAGGCATTGACCAGTACGTCGTAGCGACCGTCGCCCACCCCCAGCATCGCCCTGGCCCACGGCACCTGCTCGAACTCACTGGCATAACCAGCCCGTGCCAGGGCGGTACTGACGATGTCGGTTGCCAGCCCGCCATTGACCAGTGCGATGTCGGTGAAAGGCGGCCATGCGTCAGCCACCAGGCGTAATTTTTCCGCTGTGGCGCCCTGGCTCAGGAACAGCAACCCAATCAAGGCAAAGGCTCGATGCAATCGCGGCATGCCAAAAAATCCTTAGCGGGCGTACAGCCCAGCGTGTTTTTAGCCGAACTCGATAACCCGTATGCGGCGTGGCGGCCACAACCCCGGCCTTTAACAGTAGCTCATCATCGCCACTGAAAAACGCGCCAATCCAGATTACACAAAGATCACGGGGCCGCGAGAGATGAATGATGGCATTTTGGCCTTTGTCACAGATTTTCATGCAAGCAAGACATCCTGCGCCGAGACGCTTAGTATCGGAAACAGGCTTTTCACAGGACGGGAAAATGACAGTCGATTGGGTCTGCAAACACCACAGCGATCTGGGCAAAGAGCAACTCTATGCCATCTTGCAACTGCGCACACAGGTGTTTGTCGTTGAACAGAAATGCGCCTATCAGGAAGTGGACGGACAGGATCTGGAGAGTGACACCTGCCACTTGATGGCCTGGGACGGTGACCGGCTGGTGGCCTACCTGCGCTTGCTCGACCCGACCTCACAGGGTGGTGACGTGGTCATCGGGCGCGTGGTGATTGCCGCCGATGCACGAGGCCAGGGCCTGGGCCATGAGTTGATGGAGCAAGCGCTCAAACAAGCCGAAAAGCATTGGCCCGACACACCGATCTTCCTGTCGGCCCAGGCCCATTTGCAGGACTACTACGGCCGCTACGGCTTTGTCGTGTCGGGCGTGGAGTACCTGGAAGACGACATTCCACATATCGGCATGCGTCGTTCTTAGGTCAGGCATGGCCCTTTAGTGGGGGCAATACTGGTCAGCCAAGGATAGGCTTGCTCAACACATCCCCGTGGCGAGGGAGCTTGCTCCCGCTCGACCGCGAAGCGGTCGCAAGTCCGGCAAACGCGTTTCTACAGGCCTGACGCGTTTGTCTTTTTAGGGCTGCTGCGCAACCCAGCGGGAGCAAGCTCCCTCGCCACGGGGCCCTCACTCACTTCAAACTTTTCTTAACTCAACAGCATTGCTGTGGCGAGGAAGGCGGCTCCTTCACCATAAAAGACGGGCCTGTATTCAGGGATATCCCAACACTGCCTTGATCTGCCGCAGATGCTGCTCGATCCAGCGCGGATCAATCGCCCCCCACTCACGAATCCGATAGCACCCGGCATGGTTGCGTGCGCCCTCCTCCTGCTCGAACTCGCAAAGGATGTCCAGGTCCGCCAGCGCCGCGATCGTATCCTGGGCGGTGCGCCGGGGCATGCCCGTCACCTCGGTCAGCGCCGGGACACTGCTGGCCAGCCCGCTGTCGATCAGGTAGGCCACGTACAAGCGGCGGTAGAAGCTGCTCTTGGTCTTGCTCACGTCCATCCAGACACTCCTTGTTGCGATAGTTACTGCATGTCCCGCCACGTCAGGTAAACCCGCAAATCAAACTCCAGCTGGTGATAACCCGGCAGCATGTGCTCGCACAGTTTGTAGAAGGCCTTGTTGTGGTCGGACTCCTTGAAATGCGCCAGTTCGTGGACCACGATCATCTTCAGGAATTGTGGGGCGGCATCCTTGAACAAGGAAGCGATGCGGATTTCTTTCTTGGCCTTGAGCTTGCCACCCTGTACCCGGGAGATCGCCGTGTGCAGGCCGAGTGCACGGTGAGTCAGGTCCAGGCGGTTATCGAACAGCACCTTGTCGATCGACGGGGCATTGCGCAGGTATTCCTGTTTCAGCTCCAGGGCATAGTTGTACAACGCCTTGTCGCTCTGTATCGCGTGCTTGTCCGGGTAACGCTGGCTCAGGTACCCACCCAGTCGATCCTCATCGATCAACTGACGCACCTGTGCTTGGAGTGTGGCAGGGTAAGCCTGGAGGTATTTGAGCGCGGTCATGGGGCAACAACAGAGTGGCGAAAGAGCGCCAGTGTAGCGAATTCAGGCCGTCAGCGCGCTCCAGTCAAACGGCCGTACAAAGCCCGCGACGTCCTCGGCCATCAGCGGCCGGGCCACCAGGAAACCCTGCACGTACTGGCAGCCGTTGGCCTCCAGCCACTGATACTGTGCAACGGTCTCCACCCCTTCGGCGATCACCAGAACCCCGAATTGCTTGCACAACCCAATCACGCTTTGAGCCAGTGCCGCGTCCCGGGGAGAGTCGAGAATGCGCGCGACCAGGTGTCGGTCAAGCTTCAGCGTGTCCAGTGCCAAGTCCCGCAAATGGGCCAGGGAACACGCCCCGGAACCAAAATCGTCCAGCGCGACCCGTACCCCCAGGTGACGCAGCAGGCGCACCTGTTTGTGCGACTCATCGAGGTTTTGCATCAAGGCCTCCTCGGTGATTTCCACTTCCAACTGCCCCGGTTGCAGTTGGTGACGCGCCAGCACCTGACGCAGTTCGGTGGCGAGGCCGGGCATGCCGAACTGGGTGCTGCTCAGGCTGACCGCAATCACCACGTCGTCGGCAAACAGGGTTTCCCAGGCTTTTCGCTGCCAGGTGCTGCGATGGTAAATCCAGCTGCCCAGGCGGCTGATCAATCGCGCTTCCTCCAGCAGCGGCAAAAACAATCCCGGCGGCACATCGCCGACACTGGGGTGGTGCCAGCGCAATAACGCCTCGAACCCGCGGACTCGCCCGTCGGCAATCGATACCTGGGGTTGATAGACCAGGCTGAAATCCTTGTTTTCGATGGCCGTGCGCACGCTTTCTTCAAGCATCAGGCGTGTCCGCGCCCGGCCGTTCATTTCGTGATCGTAGAACCGATACTGCTGGCGCCCGGCTCGCTTGGCCTCGTACATGGCGATGTCGGAAGCGCGCAACAGTCCGTCGAGACTGGCCCCACAGTCAGGATAAGTGGCGATCCCGATGCTCACCCCCAACGCCATATCCATACCCTCGATCTGCTGACAGATCGACACCCGCTCAATGATCTTTTCCGCAATCTTCGCCGCTTGCTCGGGAAGCTCCAGGTCGAGCAACGCAGTAAATTCATCCCCACCCATCCGCGCCAGAATGTCGAATGGCCGCAGGCAGGCCTTCAATTGCTCGGAAACCCAGCGCAGCACGCGATCACCCGCGTCATGCCCCAACAAATCGTTGACCCGCTTGAACCCGTCCAGATCCAGGTACAACAATACCCAGGCGCTGCCGGAGCGCTCACTGCGCGGCAGCAGGGTTTCCACGGCCTGGTAGAACCCGCGTCGGTTGAGCAAGCCGGTCAATGGGTCGGTGACCGCCTGGAACTCCAGTTGCTGGTGCAGGTGACGCACCACCGACATGTCGAGCACCGTCACCACCATGGCTTTCTGCTCAGGCGGCAGTGGCGCACAGGAGAGCGCAACCGGCACCTGCTGGCCGGGTGCCGTGCGCAGGATCGCATCATGCACGCGCCACGTTTCGCCCCGGCGGTAACCGCTGTAGATGTCTGAATCATTCCACACCGGGATGTGCGGTTTTTGCAGGAAGTCGACGAGCTCCGAACCTTGCAAATCAGCCACCGTCGCGTTGAGCAAGCGCGAGATGGCCGGGTTGGCAAAGCGGATCAGGCCTTCTTCGCCCACCACCAGAATGCCTTCGGCGGCATTTTCCAGCACCGACGCATTGAAGGCCCGGGCCGCTTCCAGGTCCTGACTCAAGCGCTGCAGCGCTCGGCGGTTGCGCTGATGCTCAAGCAGGGCCTGTACCTTGGGTTTGAGAATTAGCGGGTCGAAGGGTTTGAACAGGTAATCCACCGCTCCATTGGCATAGCCCTTGATCACGGCGTCCTGGGACTGCTCGTTGGCGGTGAGGAAAATGATCGGTGTCAGGTGCGTTCGCTGGCTGCCGCGCATCAGGCGGGCGACTTCAAATCCGTCCATGTCCGGCATCTGCACATCCAGCAGCACCAGATCGACTTCGTGTTCAAGCAACAGGTTCAAGGCTTCGAAGCCGGAAGCCGCCGTCATCACCTGCCAATCCTGGCGCTGCAACAACGCACGCATGCTGATCAGGTTTTCAGGGTAATCATCGACGATCAATAGAACCGGACGGCCTTCAGTGGGCTTGGGTTGCGCGCATTCCATGCTGCTTCTCTTGTTATGGCGTCAAGCGGGATACCGAAAAACCGGACAAGTTTCACTCTAGACCGGGATCAACCAAATCAGAAGAAACCAATACGCCATCACTCGGCAAAACTCCAGGCTCCCGACTAACGGTCGTTGTTACAGGCCACAAAACCCGATGAGGGTGACAGTCGACAGACGACTGACGCCAATAACCCGCCGGACGGACATTAACAAAACGCACCTCAGCGCTTATAAAGACCGCCCTCTAATGTGCGGGCCAGAGCTTCTGGCACGTACGTTCCGACCGCATTCATGGACGCTTTGACGATGATCGATCTCGCAACCTGGAACCTCAGCATTCCCGTCGGTAGCCCGCCGGCCACCATCGACACCCCTCGACTGGTGAGCGGTTACAAGGATCAATACTTCCACTCCGACACCGGCACCTTGTTCTTCTGGACACCGGTCACCGGCTCGCGCACCGAAAATGCGATCTACCCCCGCACTGAACTGCGCGAAACCTACAGCAACGGTACGCTGCACAACTGGCTCTACCCCAACGCCGACAACTCGCTACGCGCCACCCTTGCGGTCAACCAGGTGCCGAGCTCGGGCAAGCTCGTCATCGGCCAGATCCACGCCTACAACAGCCAGAAGCCGATGGTGAAGGTCGAATACCAGTACAAGACCAGCACCTCGACCGGCAACATCGTGGCCAAGGTGCGTATGCGCCCGGACGACGATGTGGGCCGGGTGATCACCATCGCCACCGGGGTCAAACTCGACCGGGAATTCTCCTACCTGATCCATCTCAGCCCCGGCGGGGCCCTGGGCATCAGCGCCGCCGGCTACTCATGGGATACCCAGATCAGCGCCACCTGGAGCAACAAGCCGCTGTACTTCAAGGCCGGGGTTTATGTGCAGGACAACACCGGCTACACCAGCGAAGGCGGGAAAGTGACGTTCAGCAAGCTGGACATTGATCACGATCAAACCTGAGCGCACCCAAACATAAGCTATCGCCATGGAGTTTCGTATACGTTACATTCAGCTATAAATGTCACGGTAACAGAACATGGACTATTTTCTGCTGATCGCCCGCCTTGGTAACCAGTTACGCGAAAAACGTGTGAACCGTGGCCTGACGCAAGTACAGCTTGCCGAACTCGCGGGGCTGACACGACACAAAGTCATTGCTGTAGAGAAGGGCACCCTTTCCGTCGGCATGATCGCCTATGCGCGCATCCTGGGCGCTCTGGATTGTGAACTCACTGTCGTGCCGGCCGTTATGCCGACCCTGGAAGAGCTTGGGGATTTGTTCGAATGAAAATGACCTCCCTCAAAGTCAGTACGCCAGAGGGGAATAGCGGCAGGATTCTCACCCATGCCGAGGGTTTCACTTTCCGTTATCACGAAGATGCATTGCCCGGAATGGCAATCAGTTTGTCGATGCCCGTACGACCTGACGAGTTTCGGCGGCGTGAACTGCACCCTATTTTTCAGATGAACCTGCCAGAAGGCTATGTACTGGAGCAACTGCGCAATCGCCTGGCTAAAACCGTAAATGTCGATCCGATGCTGCTACTGGCACTTTCCGGCAGCACTTCGCCCATCGGCAGAGTTCAGGTGCGCTCTGATGCGGTTGACACCTTGCTGGGGGAGCAACACTTTCCGGGAGAAAAACTCGACGAGATTCTGACGTGGGACGGCACGGAAGATATCTTCGCTGGCATTCTTGATCGCTACATCCTCCGGGCAGGCATTTCAGGTGTACAACCCAAGGTGCTGGTGCCGGAACGGCAGGAAACCGGGTTACCACGGATGACGTCTAAAACCTCGGACCTGATTATCAAAAGTGGCCGAGACGAATTTCCCGGCCTGGCGATCAACGAGTTCCTGTGCATGTCCATTGCAAAGGAGGCGGGCATTCCCGTTCCGCCGTTTTACCTCTCCGATAATGCCAAGCTGTTTGTCATGCGTCGCTTTGATCGCGACGACCAGCTCAACCCGATTGGTTTTGAGGACATGGCGGCGTTGATGGGGCTTTCGGCCGATCAGAAGTACAGCAAGAGTTATGCAGCAATCGCCAAGGCGGTTCGTGTGTTCTGCCCGGCAAAACATCAGCGGTCTTCCCTTGATCAACTCTTCGACAGCGTGGCCCTGAGTTGCATTGTCGGAAATGGCGACGCTCATTTGAAGAACTTCGGTTTACTCTATTCCGAGCCGACGCAACGCGATGCGCACCTGGCACCGGCCTACGACATCGTCAATACCACGGCCTATATCCCAGAGGATGTTTTGGCGCTGGACCTGGCGGGTAACAAGTCAATGTTTGCCTCGCGGCAAGGATTACTGGAGTTTGCGCACACCTGCGAGGTCGAGCAGCCCAAGGAGCGCATCCAGCGATTGCTTGCTGCGCTTGAAGTGGTGCTTGAGCGTTATCCCCAGCATCGGGAACGGGCACCTCATGTGGTCAGTGCCATTGCGCAAGCCGCGGCGCCATTTACCCTGACTTTTGGGTAGCTTTTATCGCGCAGCCTACTTTTAATTTATCCCAACAAAAAAACGCCTCTCGGCGTTTTTTTGTTAGTACGGCTTAACGCTAAAGGCTTAGTTGACCTTGGCGTTCAGCTCACCTTTCAGGTAACGCTGGTACATCGCTTCCAGGGAGATCGGCTTGATCTTCGAAGCGTTGCCGGCAGTACCGAAGGCTTCGTAACGCGCGATGCACACGTCACGCATGGCGGTCACGGTGGCGCCGAAGAATTTACGCGGGTCGAATTCGCTCGGGTTGGTGGCCATCAGGCGACGCATTGCGCCGGTGGATGCCAGGCGCAGGTCGGTGTCGATGTTGACCTTGCGCACGCCGTGCTTGATGCCTTCGACGATTTCTTCAACCGGCACGCCGTAGGTTTCCTTGATGTCGCCGCCGTACTGGTTGATGATCGCCAGCCATTCTTGCGGAACCGAGGAAGAACCGTGCATCACCAGGTGGGTGTTGGGGATGCGCTTGTGGATTTCCTTGATGCGGTCGATAGCCAGCACGTCGCCGGTCGGTGGCTTGGTGAACTTGTACGCGCCGTGGCTGGTGCCGATGGCGATGGCCAGGGCATCGACCTGGGTGCGCTTGACGAAGTCAGCCGCTTCTTCCGGGTCGGTCAGCATTTGGCTGTGATCCAGAACGCCTTCGGCGCCGATGCCGTCTTCTTCACCGGCCATGCCGGTTTCCAGCGAACCCAGGCAGCCCAGCTCGCCTTCGACCGATACGCCACAGGCGTGAGCCAGGGCGACGGTTTGCTGGGTCACACGGACGTTGTAGTCGTAGTCGGTCGGCGTCTTGCCGTCTTCACCCAGGGAGCCGTCCATCATCACCGAGCTGAAGCCCAGCTGGATGGAGCGCTGGCAGACGTCAGGGCTGGTGCCGTGGTCCTGGTGCATGCACACCGGGATGTGCGGGAATTCTTCGATCGCCGCCAGGATCAGGTGGCGCAGGAATGGCGCACCCGCGTACTTGCGGGCGCCGGCCGAAGCCTGGACGATCACCGGAGAGTCAGTCTTGTCAGCGGCTTCCATGATGGCGCGCATCTGCTCAAGGTTGTTGACGTTGAAGGCTGGAACGCCGTAGCCGAATTCGGCTGCGTGGTCCAGCATCTGGCGCATGCTGATAAGTGCCATTGTGTGTGTCTCTCCCGGTTGAGGGTCGTTAATCGTGCAAGCCTGCCGTAGCAGCGGCTGCTATTCAAGTTATTGCAGATCGGGGGTAAAGCCCGGCCTGCGAATTCGGTACTGCTTCAATCTCAAGCGCTACACAGGACTCCTGTGGGAGCGCGGTGAGTCAGATCAATCCTGTTACTGCGCTTTACAACCGCGACCGATCAGGTCATTGGTGGCGACCCAGTACACCAGGCCTTCCTCACCTTTGACGTGAAACGCCAACTGGTCGTCGCTGTACAGCGAACCAGAGCCCGCTGGGTCGAGCTTCAAGCGGTGAACCTGATCATCGCCAAGCCGTACATCAACGGCGCTGCGCGTGGTGTCGGTGTACCGCCAGTGCACGGGTGCCTGACTGTCACAGACCCAGTCGGTCCAGCTGTCCGATGGCGCAGAAGCAGACGACGCAAACGGGTTCAAATTGGCGCAACCGGCAAGTACTGCCAGCCACGCCACGGCGATCAAGCCTTTCATCCATCTTCCTCGGCTGGCGGCATACGCCGACAGCACTGGGCGTTGTTGAATCAGACCCGTCAAGGACAACCCTGTTCCCTGGCGGGTGTGTGCGTCTCGTATTTATCCAGGCCATCAGGCCCGGAACGCTTGTTGAGCACGGGGTTGGTTTCCGCCTGCCAGTCGGCCTGGTAGCAGCCTTTTTCCGGCGCACCGGCACCCGGCTCCGGCGCGGCCGTGGGACTACTCCCACAGCCGGCCAGTACACCCGCCGCGATCAATATCGCTAACGTCTTGACCATGTCCACACTCCTTTGCCTGGCCAACAGGTGGCCCTTAGGCTTTTGCCCGGCTTTCCAGGACTTCAACAGCGGGCAGCACCTTGCCTTCGACGAACTCGAGGAATGCGCCGCCGCCGGTAGAAATGTAGGAGATTTGCTCGGCAACGCCATATTTATCGATGGCCGCCAGGGTGTCGCCACCACCGGCAATGGAGAACGCCGAACTGTCGGCGATGGCCTGGGCCAGGACCTTGGTGCCGTTGCCGAACTGGTCGAATTCGAACACGCCGACCGGACCGTTCCAGAGGATGGTGTTCGACGACTTCAGCAGCTCAGCGAACTGCGCGGCGGTTTGTGGGCCGATGTCCAGGATCATGTCGTCTTCAGCCACGTCAGCGATCAGCTTGACGGTCGCGACGGCGCTTTCAGCGAACTCCTTGGCAACCACTACGTCGACCGGCAGCGGCACGCTGACTTTGGCGGCGATGGCGCGAGCGGTGTCCAGCAGGTCCGGCTCGTACAGGGATTTGCCCACCGGGTGACCGGCAGCGGCCAGGAAGGTGTTGGCGATACCGCCGCCCACGATCAGCTGGTCGCAGATCTGGCTCAGGCTGTTGAGCACGTCGAGTTTGGTCGAGACCTTGGAGCCGGCAACGATGGCGGCCATCGGCTGTGCCGGGGCACCCAGGGCCTTGCCCAGTGCATCCAGTTCGGCTGCCAGCAACGGACCCGCCGCGGCGACTTTGGCGAACTTGGCCACGCCATGGGTCGAACCCTCGGCACGGTGAGCGGTACCGAAGGCGTCCATCACGAACACGTCGCACAGGGCGGCGTATTGTTGGGCCAGCTCGTCGGCGTTCTTTTTCTCGCCCTTGTTGAAGCGCACGTTTTCGAACAGCACGATGTCGCCCGCTTTCACGTCGACACCACCCAGGTAATCAGCTACCAGCGGCACTTCGCGGCCCAGGGCGCGGCTCAGGTAAGCGGCGACGGGCGCCAGGCTGTTCTCGGCCGAGAACTCGCCTTCGGTCGGACGGCCCAGGTGCGAGCAGACCATCACGGCCGCGCCTTTTTCCAGGGCCAGCTTGATGGTCGGCAGCGAAGCCAGGATACGCGCATCGCTGGTGACTACACCGTCCTTGACTGGGACGTTGAGGTCTTCGCGGATCAATACGCGCTTACCTTGCAGATCGAGGTCGGTCATCTTCAACACGGTCATGGGTCGCACTTCCTGTTAGCTCTATTTAGAGAGCAGGTTGTTTAATCGCTGTTTGCAGATAGTGTTCTGCAACATCCAGCATTCGGTTGGCAAAACCCCATTCGTTGTCGAACCAGGCCAGTACGTTCACCAGCCTTGGGCCGGAAACGCGGGTCTGACTGGCATCGACGATCGCCGAATGTGGGTCATGGTTAAAATCACAGCTGGCGTGAGGCAGCTCGGTGTAAGCCAGCAGGCCCTTGAGCGGACCGCGGGTGGCGGCCTCGCGCAGGATCCGGTTGACCTCGCTAGCGTCAGTGTCGGTCATGGTCTGCAGGGTGATGTCCAGGCAAGACACATTGACCGTCGGCACGCGTACGGCTTTGGCCTGAATTCGTCCGGCAAGTTCCGGCAACAGGCGCTCGATGCCTCTCGCCAGACCAGTGGACACCGGGATCACCGACTGGAACGCCGAACGGGTGCGGCGCAGGTCTTCGTGGTGATAGGCATCGATCACCGGCTGGTCGTTCATCGCCGAGTGGATGGTGGTGATCGACACATAGTCCAGGCCAAAGGCCTGATCCAGCAAGCGCAGCAGCGGCACGCCGCAGTTGGTGGTGCAGGAGGCGTTGGACACCAGCAACTCATCGCCGGTCAGGCAATCCTGGTTCACGCCATAGACGATAGTGGCGTCGACATCCGCCTCGCTGGCCATCGGCTGGGAAAACAGCACTCGCGGCGCACCGGCGTCGAGAAACCGCTGGCCATCGGCACGGGTGTTGTAGGCACCGGAACATTCGAGCACCAGGTCGACACCAAGCGACGCCCAATCGATGCCTTCGGGGGTGGCACTGCGCAGGACCTTCACGCAGTCGCCATTAATATGCAGACAATCGCCATCGACCTTCACCTCGCCGGGGAACCGGCCGTGGGTGGAGTCGAAGCGTGTCAGGTATTCGATGCTGGCCATGTCGGCCAGATCGTTGATCGCGACAATTTCAAACCCAGCCGCCGAGCCTCGCTCAAACAACGCACGCAAGACGCAACGACCAATCCGGCCGTAGCCGTTGAGTGCAACTTTGTAGGGACGCGGTTGAGGCATGGGGTTCTCGATAATACGCAGCCAGACGAAATTCTCTTGTGCAACACCCCCCTGTAGGAGCGAGCGTGCTCGCGAAAAACGTGAGGGCAACGCGATTATCCAGATAGCACGCGTTATCGTTAACGTTCATCGCGAGCACGCTCGCTCCTACATGGGGATTGCGGTGGTCATGAAACCACCGCGTCGTGCTTAGTCTTCCAGCAGCTCTTCAGCCTGACCCAGGATGTTTTCCAGGGTGAAACCGAACTCTTCGAACAAGGCTGGCGCAGGCGCCGACTCGCCGTAGGTGGTCATGCCGATGACGCGGCCTTCCAGGCCCACGTACTTGTACCAGTAGTCCGCGTGGGCGGCCTCGATGGCGATACGGGCGCTGACCTGCAACGGCAGGACCGATTGCTTGTAGCCCGCGTCCTGGGCATCGAACACGCTGGTGCACGGCATGGAAACCATGCGCACCTTGCGGCCCTGTTCGGTCAGTTTGTCGAAGGCTTGAACAGCCAGGCCGACTTCCGAACCGGTAGCGATCAGGATCAGCTCAGGCTCGCCCGCGCAATCCTTGAGCACGTAGCCACCGCGGTTGATCAGTTCGATCTGCACCGCATCACGGGTTTGGTGCTGCAGGTTCTGACGCGAGAAGATCAGGGCCGAAGGACCGTCTTTACGCTCCAGGGCGCACTTCCAGGCCACTGCCGACTCAACCGCGTCGGCTGGACGCCAGGTGTCGAGGTTCGGCGTGCAGCGCAGGCTGGCCAACTGTTCGATTGGCTGGTGCGTCGGGCCGTCTTCGCCCAGACCGATGGAGTCGTGGGTGTAGACGTGGATCACACGCTGCTTCATCAGGGCGGACATGCGCACTGCGTTGCGGGCGTATTCCATGAACATCAGGAAGGTCGCGCCGTAAGGCACCAGGCCGCCGTGCAGGGCAATGCCGTTCATGATGGCGGTCATGCCGAACTCGCGCACGCCGTAGTACATGTAGTTGCCGCTGGCATCTTCAGCCGTGACGCCCTTGCAACCTTTCCACAGGGTCAGGTTGGAACCGGCCAGGTCAGCCGAGCCGCCGAGGAACTCAGGCAGCATCGGACCGAACGCGTTCAGGGCGTTCTGGCTGGCTTTACGGCTGGCGATGGTTTCGCCTTTGGCAGCGACTTCAGCGATATAGGCCGAGGCTTTTTCGGAGAAGTCAGCCGGCAGATCACCGCTCAGACGACGAACCAGTTCATTGGCCAGCTCAGGGAATTCGGCAGAGTAGGCAGCAAAACGCTGGTCCCACTCGGCTTCGGCAGCTCTACCGGCTTCCTTGGCGTCCCATTCGGCATAGATGTCGGCCGGAACTTCGAACGGACCGTGATTCCACTTCAGTGCAGCGCGGGTCAGGGCGATTTCCGCGTCACCCAGTGGGGCGCCGTGGCAGTCTTCCTTGCCCTGCTTGTTCGGCGAGCCGAAGCCGATGGTGGTCTTGCAGCAGATCAGCGTCGGTTGCTCGCTTTTGCGTGCAGTTTCGATGGCGATCTTGATCTCTTCGGGATCGTGACCGTCAACGTTGCGGATCACTAGCCAGTTGTAGGATTCGAAGCGCTTCGGGGTGTCATCGGTGAACCAGCCTTCGACTTCGCCGTCGATGGAGATGCCGTTGTCATCGTAGAAGGCAATCAGCTTGCCCAGGCCCAAAGTGCCGGCCAGGGAGCTGACTTCGTGGGAAATGCCTTCCATCATGCAGCCATCACCCAGGAACACGTAGGTGTGGTGATCAACAATGTTGTGGCCAGGACGGTTGAACTGTGCCGCCAGCACTTTCTCGGCCAGGGCAAAGCCCACCGCGTTCGCCAGGCCCTGGCCCAGTGGGCCAGTGGTGGTTTCAACGCCCGGGGTGTAGCCGAGTTCCGGGTGGCCCGGGGTGCGGCTGTGCAATTGGCGGAAGCTTTTCAGGTCATCGATCGACAGGTCGTAGCCAGTCAGGTGCAGCAGCGAGTAGATCAACATCGAGCCGTGACCGTTGGACAGCACGAAGCGGTCACGGTCGGCGAAGGATGGATTGCTCGGGTTGTGCTTGAGGTAGTCACGCCAAAGTACTTCGGCGATATCCGCCATACCCATAGGGGCACCGGGATGGCCGCTGTTGGCTTTTTGCACGGCATCCATGCTGAGTGCACGAATGGCGTTGGCACGCTCACGACGGCTGGGCATCGCTGATCTCCTGCGGATTCTGAATCGAGAGTGAATAAAACGGAACGGAAAAAAGGCGAGCATTTTCCCTCAGCGGACAGCCTCGGGGCAATGACAGATAGTCGATATGGCAGGTTTTTCCTGTGGATATCTGCGTATTGGTCAGGTGAAACCTTTCCGCGTTTCGTTTGTAGAGTAAGGTCCGGCCTGGGAAGTGCCATCTATCGAGCAATATCAAAACTTTTTGATATTGACCTTGCGGTGCTTTCGACGCGTGACTAGACTGCCAGCCTTATGAATTTACGCGTGCCTTCCATTCGCCACGACGATTGCGACGAGCTGGCGGCCCTGTGCAAGGCCGGCGGCGATCCGTTGCGGCTGAATGTATTGCGCGCCCTGGCCAACGACTCGTTTGGCGTACTGGAACTGGCGCAGATCTTTGCAACCGGCCAATCGGGCATGAGCCACCACCTCAAGGTGCTGGCCCAGGCCGACCTGGTGGCAACCCGCCGTGAAGGCAACGCGATTTTCTACCGTCGCGCCCTGCCCCACACCGAGTTGCTCGGAGGCAAGCTGCACGCTGCCTTGCTTGAAGAAGTGGACAACCTGACCTTGCCCGGCGATGTGCAATCGCGGATCAGTCAGGTCCACGGGCAGCGGGCTGCCGCCAGCCAGGACTTTTTCTCACGGGTTGCGGAAAAATTTCGTGCCCAGCAAGACTTGATCGCTGGCCTGCCACAGTACCGCGAGAGCGTACTGGCATTGCTCGACAAACTGAGTTTCAACGAAGCGGCCACCGCCATCGAAGTCGGCCCCGGCGACGGCAGTTTTCTGCCGGAGCTTGCACGACGCTTCACCCAGGTCACGGCCCTCGACAACAGCCCGGCCATGCTCGAACTGGCGCGTCAGGTCTGCGAGCGTGAAACGCTGACCAATGTCAGCCTTCAATTGGCCGATGCATTAAATGGCGTGAGCCTGGCGGCCGATTGCGTTGTACTGAACATGGTCTTGCACCATTTCGCCGCACCCGCCGATGCGCTCAAGCAGATGGCCGGCTTGCTGCAACCAGGCGGTAGCCTGTTAGTGACAGAGTTATGCAGTCACAACCAAAGTTGGGCCAGGGAGGCCTGCGGTGATCTTTGGTTGGGATTTGAACAGGACGATCTGGCCCGTTGGGCCACCGCTGCGGGACTCGTTCCCGGGGAAAGCCTCTATGTAGGCTTACGTAATGGTTTCCAGATTCAGGTCCGCCATTTTCAGCGACCGGCTGGCGACACTCACCATCGGTAAATATCAGGAAAACATCGAGATGAGCGAATACTCCCTTTTCACCTCCGAGTCCGTGTCTGAAGGGCATCCGGACAAAATCGCCGACCAGATTTCTGATGCGGTGCTGGACGCCATCATTGCTGAAGACAAGTTCGCCCGTGTGGCGTGCGAGACTCTGGTGAAAACGGGCGTGGCGATCATCGCCGGCGAAGTCACCACCTCGGCCTGGGTTGACCTGGAGCAGATCGTTCGTGACGTCATCACCGACATCGGCTACAACAGCTCCGACGTCGGTTTCGACGGCGCGACCTGCGGCGTGATGAACATCATCGGCAAGCAGTCCCCCGACATCAACCAGGGCGTCGACCGTGCCAAGCCTGAAGATCAGGGTGCCGGCGACCAGGGCCTGATGTTCGGCTACGCCAGCAACGAAACCGACGTGCTGATGCCAGCCCCGATCACCTTCTCGCACCAACTGGTGCAGCGCCAGGCCGAAGCCCGTAAATCCGGCCTGCTGCCCTGGTTGCGTCCGGACGCCAAGTCCCAGGTCACCTGCCGCTATGAAAACGGCAAGGTGGTGGGTATCGACGCCGTCGTTCTGTCGACCCAGCACAACCCGGAAGTGTCGTACAAGGACCTGCGCGAAGGCGTAATGGAGCTGATCGTCAAGCACGTACTGCCTGCCGAACTGCTGCACAAGGACACCCAGTTCCACATCAACCCGACCGGCCAGTTCATCATTGGTGGCCCGGTGGGCGACTGCGGCCTGACCGGCCGCAAGATCATCGTTGACACCTACGGCGGCATGGCCCGTCACGGTGGCGGTGCGTTCTCCGGCAAGGATCCATCGAAGGTTGACCGTTCGGCCGCCTACGCGGGTCGTTATGTGGCCAAGAACATCGTGGCAGCCGGCCTGGCCGAGCGTTGCGAGATTCAGGTTTCCTACGCCATCGGCGTCGCTCAGCCGACTTCGATCTCGTTGAACACCTTCGGCACCGGCAAGATCAGCGATGACAAGATCATCAAACTGGTCCGCGAAGTGTTCGACCTGCGTCCATACGCGATCACCACCATGCTCGAGCTGCTGCACCCGATGTACCAGGAAACCGCTGCTTACGGCCACTTCGGTCGTACTCCGGAAACCAAGACTGTGGGCGAAGACACCTTCACCACCTTCACCTGGGAAAAAACCGACCGCGCCGACGCCCTGCGTTCCGCCGCCGGCCTGTAAGCCTCCCGGCTACAGCAAAAGCCCCGCACGGCTCGCCCTGCGGGGCTTTTTCATGGGCGCATGACTGGCCCGGACACACACTGCAAAGCTCCCGAGCGCGCCCGCGCAATGGCTGGTCTAGCCTTCAAGCATCCCCCCAGAGCAAGGATGCTCATGATGCGACCTGTGCACCTGTTGTCGATCGGCGCATGGCTGACCACTGTTTGCCTGAACGTCAACGCAAGCCCCTGCCCCGACTGGCCAGCCAAGCGCGCCTACGCGGAAATCAACGCCCTGCAACAGCAGATCAGCGACTGGGATGACAACTACCATCGACAAGGGCGTTCACTGGTTGCCGATGAGCTCTACGACCAGTCCCGCGCCCGCCTCGACAGCTGGCGCTCCTGCTTCAACCCGGGCACGACACCGGTCAATCCACTGAGCACGGCTCGCGGAACGGTGCTCCACCCCATCCCCCATACCGGCCTGGATAAATTGAGCGATGGCCAGGCGGTCCAGGACTGGCTCGCCTCCCGCGATGACGTGTGGGTTCAACCCAAAGTCGATGGCGTTGCCGTCTCACTGGTTTATCGCAAAGGGCGACTTGCACAGGCAATCAGTCGCGGCGACGGCATCAACGGCCAGGACTGGACGATCCCGGCACGCAAGATCGATGCAATCCCCCAGCAACTGACGCAACCTGTCGACCTGGTGGTGCAAGGCGAACTCTACTGGCGCCTGACCGATCATGCACAAGCCGCCGCGGGCAGCCTCAATGCCCGTGGCAACGTGGCCGGGCTGATGGCCCGCAAGACGCTGAGTCTTGAGGAGGCCAACAAGGTCGGACTGTTCACCTGGGACTGGCCCCAAGGCCCGAGCAACCTGCCAGCCCGTGCGACAGCACTGACCGAGCTGGGCTTCGCCACCACGGAGCCCTACTCCCAGCCGATCAAGACTTTCGCCGATGCCGAACATTGGCGTGACCACTGGTATCGCACACCACTGCCCTTCGCCAGCGACGGTATCGTTCTGCGTCAGCAGTCGCGGCCGCCGGCCGAACGCTGGCAAGCAAAATCGCCGTACTGGGCCATCGCCTGGAAATACCCCGTTGCCCAAGCGTTGGCGCAGGTGCGCAAGGTTCACTTCACGGTCGGCCGCACCGGGCGCATCACCCCGATACTGGAACTGGAGCCGATTACCCTTGATGATCGGCGGGTCAAACGGGTCAGCGTCAGCTCGCTGCAACGCTGGCAGCACCTGGATATCCGCCCCGGCGATCACGTCGCCATCAGCCTTGCCGGCCTGACCATCCCCCGGCTCGACAACGTTGTATGGCGCAGCACCGAACGGCCCGAAGTGCTGGCGCCACGCCCTGAAGACTTCCACCCCCTCAGTTGCTGGCAACCGACACCCGGATGCGAAAGCCAGTTTCGCGCGCGCTTGACCTGGCTCAGTGGCAAGCACGGCCTGGCGCTGCAGCATATGGGAGCCGGCACCTGGGAAAAGCTGATCGATGCCGGCCGTATCAAAGGGTTACTTGATTGGTTGACCCTTGAAGCTCAAGAGCTTGCTACCATTGATGGTTTCGGCGAGCGCAGTGGTGCCCGCCTGGCAACCAGTTTTCAAGGTGCCCGACAACAGCCCTTTTCACGCTGGCTGAAGGCCTTGGGCATGCCGCCGACGGGCAACGCGAGCCTTGCTGGCTCATGGCAGTCCCTGGCACAACGAGACACCGGACAATGGCAGGCCGAAACCGGAATCGGCCCAGGGCGCGCGGCGCAATTGAGCGCCTTTTTTCGCGACCCGCAGGTACAGGCATTGAGCGAACAGTTACGCACGGCCGGCATCGACGGGTTTTAGAGGCCCGGATGTCCGGCAACGGTTGAACCCACCGGGTATTGATGCGCTCCAATCGACCATCTGCTCGCCGACTTGAACACGTTCTTAAACGGAGCCTTTATGAAATTTCTTGCACCGATAGCCCTGCTCGCCCTGTGCAGTGCCATCGTCACGCCCCTGATGGCTACCGAGCAAACACCGGAACTCACTGGCTGCGCAGCCAAGCGCCAGTCCATCAGCACCCAGATTGAACAGGCCAAGGCCCAGGGCAATGCCGAACAACTGGCCGGCCTGGAAAAAGCCCTGAGCGAAGTGACCGCGCACTGCACCGATGCTTCGCTGAAGAAAGAGCGCGAAAACAAGGTGCTGGACGCCAAGCACGAAGTCAGTCAACGCCAGGCCGACCTCGACAAGGCGATGAAAAAAGGCGATCCGGAGAAGATCAACAAACGCAAAGACAAACTCGCCGAATCCCGCAAGGAACTGCAGCAGGCGCTGGAAGAACTGGACAAGTAATTCGGATCACAGGTGCAGGAGCCGGCTTGCCAGCGCCTGCAGATCAGCGTGAACCGTCAACCTGCGAAGACTCTGGACTCAGTGATCACGAAACTCTTTATGGCACGCACTGCAGGCGTCTTCGACCTTCTGCATCGCAGGCCCCAGGTTACTGGCCTTGTAGGGCTGCACCTGGCTGGCGATCACCAATTCACCGGTGGCGGCCTCAAGCGTGCGGGCCATGTCCTGGAAACGTGCCTGCTTTTGCCAGACCTCATCCTTGGCGCTGGTGTGGTCTTCTTCGCGAACCTGCGGGAAATGCTTCCACGGCTCGCGGGACAACGCGTCGAGCTTCACAGCACCCTCGGCAAATCGAGGCCCGTCGAACGGGATGCGGCCACGCAGCATGCCACCCAGGTCTTCGCCGGTCTTGAGCATTTGCTTGAAGATCGCCTTGCGCTGACCCAGCGGCGAGTTCGGATCGACACCGCCACAGGCGGACAGCGCCAGGCAGGCCAGCAATACAACAGAAAGTCTTTTGAGAGTCATGGTGGCTCAAGGTTCGGAAATCGGCGGCCAGTATCCTCGCCTCATTCGCAAAGACCAATAGCCCTATTAACAATAAGGGTTGCCTGAGTGCTTGAGCGCTCCGGCAGCCGTCACAGGAAGCACTGCATGAACAGCCGTTACAAGGCCTGGCGCAAAAGCCTGCTCTGGACCTTCCCGATGATTGCCCTGCTTGCCGGTTGCAACGGTGGTGATCATACCAAGCCACAAACCCACGCCATCGCCACCTATTCCAGCGCGACCTGGGACGCCTTGCCAGCGGTGTCCGATAACGACCTGCTGGCCGGTTTCGGCTCATGGCGCAGCGCCTGCACCCGCTTGAAGGCCGACCCGGTCTGGGGGGCGACCTGCGCGGCAGCCGCCAACGTGCCGCAAAACGCCGAGGCGATCCGCTCCTTCCTCAAGGAGCACCTGCAGGTCTATGGCTTGCGCTCCTCGGGCGGCAATGCCAACGGCTTGATCACCGGCTACTACGAACCGGTGTATCCAGGCAGCCTGACGCAAACGCCAGTGGCCAATGTGCCGGTTTACGGCATACCGGAAGACATGATCATCGTCTCCCTCGACAGCATTTACCCGGAACTCAAGGGCAAGCGCCTGCGAGGCCGGCTGGAGGGGCGAGTACTCAAGCCCTACGACGATGCCGCGACCATCGGCGCCCAAGGCGTCAAGGCGCCAACACTGGCCTGGTTGACCGACCCGATGGACCTGCAGTTCCTGCAGATCCAGGGCTCGGGTCGCATTCAGCTCGAAGATGGCCGCCAACTGCGCATTGCCTATGCCGACCAGAACGGTCATCCGTACCGGCCTATCGGCCGTTGGCTGGTGGATCAGGGCGAGTTGAAAAAAGAAGACGTGACCATGGGTGCCATCAGCGCCTGGGCCAAGGCCCACCCGACACGCATCCCGGAACTGCTGGGCAGTAACCCGAGCTACGTGTTCTTCACCCGCAACCCGGAGAGCAACGAAGGCCCGCGCGGCTCGCTGAATGTGCCGCTGACATCGGGCTACAGCGTGGCGGTGGATCGCAAGGTGATTCCGCTGGGCAGCCTGTTGTGGCTATCCACCACCCGGCCAGATGGCACCCCGCTCGTGCGGCCTGTCGCCGCACAGGATACCGGCGGCGCGATTACCGGCGAAGTGCGGGCCGACCTGTTCTGGGGCACGGGCGATGCCGCCGGGCAATTGGCCGGCGACATGAAACAGCAGGGTCAGATCTGGATGCTGTGGCCAAAAGGCGTGGCGTTGCCACAGTTGCCTCAAGTGACTGACGCCAAGTAAGTAGCCGCCATCCTGCCGCCGCCTGCGTTCGAAGACACAGGCCGCGGCAGCGACGGCAACTACATCAGCGCGCCGTTTTAGATCGAGACGAAGAAGAAACTGATGATCAGCCCCATGCCGACAAACCACACCAGCGAACGCAGGATCGCCCAGTCCGCCAGGTAGCAAATGATGTACAGCAGGCGACTGGTGATGAACAGTACCGACAGTACGTTGATGGTCACCAGTTCCGCGTTGCCGGCCAGATGAGCGACGATGACCGCGGCGGCAAATGCCGGTGTGACTTCGAAACTGTTGAGCTGGGCCGAGTGAGCCCGTTTGGCGAAACCGTCCAGGGTTTCCAGGAAGGACCGCGGGTCATGATTGTCCCGAAGCCGGTACCCACCCCCGATCTTGGCGATGCCAGTACACAGGTATGGCAGGAAAATCGCGATCAAAATGCACCACAGAGCAACAGTCATTACGGGTTCCTTTTTTAAGTTTTATGATCGTTCACTCAGAACTTCATCACGAGCATACCGATCAGCACCAGCCCACAGGCCAGCAGCCGTGGCCTGCCGAACGGCTCTTTCAGGTAACGCATGCCGAACAGCACCACCAGGATCACACTGATCTCGCGCAGTGCCGCCGCCTCGGCAATCGACCCCAGCTGCATGGCCCACAGCACCAGAGCGTAGCTGAACAACACGCAGAATCCGACCGCCAGCCCCAACCGCCATTGCTCGCGCCAGAACAGCAAGAACGCAGGACGCTTGCGCACCAGCGCCAGCAGCGGGAACGGCCAGGCACTGAGCAGCGTGACCCACACCAGATAATCCAGTGGATGCGACCAGCGCCGTAGCGCCTGGCCATCGATGAAGGTGTAGCAGCCGATGCACAGGCCGATCAACGCCACCACCGGCAGCATCGACCAGGGCAGCCGCTCGCCACCACCGCCCTGCCACAGCAGGCAGAGCATGCCGAACGGGATCAACAGAATCCCGAGGATTTGTTGAGGGGTCAGCACTTCACCGGCGAAGATCAGCGTCAGTGCCAGCACCACCAACGGCGACAACCCGCGCATCAACGGGTAGACCAACCCCAGGTCGCCCACCCGGTAGGCCTGGATCAGCAAATAGCGATAGAGCAACTCGAACGCCGCCGAGGCCAGGATCCACGGCCAGATCGCCAGGGGTGGCAGGTTCACGAATGGCAACATCAGCGCGACGAAGAGCATCGCCACGCTGTCCATGCAGGCCACCACCAACAGTCGCTCAGCACTGAATTTGATCAGGGTGTTCCAGGCCGCGTGCAACAGCGCCGCCACCAGAACCAGAACCGTCGCCAGCACGTCGCCTCCTTGCTCGATAGAATTGATTCGCCATAGATCAGCAGCTGTTTATACTGCAACCGACCACGCTGCACTCACTTGCGCACATAACTTATTCCAAAAAATTCCGCTGCTGCCCGACTCGACACCGAATCGGGGGGCCGGCATGCGTTTGCCTGATCAGAGCGTCAAGACTAACGACAGAGACCTTGCGCATGCCACTGGCCTTGCTTGCTTTGGCTGTTGCCGCCTTCGGCATCGGCACCACTGAATTCGTCATCATGGGCTTGCTGCCCGATGTCGCCCGCGACCTGGGTGTCAGCATTCCCGACGCCGGGCTGCTGATCACCGGCTATGCCCTGGGCGTGGTGTTCGGTGCACCGATCCTCGCGGTCGGCACCGCCAACATGCCGCGCAAAGCCACGCTGCTGGGCATGACGCTGATGTTCATCCTCGGCAACATCCTCTGCGCCCTGGCGCCGAACTACAGCACGCTGATGGCTGCCCGGGTGATCACCGCACTGTGTCATGGCGCGTTCTTCGGCATCGGTTCGGTGGTGGCCGCCGGGCTGGTGGCCCCCAACAAGCGGGCCCAGGCGATCGCGATGATGTTCACCGGCCTGACCCTGGCCAACGTGCTTGGTGTGCCGCTGGGCACGGCACTGGGGCAGTACGCTGGCTGGCGTTCGACCTTCTGGGCGGTCTCGGTGATCGGCGTGATTGCCGCCATCGCCCAATGGCTCTGGTTACCCAAGGCAATCGCCATGGACAAGGCCAACCTGGCCAGTGAGTTCAAAGTGCTGGGCAAGGCCAACGTGCTGCTGGCGCTGGGCATGAGCGTGCTGGCGTCCACCAGCCTGTTCAGCGTGTTCACCTACATCGCGCCGATCCTGCAGGACATCACCGGTGTCAGCCCCCATGGCGTCACCGTCATGCTGTTGCTGTTCGGTGTAGGCCTGACCGCTGGCAGCATGCTCGGCGGACGCCTGGCAGACAGCCGCTTGTTGCCTTCACTGGTGGGCATGGCCCTGGCGGTGGTCGTTGTCTTGGCCGCCTTCAGCCAGACCAGCCACTCGGTCATCCCGGCGGCCATTACCTTGGTACTCTGGGGGATCTTTGCCTTTGCGTTGTGCCCGATCCTGCAACTGCTGATCATCGACCAGGCCCATGAAGCGCCGAACCTGGGCTCGACCCTGAACCAGAGCGCCTTCAACCTCGGTAACGCGGCAGGTGCCTGGATCGGCGGACTAGTGGTGGCCAGCGGCGCCGACCTGGCCGACTTGCCGTGGACCGGCGCTCTGGTCAGCGGCTTGACCGTACTCACGGCGCTGTTCTTTATCTACCTGCAACGTCGCCGCGCCGCGACGGCAACGGTCCCCGGCTGAGCCTTTCGCCGGGTCCGTGCAGCGAAGTAAAACCCTGTGGCGAGGGCGCTTGCTCCCGCTCGGCCGCGAAGCGGTCGCAGATTGATCAATGCGTTGTGCCTGACACATCGCGATTGCAGGTATCAGGGCCGCTACGCGCCCCAACGGGAGCAAGCTCCCTCGCCACAATGACCGCCTCATTCGACCGCGGCGTCATCCTGGAACTGGTCCTTGACGTACTTGATCTCGGTGCGGCCGTGCGGTGCGGGCAGGCCGTCTTCACCCAGGTTGACGAAGACCATCTTCTCCACGGTGAGGATGCTTTTGCGGGTGATCTTGTTGCGCACCTCGCACGTCAGGGTGATCGAGGTACGGCCGAACTCGGTGGCGGTGATGCCCAGTTCGATGATGTCGCCCTGGCGCGAGGCGCTGACGAAGTTGATTTCGGAAATGTACTTGGTCACTACGCGCTGGTTGCCCAGCTGCACGATGGCATAGATCGCCGCTTCTTCATCGATCCAGCGCAACAGACTGCCGCCGAACAGCGTGCCGTTGGGGTTGAGGTCTTCGGGTTTTACCCATTTGCGGGTGTGGAAATTCATGCTCGCTCCTGACCGTCTTGCCGATTGATGCCGGTCATCATGGCAGACCGGGCAGTCAGGCTCCATGGGCCTTGGACTATGGTCGCGATAGAGATCTTCATCCGGGCGACAGAAACCCTTTGGAAGATCGGCGGGGCTCGCTATAATCGCCTCCGTTTCAAAACGGTCATCTTCGATTGCTACCGTTTTCCCGCCACCTGTCCGAGGGGCGCTGCAGCAGGTTCGACCTGTCAGGCTCGGATGGGGCGTTGCCTGGCTTTGAGTAGCCAGACTTTAAACGCACAACGGCGCCCATTCGCATACTTACGAATGGAGGCTCTTCATGAGCGCTGTCAACACGCCTGCAGATTTTAACGACTACAAAGTCGCCGACATGTCCCTGGCTGCCTGGGGCCGTCGCGAAACCATCATCGCTGAATCCGAAATGCCAGCCCTGATGGGTCTGCGCAACAAGTATTCCGCCGAGCAACCGCTCAAGGGCGCGAAGATCCTTGGCTGCATCCACATGACCATTCAGACCGCCGTGCTGATCGAAACCCTGGTTGCCCTGGGTGCCGAAGTACGCTGGTCGTCCTGCAACATTTTCTCGACCCAGGACCAGGCTGCAGCCGCCATCGCCGCTGCCGGCATCCCGGTTTTCGCCTGGAAAGGCGAGACTGAGCAAGAGTACGAGTGGTGCCTGGAGCAAACCATCCTGAAAGATGGCGCGCCTTGGGATGCCAACATGATCCTCGACGACGGCGGCGACCTGACCGAGCTGCTGCACAAGAAGTACCCGCAGGTGCTGGACCGCGTCCACGGCGTGACCGAAGAAACCACCACTGGCGTACACCGCCTGCTGGACATGCTGGCCAAGGGCGAGCTGAAAATCCCGGCCATCAACGTCAACGACTCGGTGACCAAGAGCAAGAACGACAACAAGTACGGCTGCCGTCACAGCCTGAACGACGCCATCAAGCGTGGCACCGACCACCTGCTGTCCGGCAAGCAAGCGCTGGTCATCGGCTACGGTGACGTGGGCAAGGGTTCGGCCCAGTCCCTGCGCCAGGAAGGCATGATCGTCAAGGTCTCCGAAGTCGACCCGATCTGCGCCATGCAAGCCTGCATGGACGGTTTCGAACTGGTTTCGCCGTTCATCGACGGTATCAACACCGGCACCGAAGCGAGCATCGACAAAGCGCTGCTGGGCAAGATCGACCTGATCGTGACCACCACCGGCAACGTCAACGTTTGCGATGCCAACATGCTCAAGGCCCTGAAGAAGCGCGCCGTTGTCTGCAACATCGGCCACTTCGACAACGAAATCGACACCGCTTTCATGCGCAAGAACTGGGCATGGGAAGAAGTGAAGCCACAGGTTCACAAGGTCCACCGTACCGGCGCTGGCGATTTCGACCCACAGAACGACGACTACCTGATCCTGCTGGCCGAAGGTCGCCTGGTTAACCTGGGCAACGCCACTGGCCACCCAAGCCGCATCATGGACGGTTCGTTCGCCAACCAGGTACTGGCCCAGATCTTCCTGTTCGGCCAGAAGTACGCCGACCTGTCGCCAGCCCAGAAAGCCGAGCGCCTGACCGTTGAAGTACTGCCGAAGAAACTCGACGAAGAAGTGGCCCTGGAAATGGTTCGCGGCTTCGGTGGCGTGGTCACTCAACTGACCAAGCAACAGGCCGAGTACATCGGCGTGACCGTCGAAGGCCCGTTCAAGCCGCACGCTTACCGCTACTGATAGGCCGGCTCTTCCTGTGTAGGAGCGAGCTCGCTCGCGATGGACGTTAACGATAACGCGTGCTGTCTGGATAAACGCGTTGACTTGATGTTTTTCGCGAGCAAGCTCGCTCCTACAGGGGGCCAGCGTCCGTCTTATGAGTTTCCAAGGGTATTCCCATGTCCCAAGATCGTCGCTACAGCTTCGAGTTCTTCCCGACCAAGACCGATGCTGGGCATGAAAAGCTCATCGCCACTGCCCGTCAGCTGGCCGGCTACAACCCCGACTTTTTCTCCTGCACCTATGGCGCTGGCGGTTCGACACGTGATCGCACCCTCAACACCGTGCTGCAGCTTGAAAGCGAAGTCAAAATCCCTGCCGCGCCGCACTTGTCCTGCGTGGGTGACAGCAAAGCCGACCTGCGCGGCCTGCTGAGCGAGTACAAGGCTGCCGGCATCAAGCGCATCGTCGCCCTGCGCGGTGACTTGCCTTCGGGCATGGGCATGGCCAGCGGCGAAATGCGCCACGCCAATGACCTGGTTGAATTCATTCGTGAAGAGACCGGCAATCATTTCCACATCGAAGTCGCCGCCTACCCGGAAATGCATCCGCAAGCGCGCAATTTCGAAGACGATCTCACCAACTTCGTGCGCAAGGCCAACGCTGGCGCCGACAGTGCGATCACCCAGTACTTCTTCAACGCCGACAGCTACTTCTACTTCGTCGAGCGTGTACGAGCCATGGGCGTGGACATCCCGATCGTGCCGGGCATCATGCCGATCACCAACTACAGCAAGCTGGCGCGCTTCTCCGATGCCTGCGGTGCGGAAATCCCGCGCTGGATCCGCAAGCAGCTGGAAGCCTACGGCGACGATACCCAGAGCATTCAGGGTTTCGGTGAACAGGTGATCACGCAAATGTGTGAACGTTTGTTGCAGGGCGGCGCACCAGGGCTGCATTTCTATACCCTGAACCAGGCTGAGCCTAGCCTAGCTGTCTGGAACAACCTGAAGCTGCCGCGCTGACACCGGCATCGTCTTCAGGAACAAGGCTCTGGCGCAAACCAGGGCCTTTTTTATTTGTCATATCACCAGGGTAAAACGTAGTAGATGTCGATACCTCATCCAGCCCCCACCCCCCAACTGATCTATCTGGTCTACGGGGCAAGCACCTACCACCAGGAAGCGGTCTTCAGCATCGCCAGCGCCTTGGCGGGAATGCGAAAAACGCCGGACGAAGCACTCGACATCCAGGTGTTCACGGATAACCCCGCGCCCTATCGCGACCTACCGGTGCGTATCCGCGAGCTGGACGAAAGCACCCGTCAACGCTGGATTGCCCCCCACGGTTATCACTTCCGCGCCAAGCATGTGGTCATGCAACAGGTGCTGCGCGAATCCGAGCGAGCACTGTTGATCGACACCGACACGTTTTTCCATTGCTCGCCGCTGGAGCTGTTCCGGCGCATCGAACCCGGTACGTTGCTGTGTAACACGCTGGGCATGCCTTATGGCGCCAACCGGCAAACCCGGCTTTACCAGACCCTGGCCACGCTGCTGCAACAACGACAACTGGCAGACGACCAGATGCCCTTGCTGAACTCCGGCGTGATCGGACTTGAGCGTGCGGATGCCGATGTCCTCGATCACTCGATCGCCTTGATGGACGAGTTGTATCCCCTGGCCCAGGGCGCCTATACCCTTGAAGAGTTCTGCCTGTCGGTGGCCGCCTACCGCACCCGGAACGTGCGCGAATGCCCCGACCTGATCCATCACTACTGGAGCCGCAAGGAACTGTTTCGCGCCAAGATCAAGGCCTGGCTGGACAAGCACGAGACTGACCCGACCAGCGCTTTCGCCCTGGATGAAACCGGCCTGGTGACGGCCACCCTGCCTCGCCCGCCCACATTGCAGCGCCTGGCCTACAAAATCATTACCCTGGCCTTGCCCCGGCAACAGCGCCAATTCATGCGCGAAATTCTCTACGGCTGCTACCGTCACCCCAATCCGTTTGATCAGGCATGCACGCCCGTCTGGTGGGAAAAGGCCCGTGACAACCTCGAAAAGCGCTTGAAACGACCGCTTCAGAGCCACCAACTGGAACACTGGTTCAACCACCCGATCAATCGACTGGTGCTCGGCCAACGAAGAAACGCCATTTACCTACATCTGATGCAGGCAAAAGGCGACTCTGCCTCAGGCTAGCTATTTCACTACCTCTCGTCGTAATCTCAAACGATGCCCGTCATTGCCCAACTGCTGACAGCTGTACTTTTTGCTTGCCTGAGCCTTACCGCCCGGGCGGAAAAACTGCGCATCGTCACCGAGCCCTGGGCCCCCTACGTCTACGAAGAAAACGGCCAGGCCCGTGGGCTGGATTACGAAACCACGGCGATTGTCTTCCAGCGCCTGGGCATCGAAGTGCAATGGCAATTCCTGCCCTGGAAACGCTGCCTGCAAATGCTCGACCAAGGGCTGGCCGACGGTGCGCTGGACATCTTCCACAGCAATGAGCGCGACGCGACGCTGCTCTACCCCAGCGAGCCGCTGTCGCAAGTCGAATTCGTGATGTTCTACGCCAATGCCCGCCCTCACCCCTTCCGCACCCTGGAAGACCTGCGCGGCCTGACCATCGGCACCTCACCCGGCTACCTGTACAGCCAGGATTTTCGCGAGTCGACGCTGTTCACCCGCGAACCGGCGCCGACCCATGAAGCCAACTTCGGCAAACTGGCGCGCGGGCGCATCGACCTGCTGATCACCGACCGCCGGGTAGGCCAGACCCTGCTCGACAGCCTGAACCTGCGCGATCAGATCAGCGAAAGCCCGACTGTCATCAGTCACGAAAGCCAGTTCCTGGCCGTACGCCGCAATGCGGGCATGGACCTGCTGGTGCAGCGCTTCGGTGCCGAACTCAAGCGCTTCAAGCGCGAACCGGCCTACGCCCAGCTCAGCGCGCGCTATGGCGCAACACCCGCCCCCGCAGCCCAGTTGGCGACACCGCAAGCGGGCAATGAAAAAACCGTTGAGCAGCAGGAAAGCAGCGCACACTGATTGCTCTGTTATACTCCGGCCTTCCCGCCAGGCTTACGCCCGGACGCTCGGGACTGTTTAAGGCCTCTCGACATCGCTACAGCGCAGCTTTCCAGCCCGCGCGAGCACTCGAAGTTGAGCCTTCAGACCCCAGCAGGACCGGACGCGATTGCGCTTCTCTCAAACGCCACTCGCGCCAGGCAAGACTATCCCATTGGGCCAAGCCCTAACTAAAAACAGGATTACTCATGTCCTTTGCTTCCCTCGGTCTCTCCGAGGCTTTAGTCAGCGCCATCGAAGCCGCCGGCTACACCCAGCCTACTCCGGTGCAACAGCGGGCCATTCCCGCCGTGTTGCAAGGTCGCGACCTGATGGTCGCGGCACAGACAGGCACAGGCAAGACCGGTGGTTTCGCCCTGCCGATTCTGGAACGCCTGTTTCCCAACGGTCACCCGGACAAATCCCAGCGTCACGGCCCGCGCCAACCGCGCGTACTGGTCCTGACCCCGACTCGCGAACTGGCTGCCCAGGTGCATGAAAGCTTCAAGCTCTATGCCCGCGACCTCAAGTTCGTCAGCGCCTGCATCTTCGGCGGCGTTGGCATGAACCCGCAGGTTCAGGCCATGGCCCGTGGCGTTGACGTGCTGGTTGCCTGCCCGGGTCGCTTGCTCGACCTGGCCGGCCAAGGCAGCGTCGACCTGTCCCACGTGGAAATCCTGGTACTGGACGAAGCCGACCGCATGCTCGACATGGGCTTTGTCCATGACGTGAAGAAGGTCCTCGCCCGCCTGCCGGCCAAACGTCAGAACCTGCTGTTCTCGGCGACGTTCTCCAAGGACATCACCGACCTTGCCGGCAAGCTGCTGCACAACCCTGAGCGCATCGAAGTCACGCCGCCGAACACCACGGTCGAGCGCATCGAGCAACGGGTCTTCCGCTTGCCTGCCAGCCACAAGCGTTCGCTGCTGGCGCACCTGATTACCGCGGGCGCCTGGGAACAGGTACTGGTCTTCACCCGCACCAAGCACGGCGCCAACCGCCTGGCCGAGTACCTGGACAAGCACGGCCTGAGCGCCGTGGCGATCCACGGCAACAAGAGCCAGAATGCCCGCACCAAAGCCCTGGCTGACTTCAAGGCCGGCGAAGTGCGCATCCTGGTGGCCACCGACATCGCCGCACGCGGCCTGGACATCGACCAGTTGCCACACGTGGTCAACTTCGAACTGCCGAACGTCGACGAAGACTACGTGCACCGTATCGGCCGTACCGGCCGTGCCGGTCGTTCGGGCGAGGCCATCTCGCTGGTAGCACCGGACGAAGAAAAACTGCTGAAAAGCATCGAGCGCATGACCAAGCAGAAAATCGCCGATGGCGACCTGATGGGTTTTGACTCCAGTACCGTAGAAGCGGAAAAACCTGAAGTACGCGAGCGTCCGGATGTACGTAACCCGCGCAACCCACGCGGCCCTCGCGGCGACGGTCCGAACGGTGGTGGTGGCGGTCGCAAGGACAAGGGCAAGGACAAGGGTGGCAAGGAAAAACCGCCGGCCGCCCGTGGCGAACGCCCGGCGCAAAAACCGCGTGAAGGCACGCCAGCCCGTGAACAGCAACGCCCTGCTCCACGTGCGGCCGCCGACCGGGCACCGGACGAGTTCCTCGACGACGATGTGGATAACTTCGGTAACCGCGTCGACTACGTGCCACAGCAGAAACCGGCCCAGGGCCGTGGTCGCCGTCCGGGTGCCCCGGCTCAAGGCGCAGGGGCTGGCGCTCCACGCACCGGCCAGCCGCAAGGCCGGCAGAACGGTCCGCGCAACAGCAGCGGCGCCACCACTGGCACCCCGCCAGCCAAGCGCAGCGGCCCGCGTAGCGGCGCCCCTCGTGACGGCCAGGCCCGCCGCGAAGACTCGCGCACCCGTCGTCCGGCCCGTGACGACCAGCCGCGCCAGGAACCGGCGGTACAAAACCCGCGCGGCGGCCCGGCACCAAAGATCATTCACAAGGAGTCCAAGAGCGATCGCTTCCCGACACCTGAGCAGCTCGATCAACTGCCAAGCCGTCCACGCGGCGAAAAACCTGCGTTGCTGACCCGCAACCGCTGATTTTTCAAGCACCATGAAAAACGCCCCGGATCTTGCGATCCGGGGCGTTTTTTTTGTAGCCGCGAAAATTACTTCGCTTTCACGCCTTCAAACGTGATGTACAACTCGACCGCGTCGGAAGCCGGGCCCAGATTTTTCTGCTTGCCGAAATCGCTACGCTTGATGTGGGTGGTACCTTCGAAGCCCGCACGGTAGCCGCCCCATGGATCCTTGCCTTCACCCAGGAAGGTGGCCTTGACCACAACCGGCTTGGTCACGCCCAGCAGGGTCAGGTCGCCTGTCACGTCAGCGGTTTCCTTGCCATCCGCGTTCTTGCCGGTGGACTTGACGCTGGTGGAGACGAACTTGGCATCAGCAAACTTTCCCGCATCCAGGAAGTCGCTACTGGTGATGTGCTTGTCACGCTCGGCATGGTTGGTGAACACACTGCCAGTGCGTACGTTGACTTCGATCTTGCTGTCTTCCGGCTTGGCCGCGTCGAAGCTGAACTTGCCATCCAGGTCCTTGAAGGTACCGGTGATGTAGCTGTAACCCAGGTGGCTGATCTTGAAATCAACGAAGGCGTGCTGGCCTTCCTTGTCGATCACATAGTCCGCGGCCATCACCTGACCTGCCGACAATACTGCAGTACCAATTGCCAGAGCGGCGAGAGTCTTTTTCAACATGCTTTCTATTCCTTGGAGTCGAGGTTGAACATCAGGCTTTGCGACCCAGCATTCGGGTCAGCGTCACATCACGATCGATAAAGTGGTGCTTCAATGCAGCCAGTGCATGGAGGCCGGAAAAAACGACCAGCGCCCAGGCCAGATAAAAATGAATCACACCCGCTATGTCTGCCTGGTCCGGTAGACCGGAAATCAAGGCAGGGACTTCGAACAGGCCAAACACCGGAATCCCGACACCGTCTGCGGTGGAAATCAGGTAGCCGGTAATCATCACGCCGAACAGGCCCAGGTACAGAAACCCGTGACCCAGCTTGGCGCCGAGGCGAGTCATGCGGTCGTAGCTGGCCAGGATCGGCGGTGGCGGGCTGAAAAAGCGCCAGAGCCCCCGCAATACCATGACCGCGAAGAGCACCAGGCCGATGCTTTTGTGCAAGTCGGGCGCGTCTTTGCGCCAGGTGCTGTAGTAATCCAGCCCGACCATCCACAAGCCCAGCGCAAATAGGCCGACAACGACCAGCACTACGCCCCAGTGCAGGAAAATACTGACCCAACCATATCGGGAAGAAGAGTTACGTAGCTGCATTGCCCAAATCCTGTAAAAAACTGCGACCAAGACTATCGAGTTATCTATCGATTTAAAGCCGAAAATTTCGCTTTGAAATATCGAGAAAACCGATCAAGAGCCTGCAACAGGATGGTTAAGGAAAGATTAACGCCGTGGCAAGCTTCTCTCCCCGGCACACCGGGCGTGCCCCCGGACGCCGCCGGCTCGTCAATGCAAACACGTGAAAAAGCCACAATAGGTTGTCCGCATCCCTTTCATTGCATAGGCTTGCGCGACTGTTTGCCCGCGAAACAAGCGAGCCGTCTCGAGGAGAATGAAAATGGGCCTGAATAATCAGTGGATGCAGCGCGATCTCGCGGTCCTGTGGCATCCCTGCACCCAGATGAAAGACCACGAACAACTGCCGCTGATCCCAATCAAGCGCGGCGAAGGCGTGTGGCTCGAAGACTTCGAAGGCAAACGTTATCTCGATGCGGTCAGCTCCTGGTGGGTCAACGTCTTCGGCCATGCCAACCCGCGGATCAACCAGCGGATCAAGGACCAGGTGGATCAACTGGAACACGTGATCCTCGCCGGCTTCAGCCACCAGCCGGTGATCGAACTGTCCGAGCGCCTGGTGAAAATGACTCCGGAAGGCCTGACCCGGTGCTTCTACGCCGATAACGGCTCGTCGTGCATCGAAGTCGCGTTGAAAATGAGCTTCCACTACTGGCTCAACCGCGGCCTGCCGAACAAAAAGCGCTTCGTCACCCTGACCAACAGCTACCACGGCGAGACCATGGCCGCGATGTCGGTCGGCGATGTGCCGCTGTTCACCGAAACCTACAAAGCCCTGCTGCTGGACACCATCAAGGTGCCGAGTCCCGACTGCTACCTGCGCCCCGAGGGCATGAGCTGGGAGGAACACTCGCGCAACCTGTTTGCCGCGATGGAGCAGACCCTGGCGGAAAACCACGACACGGTCGCGGCGGTGATTATCGAACCGCTGATCCAGGGCGCGGGCGGCATGCGCATGTATCACCCGGTGTACCTGAAACTGCTGCGCGAAGCCTGCGACCGTTACGGCGTACACCTGATCCTCGACGAAATCGCCGTCGGTTTCGGCCGTACCGGCACGATGTTCGCCTGTGAGCAGGCCGGTATCCGTCCAGACTTCCTGTGCCTGTCCAAGGCCCTGACCGGCGGCTATCTGCCGCTGGCGGCCTGCATCACCACCGACGACGTCTACAGCGCCTTCTACGACGACTACCCGACCCTGCGCGCCTTCCTGCACTCCCACAGCTACACCGGCAACCCGCTGGCCTGTGCGGCCGCGCTGGCGACCCTGGATATCTTCGAGCACGACAACGTCATCGAGAACAACAAGGCCCTGGCCCAGCGCATGGCCTCGTCCACCGCGCACCTGGTGGACCACCCTAACGTCTCGGAGGTGCGCCAGACCGGCATGGTACTGGCCATCGAGATGGTCCAGGACAAGGCCAGCAAGACCGCCTACCCATGGCAGGAACGCCGTGGCCTGAAAGTGTTCCAGCATGCGCTGGAGCGCGGTGCGCTGTTGCGCCCGTTGGGCAGCGTGGTGTATTTCCTGCCGCCCTATGTGATCACCCCCGAGCAGATCGACTTCCTCGCCGAAGTCGCCAGCGAAGGCATCGACATCGCTACCCGCGACAGCATCAGCGTGGCCGTGCCGAAGGACTTCCACCCGGGGTTCCGTGATCCGGGTTAAGCCCTGTCGATGACCCACTGTGGCGAGGGAGCTTGCTCCCGCTGGGGCGCAAAGCGGCCCCAAAACCTGCAACCGTGTTTCACCGGTTAAAACGCATCCGCCGGGTTACGGCTGCTTCGCAGCCGAGCGGGAGCAAGCTCCCTCGCCACAAAAACCCGTTCCCGCAAATCAGTGTCAAGCTACATCCGACTTTTTACAGAGAACCGAAATGAGACTGTCCCGCTTCTTTATCGACGCCCCCTTGAGCCTCGGCGAACATGAATTGCCCGAGGCCCAGGCGCATTACATCAGCCGCGTGCTGCGCATGGCCGAAGGCGATGCCCTGCAAGTGTTCGACGGTTCTGGCCAGGAATTTCGCGGCACCCTGGCGGAAGTCGGCAAGAAGCGTGTACGGGTAGCGTTGACGGAAAGCTTCGCCGGGCAAGTCGAGTCGCCCCTGCAGATTCACCTGGGCCAGGGCCTGTCCCGTGGCGAGCGCATGGACTGGGCGATACAGAAAGCCACCGAGTTGGGCGTGAACGAAATCACCCCGATCTTCAGTGACCGCTGCGAAGTCCGGCTCAAGGACGAACGCGCCGACAAACGCCTGCAACACTGGCGTCAGGTGGCGATCAGTGCTTGTGAACAATGCGGTCGCTCACGGGTGCCGGTGATTCATCCACCCGTACTGTTGGCCGACTGGCTCAAACACACCGAGGCCGAGCTCAAGCTGGTGCTGCACCCGGTGGCCGAGCCGCTGGTGAGCCATGCAAAACCCGCGACCCTGGCCTTCCTGATCGGCCCGGAAGGCGGCTTGACGGAGGCTGAAGTCGAACAGGCCCAAGGCGCGGGCTTCCATTCCGCTCGCCTCGGTCCACGGGTGTTGCGCACCGAGACCGCGCCGGTGGTGGCGTTGGCGGTGGCCCAGCAGTTGTGGGGGGACTTCTAAAAATCCAAGGTTTGATCGTTCCCACTCGTTGATCGTTCCCACGCAGGAGCACGGGAACGATCTGCGCTGAGGTTACTGCACCGGATCACTCACCGGCTTGGCGATGATGGCCTTGAGTTCGCTGGTCATCGGGAATTCAAGGTTCAGGCCTTTGGGCGGGATCGGCTGCTCGAACCAGCGCTGGTAGATCCCGTTGATTTCACCCGAGCTGTAGAGGTCGGCCAGCGTCCCGTTGACCAGTGCGAGGAACTGCGGATCGTCCTTGCGCACCATGCAGCTGTAGATTTCCCGCGACTGCTCTTCCCCGACCACCACCCACTTGTGCGGATCACGGGCCTTGGCGCGCTCGCCGTAGAGCAACGCGTCGTCCATGTAAAACGCTGCCGCCCGACCCGATTGCAGCATCTGGAAGGCTTCGCCGTGGTCCTTGGCGCTGATCACGAACATGTCAATCTTGTGGTCGACGTTGTAGCTTTTCAGGAAGCGCTCGTTGGTGGTGCCGGCGGTGGTCACCACATTCTTGCCGCGTAGATCGGCGAAGCTTTTGATGCCGCTGTCGTTGGCGGTCAGCAACTGGCCTTTGACGTAGATAAACCCGTAGGAAAACGCCACCTGCTTCTGCCGCTCAGCCGTCACCCCGGTCGACCCGCACTCCAGGTCCACGGTACCGTTCTGCACCAGCGGGATTCGGGTTTGCGAGGTCACCAGGTTGTACTTCACCTTGAGCTCGGGCAGCGCCAGTTTCTGCTGGATACGCTCGACAATCTTGCTCGCCAGGTCCACCGAGTAGCCCATGGGCTGGCCCGAGTGATCCCCCACGTAGGAGAACGGCACCGACGCATCGCGGTAGCCCAGGGTGATGCTGTTGGCGCTGGCGATCTTGCCCAGGGTGCCGGTCAACGGCGCTTCGTTCGCCTGGGCTTGCGTGCCGAGCAACAGGCCCAGGGTGCAGGCGATCAACGTGATTTTTTGCATTGTTATTCTCCGTTGTGGGTAAGACGTGTTTATCGACGAGCCGCGATGACGGTGATTTCCACCAGGACCTGCGGGCGTGCCAGTTCGGCCTGCAAGGTGGTGCGGCTCGGTGCCTGGCCCGGCGACAACCAGGCCGACCAGACTTCGTTCATGGCCGCAAAGTCCTGCTCGATGTTCTTCAGGTAAATGGTCGCACTGAGCAGATGATCCTTGTCGCTGCCCGCTTCGGCCAGTAATGCATCGATCTTCTCCAGCACTTCGCGGGTCTGTCCGGTGGCATCGGTGGCATCGCCCGGCACCTGGCCTGAGAGAAAGGCCAGGTCGCCAAAGGTCACGGCGCCGGACAGACGTGGGTTGGTGTGGATGCGGGTGATGGTCATCAGACGTTCCTTCTCAGTGGGTAAGCGTTCAGGCCGCACGCGGTGTGAAGCCCTGCAGGTCGATGGAGGGGCGGCGCTGGCCGATCAGTTCACTGAGCAGCCGGGCACTGCCGCAGGCCAGGGTGAATCCCAGCGCGCCATGGCCGAGGTTGAGCCACAGATTGCGATACGCCGTGGCGCCCAGCAACGGTACGCCACTGGGGGTGGCCGGGCGCATGCCGGCCCATTCGACAGCCGAGTCGTAAGCCCCGGCATCGGGAAAGGTGTCACGCGCTTGGCGCTTGATCAGGGCCAGTCGCTTGGGGTCCAGCGCCGGGTCGAAACCGACGATGTCGACCATTGCCGCCACCCGCAACTGCTCGCCGATACGGGCATAGACGATCTTGCGGTCGTAGTCGGTGATGCTCAGGTCCGGCGCACGGTGCTCGGCGCCGATCGGCACGGTCAGGCTATACCCCTTGAGCGGGTACAACGGCAGGTTCAAGCCGGGCAGCGCCAGATGCGGGCTGCGATGGCCGGCGGCGATCACCAACTGATCCACCGGCAACACCTCGCCGCCCAGTTCGATGGCGGTCACCGCGCCACTGGCATGGCGAATCCCGGTCACGGCCTGCCCCAGTCGAAACTCGCAGCGACCGGAAGCCTGCAAGCGCGCCGCCAATTGCAGGCAAAAGCCGTGGCAATCGCCGACTTCTTCATCCGGGGTGTAAATCGCGCCCACAAACGGCGCATCGGCCAGGGCGGGGTCAAGGCGCGCGCATTCGGCTTGCGACAGCACCTGCTGTTGTTGCGGATCGGCAAGGCTGCCACGGGCATGGTCAAAGCTTGCGGCCTGGCGAAAGGTCACCAGCTTGCCGTTGCGCCGCCAATTGAAACCGCCCAATGAATCCTCGTCGCGCCAGGTTTGCAGGGTGGACTGGCTCAACAGCGCCAGGCGCAACAGATGGGCAGCGTTGGCGCGGTTGACCGAGGAGCGGCAGGCCCCCAGGAAGGACGCCATCCAGCGCCATTGCGCCGGGTCGAAACGCGGGCGCAGCTTCAGCGGGGAGTCGCCACGCAGCATCCAGCCGATGGCCTGCAAGGGCACGCCGGCATCTGCCAGCGGTGCCACGTAGCGATAGGACAACTGGCCGCCGTTGGCGAAACTGGTTTCGCTGCCCAGTGACTCACGGGCCTCGACCAGAGTCACCGCAACGCCCTCGCGAACCAGCGCGTAAGCCGTTGCCAGGCCAATGACGCCGCCGCCGATGATGCACACTCGCTGAGCCATGTCAGTCCTTACGCGTTATTCAGACGAGCCCGAGGTTAGAGCCAGGTGACAGGCGTCGAACAATGAATAAAGATGCCAGTCCCATAAACAAAGGTTATGGACGTGTCATGCGCCTTCGCCACATCGAGATTTTCCAGGCCATCCGCCAGACCGGCTCGGTCAGCGGTGCCGCGCAATTGCTGCACGTCTCCCAGCCCGCGGTGACCAAGGTCCTGCAACACGCCGAGCAGCAGCTGGGGTTCCCGCTGTTTCTACGGGTGCGCGGCAAGTTACAGGCGACCCCCGAAGCCCTGGAACTGGAGCGCGAGGTCGACAAGGTCACGGAAAGCCTGCAAGGGGTGCGGCGCCTGGCCCAGAGCCTGCGCCGCGAGCCAGGCCACAGCCTGCGGATCGGCGCGACACCGGCGCTGGCCCTGTCGCTGCTGCCGCCGGCGATCCATGCCTGGACCCGGCGCTACCCGGACATCGTCTGCGAGTTGGCCAGCGCCCACAGTCGCGAACTGGTGCAGAACCTGCTGATGCGCGAAATCGATGTCGCCCTGACCCTGCAACTGCCCGACCACCCGGGGCTCAAGGCCCAGGCGCTGGCCTGCGGGGTGCTGGTGGCGTTGGCGCCGGCCGGTTACTGGCCGAGCGAGGATGAGGGCAAGCCGCTGCCGCTGATGGCCTTGGCCGATGCACCGTTGATCGGGCTGTCGAGCGCCGACCCGTTGTCCGCACGGCTCGACAGTTACCTGAAAGCCGTCGAACCGCCCCCGCGCATCAGCATCGCCGTGCAGACTTACTCACTGGCCAGGGCCATGGTCGAATCCGGTGCCGGGCTGGCCGTGATCGACCCATTCACCGCGCTGGGTGCTGCGCCGAGTACAACCACCATCCGCCCGTTGGCACCACCGCTGCCGATCACCTTGTATGCCGTGACCCGCGCCGATGAGCCACCGCCCCATACCCTCAGCGATTTGCTGACGATCTTCAGCCAGCGCGCGCAGGAACAGTTGAATCGCCTGGCCGGGCACTCAACTCCAAGTCAGATCACGTAAAACAGAATCGCCACGAAATGCAGCACGCTGCCGGCGATGACAAACAGGTGCCAGATGCCGTGGGCATGGCGCAGCCGGCTGTCGAGGGCAAAGAAGATAATGCCCACCGTATAAAACACCCCGCCCGCCGCCAGCCAGGCGAAGCCGGCGGTACCTAGTGCCGCCAGCAACGGCTTGATCGCCACCAGCACGATCCAGCCCATCACGGCGTAGATCACGATCGACAGGATCCGCGCCTCGGAACGTGGCTTGATCTCTTGCAGCATGCCGATCACCGCCAACCCCCAGACGATCCCGAACAACGTCCAGCCCCAGGGCCCGCGCAGGGTCACCAGGCAGAATGGCGTGTAACTGCCGGCAATCAGCAGGTAGATCGACAGGTGATCAACCTTCTGCATGATCCGCTTCGCCCGCCCGCGCACGCTGTGATAGACCGTCGAAACGCTGTACAGCACAAGCAGGGTCACCCCGTAGATCGTCACGCTGACAATCTTCCAGGGGCTGCCGTCGACACTGGCAATCACCAGCAGCCAGACCGCCCCGATAAACGCCGCAACCGCCCCGAACAAATGGCTCCAGGCGTTGAATCTTTCCCCGTGGTACATGTGCCTCCCACCTCAAAGTCACAACGACGGCATGCAAGGCTAAAGGCTGACAACACTGAACGTGCACTGTTTCAAAATTACGCGCATGAAACAAACAGGTGCGCACCTATTCAGCTGGCGCAGACTCATGTCGACCAGCCCGCAAGGGCTTTCTCGATACGGGTCAGCATTTCTTGCGTACTGCTCAGCAATTGCGCAAGCAGCGACTCATCGTCATCCATGTATCCCTCGTATTCCGCCAGATTTCTGCGTTCGTGGCACAAGGCAAATAATCGAACCTGAAGCTTGCTCAATCCAGCGGTATGAATCAGGCACTGAAAGACAAGATAGCGCTTGTCCGAGCGATAGCCATGCAAACGCAACGCAGTGAGCGCAATGGCATGGGCCGCGTTGTAGGCCAGGTCAAACCGGCTGGCAAATGAGAGTTGTGGACTACTCGCATCCCTCAAGCGATCTGTCGCGGAGCGCATTAACCCTTCACACTCCTTTCGGTCAGGTGGCTCGCTTTTCAGTGCGCCACTATGCAGCAGGTTTTCCAGACTCTCATTGCTACCCATCCTTGGCCTCCAAAGGGTTTTCACCTATCAGGTTGATCTTTTCCTGTTGCGCTACCCGTTGTACGAAGCTGTTGCCCGATGCCAGTTTCCCGGCCCAGTCTTCAGGGGTGTAGAGCGTCGGATTGAGCGGACGGCCAAGTTGTTCCTCCATGGGCATCAGTCGCTCCATCACTTCACTGTAGTGCAGGCCTTCCCCGATCAGCATCAGGTCTATGTCACTGGATGCGTTTGCCTGATCCTTGGCAATGGATCCGTAGACGAATGCCCAAACCAATTGATCCGCGAATGGCGCCAAGACAAGCCGCAGCGGCTCGGCAATACCAAAGGTTTTTCGCACAATACCCAACAGTTCCTGATAGATCGGGCACTGCGGATTAGCCTGGTAATGGGTCTGATTACCCTGGCGGGTCATGCTCAACACCCCTACCGACTGCAAGCGCCCCAACTCTCGCATCAAGCTGCCTTTACCCACTTGGGCCCAACGAGCAATTTCATTGGCATAAAAGCTTTGATTCGGCTTGCCATAGAGCAATCCCAGCACTTTTTGCTGAGTCACGGTAAATAGCGCATTACTGAGCGATAGCGTTTGCAAAGCAATCACCAATGAGTCCCAAAAAGAGAACGATAGGTCCCTTTTTGAGACCTATCAAGCCAAGCCTGATTAAACGGCCAACCCCGCCCCCACCAGCAGCTCTTCCAGCGCCAGCAGGTCCGGGATTTTCGCCACCTGGTCAGCGACTTGCACCGCCGCCTTTTCCAGGGTGCAGAGCGGCACGTCGACGTAGCTCAACTGGCTGTCGAGCTTGTACGAACGCGGGATGCCTTGAACCAGCAAGGCAATGAACTTGAGGTTCGGCCGGCCGCTCAGGGTGTTGAGGACGACGATGCGCGCGCGCTCGCCGATGACGGTTTTCTGGCCGCAGGCCGATTCGAAGCTCAGCAGCGGGATCTTGCGGTCGCGCCAGTTCACCTGCCCCAGGTACCAGGGCGGCGAGTCGAGGTCGAAGGCGCCGGGTTGGTAGTCGATCAGCTCGGCCACCGCGACGTTGGGCAGGATCAAGGTGCGATCGGCCAAGGGCAACAACAGCCCGATGAGGTGGCTGGAGCGGTGTTCAAGCATGGGTTTTGCTCCACAAGGCGATGCTTTCGAGCAACACCGATTCCTGGTACGGCTTGCCGAGGTAATCATTGACGCCGATGGCCATCGCCCGGTCGCGGTGCTTCTGACCGGTGCGAGAAGTGATCATGATGATCGGCAGGTGCTGCAAGCGCGGGTCGTTGCGCACTTGCGTGGCCACTTCGAAGCCGTCCATGCGCGGCATTTCGATGTCCAGCAGCATCAGGTCGGGCATGTGTTCCTCCAGCACCAGCATGGCGTCCACCCCGTCCTTGGCGGTCAGTACGTTCATGCCGTGGCGCTCCAGCAAGCGGCTCGTGACCTTGCGCACGGTGACCGAGTCATCGACCACCAGCACCAGCATCGAACGCTGGGGCTCTGTCTCAGCGCTGGATGACGGCCGCCGTTGCTGCGCCGGTACGTGCGCCTGCATCGCCCGCAGCGGTGCCAACAGGTCAAGAATCAGCACCACCCGGCCGTCGCCGAGAATGGTCGCGCCGGACAAGCCCTGCACCGCGGCAAACTGCGGGCCGAGACTCTTGACCACAATCTCCCGGGTCCCCGCTGTCGCGTCGACCTGCACCGCGATGTGCCGCTCGTTGCACTGCACCAGCAGCACCGGCAACGGCAGGCTCTGGCCCAGGAGTTTCGGGCGGACACTGGTTTTCAGCAATTCGCCCAGATAACACAGCTCGTAACGCTGCCCCGCGTACTCATACTGCGGTGGATCAAGCTGGTAGTAAGCATCCAATTCGTTGGGCAGCACGCGCACGATGCCTTCGATGGTGTTCAACGGGATGGCGTACTGATCCTCGGCACACTGCACCATCAAGGCCCGGTTGACCGAGACCGTGAACGGCAGGCGAATGCGAAAATGCACACCCTTGCCAGCGGTCGAGTCGATGCTCATCGAACCACCCAGCTGCCGCACCTCCTCGTGAACCACGTCCATGCCGACGCCACGTCCGGAGATCTGGGTGATTTTCTCGGCCGTGGAAAACCCGGGCTGCAGAATGAACTGCAACACATCACGGTCGCTGATGTCGCTCTCGGGGGCGAGCAGGCCCCGCTTGATCGCCTTGCGTCGGACGGCGTCCAGCGGCACGCCGGCGCCGTCGTCACGGATATCGAAAATGATGTCCCCGCCCTCACGGGACAGGTCCAGGGTAATCAGGCCTTTTTCGGGCTTGCCGGCGGCGCGGCGCACCTCGGCGGACTCCAGGCCATGGTCGACGGCGTTGCGCAGCATGTGCTCCAGCGGTGCGGCCATGCGCTCCAGGACATTGCGGTCCATCTCGCCCTCGGCATTGCCGACGACGAACTCGACGTCCTTGCCCAACTCGCTGGAGACCTGCCGCACGATGCGCTTGAGGCGTGGCAGCATGCGCTCGAACGGCACCATGCGCGTGCGCATCAGGCCTTCCTGCAGCTCGGTGTTGATCCGCCCCTGCTGCTGCAGCAGGTTCTCGGCGTCCTGGTTGCGCCGCTCGAGGGTTTCCTTGAGGTCGAGCAAATCGGAGGCGGACTCGAACAACGCCCGCGACAGTTGCTGCAACTGCGAGTGGCGGTCCATTTCCAGCGGATCGAACTCTTCGTAGCCCAGCCGCTCGGCCTCGACCTGCTGCCGACTGAGAATCCGCCCCTGGGTTTCGGTATCCAGGCGTCGCAGTTGATCGCGCATGCGCTCGAGGGTGGTTTCAATCTCGCCCAAGGTCACTCGGGCATCGTTGACTTGCTGTTCGATACGCCCGCGAAAGATCGAGGTCTCCCCGGCCAGGTTCACCAGGTCGTCGAGCAGCTCGGCGGACACCTTGACCATGTCGGCGCCGGTCTCCGGTTGCGGCATAGGCGGCTCGGGCTTACTCACCGGCACCGCCTCGCCCCCCTTCGCCGAGTGCTCGCCCGCGATCGGGTGACTGAAGCCCTTGATGGCCTCGATCAGGCTATCGGCCGGCTGCACCGGCTGACCGGCACGGGTGGCGTCGAGCATCTGTGCCAGTCGATCATGACTGCGTTGCAGCAACCCGAACAGCTCGGGAGTGGCCTGCAGCAGGCCGGTCGACAGGCCTTCGTATAAAAATTCGAGCTCATGGGCCAGGTCGCCAATCGGGGCGATTTCGACCATCCGCGCACCGCCCTTGAGGGTGTGCAGGTCGCGCAGAAGGGTTTCCATTTCCTGACGGTTTTGCGGGTCCGCCTGCCAACGTGTCAGCGCCGCACCGGAACTGTCGATGATGTCGAACCCTTCCTCGAGGAAGATTTCCAGCAATTCCGGATCGTGATTCGCCGCGTCCTGTGCGAGCGCAGGCTCGTCCGGTTCGGCGGGGCCAACGCTGTGTTGGCGCCACTGCTCGATGGCCTTGATCAGCGCCGTGCAATCACCCAATGGCTGCTGCTCGTGCAGTTGCTCCAGCAGTTGTTCCAGGCGGTCGTGGCTGCGCTGCAACAACAGCGCCAGCTCGGCGCTGTAGCTGAAACGCCGATCCACCAGCCCCTCATACAGGCTTTCCAGCTCATGGGCCAGGTCACCGACCGGCCCGACCTCGGCCATCCGCGCCCCACCCTTGAGGGTATGCAAGTCGCGTTGCAACGACGACAAGGGCGCGCCGTTCTCCGGGTCAGTCAGCCAGCGCTGCAAGGCTTGCCCGGCACTGTCCAGAATGTCCACGGCCTCTTCGAGGAAGATCGACACCATTTCATCGTCGGTGTCGAGCGCCGCGGTCGGGTCCTGCTGCAGCCCGGACGTGGCGCTACCCAGCTCGGTGATGCTCAGGGTGCGGCCACCCTCGCTACGGATCAGGCCCAGGGAGGAAGGATCAAGGCCTTCATCGAGCAAATCACGCAGGGCGCGCACCCGCGCCGGCTGATGAGTGACTTCTTGGCCGGCGGCCAGTTCGTCGAGCATGTTGATCAAGGCTTCGTGGGCACTTTGCGCCTCGAAGAAAAACCGCTCGCTGACGGCCAGGCTGCTTTCTTCCACCGCGCCGTAAAGGTCGAGCAAGGCTTCGCACAGCTCATCCACCGGGTGCAGATCGGCCAGATGGGCGCCCTCTCCCAGCGTGGTCAGCTCATCCAGCAACGCGCTGAGTTCCTGTCGTTCGCCAGGATGCTGCTGCCAGCGTTTCAACAGGTTTTCGGCATCCAGCAGGATGTCCATGCCCTGGGCCAGGAAGTTATTGATCAGCTGCAGATCACGCTTGATCCGCAGGCCCGTGTTCGGGGCGTTGAGTACGGCTTCCAGGCGTTCGGCAAGCAGTGCCCGGGCGCGTTCGATCACCCCCTGGGCACCTTGAATGGCCTGCAGCGGGTCGTTCTTCAACTGCTTCAAGCCTTGGCGCAACAGCCCCTCGGCCTTCAGCAGTAACTCGACCTCATCCAGGTCCAGTGCAATCAGGTGCGCCTTGTACTCGCGGGCCAACTGATCCAGTGGCGCCGCCAGCTCGGCAATCGGCAGTACGCCGGCCACCGATGCGCTGCCCTTGAGGGTGTGCAACGCGCGCTGTAATTCGTCGCTGGCCTGCAGGGGCACATGTTCTGCGGCCTGGTCGAGAAAGCGGTTGAGACTGGCGAGGTGGCTTTGCGCTTCGTTGCGAAAGATCTCCAGCAACTGCGGATCGGCCGCGGTGGCACCCGCCCGAACAAGCGGCTCCGAGGCCCCTGCCCCCCTGGCCAGGCCGTGGGCACGGGCGGCCAGGTGGTCGACATCGTCACGCTGGCGCTGGGCATTGCCAGCGAACTCGACCACCAGTTCCGGCAGCAGTTGCAGCACGTCACGCAACAGGTCCTGCACCTGTGGACCGGGTTCGACACTGTGTTCCAGCACCCGATTGAGCAGGTTTTCCACGGCCCAGGCCAGTTCACCCAGCACCAGTGCGCGGACCATGCGCCCACTGCCTTTCAAGGTGTGGAACGCGCGCCGCAATTCGCTCAGGGCCGAAGTACTGTCGGGGTTGGACGACCAGCGCGGCAAGTACTCGCGCAGGATGTCCAGCACCTCGTCGGTCTCCTCGAGGAACACTTCCCGCAGTTCGTCATCCACCGGTGCTTCGTCGCTCGGCGACGGCAGCAGACTGCCCGGCGTTATCAGGGCCGGCGGATTGACGGCCGACACCGGGCTCGCCAGCACGTTGGCCAGCGACTGCACGGTCTGAGGGTCGGACAGCGCCTGCAGATCCGCCATCAGGTGCGGGTCGTCGGAGTCGAGTACCTCATCGAGCACCGGCACATGAACGTCGCAGGGCACATAGCCGAGCGCCGCCAGGCTTTGCTCGGCCACATCGAGCAACTGTTCACCGAGGGCTTGCGGGTCTTCGTTCAAGCGTTCCAGGTAATACTCGATGCTGGTAATGGCATCGGCCAGGCTGTCGAGCTGCTGCCAGTGCGGCGGGGTCGGATCCACGAGCAGGTGTTCGCGAATGTAGCTGTTGCAGGCTTCCAGCAGGCTCGCCCCACGGCTCAGCGGGATCATCGCCAGCGCCCCCCGGACCTGGGTCAGCAAGGCCGGCAGCGGTTGTAACAGCTGCCGGTCCCACTCGGCGTCGATGTAGTCGACGATCATGTCCTTGGCCTGCTGCAGGCAGAGTCGGGCTTCCTTGATGACGATCTGGTGAATCTGGGTCAGGTCAGTGGTCGGCAAGCGGCTCTCTTCACGGCTTTCCTCGACAATACCCACCATCCCGGCCAGGGTCGCCTCGACATAGAGCAAGGCACCGGCGACGTCCATCAGGATCGCGTCGTTCGGTTCGCGCTGGCCCTGCGCCAGGCTCTGGACCACCGCCAGTTGATCAATGATGACCTTGCGCGGCTGACCGAAGCCGAGCACCGCCAGGGTGTCGGCGATTTGCCGCAACGGGGCCAACAAGCTGTCGAGGTCCGAGGTGTGCTGACGGTCGCTGCGCACGAACAGGTCCAGGCGCTCCTTGACCCGCACCAGCTCCTCGCACAGCGCGGCCAGCACCGAGCGCATGGCGTCACGGTCGGGCCCGGCCAGGCGCGCGCGCTCTTCATCGACCACGGCACTGTCTGGCAAGGCTTCATCGAGCCCATAACGATCTTTCAGGGTTTGCATCTGTGCGCTGGGGTACTGCGCCTTGGCGATATAAAACAGCAGGCTCTTGAGCAGTTCAGGCGGGGCGGGCTGATTGATGCCCGGCATCCCTTGCTCAAGCAGGCGCTTGAGTTCCTTGTCGGCTTCCTTGAACAAACTGCGCAGTGCCGGGCTGTTGCCGATGCGCCCGTCGGTCATGCCTTCGACCAGGGCCGAAGCCACTTGCCACAGGGGGCTGAGCGGAGCATCGCCGCACAGCGCCTCAAGACGGCTGAAGACCTTGGCCAGGTAACCGAGATTGGTCCCATCGTCCTGTTCGCGCAGCAAACCGACCAGACCCATCTGCAGCATTTGCCGCACCTTGCGCAGGACGTTCGGCAAGTCCACGGGCGCCAGCAGCGCCAGCTGCGCATCATCCAGCGCTGGCAGATCCTGCAGTTGCGGACTGAACAGGCTGGTTTCCGATAACAGGCTTTCGCCACGGGCGCTGCGCAGGTCGTTGATCAGTGGCAATACCACCAACGGCAAATCACGGCGGGCACTGTGTACGCGATCCAGGTAGATCGGCAGCTGGCCAAGGGCCTGTTGCAGCAAGCGAATGGCTTCCTGACGATGGCTCACGCTGCCTCGCAGCAAGGCGGCGGCAAGCTGTTCCATTTCCTCGGCGAGCAAGGCCGCGCCGTAGAACTCGACCATCTGCAAACTGCCGTGAACCTGATGTATGCCTGTCAGGCACTCCTCGAGCGCGTGCATGGCCTGCGGGTCCTCGACCAGATTGTCGAGGGCAAAGTAGGCCTGCTTCAGCGTTTCGGCAATTTCGCCCTTGACCCACTCGAGGGCCACATAGTCGTGCCGATCACCCATAACCACTCCACTCAAAGTTCGTTCCCGACAGGCCTTGTTCAGGCGTTGTCAGTGCTGCGCGCAGGCTGCGCCGGCAAGGTAAAACCGGACACCGAGCGCCGTAACTGACTGGCCATTTTTGCCAGGTTGCCAATGCTCTCGGCGGTGGCCGTGGAGCCCGACGACGTTTGCGTGGTGATCTGCTGGATCACGTTCATCGTCAAGGAAATCTGTCCTGCCGAAGTCGTCTGCTGCTGCGCCGCGTTGGAAATACTCTGGATCAACGCCGCGAGGGTCTTGGAAACGCCTTCGATTTCTTCCAGGGCCACTCCGGCATCCTGCGCCAGACGCGCGCCACGCACCACCTCGGTGGTGGTCTGTTCCATGGAAATCACCGCTTCATTGGTATCGGCCTGAATCGCCCGTACCAGGGTTTCGATCTGCCGGGTGGCCGCCGAGGAGCGTTCGGCCAGCCGCTGGACTTCGTCGGCCACCACCGCAAAACCGCGCCCGGCATCGCCGGCCATGGAGGCCTGGATCGCCGCGTTGAGCGCAAGAATGTTGGTCTGGTCGGCGATGTCGTCGATCAGGCTGACAATGTCACCGATTTCCTGGGACGACTCGCCCAAGCGCTTGATGCGCTTGGCCGTGTCCTGAATCTGTTCACGAATATTGTCCATGCCGTGGATGGTGTTGTGCACCACCTCGTTGCCCTTGTTGGCAATTTCCACCGAGCGCTCGGCCACCGCCGAGGACTCGGCGGCATTGGCCGACACCTGGTCGATGGACTGGGCCATGTCGTTGATCGCGGTCGAGGCTTCGCTGATCTGCTGCGCCTGGTGCTCCGAAGCCTGGGCCAGGTGCATCGCCGTGGCCTGGGTTTCCTGCACCGCGGCGGCCACCTGGCCCGCCGTCAGGTTGATGGTCGCCACCAGGTCGCGCAACTGATCGACCGAGTAGTTGATCGAATCGGCAATGGTGCCCGTGAAGTCTTCGGTCACCGAGGCCGTCACCGTCAGGTCGCCGTCGGCCAGGTCTTCGATCTCGTCGAGCAGGCGCATGATCGCGTTCTGGTTACGCTCGTTCTTCTCGGCGGTTTCGCGCAACTGGCGGTTGGTTTCACGAACCATCACCAGGCCGATCAGGATGATCGACATCAAGGCCAACAGGCCCAGCACGTAGCCGCCGATGGTATCGGTGGAGCGCCCGCCGACCAGGTTCTCAAAACCGCTGGCCAGGTGCGAGGCTTCATCGAGCAAGGTCTGCGACAGGCTGAAAATGTTACTCGCCGACTCCCGGACCTTGAACAGCTCCGGTGAGGTTTCGAGGATTTCATCAACCGAGCCGGAAACGAACTCGAACAGTTCGGAGATTTCGGTCAGGCGCGCCCGGGCGTCGTGGTCTTCGACCTGGCTGACTTTGAGTGCCGGGTTGCCCTGGAGCATGCCATTGAGCACCTGCCCGAAGCGCGCGGCATCGCGCCCGAACACATCGGCCGCCTGCTGGGCATTTTCATCGCCGGCCAGCACTGTGTTGACCGCGCCGAGGATGCGTTCGGCGAGCAACGACTGGCGCTGGGCCATGGCCACCTGGGCGGCCGGTGCACCGCGCTGCAGAAGGATCTCGACCACTTTCTCGTATTCGACCTGCAATTGCGGCACGGTTTCGGCCAGGGTCGCGGCCACCTGGTGCAGCGAGAGCACGGTCTGTTCACTGGAGAGGATCGCGTCGGTATTCTTCAGCAGACGTTCCCAGTCCAGCTGCACGGCGCGCATTTGCGGGCGAACCGCCGCCGGCGCTGGCGGCAGGCCGGTGCTAGGGTCGCCTTTCTTCAAGTACCCCCAGCGTCGGGCAAAGTCGTTGCGCGCATCACTGAGCAGCTTGAACGCGGCGGCCTTGCCCGCGGCGGCTTCCGTGGCATTCTTGGCGATGCGCTGGGACAGCACCCGCAGTTCGCCGGCATGGCCGATGTATTGCTTATCGTAGGAGGCCTGCGTGTTGAGGTAGGCGAAGTTGGCGAACAACAGCACGATGAACACAATCAGCGCGATGAACAGCGCAATGATTTGCGAGCGACTGCGCGACCCTTCGGTAGAGGTGCCTGTGTTTGGATTTATCATCGATCCTCGCCTGTTGACCCACACCCTTGTGAAACCTGCCAGCCAACCCGCTCGGATCACAGGGCCACGTCCATGAACCGTGGTGACTGCACCAGGGCGAACGGGCTGAAGACCTGCCAGCGTTGCTCGCGCTCGAACCGACCCTTGATGAACATCCCCGCCGGCCCCTCTTGTGTACCCGGTGAAACGGGCTCGAACCGGGCCTGATCGAAATGCTGCATGCCCAGTACCTCGTCGACGAGCAACCCGACGAACACCTCGTTGTATTCCACCACCAGCACCCGCCGCTGCTTGCGCTGGGCCGACAACTCCTCACCGAAGAACCCGCACAGGTCCATCAACGGCAACAAGCGCCCGCGCAGGTTGGCCACGCCCTTGACCCACGACTTGACCCCGGGCAACTGGGTAAAGCGTGGTTCATGCAACACCTCGCTGACTTCCCCCATGGGGGCCACATACCAGCGCTCGCCCAGACGAAAGCCGATCCCGCTCCAGCCATGGTTGCGGGTGGGCTGGGACGGCAAGTCCGCCGCCAGCAGGCGGCAGCGTTGGTCGATCTGCAGCAGCAGTTCGAAGGCAGTCAGCGACTCGGCCATGGCTCAGCCGTCAGTCCGCCAGTACGGCGTTCAGCGTCTTGATCAGGGTGTCTTCGTCCACCGGCTTGGTCAGGTAATCCCTGGCGCCCTGGCGGGTGCCCCAGACCTTGTCGGTCTCCTGATCCTTGGTGGTGATGATGATCACCGGGATGTGCCCGGTTTCCGGGTCCTTGGTCAGCTGGCGGGTCGCCTGGAACCCGTTGAGGCCGGGCATGACGATGTCCATCAGCACCGCGTCGGGTTTTTCCTGACGGGCCAGCGCCACGCCGTCGGCGCCATTTTCAGCTTTCAACACTTCGTGACCATGCTTTTCCAGCATGCCGGTCAGTTTGTACATTTCAGTCGGCGAATCATCGACGATCAGAATACGTGCCATGGTCTTCCCCATTTTTTATCGACGCAGGGCCCGTTGGCCGAGCGTCACTGTGCGTGTCCTACTGCGGCAAATCGGCGGCAAACCCCGGCACATGGGCCTGGATCGCACTCAGCAGTTCTTCCTTGCTGAACGGCTTGGTCAAAAACTGATCGGAACCGACAATCCGCCCCTTGGCCTTGTCGAACAAACCGTCCTTGGACGACAGCATAATCACTGGCGTGGATTTGAACGCACTGTTGTTCTTAATTAAAGCGCAGGTCTGATAGCCATCCAGGCGAGGCATCATGATGTCGACAAAAATGATCCCGGGATGGTGATCGGCAATCTTGGCCAGGGCATCAAAACCGTCAATGGCGGTGATCACCTCGCAACCGGCATTGCGCAGCAATGTTTCAGCGGTGCGGCGAATCGTCTTCGAGTCGTCGATCACCATGACCTTCAGGGCGTTGGGATGCTGTGCCATAGTTGCTCTACCATCGCCTTTGCGAATCAGTTTGTCCGTTAGTCGGTGGCTCGAACCCCTTGATGCTCAAGGGCCAGCGCGACATGCCAGTCTTTTTAGCACAGTCTCCCACTCCAATCTATCGGCCGGCCCGCGTGGTGGTTTTTCCTTGACCGGGAACACACTCAGCGCCACTCTGACGCCACTTTTTCATGCCATTTTGAACCCCGTTTTCTACCCCAGATCAGGGGCCACCCCATTTTCGAGGAAAAACCCATGAGCGTTCGCGTCGGGATTGTCATGGACCCAATCGCCAACATTGCCTACAAGAAGGACAGTTCGCTGGCCATGCTGCTGGCGGCCCAGGCCCGTGGCTGGGAGCTGTTCTACATGGAGCAGCGCGACCTGTACCAGGGCGAAGGTGAAGCCCGCGCGCGCATGCGCCCGCTGAAAGTCTTCGCCAACCCGGAAAAATGGTTTGAGCTGGAAGCCGAGACCGATGCGCTGCTGAGCGACCTGGACGTGATCCTGATGCGCAAGGATCCGCCGTTCGACATGGAGTTCGTGTACTCCACCTACCTGCTCGAGCAAGCCGAGCGGGCGGGCGTGCTGGTGGTCAACAAGCCGCAGAGCCTGCGCGACTGCAATGAAAAACTGTTCGCCACGCTGTTCCCGCAGTGCACACCGCCGACCGTGGTCAGCCGTCGCGCCGACGTGCTGCGCGAATTCGCCGCCCAGCACGGTGATGTGATCCTCAAGCCGCTGGACGGCATGGGGGGCACCTCGATCTTCCGTCATCGCGCGGGCGACCCGAACCTGTCAGTGATCCTTGAGACCCTGACCGCGCTGGGCACTCAGCAGATCATGGGCCAGGCTTACCTGCCGGCGATCAAGGACGGCGACAAGCGCATCCTGATGATCGACGGCGAGCCTGTGGATTATTGCCTGGCACGGATTCCCGCTGCCGGCGAGACCCGGGGCAACCTGGCCGCTGGCGGCCGTGGCGAAGCCCGCCCGCTGAGCGACAAGGATCGCTGGATCGCCGCACAAGTCGGCCCGACCCTGCGTGAAAAGGGCTTGCTGTTCGTCGGCCTCGACGTGATTGGCGAGCACCTGACCGAAATCAACGTCACCAGCCCGACCTGCATTCGTGAAATCGACAACGCGTTTGGCACCAACATCGGCGAGATGCTGATGGCGGCCATTGATCAGAAGCTCAAGGCCCGCTGATATAGAACACCCAAGGGGCAACCAACATTGCGTTATCATGCGCGGCCTGTGAAACACGCAATGTTGGTTTTCTAGTGGCCTGTACGGTTAGTTCGTTAGCTCAAATTCGGATGCCAGCAGCCCAGAGCCAAGGAGCTGTGACGAGTCATAGCCCGCTATGGCGAGGAACAGCAACGCAGGATATGGGCCACTGACGCCGAAGTTGACTAACAGAACCAACCACACAGGCCACTTGCCATGACCCTTCCATCCGATCTGCCACTCGAACTCGCCCACCGCGGCGTGCGCCCGGCCGATCGCCTTGGATTTACCCTGTTTCTCGCGGCGCTGATTCACCTGGCCCTGCTGCTCGGCGTTGGCTTCACCCTGGTCGAGCCCCAGCAGGTCAGCAAAACCCTGGAAATCACCCTCGCCACCTTCAAAAGCGAAACCAAACCGCAAAAAGCCGATTTCCTGGCCCAGGAGCATCAGCAAGGCAGCGGCACCCTGGATAAAAAGGCCATTCCCAAGACCACCGAGGTCGCGCCCTTCCAGGACAACAAGGTGCAAAAAGTCACGCCACCGCCCGTGCCCAAGCCTCAAGTGCCGGAGGCCGCGCCCAAGGCGGCGGTGACCACGGTTGCGCCCGCACCGAAAAAGGCGCCGACCAAAAAAGAAGAAATCAAGACCGCGCCGTCCCCCAAGGTCGTGACGCCGACGTTCGACAGCGCGCAGCTGTCCAGCGACATCGCCAGCCTGGAAGCGGAACTGGCCAACGAACAACAGCTCTACGCCAAGCGCCCGCGCATCCACCGCCTCAATGCCGCGTCCACCATGCGCGACAAGGGCGCCTGGTATAAGGACGAATGGCGCAAGAAAGTCGAACGCATCGGTAACCTGAACTACCCGGACGAAGCACGCCGCAAGCAGATCTACGGCAATCTGCGCCTGATGGTTTCGATCAATCGCGACGGCTCGCTGTACGAAGTGCTGGTGCTGGAGTCCTCCGGCCAACCGCTGCTGGATCAGGCGGCGCAGCGCATCGTTCGCCTGGCGGCCCCCTTTGCCCCCTTTACCGGCGATCTGTCGGACATCGACCGACTGGAAATCATCCGCACGTGGAAGTTTGCCCGTGGGGATAGGCTTTCCAGCAATTGAACACCGCAAAACCCTGTGGGAGCGGGCTTGCCCGCGATAGCGGTCTGTCTGACACTGCAATTGTGAATGTACCGCCGTCATCGCGGGCAAGCCCGCTCCCACAGGGGCCGGAGTTATTCGCGGATATTCAGGGCATTTCCTGCGCATCCCCAGCTTGTCAGTTTGCCCCTCCAACGCCACACTAGCGCACATGAAGAACGTCAGCCCCAGCTACCTCAAGCATCACTTCCTGATCGCCATGCCACACATGGCCGACCCGAACTTTGCGCACACCTTGACCTACATCGTCGAGCACACGGCCAATGGTGCCATGGGCCTGGTCATCAACCGCCCGCAGGACCTGACCCTGGCGGACGTCCTTGAGCAATTGCGCCCGAACATCGAACCACCCGTACTGTGCCAGCACGTACCGATTTTCACCGGTGGCCCGGTGCAGACCGATCGCGGTTTTGTCCTGCACCCCATCGGCCAGACGTACCAGGCCACTGTCGAGCTCGACGGCCTGGCATTGTCGACGTCCCAGGATGTGCTGTTTGCCATCGCTGACGGCGTTGGCCCGGCCAAAAGCCTGATCGTCCTCGGCTACGCAGGCTGGGAAGCCGGCCAACTGGAGGCCGAGCTGGCCGACAATGCCTGGCTGACCTGCCCGTTCGATGCCGACATCCTGTTCAATACCAGCAGCGAACTGCGCCTGGAAGCGGCGGCCAAGCACCTGGGCATCAACCTCAGCCTGCTGATCAGCCAGGCGGGACACGCCTGATGGCCCTGCGTCTGATCCTCGGTTTTGACTACGGCACCAAGCAGATCGGCGTTGCCGTCGGCCAGGTGATTACCGGCCAGGCCCGCGAGCTGTGCACCTTGAAGGCACAGAACGGCATTCCGGACTGGAATCAGGTCGAAGCCCTGATCAAGGAATGGAAACCCGACGCCGTGGTGGTCGGCCTGCCGCTGAACATGGACGGTACGCCCAGCGACATGTGCGCACGCGCCGAGAAGTTCGCCCGCCGCCTCAATGGCCGCTACAACCTGCCCTTTTATACCCACGATGAACGCCTGACCACCTTCGAAGCCAAGGGCCAACGCCTGGTGCGCGGCGGACAAAAAGGCAGCTACCGCGACAACCCCGTCGACGCCATCGCCGCCGCGCTGCTGCTGCAAGGCTGGCTCGACGAAAACACCGCATTGTTCGAATCCTGAAGAGCCGCGACAAGCGTCTCTCTTAGCTACAACCCGGGCCACATTCAGCCTGTACCGGCCCGGGTCCAAGAAGGAGCAACCATGAGCCTGCCCAATCCCGCCGAACTGATCAGCCAGATGGCGATCGACCTCAAGGCCCACCTTGAACATCGCAGCATCAGCGAACCGCGCTACATCGGTATTCGCACCGGCGGCGTGTGGGTCGCTCAAGCCTTGCTCGAAGCGCTTGGCAGCGATTCGCCATTGGGCACCCTGGATGTTTCCTTCTACCGTGACGACTTCAGCCAGAATGGCCTGCACCCGCAAGTGCGCCCGTCCGAGCTGCCGTTCGAGATCGAGGGCCAGCACCTGGTGCTGATCGATGACGTGCTGATGAGCGGCCGGACCATCCGCGCCGCCCTGAACGAACTCTTCGATTACGGCCGCCCGGCCAGCGTCACCCTGGTCTGCCTGCTGGACCTGGACGCCGGTGAACTGCCCATCAGCCCGGATGTTGTCGGCGCCACGCTGACCCTGGCCCCCCATGAGCGGGTCAAGCTGTCGGGACCGGAACTCAAGCTTGAACTGCAAGACCTCGCCCTTTAATTCGCCCTTTTAAAGAGTCCATTGCGATGACGCCTCCAGACACCAAGCGCCCGCTGCAGCTCAATGATCAGGGCCAGCTGCGCCACTTCCTCTCGCTCGACGGCCTACGCCGTGAGCTGTTGACGGAAATCCTCGACACCGCCGACTCGTTCCTTGAAGTCGGCGCCCGGGCGGTGAAGAAGGTCCCGTTGCTGCGCGGCAAGACCGTATGCAACGTGTTCTTCGAAAACTCCACCCGCACCCGCACCACCTTCGAACTGGCGGCCCAGCGGCTGTCGGCGGACGTGATCACCCTGAACGTGTCGACCTCGTCGGCGAGCAAGGGCGAAACCCTCCTCGACACCCTGCGCAACCTGGAAGCCATGGCCGCCGACATGTTCGTCGTGCGACACGGCGACTCCGGCGCCGCGCACTTCATCGCCGAGCATGTCTGCCCGCAAGTGGCGATCATCAACGGTGGTGACGGCCGTCACGCCCACCCGACCCAGGGCATGCTCGACATGCTCACCATTCGTCGGCACAAAGGCAGCTTCGAAAACCTCTCGGTGGCCATCGTCGGCGACATCCTGCACTCGCGGGTTGCCCGTTCGAACATGCTGGCCCTGAAAACCCTCGGCTGCCCTGACATCCGCGTGATCGCGCCGAAAACCCTGCTGCCGATCGGCATCGAGCAATACGGCGTGAAGGTCTACACCGACATGACCGAAGGCCTGAAAGACGTCGACGTGGTGATCATGCTGCGCCTGCAGCGTGAACGCATGACCGGTGGCCTGTTGCCGAGCGAAGGCGAGTTCTACCGCCTGTTCGGCCTGACCACTGCACGCCTGGCCGGCGCCAAGCCGGATGCCATCGTCATGCACCCGGGGCCGATCAACCGCGGGGTGGAGATTGAATCAGCGGTGGCCGACGGTCCGCACTCGGTGATTCTCAATCAGGTGACCTACGGGATCGCCATTCGTATGGCCGTGTTGTCCATGGCCATGAGCGGGCAAACTGCCCAGCGCCAATTCGAGCAGGAGAACGCCCAGTGAAGCTCAGCATTCTCGGCGCCCGCGTCATCGATCCAAGCAGTGGCCTGGATCAAGTCACCGATATCCACGTCGAAGCCTGCAAGATCGTCGCCATTGGCGCCGCGCCAGCCGGTTTCGTCGCCGCTCAAACCATCGAGGCTCAAGGCCTGGTGGTTGCCCCCGGCCTGGTCGACCTGAACGTCGCCCTGTGCGAACCGGGCTACAGCCGCAAAGGCACGATTGCCAGTGAAACCCGAGCCGCGGCGGCTGGCGGGGTCACCAGCCTGTGCTGCCCACCACGGACCAAGCCAGTGCTGGACACCTCGGCCGTGGCCGAACTGATCCTCGACCGCGCCCGCGAGGCCGGCAACGCCAAGGTGTTCCCGATTGGCGCACTGAGCAAAGGCCTGGACGGCGAACAGCTTGCAGAACTGATTGCCCTGCGCGATGCCGGCTGCGTGGCGTTCGGCAACGGCCTGGACAGTTTCCGCAACACCCGCACCCTGTGCCGGGCGCTGGATTACGCGGCAACCTTCGACCTGACGGTGATCTTCCACTCTCAGGATCATGACCTGGCCGAAGGTGGCCTGGCTCACGAAGGCCCGACGGCGAGCTTCCTCGGTTTGCCGGGGATTCCCGAAACCGCTGAGACCGTGGCCCTGGCCCGTGACCTGTTGCTGGTGGAGCAGACCGGGGTGCGTGCGCACTTCAGCCAGCTCACCAGCGCTCGCGGCGTGGCCCTGATTGCCCAGGCGCAGGCCCGGGGATTGAAGGTGACGGCCGACGTGGCGCTGTATCAGTTGATCCTCACCGATGAGGCGCTGATCGACTTCAACAGCCTGTATCACGTGCAACCGCCGCTGCGTACCCGCGCTGACCGCGATGGCCTGCGTGCCGCAGTGAAGTCCGGGGTGGTGCAAGCGATTTCCAGCCATCACCAACCCCACGAGCGCGATGCCAAGCTGGCGCCGTTCGGTGCGACCGAGCCAGGCATCAGCAGTGTTGAGTTGCTGTTGCCACTGGCCTTGACCCTGGTGGAAGACGGCTTGCTCGACCTGCCGACCCTGCTCGCCCGCTTGAGCGCCGGTCCGGCCGAGGCCCTGCGCCTGCCCGCGGGCAAGCTGACGGTGGGTGCTCAGGCGGACCTGGTGGTGTTTGATCCTGCCGCGTCTACCGTGGCGGGCGAGAACTGGCTGTCGAAGGGTGAAAACTGCCCGTTTATCGGCCATAGCCTGCCGGGCGTGGTGCGCTACACCCTGGTGGACGGCCGGATCAGCCACCAGGCTTGAGGGGCAAAGTGTAGGAGCGAGCGTGCTCGCTCCTACTCCACCTGCTTAGCGACTCTGCGCGTTGCGGATCGAGACCTGGTCATTCAACGTCCAGAAGTCGTACAACACCCCAATCAAGAACAAACCACCCGTCAACAGGTACAGCAATCCGCTGATCCATTTCCCCTGATACATCCGGTGCAAGCCGAACACGCCGAGAAATGTCAGCAGGATCCAGGCAACGTTGTATTCAATCGGCCCTGCGGTAAAACGCAGATCCGCTTCGCGGTCCATGGCCGGGATCAGGAACAGGTCGATCAGCCAGCCAATCCCCAGCAAGCCAAAGGTGAAAAACCAGATCGTCCCGGTCACGGGCTTGCCGTAATAGAAGCGGTGAGCGCCGGTGAAGCCGAAAATCCACAGCAGGTAACCGATGACCTTGCTGTGCGTATCTTGATGCATTGCAGGCTGTTGATAGGTGTTCATAAAGACCTCGAACCACGCGATAGATAAATATTCTTGAATTCTTTGTGACTTTTTTACAGGCGCCCGACGTATGGCAAATGCTACCGTCACTTCCGTCCAGGCCTTGTAACACCTGACTTCTGTCCGACAATTGCGTCAGTTTGCCGCGTCTTTACCGCGTTTGACCGCCAGATTGAATCGACCAGCGGCCTCGGAACGGACAAAAAAGCTGTTATAAAGTTGCGCGCTAACTTATACGAGCCCTGCCTAATGCGTCCATTTTTCAAGACATGGCTAACCATTTGCCTATTACTGCCACTGGCCGCCCACGCCACCAATCGTGAGCAACGTCTTCCGAACGTTAATGGTTACACCCCTAAATCTCATGTTTCTGCCGCTACCAGCAAAAACAAACACTCGGTAAAAAGCCCGACTCAACTGAGCAAGGCCAACAGCTCGCTGGTTCCGCCCATGGCGCCCAAGCAGAGCAGCGATGTATTGAGCCGCGCGGTGAACGTGCTCGGTACGCCTTATCGTTGGGGCGGCAGCAGCCCAAGTAAAGGCTTTGATTGCAGCGGCCTGGTGAAATACGCCTTCAATGACGTCGCCGCGATCGATCTGCCACGCACCTCCAACGCCATGGCCAGCGGCCACGGGTTGAAAGTCGAGCGCAAGGACCTGAAACCTGGCGACCTGATTTTCTTCAAGCTCAAGAGCCGCCGGGTGAACCACGTTGCCATCTACCTGGGCAACGATCGCTTCATCCACGCGCCACGTCGCGGCAAGTCGGTGTCCATCGACACCTTGAACAAACCGTACTGGAACAGCCACTACGTGGTTGCCAAGCGGGTTCTGCCGAAAGAGCCGAACACCATGCGCATCGCCCAGCGCTGATTTAAAGCAAGATCATTGTGGCGAGGGAGCTTGCTCCCGCTGGGTCGCGAGGCGGCCCCAAAAACCTGCGAGCGCTGCGCACTCGAGCGGGAGCAAGCTCCCTCGCCACTGGTTTGCCCCTCTCAAAAACCTTCCGGTGACCGCGCCTTCTCCCGCGCATGCTCGCGGCTGATCAGGCCTTTGTTCACCAGCGACTTCAGGGCCATGTCCAGGGTCTGCATCCCAAGCGATCCGCTGGTCTGAATCGACGAGTACATCTGCGCCACCTTGTCTTCGCGGATCAGGTTACGGATCGCCGAGGTGCCGAGCATGATTTCATGAGCCGCCACCCGGCCACCCCCGACCTTCTTGATCAGCGCCTGGGAAATCACCGCCTGCAACGACTCGGCGAGCATCGAGCGGACCACGGCCTTCTCCGCGCCCGGAAACACATCCACGACCCGGTCGATGGTCTTGGCGGCCGAGGTGGTGTGCAGCGTGCCAAACACCAGGTGTCCGGTTTCGGCAGCCGTGAGCGCCAGGCGAATGGTTTCCGGGTCACGCATCTCGCCCACCAGGATCACGTCCGGGTCTTCACGCAGGGCTGAGCGCAGCGCCGCACTGAAACTGCGGGTATCACGATGGACCTCACGCTGATTGATCAGGCATTTGCGCGGCTCGTGGACGAATTCGATCGGGTCCTCGATGGTCAGGATGTGCTGATGCCGGTGACTGTTCAGGTGATCGATCATCGCGGCCAGGGTGGTCGACTTGCCGGACCCCGTAGGCCCGGTGACCAGCACCAGTCCCCGTGGCAGCTCGGCAATACGGCGAAACACATCCCCCATGCCAAGCTCGTCCAGGCTCGGCACTTTTGCCGGAATGCTGCGAAATACCGCACCGGGCCCGCGATGCTGATGGAAGGCATTGACCCGAAAACGCGCCACACCCAATGCCTCAAAGGCAAAGTCGATCTCCAGCACCTGCTCGAACTCGGCCTGCTGCTGTTGACTCATGATGGCGCGGATCAGTTCATTGACCTGCCTTGCATCCTGAGCCGGCAGGTTGATGCGCCGCACATCGCCATCCACCCGGATCATCGGAGGCAACCCGGTCGACAGGTGCAAGTCCGATGCGCCCTGCCTGGCTGTGAACGCCAGCAGTTCCGTGATATCCATTGAACTCCTCAATTCCAGTAGAATGCCGCGAACCTCAGACTGCCGGCGTCCCTTGAATGTCCACGATAGCAGACAATATTTCACAGGTAGCTGCGCGCATCCGCGCGGCGGAACAGGCCGCGCACCGCGTCGAACAGAGTGTCCGGCTGCTGGCCGTCAGCAAGACCAAGCCCAGCGAGGCGGTGCGCGAAGCCTTCGCCGCCGGCGTGCGGGACTTTGGCGAGAATTATCTGCAGGAAGCCCTAAGCAAGCAGCAGGATTTGACTGACCTGCCCTTGTCCTGGCACTTCATCGGCCCCATTCAATCGAACAAGACGCGCGCTATCGCCGAGAACTTCGCTTGGGTGCATTCCGTGGATCGCTTGAAAATTGCACAACGCCTGTCCGAACAACGTCCTGCCGACCTGCCGCCCCTGAACATCTGTATTCAGGTCAACGTCAGCGGCGAGGCCAGCAAGTCCGGCTGCACCCCCGCCGACTTGCCCGAGCTGGCCAGCGCCATCAGCGCCCTGCCTCGCCTGAGATTGCGCGGCTTGATGGCGATCCCGGAGCCAACCGACGCTCGCGCCGAGCAGGACGCAGCCTTTGCCGCCGTTCGCGAACTGAACACAAGCCTGCAAGAACGCCTCAATCTGCCACTCGATACACTGTCCATGGGCATGAGCCACGACCTGGAGTCGGCCATTGCCCAGGGCGCTACCTGGGTCCGCATCGGTACGGCCCTGTTTGGTGCCCGCGATTATGGCCAGCCATGACCGTGGCTGACTCACCTCTCTATAAGGACCTGTCATGAGCAAGACTCGTATTGCCTTTATTGGTGCCGGCAACATGGCCGCCAGCCTGATTGGCGGCCTGCGCGCCAAAGGTCTGGATGCCGCCCGGATCCGCGCCAGCGATCCCGGCGCCGAAACCCGTGCACGGGTGAACGCCGAGCACGGCATCGACGTATTTGCCGACAACGCTGATGCCATCCAGGGTGCTGACGTGGTGGTGCTGGCGGTCAAGCCCCAGGCCATGAAAGCCGTGTGTGAAGCCTTGCGCCCAAGCCTTGCGCCGAACCAGCTGGTGGTGTCGATTGCGGCCGGGATCACCTGCGCCAGCATGACCCGCTGGCTCGGCGCCCAGCCGATCGTGCGATGCATGCCCAACACCCCGGCGCTGTTGCGTCAGGGCGTAAGCGGCTTGTACGCCACCGGCGAAGTGAGCGCCGAGCAACGCCAGCAAGCCGAAGAGCTGCTGTCGGCTGTCGGCATCGCCTTGTGGCTCGACGAAGAGCAGCAACTGGACGCTGTCACCGCCGTATCCGGCAGCGGCCCGGCGTATTTCTTCCTGCTGATCGAAGCCATGACCGCGGCCGGCGAGAAACTCGGCCTGCCACGGGAAACCGCCGCCCGACTGACCTTGCAGACCGCACTGGGCGCCGCCCACATGGCGGTTGCCAGTGACGTCGACGCCGCCGAACTGCGCCGTCGCGTGACTTCGCCTGCGGGCACCACGGAAGCGGCGATCAAGACCTTCCAGGCCGGCGGCTTCGAAGCCCTGGTCGAAAGCGCACTGGGTGCTGCGGCACACCGCTCGGCCGAGATGGCCGAACAACTGGGTCGCTAATCAGCTCTTACAAAGGAATCAATAATGCTCGGACTCAATGATGCTGCCATTTTCGTAATTAAAACCTTGGGCAGCCTGTACCTGTTGATCGTGATGTTGCGCTTCATCCTGCAATTGGTTCGGGCGAATTTTTACAACCCGCTCTGCCAGTTCGCCGTGAAAGCCACTCAACCGCTGCTCAAGCCACTGCGCCGGGTAATCCCGAGCATGTTCGGGCTCGACATGTCGTCACTTGTTCTCGCGCTGATCGTGCAGATGGTGCTGATAGCGGTCATCCTGCTGCTCAAAGGCTTCCAGATCGACTGGCTGTTTTTGGTGCCTTGGGCACTGATCGCCATTTTCTCGCTGTTTTTGAACATTCTGTTCTACGCGATGATCATCAGTGTGATTCTGTCCTGGGTCGCCCCGGGGAGCCACAATCCTGGCGCAGAGCTGGTCGCGCAGATTACTGAACCGGTACTCGCCCCGTTCCGCCGTCTCGTGCCGAACCTGGGCGGCCTCGACATCTCGCCGATCTTCGCGTTTATCGTGATCCAGTTGCTGCAAAGCTGGCTGATCCCACGCCTTGCATACTATGCCCTCATGCCACAGGGGCTGCTCGGGCTGATCTGATGAGTTATTTTCGCTGGGACGGCGATGACCTGATCCTTGAGTGTCACTTGCAACCTGCGGCCCGTAGCGATGATTTCGCCGGGCTGCATGGTGATCGCCTGAAGATCCGCCTCACCGCCCCGCCGGTCGAAGGCAAGGCCAACGCCTACCTGATGGCCTTCCTGGCCAAGGCGTTTGGGGTATCCAAGAGCCAGGTCAGCTTGATCAGCGGGGAGCTGAACCGGCAGAAACGGGTGCGCATCCATGCCCCCAAAAAGCTGCCGGATTTACCGGGGCTGGTGCGCCCGACCTGACCTCAATGTGGCGAGGGAGCTTGCTCCCGCTGGGTTGCGCAGCAGCCCTAAAAACTATCGCCGAGTTCATTCTGAATGACCGCATTAGCTTTGTTGGGGGCGCTTTGCACCCCAGCGGGAGCAAGCTCCCTCGCCACAGGTACACCGAGAAAAAATCAGGCCCGGCCTTTGCTTGCCGCTGGCCACAGCGGTCTTTAGACTTACGCCTCATTTCAACGAGAGCAGGGTCGATGCCAACTGCCTTTCCCGCCGATTCCGTTGGCCTGGTGACGCCCCAGGTGGCTCACTTCAGCGAGCCCCTGGCCCTTGCCTGCGGCCGCTCCTTGCCAGCCTATGACCTGATCTATGAAACCTACGGCACGCTGAACGCTACGGCGAACAACGCCGTGCTGATCTGTCACGCCCTGTCCGGCCATCATCACGCCGCGGGCTTCCACAGCCCTGACGACCGCAAGCCCGGTTGGTGGGACAGCTGCATAGGCCCCGGCAAGCCGATCGACACCAACAAGTTCTTCGTTGTCAGCCTGAACAACCTTGGCGGCTGCAACGGCTCCACCGGCCCGAGCAGCGTCAACCCGGACACCGGCAAGCCATTCGGTGCCGACTTCCCGGTGCTGACCGTGGAAGACTGGGTCCACAGCCAGGCGCGCCTGGCGGACCGCATCGGCATCACGCAATGGGCGGCCGTCATCGGTGGCAGCCTGGGCGGCATGCAGGCGATGCAATGGAGCATCACCTACCCCGATCGCATCCGCCATTGCCTGGCGATTGCCTCGGCCCCCAAATTGTCGGCGCAAAACATCGCCTTCAACGAAGTGGCGCGCCAGGCGATCCTTACGGACCCCGAATTCCACGGTGGTTCCTTCCAGGAAGCCGGAGTGATCCCCAAGCGCGGCTTGATGCTGGCGCGGATGGTCGGGCATATCACCTACCTGTCCGACGACTCCATGGGCGAGAAATTCGGCCGTGGCCTCAAGAGTGAAAAGCTCAACTACGACTTTCACAGTGTCGAGTTCCAGGTCGAAAGCTACCTGCGTTATCAGGGCGAAGAGTTCTCCGGGCGTTTCGACGCCAACACCTACCTGCTGATGACCAAGGCGCTGGATTACTTCGATCCGGCGGCGAACTTCGACGATAACCTGGCGAAAACCTTCGCCGGGGCCAAGGCCAGCTTCTGCGTGATGTCCTTCACCACCGACTGGCGCTTCTCCCCGGCCCGCTCGCGGGAACTGGTGGACGCTCTGATGGCCGCCAGGAAAGACGTTTGCTACCTGGAGATCGATGCTCCGCAAGGCCACGACGCCTTCCTGATTCCGATCCCGCGCTACTTGCAGGCGTTCAGTAACTACATGAACCGAATTACGGTGTGAGAAAGCCATGAGAGCTGATCTGGAAATCATCCAGGAATGGATCCCCGCCGGCAGCCGCGTGCTCGACCTCGGTTGCGGTGATGGCGAGCTGCTGACCTGGCTGCGCGACCACAAGCAAGTCACCGGCTACGGCCTGGAAAACGACCCGGACAACATTGCCGAGTGCATCGCCAAGGGCATCAACGTCATCGAACAGGACCTGGACAAGGGCCTGGGCAACTTTGCCAGCAACAGTTTCGACATCGTGGTCATGACCCAGGCCCTGCAAGCCGTGCATTACCCGGACAAGATCCTCGACGAAATGCTGCGGGTCGGACGCCAGTGCATCATCACCTTTCCCAACTTCGGTCACTGGCGCTGCCGCTGGTATCTGGCGAGCAAGGGCCGGATGCCGGTTTCGGAGTTTTTGCCGTACACCTGGTACAACACGCCGAACATCCACTTCTGCACGTTCGAAGACTTTGAAGCGCTGTGTCGCGAACGGGAAGCCCGCGTCATCGATCGGCTTGCCGTCGATCAACAACACCGCCACGGGTGGGCCAGTAAGCTATGGCCTAATCTATTAGGTGAGATTGGCATCTACCGCGTCAGCAGTCCTGGCCTGCAGGATCACCAGGTAGCGGTTTAATCCGGACATTTCGAGGAGAACGATCATGGGTCGTCTAGCTCTTTTTCTAGTTACAGCCTGCCTGAGCGTCAGCGCCATGGCAGCCGACGTCATCAAAGGCGAGCGCCAGGAAACCTTCGGTGACGTGACGGTGCACTACAACACCTTCAACTCCACCTACCTGACACCCGACATCGCCAAAGGCGCCGAACTGATCCGCAGCAAGAACCAGGGCGTGATCAACGTCTCGGTGATCAAGGACGGCAAGCCGATGCTCGCCAGCGTCACCGGCACCGTGAAAGACCTGACCAGCCAAAGCGTGACGCTGAACTTCAAGCAGATCACCGAACAAGGCGCGGTCTACTACATCGCGCAGTACCCGGTGGACCAGCAGGAAACCCGCACCTTCGATATCAAGGTGCAGACCGGTGACAAAATCAACACTATCAATTTCAACCAAGAGCTCTTCCCTGGCCAATGATCAACTTCACGCAACTCGTACTGGCCAGCCACAACGCCGGCAAACTCAAGGAACTCCAGGCCATGCTCGGCGACTCGGTGCACCTGCGCTCGATCGGCGAATTCAGCAGCGTCGAACCTGAAGAGACCGGCCTGTCGTTCGTCGAGAATGCCATCCTCAAGGCCCGTAACGCGGCACGTATTTCCGGCTTGCCGGCGCTGGCCGACGATTCGGGGCTGGCGGTGGACTTTCTCGGCGGTGCGCCGGGCATCTACTCGGCGCGCTATGCCGACGGCCAGGGCGATGCGGCCAACAATGCCAAGCTGCTCGATGCGCTCAAGGACGTGCCTGAAGCCGAGCGCGGCGCGCAGTTCGTCTGTGTGCTGGCGCTGGTGCGTCACGCCGATGACCCGCTGCCGATTCTCTGCGAAGGCCTGTGGCACGGGCGCATCCTGACCCAGGCCAGCGGCGAACACGGTTTTGGCTACGACCCGCTGTTCTGGGTACCGGAGCGCGACTGCTCCAGCGCCGAACTGGGCCCGACCGAGAAGAACCAGCTCAGCCACCGCGCCCGCGCAATGGAATTGCTGCGCCAACGCCTGAGCCTGAAATGACCCACGACCCCACCGCGTCGCCGCTGATCTTCGGCGGCGCCGCCCCCTCGTCTCGGGCCGCGCTGCCAACACTGCCGCCCCTGGCGCTGTACATCCACATCCCGTGGTGCGTACGCAAATGCCCTTATTGCGACTTCAACTCCCACACCGCAAGCGTAGTGCTGCCGGAAGAAGAGTATGTCGACGCCCTGCTGGCCGACCTCGACCAGGACCTGCATGCCGTCTATGGCCGCGAACTGAGCTCGATTTTCTTCGGTGGCGGCACGCCTAGCCTGTTCAGTGCCCAGGCGTTGGGCCGGTTGCTCAAAGGCGTGGAGCAACGCATCCCGTTCGCCAGCGACATCGAAATCACTCTGGAGGCCAACCCGGGCACCTTCGAACAAGAGAAGTTCGTCGCCTATCGGGCGCTGGGCATCAATCGCTTGTCGATCGGTATCCAGAGTTTTCAGCAAGAGAAACTCAAGGCCCTGGGACGAATCCACAACGGCGATGAAGCGGTACGTGCCGCCGGCATGGCCCGTCAGGCCGGGTTCGACAACTTCAACCTGGACTTGATGCACGGCTTGCCCGACCAGTCCCTGGAGGACGCCCTGGGCGACCTGCGCCAGGCCATCGCCCTGAACCCGACCCACCTGTCCTGGTATCAGCTGACACTGGAGCCGAACACGGTGTTCTGGAACCAGCCGCCGACCCTGCCGGAAGACGACACCCTGTGGGACATTCAGGAGGCTGGCCAGGCGCTGTTGGCCGAACACGGTTATGCGCAGTACGAAGTCTCGGCCTACGCCCAACCCGGTCGCGCCGCGCGGCATAACCTCAACTACTGGAGTTTCGGCGACTTCATCGGTATTGGCGCCGGCGCCCACGGCAAGCTCAGCCATCCGGACGGGCGCATCGTGCGCACCTGGAAGACTCGCCTGCCCAAGGACTACCTCAACCCGGCCAAGAGCTTCCAGGCGGGCGAGAAAGCCCTGACCAATGACGAGTTGCCGTTCGAGTTCCTGATGAACGCCCTGCGCCTGACCGAGGGCGTGGAGGCGCGACTGTATCCGGAGCGCACCGGGCTGACCCTGGAAAGCCTTGCCGAAGGCCGGCGAGAGGCCGAACAAAGTGGCTTGTTGCAGGTCGAACCGTCACGTCTGGCGGCGACGATGCGCGGACAACTGTTCCTCAATGACTTGTTGCAGAACTTTCTGACATAAGGAAATCGAATGGATTTGGTACTCGACCTGCTCGCCACCGTGTCTCGCTGGAGTCGCGGAAATCTGTCAGAAATCGCTCTGGCATTGGTGGGGTGTTTGCTGGTGCTGTTTGGCGCGGACTTCAAAGGCTGGGTCGAGCAACGCCTGGGCAACATCGCGGGCGCCTTGCGCGTGCCGATGATGGCCCTGCTGTGCGTGATCGGCAGCGGTGCGGCCCTGATCTACGCCACGCCCTTGATCGTCAAGGGTTTGAGTCAATTCAACAACTACAGCCTGGCACCGGTATTGCTGGTGGTGCTGGTGTTGATTGGCGTGGTCGCTGACCGCCGCTGACCCTGCGCCCTATACAAATCCACTGTAGGAGCGAGCTTGCTCGCGATGATTGTTAACGAAAACGCGGGGCATCTGAAGCCCCGCGCTGCTTTGTAGTTTTTCGCGAGTAAGCTCGCTCCTACGACTGCTTCTCGAACTTCAAATCCCACACGCCATGCCCAAGACGTTCGCCACGGCGTTCGAACTTGGTGATCGGGCGCTCGGCCGGGCGCGGTACGCACTTGCCGTCTTCGGCCAGGTTGCGATACCCCGGCGCGACGCTCATCACTTCCAGCATGTACTCGGCGTACGGTTCCCAGTCAGTGGCCATGTGCAGCACACCGCCAACCTTCAACTTGCTGCGCACCAGCTCAGCGAACGACGCCTGAACGATACGACGCTTGTGGTGACGGCTCTTGTGCCACGGGTCCGGGAAAAACAGCATCAGGCGGTCCAGGCTGTTGTCGGCCACGCAACGGTTGAGCACTTCGATCGCATCGCAATCGTAGACCCGCAGGTTGGTCAGGCCTTGTGTCAGTACGCCATTGAGCAGCGCACCGACACCCGGACGGTGTACTTCAACGCCAATGAAGTCCTGGTCCGGCGAAGCCGCAGCCATTTCCAGCAGCGAATGGCCCATGCCGAAGCCGATTTCCAGCGAGCGCGGTGCCGAGCGACCGAACACCTGGTCAAAATCCACCGGCGCATCGGCCAGTGGCAGGACGAACAGCGGCGTGCCCTGCTCCAGGCCTTTTTGCTGGCCTTCGGTCATGCGCCCGGCGCGCATCACGAAACTCTTGATACGGCGGTGTTGGCGCTCTTCGCCTTCTTCCGTCTGGATTGGCGTGTCGTTCGATTCAGTCATCAATGGCTCTTACTTGATCAGACCATCCAGCGGCGAGGAGGCGCTGGCATAGAGTTTTTTCGGCATACGCCCGGCGAGGTAGGCCAGGCGACCTGCCACAATGGCGTGTTTCATGGCTTGCGCCATCATGACCGGCTGCTGGGCGTGGGCAATGGCCGAGTTCATCAGCACGGCATCACAACCCAGTTCCATGGCGATGGTGGCGTCGGAAGCAGTACCGACACCAGCATCCACCAGCACCGGAATCTTGGCTTCTTCCAGGATGATCTGCAGGTTGTACGGGTTGCAGATCCCCAGACCGGAGCCGATCAGACCGGCCAGCGGCATCACCGCGATACAGCCGATTTCCGCCAATTGACGGGCGATGATCGGATCATCACTGGTGTAAACCATCACGTCGAAACCTTCCTTGACCAGCGTTTCGGCGGCCTTGAGGGTTTCGATCACGTTGGGAAACAGGGTTTTCTGGTCAGCCAGCACTTCCAGCTTCACCAGGTTATGGCCATCGAGCAGCTCACGGGCCAGGCGGCAGGTGCGCACGGCTTCGATGGCGTCGTAGCAACCGGCGGTGTTCGGCAGGAAGGTGTAGCGATCCGGCGACAGCACTTCGAGCAGGTTCGGCTCGCCCTCGATCTGGCCAAGGTTGGTGCGGCGCACGGCGAAGGTGACGATCTCGGCACCCGAGGCTTCGATGGCCTGGCGGGTTTCTTCCATGTCACGGTACTTGCCGGTACCGACCAGCAAACGCGACTGGTAAGTACGACCGGCCAGGACGAAAGGCTTGTCGCTGCGAACGATGCTCATGGGAAATCCTCTATAGGGGTGAGGTACTTGCAGAATTCCTTATAAACCAAACGCTGTGAAAACGTCGCGAGCGAAGGAAAGACAAGGCAAAAACAGGCGAGGAAGCGGAGTTTACGGGTTGTAAATGAGCATTCCGAGCCTGTTTTTAACGCAGTATTTCCGAGCGCAGCAGTTTTCACAGTGTTTGGCGGCTAGCCGCCGCCGATGGCGTGCACCACTTCGACGTTGTCGCCGTCGTTCAACGCGGTGTCTGCATGCTGACTGCGCGGGACGATATCCAGGTTGAGTTCGACCGCCACCCGGCGTCCGGTCAGGTCCAGACGGGTCAGCAGGGCCGCAACGGTTTCACCGTCGGGCAGTTCAAGGGATTCGCCGTTCAACTGAATGCGCATGCCGGATGCCGCCATCATTTTTAGGGGCCAGCATTCTAGCCCGATCAGTCAGGCCGACCCAAGCCATTCGTCTTGAAATGGACCCGCAAGTCAGCCCAGGCGCCAGGCGGCAAGCCCCAGGCAAACCCAGCCAGCCAGGAAGGCCAGGCCGCCGAAGGGCGTGACGATGCCCAGCTTGCCGACACCCGTAAGCGTCAGCAGGTACAGGCTGCCGGAAAACAACAGGATTCCGAGGGCAAACGAGACGCCCGCCCACGTGATCAACCGTCCGGGAATCTGCGTGGCCAGCAGTGCGACACCCAGCAACGCCAGGGTGTGTACCAGTTGGTAGGTGACGCCGGTATGAAAGATCGCCAGGTACTCGCTGCTCAGGCGGCCCTTGAGGCCATGGGCGGCAAATGCGCCCAGGGCGACGCCGGTAAAACCGAAGAAAGCGGCCAGCATCAAAAAGCCACGCAGCATGAGGAACTCCAGTCAGATTCATTGGGCAGGGTCTGTATAATGGCCGGCTCGACGGGTTCGGCCAAGCCATCATCTATGCTGCGTATATTTCTCCAACGCTTCGCGAAAGTCCTGCTCTGGTTCGTGGGCGGCAGCGTGTTGCTGGTGCTGGTGTTCCGTTTTGTCCCGCCACCGGGAACCACGCTGATGGTCGAGCGCAAGATCGAATCCTGGTTCGATGGCGAGCCCATTGACCTGCAACGTGACTGGGAGCCGTGGGACAACATCTCCGACGACCTGAAGGTCGCGGTCATGGCCGGCGAAGACCAGAAGTTTCCCGAGCACTGGGGCTTTGACTTTGGCGCCATCCAGGCCGCCTTTGCCCACAACGAACGCGGCGGTTCGATCCGCGGCGCCAGCACCCTGAGCCAGCAAGTGTCCAAGAACCTGTTCCTGTGGTCGGGTCGCAGCTGGCTGCGCAAGGGCCTGGAAGCCTGGTTTACCGCGCTGATCGAAATCTTCTGGCCCAAGCAGCGGATTCTCGAGGTGTACCTCAACAGCGTGGAATGGGATGAGGGCGTGTTTGGCGCCGAAGCGGCCGCACGGCATCACTTTGGCATCAGTGCCCGCTCACTGAACCGCCAGCAAGCCAGCCTGCTGGCTGCGGTACTGCCCAACCCACGGGTCTGGAGCGCCAGCCATCCAAGCAGTTATGTCGCACGCCGTGCCGGCTGGATTCGGCGGCAGATGAGTCAACTGGGCGGGGACAGTTACCTGCTGGGGCTCAACGATTCGCGCCGGGCGCCGTGGTCTCAATAAGTCCTTTCTGCCGATTACGATCAGGCACCACAAACGAAAACGCCCCGATCAGTGATCAGGGCGTTTTTTATTGCCAGCAAGAACGTTACGCGGCAATCGACAGCTTGAGCTTGTTCATCGCGCTCTTTTCAAGCTGACGGATACGCTCGGCCGAGACGTTGTACTTCTGCGCCAGGTCATGCAGCGTGGCTTTCTCTTCTGCCAGCCAGCGCTGGTAGAGAATGTCGCGGCTGCGGTCGTCCAGCACGTCCAGCGCCTCATGCAGGTTGCTGGAGGAGTTGTCGCTCCAGTCGGCATCTTCCAGTTGACGCGCCGGGTCGTACCGGTGGTCTTCCAGATAGTTGGCCGGCGACTGGAATGCACTGTCGTCATCCGCTTCGGCAGCCGGGTCAAACGCCATGTCGTGACCGGTCAGCCGGCTTTCCATCTCGCGCACTTCCCGCGGCTCCACGCCGAGGCTTTCAGCCACGCGATGGACTTCATCGTTGTTCAGCCATGCCAGGCGTTTTTTCTGGCTGCGCAGGTTGAAGAACAGTTTGCGCTGAGCCTTGGTGGTGGCGACTTTCACGATGCGCCAGTTGCGCAGGATGAATTCGTGGATCTCCGCCTTGATCCAGTGCACGGCAAAAGACACCAGGCGCACACCCATCTCGGGGTTGAAGCGCTTGACCGCTTTCATCAGGCCAACGTTGCCTTCCTGGATCAGGTCAGCCTGGGCCAGGCCGTAGCCGGAATAGCTGCGGGCAATATGTACAACAAAACGCAGGTGGGCGAGCACCATCTGCCGAGCCGCCCCCAAATCCTGCTCATAGTAGAGACTCTCGGCCAGTTCACGCTCCTGCTCTGGTGTCAGCAATGGAATGCTGTTCACCGTGTGCACATAAGCCTCCAGGTTCGCGCCTGGGACCAGAGCATAAGCAGGTTGCAAAGAAGTGGTCATACGAAAAAACCTCCGACTCACATAACTCGTGCAGTTCAGCACTGCGAAAATTGACCGGAAACCGAAGGACAAGTTCCCCTACACGCTGAAAGGACATACAAGCAAAAAGACACTACTTCGGGGCAAGCTCTCTCAAATGGCGTGCCACCGCAATCCACGCACCGATATACCCCAACAACACCGCACCTAGCAAGAGAGACAGACCATCGGCTGCCGGCACCCCGGCCAGTGCGAAATTACTGCCGTACAGGCCAGCCAACCCTGTGACCGCGTCATTCAGCCAGTTGAGGCCGAATGCCAGGACACCCCAGGAAAGGAACCCCGCGCCGAAGCCATACAGCGCCCCCATGTACAGAAAAGGCCTGCGCACATAGCTGTCAGTGCCGCCGACCAGTTTAATCACTTCTATCTCGGTGCGGCGGTTTTCAATATGAAGACGAATGGTATTGCCTATCACCAAAAGTAATGCAGAAACCAGCAACACGGTCAGACCGAAGACAAACCGCTCGCCCAGCTTGAGTATCGCCGCCAAACGCTCGACCCAGACTAGATCAAGTTGCGCCTGTTGTACCTTTGGCATCTCGGAAAGTCTTTGTCTTAATGCTTCAAGCGCCGCTTTGTCGACCTCCTTCGGCGTCACCAGCACCACGCCAGGCAGCGGGTTTTCCGGCAATTCCTTGAGCGCTTCACCCAGTCCCGACTGCTGCTGGAATTCTTCCAGCGCCTGTTCGCGACTGATGTACTCGGCCTCGGCCACGCCCGGCAGGGCATTGATCTGCTCGCGCAGTTGCTCGCCTTCGCTGGCGCTGGCGTCGAGTTGCAGGTACAGCGAAATCTGCGCCGCACGCTGCCAGGAGCCACCCAGACGCTCGACATTATTCAGCAAAAGTGACAGACCCATCGGCAAACTCAGGGCAACCGCCATCACCAGGCAGGTGAAGAAGCTGCCAATCGGCTGCTTGCCCAGGCGGCGCAGGCTGTCGAGCAGACTGGCGCGATGGCTTTCAATCCAGGCATGCAGCAAGGTCTTGAAATCCGGGCCATCGTCTTCGTCACGGTTATTCTTTTGCGGTTGCGGATCGGCGGCCTTCGGGGCCACTCGCTCGGAAACCTTCGGACTGCGGGTAGCACTCATACCGCGGCCTCCCCATCGCCGATCAATCGGCCACGTTGCAAGGTCAGCATGCGATGACGCATGCGGGCAATCAGCGCCAGGTCGTGACTGGCGATCAGCACACTGGTGCCCAGACGATTGATGTCTTCAAAGACACCCATGATTTCCGCCGCCAGCCGCGGATCGAGGTTACCGGTCGGTTCGTCCGCCAGCAGCAGGGCCGGGCGATGGACGATGGCACGGGCGATGCCGACACGCTGTTGCTGACCGGTAGACAGGTCACCCGGGTACAGGTCGGTCTTGTCCGACAACGCCACACGCTCCAGGGCCGAGTCCACGCGCTTGACGATCTCCGCCTTGGACAAGCCCAGGATCTGCAACGGCAAGGCGACGTTGTTGAACACCGTGCGGTCGAACAGCAACTGGTGGTTCTGGAACACCACGCCGATCTGCCGACGCAGGAACGGGATCTGCGCGTTGCTGATGGTCGACAGGTCCTGCCCGGCCAGCAGCAGCTTGCCTGAGGTTGGGCGTTCCATGGCCAGCAACAGCCGCAACAGGGTACTTTTACCGGCCCCGGAGTGACCGGTCACAAACAAAAACTCGCCACGACGGACTCGAAAGCTCAGCTCATGCAAGCCGACGTGACCGTTCGGGTAGCGCTTACCGACCTGTTCGAAACGAATCATGAACGCTCCCGCTCGGCAAACAGTGCCTGGACAAAGGGTTCTGCTTCAAAAGTACGCAAATCGTCGATGCCTTCACCGACACCGATGTAGCGAATCGGCAGGCCAAACTGCTTGGCCAGGGCGAAAATCACCCCACCTTTGGCCGTGCCATCGAGCTTGGTCAGGGCCAGGCCCGTCAGCTCGACCGTCTGGTTGAATTGCTTGGCCTGGTTGATGGCGTTCTGACCGGTACCGGCGTCGAGCACCAGCAGCACCTCGTGCGGCGCGTCGGCGTCGAGCTTGGCGATCACCCGGCGAACCTTCTTCAGCTCTTCCATCAGGTTGTCTTTGGTGTGCAGGCGACCGGCGGTGTCGGCGATCAAGACATCGATGTTGCGAGCCTTGGCGGCCTGCACGGCATCGAAGATCACCGAAGCCGAGTCGGCGCCTGTGTGCTGGGCGATCACCGGGATCTTGTTGCGCTCGCCCCAGACCTGCAACTGCTCGACCGCCGCGGCACGGAAGGTGTCACCTGCCGCGAGCATGACTTTCTTGCCTTCGAGCTGCAGCTTCTTCGCCAGTTTGCCGATGGTAGTAGTCTTGCCGGCGCCATTGACGCCAACCACCAGAATCACGAACGGCTTGTTCTGCGCCACGATCTTCAGCGGCTGCTCGACCGGCTTGAGCATCTCAGCCAGCTCGGCCTGGAGGGATTTGTACAGGGCATCGGCATCGGCCAGTTCCTTGCGCGCAACCTTCTGGGTCAGGCGCTGGATGATCACCGAGGTCGCCTCGACCCCCACGTCAGCGGTCAGCAGGCGGGTTTCGATGTCTTCGAGCAGCTCGTCATCGATGATCTTCTTGCCCAGGAACAGGCTGGCCATGCCCTCGCCAATGCTGGCGCTGGTTTTTGACAAACCTTGCTTGAGGCGGGCAAAAAAGCCGGCCTTGGCCTCTTCAGTGCGCGCAGGTTGAGGCGCTTCCTGTTCTGCGGCGACCGCTGCAACCGGCATTGGTGCAGGCTCGGCGGCGATCGGGGCTGGCGCGGTCACTGGGACCGGAGTTGGCACGGCAGTGATCGGGGCTGGGGTTACAACCGGGATTGGAGCTGGAACCGGGGCTGGCACAGGCTCTGGCGCCACAAACGCGGCGATGATCGGCTGTGGCAGGTCAGGCTCTTCAACTTCCAGCGGCTCGAGCGTCGGTTCGACCAGCGGCTTCGGCTCGCCCACCAACAGCTCTACGGCTTGCTGGACCACGGTCGGTGCAGGAATCGGTGGCGTGATATGGGGCGCCTGCTCGTCTTCGACCAACGCAACCGGCTCTTCCGGTACGGGCAGGGTCAACCATGGCTTATGCGCGACTTCGGCGACAGGCGGCAGTTCGATCACCACCTCAGGCTGCGGTTCGACGACCGGCTGCAGTACCGGCTCGACCGCCTGTACCACCACGGGAGCCGGTGCTTCGGCAACCGGCGCGGCGTTGACAACCGGCTCGGGCGCAACCTCGGGAAGCGCCTGTGGCTGTTCGACGACGGGTTCCTGCGGCTTTTTGCGCAGCCATCCGAACAGGCTTTTCTTTTCGCCAGCCGCAGCTGGGTTCTTCTTGTCGTCGTTGGAACCAAACATGGAGGACGGCTATCTCACGGTAGCGACGCGCCAATGTGGCGCCTCGGCAATTGAATATTCGATGCAGAACAGACTGCGTTTGACCCAGCTTGTTCACGCGCAACATTTTGTCGAAGTGCCCAACGGCACCTCAAAGGTCGACTAACACGAAGGACTGCAGCGGCATCGTCGGCGAAAACGCAGAGTTTAGCTGATAAACCCAAAGCTTCTTCCGTAAACCCATACAACCTACCGACCGATCAAAGGCCTGATAGGCGTGGCCGCCGTTAAATCGGATCAGTATCCTAGCACCTCCTCGCCCGCCGACGCTAAGACCAAGCGGGCAGCCCAACAGGTTTAAAAACGAATGAATGCTCTAGCCCGCCGCGCCGCAGGCCTGCTGCTCAGCACAGTTTGTCTGCCCCTTTCGGCTTTGGCTGCCGACCCTCAACCGACCCACGAATTCACCCTCGACAACGGCCTCAAGGTCGTCGTGCGCGAAGACCATCGCGCCCCGGTGGTGGTTTCCCAGGTCTGGTACAAGGTCGGCTCCAGCTACGAAACCCCCGGCCAGACCGGCTTGTCCCACGCACTGGAACACATGATGTTCAAGGGCAGCGAGAAAGTCGGCCCCGGCGAAGCATCGTTGATCCTGCGCGACCTGGGCGCCGAAGAAAACGCCTTCACCAGCGATGACTACACAGCGTACTACCAGGTGCTGGCCCGCGATCGCCTGGGCGTGGCGTTTGAACTGGAGGCCGACCGCATGGCCACCCTGCGCTTGCCGGCCGATGAGTTCAGCCGCGAAATCGAAGTGATCAAGGAAGAACGTCGCCTGCGCACCGACGACAAGCCGATGTCCAAGGCCTTCGAGCGCTTCAAGGCCATGGCCTTCCCGGCCAGCGGCTACCACACGCCGACCATCGGCTGGATGGCCGACCTGGACCGCATGAAGGTTGAAGAGCTGCGCCACTGGTATGAATCCTGGTACGCACCGAACAACGCCACACTGGTGGTGGTCGGCGACGTGACCCCGGACGAAGTCAAAACCCTGGCACAGCGCTACTTCGGGCCGATCGCCAAGCGCGACGTGCCACCGGCCAAGATTCCGCGAGAGCTGGCCGAGCCCGGCGAACGCTTGATTACCCTGAAAGTGCAGACCCAACTGCCGGCCCTGATGCTGGGCTTCAACGTGCCAAGCATCGCCACCACCGAAGACAAACGCTCGGTGAACGCCCTGCGACTGATCGCGGCCCTGCTGGATGGCGGCTACAGTGGGCGCATCCCGACCCAACTGGAACGCGGCGAAGAACTGGTGTCGGGTGGCTCGTCGAGCTATGACGCCTATACCCGCGGCGACAGCCTCTTCACCCTGTCGGCAACCCCCAACACCCAGAAACACAAAACCATGGCCCAGGCTGAAGCCGGCCTGTGGAAACTGCTGGAGCAGCTCAAGACCACGCAGCCGTCCGCTGAAGAGCTGGAGCGCGTGCGGGCCCAAGTGATTGCCGGCCTGGTCTACGAGCGAGACTCGATTACCAGCCAGGCCACCGCCATCGGCCAACTGGAAACCGTCGGCCTGTCCTGGAAACTGATGGACAACGAACTCGCCGAACTGGAAAGCGTGACCCCGCAAGACATCCAGAAGGCTGCCCGACTCTACTTCACCCGCGAACGTCTCAGCGTCGCCCATGTTCTGCCACAGGAGACGACTCATGAGTGAGCGTAAACCACCGCGCCGGGCGCTGATCGGCCTGATCGCCGTCGCCCTGATCGGCTCTGCCGCCTTCTATTTCTCCAGGACCGATGAGTCCCTGGCCAGCGAAGCCTTCGACAAGGCCAAGTCCAGCCAGAAACTGCAATCGCTGGCCGAACTCAACGGCAAGGCGCCGAGCCATCGCACGCTGGACGTTCAGACCTGGACAACCGCTGAAGGCGCAAAAGTGCTGTTCGTGGCCGCACCCGAACTGCCAATGTTCGACATGCGCCTGATTTTCGCCGCCGGCAGCAGCCAGGACGCCGACAAGCCAGGGCTGGCGATGCTGACCAACGCGATGCTCAACGAAGGCGTCGCCGGCAAGGATGTCAGCCAGATCGCCGAGGGTTTCGAAGGCCTGGGTGCCGACTTTGGCAATGGTGCCTACAAGGACATGGCCGTTGCCTCGCTGCGCAGCCTGAGCGCGGTAGACAAACGCGAACCCGCCCTCAAGCTGTTCGCTGAAGTGGTGGGCAGCCCGACGTTCCCGGCCGACTCGCTGGCACGGATCAAGAACCAGATGCTCGCGGGCTTCGAATACCAGAAGCAGAACTCGGCGAAAGTGGCGAGCCTGGAACTGATGCGCCGCCTGTATGGCCAGCATCCGTATGCCCACTCCAGCGACGGCAATGCGCTGAGCATTCCACACATCACCCTGGCGCAACTCAAGGCCTTCCACGCCAAGGCCTATGCGGCGGGCAACGTGGTGATCGCGCTGGTCGGCGACCTGTCGCGCAGCGAGGCCGAAGCGATTGCCGCCCAGGTCTCCGTCGCCCTGCCCAAAGGCCCTGCGCTGGCCAAGATCGAACAGCCAGTGGAGCCCAAGCCCGGCACCAGCCGCGTCGAGTTTCCGTCCAAGCAGACCAACCTGATGCTTGCCCAATTGGGTATCGACCGTGACGATCCGGACTACGCGGCCGTCTCCATGGGTAACCAGATTCTGGGGGGCGGTGGTTTCGGCACCCGGCTGATGAGCGAAGTCCGTGAAAAACGCGGCCTGACCTATGGCGTCTACTCAGGCTTCTCGCCGATGCAGGCCCGGGGTCCGTTCATGATCAACCTGCAAACCCGCGCTGAAATGAGCGAGGGCACGCTCAAGCTGGTACAGGACGTCATGACCGACTATCTTAAAACCGGTCCGACCCCGAAAGAGCTCGACGATGCCAAGCGTGAACTGGCCGGCAGCTTCCCACTGTCCACCGCCAGCAATGCCGATATCGTCGGCCAACTGGGCGCCATGGGTTTCTATGACTTGCCGCTGACCTACCTTGAGGATTTCATGCAGCAGTCGCAGGACCTGACCGTCGAACAGGTCACCGCCGCCATGAATAAACACCTGAGCATGGATAAAATGGTCATCGTCACCGTTGGCCCTACCGTGCCGCAAAAGCCGTTACCGGCCCCTACTGACAAACCTTCCGAGCAGCCGCTCGGGGTTCCGGAGCATTAATGGCCAGTCCATCGCGTCCCAAGAAACCCACTCACAACGTCCACAACGGCGTGAACCAATTGCGCATCATCGGTGGCGAATGGCGTAGCCGTCGCCTGAGCTTCCCGGACGCCCCGGGCTTGCGCCCGACGCCGGACCGCGTGCGCGAAACCCTGTTCAACTGGCTCGCGCCCTACGTAGCCGGGGCCAAGGTGCTTGACCCGTTCGCCGGCAGCGGCGCGCTGTTTCTCGAAGCCCTGTCCCGTGGCGCAGCCATGGGCCAGGCACTGGATGCCAGCAGCCTGGCGGTTTCCAGCCTGAAGGAGCATTTGGGCACCCTGCGCTGCACCGTCGGCCAGGTGCAAACCGCCGACGCCCTGCGTTACCTGGAAACCCAGCCGGCCAGCGCCTACGACCTGGTATTCCTGGACCCGCCGTTCAACCAGAACCTGCTGCCCGCCGTCTGCACCCTGCTGGAAGAGCGGCAATGGCTGGCCGACGATGCGTGGATCTACACGGAAAGCGAAAACGCACCTTCGACCCTCGGCCTGCCGGGAGCCTGGCGCCTGCACCGCGAGCAAAAATCCGGGCGGGTCTACTACGCGTTGTGGCATCGTCTGGCAGAGATCGCCGGTTAACCGACCGGCTTGAAACCGGTGCGCACAGGTTTCGCACCGCTGCATCGAGTACAACCGTGCCTACACCGCCAAACTGCTTCACCCCCGCCTTCGGCCTCGGCAACCCGCACCTGCAAACCTTGTGGGGGCCGCTGTGGCGTAAAACCACGCACCTGGACCGACAACGCGAACGCCTGTGGCTGGATGACGGCGATTTCCTCGATCTCGACTGGCATGGACCGCACAGCGCTGAAACGCCCTTGGTGCTGGTGCTGCACGGCTTGACCGGATCGTCGAACTCACCCTACGTCGCCGGCCTGCAAAAAGCCTTGTCCGCCCGGGGCTGGGCCAGCGTCGCGCTGAACTGGCGCGGCTGTTCGGGCGAACCGAACCGGTTGCCACGCAGCTATCACTCCGGCGTCAGCGAAGACCTCGCGGCGGCGATCAATCACCTGCGCGCGACACGCCCGTTAGCGCCGCTGTACGCGGTTGGCTATTCACTGGGGGGCAACGTGCTGCTCAAGCACCTGGGCGAAACCGGCAGTGACAGCCAGTTGCAGGGCGCCGTGGCGGTCTCGGTGCCGTTTCGCCTGGACCAGTGCGCCGACCGTATCGGCCAGGGTTTTTCCAAGGTCTACCAGGCGCACTTCATGCGCGAGATGCTGGCCTACATCAAGATCAAAGAGCGGCAGTTCCTCCTCGACGGCCGTCACGAGGGCCTGGCGACGCTGGCCCAACTGGGCTCGCTGGACAACATGCGCACCTTCTGGGATTTCGATGGCCGGGTCACCGCGCCGCTGCATGGCTTCGAAGACGCGCACGACTACTACCGCCGTGCCTCCAGCCGCTATTTCCTCGGTGAAATCCGCACGCCGACGTTGATTATCCAGGCGGCTGACGATCCGTTTGTCTTTCCCTACAGCTTGCCGGTGTCCAGCGAACTGTCGGCCTGCACGCAATTTGAACTGCAGGCCAAGGGTGGGCATGTCGGTTTTGTCGACGGCTCGCTGCACACTCCCGGTTACTACCTGGAGCGGCGCATTCCCGATTGGCTGGTTCAATCGGCTCGCGGACAAGGCTAATCCGGGCGAGCCGATCCGTTTCTGGCTACCGGCCCCTGGCCGAAACTGAATCGACCTCGGACAGTGGCCGGTCTGACGTCTCAGTCGCCGGTGGCAATCGCGCGCGCGGGGTCCGTGATCCACTCGCTCCACGAACCGGCATACAGTGCCCCCAGCGGATAGCCGGCCAGGCACAAGGCGAACAGATTGTGGCAGGCCGTCACCCCGGAACCGCAGTACGCCACCAATTCGGTGGGCGAGCGGTCACCGAGCTTTTCGGCAAAGCGCTGCTTGAGTTGGTCGGCAGGCAGGAAGCGCCCATCCGCGCCGAGGTTGTCGGTGAACGCCGCACATTGAGCCCCGGGGATGTGCCCGGCAACCGGGTCGATGGGCTCGACCTCACCACGAAAGCGCGGCAACCCACGGGCATCGAGCAAGGTCATGGACGGTTGCCCGAGGCGCTGTTGCAGTTTCTCGGCACTGAGCAGCAAGCTCGGGTCCGGCGTGCCGTGGAAGGTCCCGCGGATCCTGGTCGGCGCATCCAGGCTCAGCGGCAGGCCCGCGATGTGCCAGGCCTTGAGGCCGCCATCCAGGATGAACACGCCGTCGCGCTTGCCCAACCATGCCAACAACCACCAGGCCCGCGCGGCAAAGGCACCGGGGCCGTCGTCATACAGCACCACTTCACTGTCATTGCTGATGCCCCAGGCTTGCAGGCGCTCGATCAGCGACTGCGCCGCAGGCAACGGGTGGCGGCCGGTCACGCCCTTGATCACCGGGCCACTGAGGTCGCGCTCCAGATCGGCGAACACGGCACCGGCGATATGCCCTTCGGCATAGCTGCGCTGGCCGTAATCCGGATCTTCGAGGGCAAAACGACAATCCAGTATCACCAGCCCGGCCTGGTCTTTTTTCTGTTCCAGGGCAGTAGGGCTGATCAGTTGCGCGATGGACATGGCAGGCTCCTGTGAGTAAGTCTGAGTTCGATGCTACTGCACTTCTTCGAGGGCCTGGGCCAATGGCACGTAAAACTCCTCGAATAAAGCACTCACCTCTTCGCGCGCCTGCTCGGTGACAAACCCGGCTTCCAGCACCAGGACCTGATAAACGCCACGCTTGATGGCTTGCTCGCTCAGGTGGCTGGAGTTTTCCCGGGTCGTGCACAGGAAGCGCACCCAGGAGGTCAGGATGATCCAGGCATTGAGCGTCAGGGATTCGATCTGCACCTTGTCCATGCGCAGGATCCCGGCCTCGACAAAGCCTGCGTAGATCGCCGTGCCCTGGATCAGGCAGCGCTGGGAAAAGCGCCGGTAGCGGGCCGCCAGCTCGGCATCGTTGTCGAGCAGGTGCTCCAGGTCCCGGTGCAGGAACCGGTACCGCCACATGGCCGCCAGCAACGCCTGCAAATAGAAGCGCTTGTCCGCAACCGTGGCCGCACGGCCCTGGGGCGGACGCAGAAAGCTTTCGACCAACGCCTCGTACTCACTGAACAACACGGCGATGATCGCCTGCTTGTTGGGGAAGTGGTAGTACAGGTTGCCCGGAGAAATCTCCATGTGCGCGGCAATATGGTTGGTGCTGACGCTGCGTTCGCCCTGCTGATTGAACAGCTCAAGGCTGTTCTGCACGATGCGCTCGCTGGTTTTTATCCGTGGGGCCATGGCTTGGGCTTTAATCCAGAGTGCGTTGATGGGCATCTTACGACCTATCCGTCGACGGATAAATCATCGCTTCCCGAGGTAATCATTTGACTTTTTAGAGCATAGACTCTAAAAACTTCTCCAGTCTAACAATAATCGGAGCCACCATGACCGCCGACATTGCCTACCTGCAAAACGCCCAGCAGGCCTTGAACGAGCTTAACGACCTGTTTACCGCCCAGCGTCAGGCATACGCGGCCAACCCGATGCCGCCCGCGGCGCAGCGCCAGCAGTGGCTCAAGGCTCTGCGTGACCTGTTGAGTGACGAGCGCCAGGCCCTGATCGACGCCATCAGCCAGGATTTCAGCAACCGCAGCGCGGATGAAACCCTGCTCGCCGAACTGATGCCGAGCCTGCACTGCATCCACTACGCCAGCAAACACCTCAAGGGCTGGATGAAAGCCTCCCCGCGCAAGGTCGGCGCCGCGTTTCAGCCGGCCAAGGCCAAGGTGGTCTATCAGCCACTGGGGGTGATCGGGATCATCGTGCCGTGGAACTATCCGCTGTACCTGGCCATCGGGCCGCTGGTCGGCGCCCTGTCGGCCGGCAACCGGGTGATGCTCAAGCTCAGCGAGTCCACGCCCGCCACAGGCGCCCTGCTCAAGACCTTGCTGGCCAAAGTGTTCCCCGAAGACCTGGTGTGCGTGGTCCTGGGTGAAGCGGACATGGGCATCGCCTTCTCCCGCCTGCCGTTCGACCACCTGTTGTTTACCGGGGCCACCAGCATCGGCAAACACGTGATGCGGGCCGCGGCCGAACACCTGACACCCGTCACCCTGGAACTGGGCGGCAAATCCCCGGCCATCGTGTCCCACGACGTACCGCTCAAGGACGCCGCCGAGCGCATTGCGTTCGGCAAGACCCTCAACGCCGGACAAACCTGCGTCGCGCCCGACTATGTGCTGGTGCCTGAAGAACGGGTCGGCTCCTTTGTCGAAGCCTATCGCCAGGCGGTTCGCGGGTTCTACCCGACCCTCGCGGACAACCCCGACTACACCGCCATCATCAATGACCGCCAACTGGCGCGGCTGCACGGCTACCTCAGCGACGCCACCAGCAAGGGCGCGTTGCTGGTGCCGATGTTCGAGCAGGACCAGGGGCGGCGCATGGGCCACAGCCTGCTGCTCAATGTCAGCGACGACATGACTGTGATGCAGGACGAGATCTTTGGCCCGGTGCTGCCGATCGTGCCCTACAAAACGCTGGATGACGCCTTCGCCTACATCAACCAACGGCCGCGTCCGCTGGCGCTCTACTATTTCGGCTACGACAAGGCCGCACAGAACCGCGTCCTCCAGCACACCCATTCCGGCGGTGTGTGCCTGAACGACACCCTGCTGCATGTGGCCCAGGACGACATGCCGTTTGGCGGTATCGGCGCGTCAGGCATGGGCCACTACCATGGTCATGAAGGTTTCCTGACCTTCAGCAAGGCCAAGGGTGTCTTGATCAAGCAGCGCTTCAACGCAGCGAAACTGATTTACCCGCCTTACGGCAAATCCATCCAGAAGCTGATTCAGAAGCTGTTCATCCGCTGACATTCCATTGCCGGGTAATAACAATAATGAACCCCAGTCTGTCCGATTCCCCCGCGCTGTCACGGCGCGGCCTGCTCAAGTTCAGCCTTGGCGCCACCGCCTTCCTCGCCACCGCAGGCCTTGGCGCCAGCCTCAGCGGTTGCTCGGCCAGCACCCCGGCCAGCGGCTTTGCGGTACTGCGCAGCAGCGACCTGCCGTTTCTGCGGGCCCTGCTCCCGGTGATGCTCGACGGCGCCATCGCGCCCGAGAAGATGCCGACTGCCCTCGAGGGCACCCTGAAATCGCTGGATGACAGCCTCAATCATTTATCGCCAGAAATGCTCAAGCTGACCCAGCAGTTGTTCGACGTGCTCGCCATGCCCGTCACCCGCGGCCCCTTGACCGGAATCTGGGGTGCCTGGGAGAACGCCAGCGGCGATGACATCCGCCACTTCCTGCAACGCTGGGAAAATAGCTCCCTGAGTCTGTTGCGCATGGGCCACAGCTCGATCCTGCAACTGGTGATGATGGCCTGGTACAGCCGCGCCGAGTCATGGGCACATTGCGGCTATCCCGGCCCACCCACCGTGTAAGACCGTGGTTCGCCTGTGATGGGGCTGTCTGCCTCACTCCACTACTCAAAATAAAAAGAGAGTCCCAGATGCCTGTACCCGACCCGTTCCGCGAAGGCATGGCCCGCGGCTGGAAAACCTACAATGGCTCGCAACTGGCCAATGACCTGACATTGGAAGCCGACATTGCCATCATCGGCAGCGGCGCGGGCGGCGGTACCACCGCCGAAATCCTCAGCGCCGCCGGCTACAAGGTGCTGCTGATTGAAGAAGGCCCGCTCAAGACCAGCAGCGACTTCAAGATGCTGGAAGACCAGGCCTACACCAACCTCTACCAGGAAGGCATCGGCCGCATGAGCAAGGACGGTGCGATCACCATCCTCCAGGGGCGCGCGGTAGGCGGTACGACACTGATCAACTGGACCTCGAGCTTTCGCACCCCCGAGCCGACCCTGGAACACTGGGCCAAAGAGCATGACGTCAAAGGCCACAGCCCGGCCGAGATGGCGCCCTGGTTCGAGAAAATGGAGCAGCGCCTTGGCGTCGCCCCCTGGCTGGTGCCACCCAACGCCAACAACGATGTGATCAAGAAAGGCTGTGAACAACTCGGCTACAGCTGGCACGTGATCCCGCGCAACGTGCGGGGCTGCTGGAATCTGGGCTATTGCGGCCTGGGCTGCCCGACCAATGCCAAGCAATCGATGATCGTCACCACCATCCCCGCCACGCTGGAAAAAGGCGGCGAACTGCTTTACCTGGCCCGCGCCGAACAACTGCTGATCAAGGACGACAAGGTCACCGGCCTGCAGTGCGTGGCAATGGACGAGCGTTGCGTGGCCCCGACCGGACGCACCATCACCGTCAAGGCGCGCCACTACGTGCTGGCCGGCGGCGGCATCAACAGCCCGGCGCTGCTCCTGCGCTCCAGGGCGCCAGACCCACATGCGCGCCTGGGCAAACGCACCTTCCTGCACCCGGTGAACATGTCCGCCGGGCTGTTCGATAACGTGATCAACCCGTTCTACGGCGCGCCGCAATCGATTTACTCCGACCATTTCCAATGGCAGGACGGCACCACCGGCAAGATGTCCTACAAGCTGGAAGTACCACCGTTACACCCGGCATTGGCGGCGACCCTGCTCGGTGGCTTTGGTACCGAGAGCGCCGAGCACATGCACCAGTTGCCGCACACCCACGCGATGCTGGCGCTGATGCGCGACGGTTTTCACCCCGACAGCACCGGCGGCAGCGTCGAGTTGCGTGGCGATAACACGCCCGTGCTCGACTACCAGGTGTCGGACTATGCCTGGGATGGCCTGCGCCGGGCGTTTCACAGCATGGCCGAGATCCAGTTCGCCGGGGGCGCAAAGGCCGTCATGCCCATGCACGCCGACGCGCGCTACGTGAAAACCCTGGCCGAAGCCCGCACCATGATCGACGGCCTGAGCCTTGAGCTGTACCGCACCCGCCTGGGCAGCGCCCATGTGATGGGCGGCTGCGCCATGGGTGAAAACCCGAAAAACGCCGTCACCGACAGCCTTGGCCGTCACCATCAACTGAGCAACCTGTCGATTCACGACGGCTCGCTGTTCCCCACCAGTATTGGTGCCAACCCACAATTGTCGGTCTATGGGCTGACCGCACAATTGGCCAGCGCACTGGCGGAGCGTTTAAAAAACGCATGAAAAAATCGATTATTCGCAGCGTCTATAGTGCTTTCTTACCGCAAAGGTGGCTTGGCCGACCGGGAATGCTGCGATACCATCCGACTCCCCAACGGATTCCCGCCAGGACGACGCGATGAACCGAGTGTTGTACCCAGGTACCTTCGACCCTATTACCAAGGGCCATGGCGATCTGGTCGAACGCGCCTCGCGCCTGTTCGACCACGTGATCATCGCCGTCGCCGCCAGCCCGAAGAAAAACCCGCTGTTTCCCCTGGAACAGCGCGTGGAACTGGCTCGCGAGGTCACCAAGCATCTGCCGAACGTCGAAGTCGTCGGCTTTTCGACGCTGTTGGCGCACTTCGCCAAAGAGCAGAATGCCAACGTGTTCCTGCGTGGTTTGCGCGCCGTGTCGGACTTCGAATACGAGTTCCAGCTGGCCAACATGAACCGCCAGTTGGCCCCGGATGTCGAAAGCCTGTTCCTCACGCCCTCCGAGCGTTATTCGTTTATTTCGTCGACGCTGGTTCGTGAAATTGCAGCCCTGGGCGGCGATATCACCAAGTTCGTCCACCCTATCGTGGCCGATGCCCTGACCCTGCGCTTCAAGAAGTAACGACCGAAAAACGTCCGCGCCCGGCCCGGACGTTTTTTGCCCTCCATCGCCCCCGCGTGCACTGCGCTCGTCAATGCGGCACAATTGTGCGCATTAGTTTTCAGATGCCTGGGTCGACAGCCCCGGCAGGAGCCCCACAATGTCCCTGATCATCACCGACGATTGCATCAACTGCGACGTCTGCGAACCCGAGTGCCCGAACGCCGCCATCTCCCAGGGCGAAGAGATCTACGTGATCGACCCGAACCTGTGCACCCAGTGCGTCGGCCACTATGACGAACCACAATGCCAGCAGGTTTGCCCGGTGGATTGCATTCCGCTGGACGAAGCCCATCCGGAAACTGAAGAGCAGTTGATGGTGAAGTACCGGAAAATTACCGGTAAGGCTTGAACCCTGTCGCGCCTGAAAGGGCGCACTTGCGGGCTATCACGCCCTGCTGTCAGCGCTGGCACCGTGGGCAAAACACACTCGCGCGCTGCCCCAGCTTCACGTCTCGAAGCTCTGTCCCGCACACCTTGCAGCCTTCCCCGCCCCGGCCGTAGACGAACAGTTCCTGCTGGAAGTAGCCCGGCTGGCCGTCACCGCCAACGAAGTCACGCAAGGTGGTGCCGCCGCGCTCGATGGCCGCGGCCAGAATGCGTTTGATCTCGATCGCCAGCTTCAGGTAGCGCGCCCGGGAAATCCCCTTGGCCTCGCGGCGCGGATCGATCCCGGCGGCAAACAGCGCTTCGGTCGCATATATATTGCCAACCCCTACCACCACGGCGTTGTCCATGATGAAGGGCTTGACCGCCATGGAGCGTCCCCGCGACAGCTGAAACAACCGCTCACCGTCGAACAGGTCAGTCAACGGCTCGGGGCCGAGGCGAATCAGCAATTCATGATGCAGCGGGTCGAGACTCCAGAGCATCGCGCCAAAACGTCGCGGGTCGGTGTAGCGCAGGGCCAGGCCGGACTCCAGCTCAATGTCCACATGCTCATGCTTGGCCGCTGGCAGCCCGATCTCCACCAGGCGCAAATTACCCGACATGCCCAAGTGGCTGATCAAGGTGCCGACTTCGGCATTGATCAGCAAATACTTGGCACGGCGGTCCACCCCCACGATGCGCTGCCCGGAAAGGCGTACATCGAGGTCCTCCGGAATCGGCCAGCGCAAGCGCCGCTCGCGCACAATCACGCGGCTGACACGCTGGCCTTCAAGGTAGGGCGCAATACCGCGGCGGGTGGTTTCGACTTCTGGCAATTCGGGCATGGCGTACTCGGCTCAGGAAAGGTCCGACACTCAGTGGTGAGCGCCGAGCTCGCGAATCGTCTGCTTGAGGTTTTCGAAGTCGTAGTCCGAGAGGCCGACATAGTCGAGCACCAGATGCCCGATGCTGTCCCACTCATGATCTTCGACCTGGCTGCCCAGTACCCGGTACGACGCGCAAATGTGCTCAGCCATTTTCAGGATTGCCAGCAGGTTCTTCAACTGGCTGTTGCGCGACGTCTCATCGCTGAAGATCGCCAGCGCATTGTGATGATTGGCGATGGCGTGGGTCACGTGCTCCGGCAAGCGCCAGGACTTCGCGGTGTAGTAGCCGACCACGGCGTGGTTGGTGTTGAACGCACGGTTTTCCGTGTCCACCACCCGGCACTCGGCGCTCGCGCTGGCATAGGCCTCTTCCAGCACCGACATGTAGTTGGGGAAGCGCTTGAGCATCAGCGGCACGCCGCAATCGTGGAACAGCCCCAGGGCGTAGGCTTCGTCCACCGCCTGCGAACCAATGCGCTTGGCCAGGCTCAGGCTGGTCATCGCCACATCCTGGGCGGTGTCCCAGAACCGGTTGAGGGTGACGATGGTGTCGTCATTCATCTCGCCCTTGATCGACTGCGCGTTGATCATATTGATCACCGAACGGCTGCCCAGCAGGTTTACCGCACGCTGGATCGACGCGATCTTGTTGCTCAAGCCGAAGTACGGCGAGTTGACGATTTTCAGCAAGGCGCCAGAGAGGCCGGGGTCTTGGGAGATCAGCTTCGCGATCACTTCCAGGTCCGGGTCGGGCATGTACTGCTCCATCTGCAAATCCACCATGATTTGCGGTTGAGGCGGTACGCTGATGCCTTGCAGGGCCTGCTGGATCTGTTCGGAAGATAGCTCTTGGGACATAAGTACTCACTCTGGGCAAGTGATCGATTCTAGCGGAAAAAAACCGCCATATGGGCGATCTGTCCGACGCAACGCCTATAAACAACCGCGCTGCAAGCCCCCATCTAGCGCTATAATCCCGCTCTTTTTTTCACCTGGAGCGACGTTATGTCCCTGCCAAGCTTGCGCCTCAAAGCCAACGCCGACCGTCGCCTGCGCGCCGGTCACCTGTGGGTCTACAGCAACGAAATCGACGTAGCCGCCACCCCACTGCACGGCTTCAAGGCGGGCGATCAAGCGATACTGGAAGCTGCCGGTGGCAAGCCCCTGGGCATCGTCGCCATGAGCCCGAACAACCTGATCTGCGCGCGCCTGCTGTCGCGCGACATCAAGCTGCCGCTCGACAAGTCGCTGCTGGTGCATCGCATTAACGTGGCCCTGTCGCTGCGTGACCGCCTGTTCGACAAGCCGTTCTACCGCCTGGTCTATGGCGACTCCGACCTGTTGCCGGGCCTGGTAGTCGATCGTTTCGGCGACATCCTGGTGGTACAGATCGCTTCGGCGACCATGGAAGCCCATAAAGAAGACGTGATCGCCGCGCTGACCCAAGTGCTCAAGCCGAGCGGCATCCTGTTCAAGAATGACTCCGCGGCACGCGACGCAGAAGGCCTCGAGCGCTACGTCGACACCGTGTTCGGCCTGGTGCCGGAGTGGGTGGCCCTGGAAGAGAACGGCGTGAAATTCGAAGCGCCGGTCATCCAGGGACAGAAAACCGGCTGGTTCTACGACCACCGCATGAACCGCGCGCGCCTGGCACCGTATGCCAAAGGCAAACGCGTACTGGACCTGTACAGCTACATCGGCGGCTGGGGCGTGCAAGCTGCCGCGTTCGGCGCCAGTGAAGTGTTCTGCGTCGACGCATCGGCCTTCGCCCTCGACGGCGTCGAGCGCAACGCCGCGCTGAACGGTTTCGCCGACAAGATGACCTGCATCGAAGGCGACGTGTTCGAAGCCCTCAAGGAACTGAAAGCCAGCGAAGAACGTTTCGACGTGATCGTGGCCGACCCGCCGGCGTTCATCAAACGCAAGAAAGACATGAAGAACGGTGAAGGCGCCTACCGCCGCCTGAACGAGCAAGCCATGCGCCTGCTCACCAAGGACGGCATCCTGGTCAGTGCTTCGTGCTCGATGCACCTGCCCGAAGACGACCTGCAGAACATCCTGCTGACCAGCGCCCGCCATCTGGACCGCAACATCCAGCTGCTGGAACGCGGCGGCCAGGGCCCGGACCACCCGGTACACCCGGCGATCGCCGAAACCCGCTACATCAAGAGCATTACCTGCCGGTTGTTGCCTAACAGCTGACGGCTAGATTCACTGTAGGAGCGAGCCGGGCGGCGCTCCGTTTGCTCGCGAAAAGCGCATCGGCGACACGGGCTTCCAGAAGCGCTGCGTTATCGTTGACGTTCTTCGCGAGCTAGCTCGCTCCTACAGCGAGCCGTATTTGCCTGGGAATGTTTCAGAGCCAGATGGCATCCCACAGCGGATAGTCGCCGAGACTTGTAACCAGTCCTGCTCGCAAGGGATTGGCAATGATGTAGCGGGCCATCACCCTGAGGTCATCCTCGCGACGCAGGGCCCGATCGAAGTATCCCTTTTGCCATACAGGTGCATAACAGCCTCGTTGTTGATTGATGAGCCGTGCACAGCGAGATTTCGTCACTTGCATTAATTTCGGCAAATCACCGTTGCGTAACTCAACCAGCCAGTGAAGGTGATCTGGCATGATTACCCAGGCCAATGAGTCGGCAGCGCCGGTTTCTTGAGCTTTTCGGAGTTGACTCACCACCAGGCGACCCATTCGCCAATCATTGAAGATCGGTTGTCGTTGATGGGAGACGGCCGTGAGCAAGTAGATGCGGCCGGATTCTGAATAACGGCCGGCACGTAAGTGATGGGCATGTGGTGTATCGGACATTCCATTGTCCTCCTCGGTGACGGAAGAGAAACGGTAAGCTGGAAGAAGAGGGTTGTCGTTGTGGCAATGGGTCCGGATGTGTCGGTTCCCCCTGTAGGAGCGAGCGTGCTCGCGAAAAAACATCTGGCACCGTGATCTATCAGGCACAACGCGTCATCGTTGGCGTTTTTCGCGTGCGCGCTCGCGCCTACAAAGGTATATGCCGCCCGCACGCGCTCACCGGCATTCCTTCCTGACGCCAGCGGTGTAGAATCGAACGATTCATCGCCAGTCATCCCCCGGCGGGTTTATGAGCTCAGGCTGAGGCGCGCGGCGATCCCGCACAGTCATCGGCAGCTTTCGGACACACGGCCATTTCCGGGTGTTCCCGAGGTCAATAGAAGCTCACTCCCCATTTGATACCTGATTTGCCGCCCGGAGTGCTCCATGCCTGATTACCGCTCGAAAACATCCACCCACGGTCGCAACATGGCCGGTGCTCGCGCCCTGTGGCGCGCCACGGGGATGAAAGATGACGACTTCAAAAAGCCGATCATCGCCATTGCCAACTCGTTCACCCAATTCGTACCGGGCCACGTCCACCTCAAGGACCTGGGCCAGCTGGTTGCCCGCGAGATCGAGCGTGCTGGCGGCGTAGCCAAGGAATTCAACACCATCGCGGTCGATGACGGCATCGCCATGGGTCATGACGGCATGCTCTATTCGCTGCCGAGCCGCGAGATCATCGCCGACTCCGTCGAGTACATGGTCAACGCCCACTGCGCCGACGCCATTGTCTGCATCTCCAACTGCGACAAGATCACCCCCGGCATGCTGATGGCGGCCCTGCGCCTGAACATCCCGGTGATCTTCGTCTCCGGTGGCCCGATGGAAGCCGGTAAAACCAAGCTCGCCTCCCACGGCCTGGACCTGGTCGACGCCATGGTCATCGCCGCCGATTCCAGCGCTTCTGACGAGAAAGTCGCTGAATACGAACGCAGCGCCTGCCCGACCTGCGGTTCCTGCTCCGGCATGTTCACCGCCAACTCGATGAACTGCCTGGTCGAAGCGCTGGGCCTGGCCCTGCCGGGCAACGGTTCGACCCTGGCCACCCATAGCGATCGCGAGCAGTTGTTCCTGCAGGCCGGCCGTACCATCGTCGAGCTGTGCAAGCGCTACTACGGCGAAAACGACGAGTCGGTCCTACCGCGCAACATCGCCAACTTCAAGGCATTCGAGAACGCCATGACGCTGGACATCGCCATGGGCGGCTCGACCAACACCATCCTGCACCTGCTGGCCGCCGCCCAGGAAGCCGAGATCGACTTCGACCTGAAGGACATCGACCGTCTTTCGCGTCACGTGCCGCAACTGTGCAAGGTCGCGCCGAACATCCAGAAGTACCACATGGAAGACGTGCACCGCGCCGGCGGGATCTTCAGCATCCTCGGTTCGCTGGCCCGTGGCGGCCTGCTGCACACCGACCTGCCGACCGTGCACAGCCGCAGCATGGAAGAAGCCATCGCCAAGTGGGACATCACCCAGACCACCGATGAAGCGGTGCATCACTTCTTCAAGGCCGGCCCCGCAGGTATCCCGACCCAGACCGCGTTCAGTCAGTCGACCCGCTGGGAAACCCTGGACGACGACCGTGAAAACGGCTGCATCCGCAGCGTCGAGCACGCCTATTCGCAAGAAGGCGGCCTGGCCGTGCTGTACGGCAACATCGCCCTGGACGGCTGTGTGGTGAAGACCGCAGGTGTCGACGAGTCGATCCACGTGTTCGAAGGCAACGCGAAGATCTTCGAAAGCCAGGACAGCGCCGTGCGCGGCATCCTCGCCGACGAAGTGAAGGCCGGCGACATCGTGATCATTCGCTACGAAGGCCCGAAAGGCGGCCCGGGCATGCAGGAAATGCTCTACCCGACGTCGTACCTGAAATCCAAAGGCCTGGGCAAAGCCTGCGCCTTGCTCACCGACGGCCGTTTCTCTGGCGGTACTTCGGGCCTGTCCATCGGCCACGCGTCACCGGAAGCCGCTGCCGGCGGTGCCATCGGCCTGGTGCAGGACGGTGACAAGGTACTGATCGACATCCCGAACCGCTCGATCAACCTGTTGGTCAGCGACGAGGAACTGGCCGCACGCCGTGCCGAGCAGGACAAGAAAGGCTGGAAACCGGTTGAAGTGCGCCCGCGTAAAGTGACCACCGCACTGAAAGCCTATGCCCTGTTGGCCACCAGTGCCGACAAGGGTGCGGTACGCAACAAGGCGATGCTCGACGGGTTGTAATTCTTAATCGTCGAACAAAAAAATGCCCCGCCACGTGCGGGTAATGCCGATCAGTTAAGAGAAATAAAGCCGAGCACGAAACCCGTGGCGAGGGAGCTTGCTCCCGCTGGGGCGCGAAGCGGCCCTGTTTTGGGGCTGCTATGCAGCCCAGCGGGAGCAAGCTCCCTCGCCACGGGCTCTATGTTCAGTTGGTCTTTGGCTTAACTGATCGGCATTAGCCAAGTGCGGGGCATTTTTTTGGTTCTTCACGGATTACCGGGAAAAACGCTCTTTATCTTCATGAAAAAGAATTCGCTATCCCGATAACCGTACGCCATCCGCTTGATGACCTTGATTCGATTGTTGATACCTTCCAACTGCCCCGTA
>NZ_FYDL01000019.1 GCF_900187505.1 Pseudomonas sp. Irchel s3h17
GCGGTTACGGCGACTTATGGTTTCGCCCGACGGCGACTCACTTTTTTTACAAGCGCCTAAAAAAAGTAAGCAAAAAAACGCTTTGCCCCGAGCGTCCGGCCCCTCGCCAAGGCTCGGGGTTCCCTCGACTCCGGCATTCCTCAGGGGGCATCGCCCTCCGGTCGGCTTCGCTCGACCTCCATGCGATGTCCTCGACTGCGTCGAGGGGCGCTGCGCGCCATTCCCCTGATGAACGCCTGCACTCGGCCTGCCGATGGGGCGGGTGGATCAAGATCAAAAGCCAAGCCAAGCCAAGCCAAGCAAAGCAAAGCAAAGCAAAGCAAAGCGCTACTAAAGCGGTCACCCATAAAAAAGGCGCGGCCTCCGGGGAGGGCGCGCCTTTTTTGTGCGGCTGTGAATCAGCTGCCCAGTACCTTCGATGCCAGCCAGAACAGGCCGGCCGAGAGGGCCACTGTCGCTGGAAGGGTCAGGATCCAGGCCAGCAGGATGGTCTTCACGGTGCCGCCTTGCAGGCCGCTTTTGTTCGCGACCATGGTCCCGGCTACACCCGAGGACAACACGTGGGTGGTCGATACCGGCAGGCTGAAGATGTTCGCCATGCCGATCATGCACGCCGCGGTGATCTGTGCCGACATGCCCTGTGCGTAGGTCATGCCTTGTTTGCCGATCTTCTCGCCGATGGTCAGTACCACGCGTTTCCAGCCAACCATGGTACCCAGGCCAAGAGCGAGGGCGACGGCCAGGATTACCCAGAACGGGGCATATTCGGTCGTGGCGGTCAGGTCTTTGCGCAGCTTGTCCAGGTCGGCCTTTTCACGGGCGTCCAGGCTAGGCAACTTGCTGACTTTCTTTGCCGTGTCGTCAAGGCAGAGCAGGTAGCGACGGACTTCGATGCGGCTTTCCTGCGGCAGCGAATGGTAGTCGGATACACCTTTGAGGGTGCCCAGCAGCGCGTTGATGGTCGGTTCGGTCTGCTGCGGGTTGCAACGGAACTTCTCCGGCAGGTCATCCTTCACACCTTTGCCCAAGGCCAGGAATTCACCCAGGGTTTCGTGATTGCGCTGGTAGAACTGGTTCAGGTGCAAGGTGGCGTCGCGAGTCCGCTCGATCTGGTAGGTCGTGCTGTTCAGGTTGAGTACGAACTGCGCCGGTACGATGCCGATCAATACCAGCATGATCAGGCCGATGCCTTTCTGGCCATCGTTGGAGCCGTGCACAAAGCTCACCGCCATCGCCGACATCACCAGGACCAGGCGGTTCCAGAAAGGCGGGTGCTTCTTATCGTCAATCTTGCGACGCTGGTCCGGCGTCTTGTGCATCTTGGACAGCGGACGCCACCACTTGAGGCCAAGCAATACCAGGGCTGCAACGGCGAAACCGGCCATTGGCGAGACCACCAGCGAGGCGCCGATATCGATAGCTTTCTGCCAGTTGACACCGTCGACCAGTGGAATGTCGTTGATCAGGGCGTTCGCCAGGCCCACACCGAGGATCGAACCGATCAGGGTGTGAGAGCTGGAAGCCGGGATACCGAAGTACCAGGTGCCCAGGTTCCAGGTGATAGCCGCAGCCAGCAACGAGAACACCATCGCCAGCCCGTGGCCGGTGTTCACATTGATCAACAGTTCTACCGGCAGCAAATGGACAATGGCATACGCCACGCCGACACCACCCAGCAACACGCCAAGAAAGTTGAATACACCGGAAAAGAACACCGCCAGATGGGGCGGCATGGCTTTGGTGTAGATAACAGTGGCAACCGCGTTAGCGGTGTCATGAAAGCCGTTGATGAACTCGAAGGCGAGGACAAAGGCCAGGGCGAGCAAGAGGCTCACAAGCACCCAAGCATCCAGTCCGCTGAATAAATCGATCATGAAGGTTTTCTGACCCGGTCATAAGGGGGCGCGATTATGCCAGAAAAGATGGGTAATCAATGCACTTGCTGCTCATCGGTAACATTCTTCAGTGGTTTTGTTTGTAACAAGACCTTAAGACCCAGCGCCGTCGTAGGTTTTCCAAGTCATTGATTTCATTGGGCCTAACCCGAGTTGGTCGACAGCGCGCGGCTTCGGCGGGCAGCGAAAAACGCTGTATGAAATATCTGAAAGGAAGGTCGCGCCAACGCCCATCACCTCATCCGAAGGGGGGATGAGGTTGCCATCGCCTGCTTGTAGCGGGCGAATATCGTGCAAAGAACCGTTCAGTTGATGGCTGAAGGGATGCCGCTCCTGAAAGTCTCAAGCCGCCGCGACTAGGGCTCTTCGGCCTTGAGTTCCTGTTCCATCTTTTGCAATTCCTGGGTGAATGCCTGATCACGAATGCTGGCGCGTTTACGCCAGGGTTTGCGTTCCGGTTCGGGCTGGGCGGCGTAGGTGGTGACTTCCCCGCCGTAAACTTCCTTGTAACGTTGTTCCTGGCGCTCAAGTTCCGCGCGCAGTTCGTCTTTCGTCACGGTTATACCTGATTCAAGTTGAAATGAACCCTGGTGAAACGCACGGCATGGGAGCTGTTGATTGCGAGCGTCATCATGATGGAGTCCACGAGGATCCTTGAGTCATGACGGCGCGCGGCTGACAGCATCGTTGTTGCAGGCGGCCACAGCACCAGAGAAGAATCACTGATGTAGCATCAGTCTTGTTGTTTCCTGCCAGCGCATTGTCCGCCCATTCGAAATGAGCGCCAGGCGCTTGCCAAGGGTAGTGGCAGTCAAGCCAGTGCTACCCGAGTGGTTGCTTCTCGTTGATTGAAAGAAAACGAGCTCACCACTCTGGCTATTATAGCGGCCAGGCAGCGAATGACTATCTCCAATAAGTTAAAAGTGCCTCGGATTATGCAGTGTTTTTTGTTCGTGCCGATGTTGAATGAGTCAGCAGTTGGTAATGTCTTTATCAGGCTTGTATTCAGGCGTCATTAACAAGTCAGACATATTTGTACTCTAGTGTTACGTTTGTCAGCTCCGTGCAACGGTGAAACGGTCTGTCTGGATATGACCAGGGACGGCTAGACAGCGGGGTGCTGGCTTACGTTGCCCAAGGTGTTCAGTGGTAACCGGGTCGATTGCGATTATCGGCTGATGGTTCGATAATCGCCCAAAGTTGACTGCCTGTGGCTTGTGCCAAGGTCTGCGGCAGCCTGTAATAGCTGACGAACTCTGGGGAACGACCTGAATGAACGATCAACTGCGTAACTCCTTCGCGTCTGTCGCGCCGCCGATCGTCGCTTCGCCTGCCAAGCGGATCCAGGCGTTCACGGGTGATCCTGACTTCATGACGTCGCTGGCCCGTGGCCTGGCGGTAGTGCAGGCGTTCCAGGAGCGCAAGCGGCACCTGACCATCGCACAGATCAGCCACCGCACGGAAATTCCCCGTGCCGCGGTGCGTCGTTGCCTGCACACGCTGATCAAGCTCGGCTATGCCACCACCGATGGCCGCACTTATTCATTGCTGCCCAAGGTCCTGACCCTTGGCCATGCCTACCTGTCCTCGACCCCATTGGCCGTCTCCGCCCAGCCTTATCTGGACCGCATGAGCGAGCAATTGCATGAGGCCTGCAACATGGCCACGCTCGAAGGTAATGACATTTTGTACATTGCCCGTTCGGCAACGACCCAGAGGCTGATCTCCGTCGACCTGTCGGTGGGAGGGCGCCTGCCGGCTTACTGCACGTCCATGGGGCGGATCCTGCTGGCGGCGCTGGATGACGCGTCGCTGCGCGAGTACCTCGACCACGCCGACCTGCAAGCCAAGACCAGCCGTACCCTGCATACACCCGAGGCCTTGCTCGAGTGCCTGCAAGAGGTTCGCCAGCAGGGCTGGTGCATTGTCGACCAGGAGCTGGAGCAAGGTCTGCGTTCGATTGCCGTCCCGGTCTACGATGCCTCCGGCCAGGTGCTGGCGGCGCTCAATGTGAGCACGCATGCCGGACGTGTCAGTCGCAACGAACTGGAGCAGCGCTTTCTCCCGGGCTTGCTGAATGCCAGCCGTGAGCTGAGTGCGCAGTTGTTTGCTTAAGCTGTTCGATAAACGCACAGAGTCGCGTTTGCTCAATTGACGCTGTTTCGCCTGCTTCATTAATGTCGCGCCAGCGCCATCCGGTGTCATGGGACTCAAGCCTGGCACCGGACGACGACCCCATAATAATGAAGAGGCTCCCCTCATGTGCATGTCCCCAGCCTGTCTCCGCACTATTCGACCAGGGCATCGCCATCCGGCTCACTGAGCTTGGTACCGTCCGTTTTTTTCGATGGCTGGCATTTGCCGGCCTGCGTCTGCCTGCGTTTCTTGCGTGGAATAACAATAATGAGCCAGTCTCAGTCTGCTGTCGGTAACTGCCTCGATGTGCAGTCCTTTATCAATGCCCAACCGCTGTCGCGCTATCAATGGCGAGTGGTGATCCTGTGCTTCCTGATTGTCTTTCTCGATGGCCTGGACACGGCGGCCATGGGCTTTATCGCGCCTGCCTTGTCCCAGGACTGGGGCATCGATCGCGCCAGCCTGGGGCCGGTGATGAGTGCCGCCTTGATCGGCATGGTCTTCGGCGCCCTGGGTTCCGGACCCTTGGCGGATCGCTTCGGACGCAAGGTCGTACTGGTCGGTGCGGTGCTGGTGTTCGGTGCCTTCAGCCTGGCGTCGGCCTATAGCAGCAACGTCGAGCAATTGCTGGTGTTGCGTTTCCTGACCGGCCTGGGCCTGGGTGCGGGCATGCCGAATGCCACCACGCTGTTGTCGGAATACACCCCCGAGCGCAAGAAATCCCTGCTGGTGACCAGCATGTTCTGCGGTTTCAACCTGGGCATGGCGGGGGGCGGTTTTATTTCCGCAAAGTTGATCCCGGCATTCGGCTGGCACAGCCTGCTACTGATTGGCGGTATTTTGCCGTTGATCCTGGCGGTGGTGCTGTTGTTCTGGTTGCCGGAGTCGGCACGCTATCTGGTGGTGCGCAATCGCGGTACCGACAAAGTGCGCAAAGCACTGGCACCGATTGACCCGGCCATCGTGGCGCAGGCATCGAGCTTCAGCGTGCCGGAACAAAAAACCGTCAGGGCCCGCAACGTGTTCGCGGTGATTTTCTCCGGCACATACAGCGTCGGTACGCTGCTGCTATGGCTGACCTATTTCATGGGGCTGGTGATCGTGTACTTGCTGACCAGCTGGTTGCCGACGCTGATGCGTGACAGTGGCGCGAGCATGGAGCAGGCGGCGTTCATCGGTGCGTTGTTCCAGTTCGGCGGGGTATTGAGTGCGGTAGGGGTTGGCTGGGCGATGGACCGGTTCAATCCGCACAAGGTCATCGGCATCTTCTATTTGCTGGCCGGGGTATTTGCCTACGCGGTTGGGCAAAGCCTGGGCAGCATCACCGTGCTTGCGACATTGGTATTGGTGGCGGGGATGTGCGTCAACGGCGCGCAATCGGCGATGCCGTCACTGGCGGCGCGCTTCTACCCGACCCAAGGCCGGGCCACGGGGGTGTCGTGGATGCTGGGAATCGGCCGCTTTGGCGCGATTCTCGGCGCCTGGATGGGCGCGACCTTGCTGGGGCTGGGCTGGAACTTCGAGCAGGTACTGACGGCGCTGGTGATCCCGGCGGCCCTGGCGACAACGGCGGTGGTGATCAAGGGCATGGTCAGCCATACGGATGCGACCTGAGCCGGGCTTTTCATGAGTGGACTGGCCGTTTCGCCAGCAAGTCCGTTCCTGCACGAGGATCGATAGGTAGGTAACAATATGTTCGATAAACGAACACTTAGTCGATTATCGGATTGTTTGGGTTTTTTTCACGGCTTAACCTTCAGGCAATCCGGTGCTGCCTATCGCGCCTTGTCCTCCACGTCGGTTTACTGATACTCGGGAGTCCACCCCCATGGCTGCAATCCTTTCGCTGCACGACGCAGTGAAGCAATTCGTGAATGACGGCGACACGGTCGCGCTCGAAGGCTTCACTCACTTGATTCCGACCGCAGCGGGTCATGAAATCATTCGTCAGGGCAAGAAAGACCTGACGCTGGTGCGGATGACCCCCGACCTGGTCTACGACCAGTTGATCGGTGCCGGTTGCGCTCGCAAGCTGATTTTCTCCTGGGGCGGTAACCCGGGCGTGGGTTCGCTGCACCGCCTGCGCGATGCGGTCGAGAAGCAGTGGCCGCACCCGCTGGAAATCGAAGAGCACAGCCACGCCGACCTGGCCAATGCCTACGTCGCTGGCGCCTCGGGCCTGCCGTTTGCGGTACTGCGGGCTTACGCCGGTTCAGACCTGCCCAAGGTCAACCCGTTGATCAAGAGCGTCACTTGCCCGTTCACCGGTGAAGTGTTGGCGGCAGTGCCGTCGGTGCGTCCGGATGTGACGGTGATTCACGCGCAGAAAGCCGACCGCCGGGGCAACGTTCTGCTCTGGGGCATTCTTGGCGTACAAAAGGAGGCGGCATTGGCGGCCAAGCGCTGCATCGTCACCGTCGAAGAGATCGTCGACGACCTCAAGGCACCGATGAATGCCTGTGTACTGCCGACCTGGGCCCTGAGCGCGGTTTGCCATGTGCCTGGTGGTGCGCACCCGTCCTACGCTCACGGTTACACCGAGCGCGACAACCGCTTTTATCAAGCCTGGGACCCGATCGCCCGCGACCGCGAAACCTTCACCGCGTGGATTAACGAATACATCCACGGCAGTGCCGATTTCAATGAATTCCAGGCCAAGCTGGCCCGTGTTTCGGAGGCCCAATAATGACTTACTCCACCAATGAAATGATGACGGTGGCCGCCGCGCGCCGCCTGAAGAACGGTTCGGTGTGCTTCGTCGGCATCGGCCTGCCTTCCAAAGCGGCCAACCTGGCCCGCCTGACGTCGTCGCCGGATGTGGTGCTGATCTACGAATCGGGGCCGATCGGTGCCAAGCCGAGCGTATTGCCGCTGTCCATCGGTGACGGTGAACTGGCCGAGACCGCTGATACCGTGGTGCCGACCGGTGAGATCTTTCGCTACTGGCTGCAGGGCGGGCGCATTGACGTCGGTTTCCTCGGCGCGGCCCAGGTCGACCGTTTCGGTAACATCAACACCACGGTGGTCGGTGACTACCACCAGCCCAAAGTGCGCCTGCCGGGTGCGGGTGGTGCGCCGGAGATCGCCGGTTCGGCAAAGAGCGTGCTGATCATTCTCAAGCAGTCGGCCCGTTCGTTCGTCGACAAGCTCGATTTCATCACTTCGGTCGGTCATGGCGAGGGCGGTGATTCACGCCAGCGCCTAGGGCTACCCGGTGCCGGCCCCGTCGGGATCATCACCGACCTGTGCATCATGGAGCCGGAAGCCGGCACCCATGAGTTCGTAGTCACGGCGTTGCACCCGGGCGTGACCCGCGAGCAAGTGATCGCAGCCACCGGTTGGGCCATCCGTTTTGCCGAGCAGGTGGAGCAGACAGCGGCGCCGACCGAGATTGAATTGGTTGCGCTGCGCGATCTGGAAGCGCGCACCGCCGCCGCCCACGGCCAGGCACCAGGAGAAGCATGATGCGCGAGGTGTATATCTGCGACGCGATTCGCACTCCCATCGGCCGTTTTGGCGGTGGCTTGTCAGCGGTCCGCGCCGATGACCTGGCCGCGGTGCCGATCAAGGCCCTGATGGCGCGTAATCCAGGCGTTGACTGGAACGCAGTGGATGAGGTGTTCCTCGGCTGTGCCAACCAGGCCGGCGAAGACAACCGCAACGTCGCGCGCATGGCGTTGCTGTTGGCCGGCTTGCCGCACAGCATTCCCGGGGTCACCCTCAACCGCTTGTGTGCTTCGGGCATGGACGCGATCGGCACCGCGTTCCGGGCCATTGCCAGTGGTGAAATGGAACTGGCGATTGCCGGTGGCGTCGAGTCGATGTCCCGCGCCCCATTCGTGATGGGCAAGGCGGATGCGGCGTTTTCGCGCAACATGAAACTGGAAGACACCACCATTGGCTGGCGCTTCATCAATCCCTTGATGAAAGCCCAGTACGGCGTCGATGCGATGCCTCAGACCGCTGACAATGTGGCGGACGATTATGGGATTTCCCGTGCGGATCAGGACGCCTTTGCCCTGCGCAGCCAACAACGCACGGCTGCCGCGCAAGCAGCGGGTTACTTCGCTGAAGAAATCGTCCCGGTACGCATTGCCCACAAGAAGGGCGAGAGTGCGGTCGAGCAGGACGAACATCCGCGAGCGGACACGACCCTGGAAACCCTGGGCAAGCTCAAGCCGGTCAATGGCCCGGACAAGACCGTCACTGCCGGCAATGCTTCGGGCGTCAACGACGGCGCCGCGGCGCTGATCCTGGCTTCGGGCGACGCGGTGAAGAAGCACGGCCTGACCGCCCGGGCGAAAGTCCTGGGCATGGCCAGCGCCGGTGTTGCCCCCCGTGTCATGGGCATTGGCCCGGTACCGGCGGTGCGCAAGCTGGTCGAGCGCCTGGGTGTGGCGGTCAGTGATTTCGATGTGATCGAACTCAATGAGGCCTTTGCCAGCCAGGGGTTGGCGGTGTTGCGTGAGTTGGGGTTGGCCGATGATGCGGCGCAGGTCAACCCGAACGGTGGCGCGATCGCGTTGGGGCATCCGTTGGGCATGAGTGGTGCGCGGTTGGTGCTGACGGCACTGCACCAGTTGGAAAAGACCGGTGGCAAGAAAGGCCTGGCGACCATGTGTGTCGGCGTTGGCCAAGGTCTGGCGCTGGCGATCGAACGGGTCTGACACCGCTGTGAATATCGAATAAGAATCGAGGACTGCTTCATGACTGACAAGCCTGGTTACCGTCGCCCGCAAGCGGGCACCCAGCCGGAGTATCTGCATCCGGCGTATCAATCGACGAACCTGCGTTCGCCGTCCAAACCGCTGGTATTCTTGCCGCATTCGCTGTCGGAAATCACCGGCCCGACCATCGGTGCCGAGTCCGTGAATGAGCAGGACAACGACCTGACGGCTCAGCATGCGGGGGCCCCCCTGGGTGAGCGGATTATCATTCACGGTCGTGTGCTGGACGAAAACGGCTTGCCGGTACCGGGGATCCTGGTGGAGATCTGGCAGGCCAATGCGGCCGGTCGCTATCATCATGCCCGTGACCTGCATGACGCGCCGCTGGACCCGAACTTCACGGGCACCGGCCGTACCGTCACCGACGCCAATGGTGCCTACCAGTTCCAGACGATCAAGCCCGGTGCGTACCCCTGGGGTAACCACCACAATGCCTGGCGCCCGGCCCATATCCATTTCTCGCTGTTCGGGCCGAGCATTCTGACGCGCCTGGTAACCCAGATGTATTTCCCGGGCGACCCGTTGCTGGCCTATGACCCGATCTACAACTGCGTACCCGACACCCGTGCCAAAGAGCGCTTGATCGCCAGCTTCGACCTGGAAAAAACCATCCCTTCCCATGCCCTCGGTTATCGTTGGGACATCGTTTTGCGCGGCCGCGATGCCACGCCGATGGAGAAATAAGATGACGCTGACTGCAACGACGTCCCACACCGTAGGGCCGTACTACCACATCGGATTGACCTGGCTGAACCGTGAAAACCTGACCGTCGAACACACCCTTGGCGAGCGGGTAGTGGTCACCGGGCAAGTGGTCGATGGCAATGGCGAGTTCGTCAACGATGCGATGCTGGAGGTCTGGCAGGCCAACGCCGCTGGCAAGTATGACCATCCCGAAGACGATCAGGACAAACCCTTGGATCCGAACTTCATGGGCTTCGGTCGAGTGCCGGTGGATGCCGATGGTCGGTTCCGCTTCACCACCATCAAGCCGGGTACCGTGCCCGGACTCAAAGGCAGTACCCAGGCGCCGCATCTGGTGGTACTGGTATTTGCCCGTGGCCTGGTCAAGCACCTGCTCACCCGGATTTACTTCGAGGGCGAGCCGGCCAACGTCGCGGATCCGTTGCTCGAATGCGTACCGGCCGAGCGCCGCGGTACGTTGCTGGCGAAGCAGGATGCGTCAGGCGTTTATCAGTGGAACGTGATCCTGCAAGGGACCGATGCCGAGACGGTGTTCTTCGACTACTGAGTGAATGCGCTGTTGTGGCGAGGGAGCGGTATGTGACGGTGATGATGGCGGTCGCATTCCTGTTCAGTTTGCGGTTACCGAAGCAGGCTGCGTACCTGCACCACGATCTTTAAGCTGTCGGTGCGCGCCTGCATCGGGCGCGCGCCGCGTAAGGAACTCCTATGCAACGACCGGGTAATCAACTGTTCGACGCCTATTTCACCGCCCTGACCATGCGTGAAGTGTTCAGCGATCAGGGGCGGGTGCAGGCCATGCTCGACTTCGAGTCCGCATTGGCCCGGGCCGAGGCGCGGGTCGGACTGATTCCGCATTCGGTCGTTGCTCCTATCGAAGCGGCCTGTCGGGCAGGGCTGTATGATTTTTCTGCCCTGGGCGAGGCGATTGCCTGCGCAGGCAATTCGGCCATTCCCTTGGTCAAGGCACTGGGCAAGCAGATCGCGGTGCATGACGCGGACGCTGAGCGGTATGTGCATCTGGGAGCCACTAGCCAGGACGTGATGGACAGTGGCCTGGTGCTGCAAGTGCGCAGCGCCTTGTGCCTGATCGAGGCCGATCTGGCACGCCTCGGCGCCGCGCTGGCGACCCAGGCCCGACGTCACATCGCCACGCCACTGGCCGGGCGCACCTGGCTGCAACATGCGACGCCGGTCACGCTGGGGATGAAAATCGCCGGCTGGCTGGGTGCGGTAACCCGTAGCCAGCAACGGCTGCAAGCCCTCAAGCCGCGGCTGTTGGTGCTGCAGTTCGGTGGCGCCAGCGGCACCCTGGCGGCCTTGGGCGAACAGGCGATGCCGATTGCCGAGGCGCTGGCGCAGGAGCTGCAACTGACCCTGCCGGAACAACCCTGGCATACCCAGCGCGACCGCCTGGTCGAGTTCGGCGCTGCCCTGGGATTGATTGCCGGCAGCCTCGGCAAGCTGGGTCGCGACATCAGCCTGTTGATGCAGACCGAAGTGGCGGAAGTATTCGAGCCTTCGGCTCCGGGCAAGGGCGGATCCTCGACCATGCCGCACAAACGCAACCCGGTGGGCGCTGCGGTGCTGATCAGCGCGGCCACGCGCGTGCCCGGCCTGCTCTCGACCCTGTTCAGCGCCATGCCGCAAGAGCATGAGCGCAGCCTGGGGTTGTGGCATGCCGAGTGGGAAACCCTGCCGGAGATCTGCTGCCTGGTGTCCGGTGCCTTGCAGCAAGCGTTGCTGCTGGCCGAAGGTCTGGAGGTCGACGCCCAGCGCATGGCCACGAACCTCGACTTGACCCAAGGGCTGGTCCTGGCGGAAGCGGTGAGTATCGTGCTGGCCCAACGCATCGGACGCGAGCAAGCGCATCACCTGCTGGAGCTGTGCTGTAAGCGCGCCGTGGCCGAGCAGCGGCATCTGCGGGCGGTACTGGGGGATGAACCCCGGGTGACAGCCGAGCTGTCCGGGGCGCAACTCGATCAATTAATGAACCCTGCGCATTACCTCGGCCAGGCGAAAACCTGGGTCGAGCGTGCGTTGGCCGAACATCTGGCATTGACTGTCTGAAGGAGAATTCCCGTGGCATTTGTACCACTCGCCGATGGCGAACTGCACTACCAGCTCGACGGTCCTGAGCATGCACCGGTACTGGTGTTGTCCAACTCCCTGGGCACCGACCTGCATATGTGGGACGCGCAGATTCCCGAGTTTGCCGAACACTTCAGAGTGTTGCGTTTCGACACCCGTGGCCATGGCCGTTCGCTGGTCACACCGGGCCCCTACAGCATCGAGCAATTGGGGCGCGACGTGCTGGCCTTGCTGGATGCCTTACACATCGAACGCGCGCACTTTTGCGGCTTGTCCATGGGCGGCCTGATCGGTCAGTGGCTGGGGATCAACGCCAGTTCGCGCCTGCTCTCGCTGGTGGTCTGCAACACGGCGGCGAAAATTGGTGAGTCCTCGGTCTGGAACCCGCGCATCGAAACCGTGTTGCGCGATGGCCCCGCGGCGATGGTCGCCCTGCGTGATGCCTCGATTGCCCGCTGGTTTACCCCGGACTTTTCCCAGGCCCATCCAGCGGCGGCCAAGCAGATCACTGACATGCTGGCGGCCACCTCGCCACAGGGTTACGCGGCCAACTGCGCGGCGGTCCGTGATGCCGATTTCCGTGAGCAACTGTCGTCGATCAAGGTGCCGCTGCTGGTGATCGCCGGTACCGAAGATGCGGTCACGCCGCCCTCGGGCGGCCACTTCATCCAGGAGCGCGTGCAGGGCGCGGAGTACGCCGAATTCTATGCCGCGCACCTGTCCAACGTTCAGGCCGGCAGTGCGTTCAGTGAGCGTGTGCTGACCTTTCTGTCAGGTCATTGAGGGATTATCCGTGGACGAGAAACAACGTTATGCCGACGGCATGCAAGTGCGTCGCGCGGTGCTGGGTGATGCCCATGTCGACCGCAGCCTCGAGACCCTGAACGCGTTCAACGCGGAGTTTCAGGAAATGATCACCCGGCATGCCTGGGGTGACATCTGGACCCGCCCGGGCTTGCCGCGGCACACCCGCAGCCTGGTGACCATCGCCATGCTGATCGGCATGAACCGTAACGAAGAGCTGAAGTTGCACCTGCGTGCGGCCGCGAACAATGGCGTCACCCGCGCCGAGATCAAGGAAGTGCTGATGCAGAGTGCAATCTACTGCGGCATTCCGGCAGCCAATGCGACCTTCCACCTGGCGGCATCGGTGTGGGACGAACTGGGTGTCGAGTCCCGGGAGTAAGTGCATGCCGGCTCAATGGGTGTCGTGGCCCCAGATCCAGTTCCACGCCCCCGGTAAGCGCGCGGGCTCGTCCGCATTGCGCAGCGTGCGGGTGATGGCCGCACGCTGCAACGCCGCCGAATCATCGTAGAAGGGCTTGGCGTCTACGGGCACATGTGTCTGCTGCGCACTGTCGAGCAGAATCTTCAGGTACTCCTCCATGTGCCGGGCCGTGTAGCGATTGAGGTCGTGAAAGGTCACCACCACCGGGATGACGCCATCCACGGTCGGCAACTCACCCTTGGCGATCCGCTCGCGGGTTTCCGACAGCTGCCGCACCAGGTTGGCGCGCCTGCGGGGGCTGGCGGTGATGCCCCAGACCTTGCCGTCATTGGCACTCAAGTCAGTCAGTAGCACCTGCAAGCCATGCTGTTGATAGGCGGCGAAGGTGCGTTCGTCGTAACTCCAGAAGGGCGGACGGACCAGCGTCGGCGGTGTGCCGGTGAGCGACGCGATGTCGGCGCAGCCCCAGGTGAGCGCCTGCTCGAGTTCTTGTGGGTCAAGGGAACGATGATTGGTGTGCCACGGCGTGGCAGTGTGGAAGCCCAGGATGTGGCCGGCCGCGTGTTCACGGATCATGGTTTTGCGACCCCGTTCGCTGCCACCAGCCCGTGGGGCCCGTGTCTGTACGAAGAACACCGCCTTGATGCCCGGTTGAATCGGGTTGTTGGCCAATACCTCAAGTATCGCACGTGACGGATTGGCCCAGCCGGATGCGCTGGGGCCATCGTCGAAGGTCAGCAGGAAACGGATCGGCGGGGATGCCTGTAAGCGCTGCTCGGTCTGCGGCGTCAGGGCGATCGGCGGGCCGATACAGCCACTGAGGCCGAGCGCAAGGGCGAGGGCAGACACAAAGCAGAGGATCGATTTCATAGTGTTGACGTGACCGGCGACAGATCGGGAAGGGGGCAACCTGTTGGCGCACAGTCATTTACCGTGCGCCAAGGCAGTCGTTCTCGGGAAAGTCCCCATAGGAACGCCACGACACTGAACGGTTCAGCAGGTCGGGGTGATTATATCGAGTCAGAGCAGGTTGATGGGGTAGCTGACGATCACACGGTTTTCGTCGAACTCGTTATTGCTGTAGTCCCGGCGCAACGTCGAGTTGCGCCACCTGAGGTTGAGGTTTTTCAGGCTGCCGCTCTGTACCGTATAGCCGAGCTCACTCTCGCGCCCCCATTCCTTGCCATCGCTGACGGTTGCGGTGTGAACGTTGTCGCCGCTGATGTAGCGGTTCATCAGGGTCAGGCCGGGGAGGCCGACGGCGGCGAAGTTGTAGTCGTGGCGCAGTTGCCAGGACGTTTCCCTGGCGTTGTCGTAGCTTGAGTTGAAGCTGTCGTTGGCCAGCGTTCCACCACTGGTGCCGTTGACCCGCATCCAGGCGCTGTCGCCGGTGAGCTTCTGCAAGCCGAGGTAGACAGTGCTGCCGCCGTATTTGGCCGAGAACATTCCGGACCAGGTCTTGTTGTCGAGATCACCGGCCCGGGCGCTGCCCTCTTCCTGGCCATGAAAGAACCCCAGGTTGGCCCCCAGGGTCCAGTCGCCCACGGGTTGACTGTGGATCAGGTTGAGGAATTGCTGGCTGTAGATGTCCTTGAGTTCAGCATTCCACGCGGCGATTTGCGTGCGTTTTTCATTGAAGCTGTACTCGGCGCCTGCGAAGTTGAAACGGTCGGAGGTGACGGTTGCTCGGCCGCTCATCGACATATCGCTCATGCTGCTGTCGTCACGCGGGCTGTTGGCGCGCATCTGCCCGCCGTACAGCGTCAGGCCGTCGATCTCCTTCGAGGTGAGCTGGCCGCCGCGAAAGGTTTGTGGCAATGAGCGGCCATCGTCCGAACGCAGAATCGGCAGCACCGGCATCCATTCGCCGACCTTCAGTTCCGTCTGCGACAGCCTGGCCTTGAAGGCCACGTTGGTGCGCCCGAAGTTGTCGGCCGGGCGACCATCGTGGTCCAGCGGCAGCAACTGCGTACCGGCGGTGCCTTTGCCACCGTCGAGCTTCACCGAGTACAGCCCCAGCACATCCATGCCGAAGCCGACGGTGCCTTGGGTGAATCCGGACTTTGCATCGAGGATGAAGCTTTGCGTCCACTCTTCGGCCTTGCCCTGAGCCTTGGTCGGGTTGGTGAAGTTGCGGTTGATGTAGAAGTTACGCAGGTTCAGGTTGACCTTGGCGTCTTCGACAAACCCCGACTCCTGGGCTATGGCGGGCAGGGCCGTGCCGATCATGGCGAAGGCGATCAGGCCGGGAAACAAATACGGCGTGGTGGAGGGCGTCATGGGTTCGGGGTTCTCTTATTGTCAGGGATGAGGCGAGGCAATGCCGCAACCCAGGGGTCGCAGACAAACAATCGAGTCGGGGTACAACGATCGGGATCAGCCGGATGGGGCAGGGCGCGGGAGCATGGTGTCGAACCTGATGTCATGGGTGTTGTACGACAAATGGTGCGGGGGATGGGCGCAGAGGTTCAATCGGCGAAACGGGGTTTGGGGCGATTATCGAACGCAGGATGGGTCAGGTTTCTGAGGGGGGATGTGCTCGCGAAAGTGTCGCGCAAGGCCACTCAGCTTTCCGAAGCCAACAAAAAGCCCACCAAAAGGTGGGCTTCGTGTTTACGCGCTGATCAGAACATCTTCAGCTTCGGTGCTTCTTCTTTCACCGGCTCGTTCTTCGCGGTCTGGGCGTTCCAGCCCCCGCCAAGCGCCTTGTACAGGTTCACTTCGCTGACCAGTTGCGACAGACGATCGGTGATCAGCGACTGTTGTGCACTGAACAACTGACGCTGGGCATCGAGGAAGGTCAGGTTGCTGTCGACACCAATGCGGTAGCGACGCTCGGCCAGGCGGTAGTAGTCCTGGTTGGCCTGTACGAAGTCACGCTGGGCCTGCAACTGCTGGTTGAACGTCTGACGCGCCGCGAGGCCGTCGGACACTTCCTGGAAAGCAGTCTGAATCGATTTCTCATACTGCGCGACGGTGATGTCTTTCTGGATTTTCGAGTAATCCAGGCTGGCACTCAACGCACCGGCGTTGAAGATCGGCAGGTTGATTTGTGGCTGGAACAACCAGGTGCCCGAGCCGCCTTTGAACAGGCCGGACAGGTCCGGGCTCAGGCTGCCGGCATTGGCCGTCAGGCTGATGCTCGGGAAGAACGCTGCCCGTGCCGCGCCAATGTTGGCGTTGGCGGCCTTGAGGTTGTGCTCGGCGGCAAGGATGTCCGGACGACGTTGCAACAGGTCCGAAGGCAGGCCCGGCGGCAATTCGCTGAGCAGGTCGTCGGCCAGCGGCTTGGCCGCGGTCAGGTTCGCCGGCACGCCGGTTCCGAGCAGCAGCGTCAGGTTGTTTTCGTCCTGGGCGACCAAGCGTGTGTACTTGGCCAGTTGCACCCGGGCGTTTTCCACCGACGTACGCGATTGGCTCAGGTCCAGCGCCGAGGCCACGCCGACTTCGTTGCTGCGCGCGGTGAGGCGGTAGCTTTCTTCGAAGGTGGCGAGGGTGTCCTGGGTCAGCTTGAGCAGTTCCTTGTCGGCCTGCCAGGTCAGGTAGGCGTTGGCCACACTGGCCACCAGGCTGATCTGGGTGCTGCGACGCGCTTCTTCAGTGGCGAAGTAGGCTTGCAGCGCCTGTTCGTTCAGGCTGCGAACGCGACCGAACAGGTCGAGTTCATAAGCGCTGACGCCCAGGGTCGCCGAGTAGGAGCTGTTGATGCTCGAATCACCGGTTTGCGAGGCATCCGCCGGGAGCCGCTGACGGCTACCGCTACCGTTGGCCGAAACCGCCGGGAACAGATCGGCGCGGGAAATGCGGTATTGAGCCGCATAGGCGTCGATGTTCAGGGCCGCGACACGCAGGTCGCGGTTGTTTTCCAGTGCGGTCTGGATCAGCTGTTGCAGAGCCGGATCATGGAAAAACTGCTTCCAGCCCTGCTCGGCAGCGGCCTGGCTTGCCGCCTGGGCCGGCGTGTAGGCCGGCCCCTGTGGGTACTGCCCGGCCACGGGGGCTTCGGGCTGCTGATACTCGGGAATCAGCGAGCAGCCACCGAGCACGAACGCGGCGATGGCTAAGGAGAGTAGCGACTTGCTCATTGGCCAGCCTCTTTAGGAGTTTCGGTTGCGTCGTCCGGGTCCGCAATCTTGCGTTGACCCATCGCCGACACGGTGACAAAGAACAGTGGTACCCAGTAGATCGCCAGGACGGTGGCCGTGATCATACCGCCGATCACCCCGGTGCCGATGGCATGCTGGCTGCCTGAACCTGCGCCGGTGGAGATGGCCAGTGGCACCACACCCAGGACGAACGCGAGCGAGGTCATGATGATCGGGCGCAGACGCATCCGGCAGGCTTCAATCGCTGCATCCCTCAGGCTGCGCCCTTGTTCATGCAGCTCCTTGGCGAATTCGACAATCAGAATGGCGTTTTTCGCCGCCAGGCCGATGGTCGTCAACAGGCCCACCTGGAAGTACACGTCGTTGGACAGGCCGCGCAGGCTGGTGGCGAGCAGGGCACCGATGATCCCCAGCGGTACCACCAACATCACCGCGATCGGAATCGACCAGCTTTCGTACAGCGCTGCCAGGCACAGGAACACCATCAGCAACGACAGGGCGTACAGCGCCGGTGCCTGGGAACCGGACAGGCGCTCCTCGTAGGACAGGCCGGTCCAGGAAATGCCGACACCGGCCGGCAGTTTCTTGGCAATGGCTTCGACTTCGGCCATGGCCTCACCGGTGGAGTAACCCGGGGCCGGGGCACCGAGGATCTCCATGGCTTCTACGCCGTTGTAACGGGCCAGCTTCGGCGAGCCATAGATCCACGTGCCCTTGGCGAATGCCGAGAATGGAACCATGGTGCCTTTGCTGTTGCGCACGTACCACTTCTGCAGGTCCTCGGGGCTCATGCGCGCACCCGGTTGGCCCTGGATGTAGACCTTCTTCACCCGACCACGGTCGATGAAGTCGTTGACGTAGCTACTGCCCAAGGCAATCGACAAGGTGTTGTTGATTTCGGTCAGCGTGACGCCCAGGGCGCTGGCCTTCTCATCGTCGATTTCCAGTTGGTACTGCGGCTCATCGTTCAGGCCGTTCGGACGCACCTGCGCCAGCACTTTGCTCTGCGCGGCCATGCCGAGGAACTGGTTGCGTGCCGCCATCAGCTTCTCGTGACCGATACCGGCGCGGTCCTGCAGGAACACGTCGAAACCGGTGGCGTTGCCCAGTTCCAGTACCGCCGGTGGCGCGAATGCGAACACCATGGCGTCACGGAACGTGAAGAAGTGCTGTTGGGCGCGAGCCGCGACCTTGAACACGCTGTTGTCGGCGTTTCGTTCGTCCCATGGCTTGAGCATGATGAACGCCATGCCCGAGCTCTGGCCACGGCCGGCGAAGTTGAAGCCGTTGACGGTGAACACCGAGGCGACCGCATCGCCTTCACCGCCTTCACTGCCCGGACGCAGCAGGAACTCGCGCATCTCGTCCACGACCACTTGGGTACGCTGGGCGCTGGAACCGGCCGGGGTTTGGACCTGGGCGAAGAGCACGCCCTGGTCTTCTTCGGGCAGGAACGCGGTTGGAATGCGGGTGAACAGCCAGATCATGCCGACGATGATGATGATGTAGGCCAGCAGGTACGGGGCCTTGTGCGTGAGAATGTTGCCCACGCCGCGCTCATACCCACGTACACCACGGTCGAAGTTGCGGTTGAACCAGCCAAAGAAGCCGCGTTTCGGTACGCCGTGCTCGCCTTTCGGAATGGCCTTGAGCATGGTGGCGCAGAGTGCCGGGGTGAAGATCAGGGCAACCAGGACCGAGAGCGCCATGGCCGACACGATGGTGATCGAGAACTGCTTGTAGATCACACCCGTGGAGCCGCTGAAGAATGCCATCGGCAGCAGTACCGCCGACAGGACCAGGGCAATACCGACCAGTGCACCCTGGATCTGGCCCATGGATTTCTTGGTGGCTTCCTTGGGTGACAGGCCTTCTTCGCTCATGACCCGCTCGACGTTTTCCACCACGACGATGGCGTCGTCCACCAGCAAGCCGATGGCCAGGACCATACCGAACATGGTCAGGGTGTTGATGCTGAAGCCGAACGCCGCGAGGATCCCGAACGTACCCAGCAGCACCACCGGTACAGTCATGGTGGTGATGACGGTCGCGCGGAAGTTTTGCAGGAACAGGAACATCACCAGGAACACCAGGACGATCGCTTCGACCAGGGTCTCAACCACACCCTTGATCGATTCGGTCACCACCGGCGTGGTGTCGTACGGGAACACCACTTCCATGCCTTCAGGGAAGAATGGCTTGAGGTCTTCGATGGTTTTGCGCAGGGCCTTGGCCGTGTCAAGGGCGTTGGCGCCGGTCGCCAGCTTCACCGCCAGACCGGAGGCCGGGGCGCCGTTGAACTGGGCATTGATGCTGTAGTTCTCACCACCCAGGCCGACGTCGGCGACATCTTTCAGGCGAACCTGGGAGCCGTCCTTGTTGACCTTGAGCAGGATTTCCTTGAACTGCTCGGCCGTTTGCAGGCGGGTCTTGCCAATGATCGTGGCATTCAACTGAGTGTCGGGCAGGGCAGGCAAGCCACCGAGCTGGCCGGAAGAAATCTGCACGTTCTGGGCGGCAACGGCGTTTTTAACGTCAACCGGGGTCAGGTTGTAGTTGTTCAACCTGGCCGGGTCGAGCCAGATCCGCATGGCGTACTGGGCACCGAACACCTGGAAGTCACCGACACCCGCTGTCCGCGAGATCGGGTCCTGCATGTTGGACACGATGTAGTTGGACAGGTCGTCCTTGGTCATGCTGCCGTCGCGCGAAACCACGCCGATCACCAGCAGGAAGTTTTTCACGGCCTTGGTCACGCGGATGCCCTGTTGCTGCACTTCTTGCGGCAGCAGCGGGGTCGCCAGGTTCAGTTTGTTCTGGACCTGGACCTGCGCGGTATCGGAGTTGGTACCTTGCTCGAACGTCGCGGTGATGGTCATGGTGCCATCGGAGTTACTTTCCGAGGACACATAACGCAGGTTGTCGATGCCGTTGAGCTGCTGCTCGATCACCTGGACCACGGTGTCCTGCACGGTCTGCGCAGACGCACCCGGGTAGGTCACGGAGATGGCGATCGCCGGTGGGGCGATGCTCGGGTACTGGTTGATAGGCAACTTGAGGATCGATAGAGCCCCGACCAGCATGATCACCAGGGCAATTACCCAGGCGAAAATCGGACGGTCGATAAAAAATTTCGACATGGTTTACTCCCCTTTGCCGCCCGCAGCTTTGTTTGTTACCTGTGCGGTGGCCGGGTTCTTCGGCGCTACGTTAGTCGCTTCGCTGACTTTGACCTCAACGCCGGGCTTGACGTATTGCAGGCCTTCGGTGATCAGGCGATCGCCAGCCTTGAGGCCATCTTCGATCAGCCATTGGTTGCCAACGGTGCGGCTGGCCTTGAGCTGACGCAGTTCAACCTTGTTGTCCGGGCCGACGACCAGCGCAGTGGGGGTGCCCTTGAGGTCGCGGGTCACGCCTTGTTGCGGGGCCAGGATCGCGGCGCTGTTCACGCCGGCTTGCAGCTGGGCGTGCACGAACATGCCCGGCAGCAGGGTGTGGTCAGGGTTGGGGAACACGGCGCGCAGGGTCACGGAACCGGTGGCCTGGTCAACCGTGACTTCGGAGAACTCCAGCTTGCCCTGTTGCTTGTACTGGCTGCCGTCCTCAAGGGTCAGCTTGACCATGGCGGCGTTATCGCCAGCCTTTTGCAGGCGACCGCTTTCCAGCTCACGGCGCAATTCGAGCAGCTCGACCGAGGACTGGGTGACGTCGACGTAGATCGGGTCCAGTTGCTGGATCACGGCCATGGCGTCGGTCTGGCCATTGTTTACCAGCGCTCCTTCGGTGACGCTGGAGCGGCCAATGCGGCCGGTCAACGGTGCCAGCACCTTGGTGTAGCGCAGGTTGATCTGGGCCGTTTGCAGGGAGGCTTCCGATTGCAGGCGGTTGGCCAAGGCGGTGTCGTACTCCTGGCGGCTCACGGCTTGCTCGTCGACCAGTTGTTTGTAGCGATCGGAAATCGACTTGGTCGATTGCAGGTTGGCTTGCGCACTGGCCAGGGTCGCCTGATAGACCGAAGGGTCGATCTGGTAGAGCTGCTGGCCTTCCTTGACGTCGCCGCCCTCCTTGAACAGACGCTTGAGAATGATGCCATTGACCTGTGGACGAACTTCCGCGATGCGGTAGGCCGTGGTGCGGCCCGGCAGTTCGGAGGTCAGGGTAAAGGCTTGGGTTTGAAGGGTAACGACACCGACCAGAGGGGCTTGCGCGGCAGGGGCCGCCTCTTCCTTTTTACATCCGCTGAGCAGGGCTGCCAGGGCGACGGCAGTGACCAGAGCGGTAACAGCTGGCTTGAATTGCATGAAGATCCTCGGGTCAGGCACGCGCAGTGCGCACTAGAAAGGTGGAAAGGTAAAAAAATAGCGCTGAGTGGATAAGTAGCTTGCTAAGGAATATACTTACGTTCATGGTTGTTTGTAAATACCTTGACTGCTTGCCCATTCGGTTACGAAAGCTGTTTCAAGGCGTGAATTGTAGGCCGGGGAAGTGACCCGAAAGAGGCCACCCCACATTTGTTCAGATGATGTTCAGGCATCGCTGAAGCATTCCTGATTGAGGTTTTACTGCCATGGTCCGTCGTACCAAAGAGGAAGCTCAAGAAACCCGAAGCCAGATACTCGAAGCGGCAGAAAAAGCCTTTTACGAGCGGGGCGTCGCACGCACCACGCTGGCGGATATCGCGACTCTGGCCGGCGTGACGCGGGGAGCCATCTACTGGCATTTCAGCAACAAGGCGGACCTGGTCCAGGCCATGCTCGACAGTTTGCATGAGCCGCTGGCCGAGATGGCCCGCGCCAGCGAAAGCGAAGAGGAAGAAGATCCGCTGGGCTGCATGCGCAAGCTGCTGATTCATTTGTTTCATCAAGTTGCCTTGGATCCGAAGACCCGACGCATCAATGAGATTCTGTTTCACAAGTGTGAATTCACTGATGAAATGTGTGATCTGCGCCAGCAACGTCGCACGCTCAGTCTGGAATGTAATGCGCATATCGGGCTGGCACTGCGTAATGCGGTCAATCGCGGCCAATTGCCGGAAAACCTCGATACGGCCCGTGCTGCGGTGAGCATTCACGCCTACATCGATGGCATTCTGTACCAATGGCTGTTGGCTCCTGACGCCTTTGAGTTACATACGGAGGCCGAACGCTGGGTCGACACCGGTCTGGAAATGCTGCGCTTGAGTCCCAGCCTGCGCCTGAAAGACAACCTGCGTAATTGAGTCCGCTGGTGTCAACCCGGAGGATGGCATCCTCATTGCTTTGTTCGCCCTGCGGCGATGGGGTGCTTTTATATACGTACACACGCCGGCTTGATAGGTAGCGGGCTACGTATTTTGTAGGGAATTTGTGTCGAGTGTGTGACTGAGTGTGAGTAGCCGGTTGCTGAGCGCCGCGGTGATAGGTGCGTGTGGCCTGTTTTCGGAAGGGGCGGTGGGTTCGTCAAGGGGGCACGCTGGCGTGGCCCCCAGTCGCCAGATATTTACTTATTGATGCTCAGTTCAACGGTGTAACTGAAGGGTGGTTTCATCATCTTTCTTGACGTGGTCACGTTGCATTTGTATTTCCCATTTCCGGATGCTTCGACCGTGCTCTTCCAGGCAGGTTGATAGTCAGCCTCCAAAACACCGCGCCCCACCGGGGCATCCATTCGGGTTTTTAATCGGCATCGATGGCCATGCACTTCATACTCAAGATCCAGGGTGACAGGGGCGACTCTGTTTCTGCGGGGTTGCCAGTTCGAACTGTCGAGGGTGAAGGGTCTTGTATAAGGTATGTCGATGATCTCCACGGTGCCAGGCCCCACATTGAACGTTATCAAGGGGCCATTCAATGCAACCTCGAGACCTGAGATGCTCTTCATTTTCATGGTGCCAAAGGTGTTGTTGGACAGTTTGAGGGTGATGACAGTGTCGGACATGCTGTTGGCATTGACTGAATAAAAGAATAACAGTGCGAGTGCGATGGCTTTGTATGTATTCATTTTTATATAACTCTCGTGACGTGTAGTGGGCAGGTTCGTGGTGCCGGTTGAACGATTGGCGAGTGGTTGGCTATTCGATACTGAATTCAATGCTGAAGCTGTTTGGGAATGAATCCATCACTTCAAGAATTTCAGTTGAACAGTCAGCCGCTTCAGCGCCCGTTGATTTGCCGTTGCCTGACCAGTGGGGCACTCGCGTGACACTCTCTCCTTGTTTTTCAAGTCTGACTTCGAGAGACGCGGTGAACTGGCATTCCTTGTTGCCCGAGGCGTAGGAAAATGTTTCGCTCAGTACAGTCGCTTCAGTGAATGCGACAGAGCTGAAGTAGTTAGGGAAATCGGCTGCGTAGTCATATTTTCCTTTGGCAGGCACATCGAAGTGACTGAGAGGGAAGGGGGCGTTGCTTTGTTTTTTTGAGGGGGTCGAAATACTCATTTTGTTAAGGGTGAGATTTTTAAGGTAGTAGTGAATCGTCGTGGTGTCTGGATCGTCTGAAAGCTCGATGGTCTTGTATGTGTTGTTCGACGCAAGGCTGGAAGTGCAGATAACGAGCGTGAGTGCCAGTCCAGTGGTGATGGTGTTGATGAGCGGTGGCATCGGTTTAATTCCATTTAAAGTGATGTTTGGTTGTTTGGGGTTTAAGTTGATTGTTGTTTTGGTGCGCGAGTTAATCAATGTGCGATATCGGATGAGTTATTAGTTTCTGTTGCTGTGGGTGGGGCGAAACAGTAAATAGAATGTGCGGTGAGTGGTTGTTTGTTGTTTGGTTTTATGAGTAAGGACCGGCGTTGTATTCGAGGTTTAGCGCACAAAAAAGGCCTCGGCTCTAGTGAGCGGAGGCCTTGGAGGCAAGCGCGGGTTATTTACAAGGTCGGGTAGTCGATGTAGCCGACCGGGCCCTTGGCATAGAACAGTTCCGGGCGCGCTTCGTTAAGCGGTGCGTCGGCCTTGAGGCGGGCCGGCAGGTCCGGGTTGGCGATGAACGGCACGCCGAAGGCGACCGCATCGGCCTTGCCGCTGGCGAGCCAGGTGTTGGCGCTGTCCTTGGTGAAGCGTTCGTTGGCGATGTACGGGCCGCCGAAGGCTTCTTTCAAGCGTGGGCCGAGACTGTCGCCGGCTTCCTTCTCGCGGGAGCAGATGAAGGCAATGCCACGCTTGCCCAGTTCACGGGCCACGTAGATGAACGTCTCGGCCAGGTTGTCGTCCCCCATGTCGTGGCTGTCGGCACGTGGCGACAGGTGCACACCCACACGACCTGCCCCCCAGACCTCAATGGCTGCGTCAGTCACTTCCAGCAACAGGCGTGCACGGTTTTCCAGGGAGCCGCCGTAGTGGTCGGTGCGCTGGTTGGTGCTGCTCTGCAGGAACTGATCCAGCAGGTAGCCGTTGGCGCCGTGGATTTCCACACCGTCGAAACCGGCGGCTTTGGCGTTTTCCGCCCCCACACGGTAAGCGTCGACGATGTCTTCGATCTCGGCGGTTTCCAGGGCGCGCGGCATCGGGTAGTCGGCCAGCGGGCGAACCAGGCTGACGTGGCCTTTGGGCTGGATGGCGCTCGGGGCCACCGGCGTTTCACCGTCCAGGTAGGTCGGGTGGGAGATCCGGCCAACGTGCCACAGTTGCAGGAAAATCTTGCCGCCCGCGCCGTGAATGGCGCGGGTCACGTTGCTCCAGCCCCGCACCTGGTCGTTGGACCAGATGCCCGGCGTATCCGGGTAGCCAACCCCCATCGGCGTCACGGACGTGGCTTCGCTGAGGATCAGGCCGGCGGAGGCGCGTTGTACGTAGTACTCGGCCATCAAGGCGTTGGGCACGCGGCCTTCGTCGGCACGGCAGCGGGTCAGTGGCGCCATGATGATGCGGTTTGTCAGGGTCAGGTCGCCGAGCGTGATGGGATCGAAAATAGTCGTCATGAAATACAACCCTTCTTTAAATGATCAGTTTGTCGCGGGTGCCAGTTCGGCATCGCCGCTCTGACGGAAAGTAATCAGGGTCACCAGCAGGGCCAGGACGGCCAGCGCGGCGGCGGCCAGGGGCACGCTGGTCAAGCCGAAGCCGTGGGCGATGACGCTGCCCCCGACCCAGGCACCCAGGGCGTTGCCGAGGTTGAACGCGCCAATGTTCAGGGTCGACACCAGGTTGGGTGCGGCCTTGCCAAAGGCCACCACGTTGACTTGCAGCGCAGGTACCGCGGCAAAGGCAGCGGTAGCCCAGAGGAACAGGGTGATTTCGGTCGGGATCACGGCGACGCTGGTCCAGCTCAGTACGGTGGAGATCACCGCCATGGACACGAACACGCCGATCAGGGTCGCCGCCAGGCGCTTGTCCGCCAGCTTGCCGCCGACAATGTTGCCCAGGGTCAGGCCAAGGCCGATCAACAGCAGGGTCCAGGTCACGCCTTTGGGCGAGACTCCGGTGACATCGCCCAACAACGGCGCGACGTAGGTGAAGAGGGTGAACATGGAGGCGGAGAACAGCACGGTCATGCTCAACGACAGCCAGATCCCGGCCCCCTTGAGGGCCGCCAGTTCGGCGCGCATGTCGAGCTTTTCTTCATCGCGCTTGGCCGGCAGGAAGCGGATCAGGCCGATCAGCGCGATCACGCCAATCACCGTCACGGCCCAGAACGTCGAGCGCCAGCCGGCTTCCTGACCCAGCGCGGTACCCAATGGCACGCCCAGTACGTTGGCCAGCGTCAGGCCGGTGAACATCAGGGCCACGGCCGACGCACGCTTGTTGGCGGGCACCAGGCTGGCGGCAACCACTGAACCGATACCGAAGAACGCGCCATGGCACAGGGCGGTGACCACACGGGCAAACATCAGCACGTTGTAGTCACTGGCCATGGCGCACAGCAGGTTGCCGACGATGAATATGCCCATCAACGCGACCAGTGCCGCCTTGCGTGGCAGTCTGGCGGTAGCCATTGCCATGAAGGGGGCACCGATGGCCACGCCCAGGGCGTAGCCGGTCACCAGCCAGCCTGCGCCGGGGATCGAGACGCCAAGGTCGGCCGCCACATCGGGCAACAAGCCCATGATGACGAACTCGGTCGTACCGATGGCGAAGGCGCTCAAGGCCAGGATGAGAAGCGAGAGGGGCATGGTTGGATCCTTTATGAGCTCCTCAGAGCTCTTTGCCTAAGGTGTCGAGGAAGGCCTGGATGGTGTCCTCGTTACGTTTGTAGAAGTGCCATTGGCCGACCTTCTGGCTGCGGATCAGGCCCGCGCGGTGGAGGGTCGCCAGGTGCGCGGAGACGGTCGACTGCGACAGGCCGCAGCGTTTGTCGATTTGCCCGCAGCAGACACCGAAGTCGGTACTGTGCTCTTGATCGGGAAAGGCGGTCGCGGGGTCTTTCAACCAGTTGAGGATGTCTCGCCGTACTGGGTGTGCCAGGGCTTTTATTATTTCGTCGAGGTCAATGGTGGACATGGCAGTGCTCGGGTAGGGTGCAGCGTTATATCGCGATGAGGCGAACTTTAAATCGGTATTTCGCGATATACCAATATGATTTTGGTCTGACGTCAGCATAAATCGGTATATCGAGTTATAACGATATATTGGGTGCGGTGCTAAGCTATGCACCATGAACTATCTCGCACATCTTCACCTCGGTGGCCAGCGTCCCGGTCAATTGCTCGGCAGTTTGTATGGCGATTTTGTCAAAGGCCGGCTGCATGGGCAGTTCAACCCGGAGATCGAGCACGCCATCACCCTGCATCGACAAATCGATGTGTTCACCGACCGCCATGTGCTGGTGGATGTCGCGTTGTCGCGATTTACCCTGACTCGGCGGCGTTATGCCGGGATCGTGCTCGATGTGTTTTTCGACCACTGCCTGGCGCGGGACTGGGCGCTGTACGCCGACTCATCGCTTGCGCATTTCACCGCGGATGTTTACCGAGTGCTTGCCGCCGAACCACAGTTGCCGGGGCGGCTGGCGCAGATCGCGCCGTACATGGCCGCGGATGACTGGCTGGGTTCGTACCGGGAGTTTGCGGTGCTGGATCAGGTGTTGCGCGGGATCTCGCGACGCTTGTCGCGCCCGGAAGAACTGGCGGCGGCGATGCAGGAGCTGGAGCGGTTGTATGAACCGTTGAGCGAGGACTTTCGGTTGTTCTATCCGCAGCTCCAGGCGTTTGCGCACAACCATCTGACAGCACCGCGTTGATGTGGGAGAGCACCGCCTGGCGCTCTCCCACAGGGTTTTTGTACCCGCTGGGAGCCTGTGTCAGGCAGCGATGGCCGGGCGCGAAGGGACGGGTTGTGCTGGTTTTGGAACTTCACCGAACAACACCCTTTGCACCGCCTGCTGTGCGGCGAACGCCAGTGCCGCCCGTTCCTGGCCGTGGCAGGCAATCGGTTTGAGCAGGTGGATATGCACGTCGCCCTGATCGTTGGCGAACAGGCGCATCAGATGTGAAAGCAGATCGTCGTCACCGATGAAGGGGGCCAGCGTATCAATCTGGCCATCACGCAGGTAACGAATGGCCACCGGTTGCAGCGCCACGTCCGCGTCGATGGCCGCCGACAACAAGCGACCATGGAAGGTGCGCAACGAGCGGCCATCGGTGGTCGTGCCTTCTGGGAATATCACCAACGGGTGTTGGTGCTCCAGATGGCGACTCATCTGTTTGCGCACCAGTTGGCTGTCACCCGCGCCCCGGCGAATGAACAGGCTGCCGGCCTTGGCGGCGAGCCAGCCGGCAACCGGCCAGGTGCGCACTTCGGCCTTGGACAGGAACGACAGGGGCGTGAGCATGCCCAGCAAGGGGATGTCGGTCCAGGACACGTGGTTGCTGACCCAGAGCATCGGCCGTTGCGGCACGTCACCGTGCACCGTGACGCGAAACGGCAGGGCATTGCTCAGGCGGGTCATGAAAAAACGCGACCAGCGTTGGCGCCGCACCATGGAGTTGGCCAGGCCCATGCGTTCGAACAGGCCGAACAGTGCGGCCATGCTCAGGCCCAGCGCCACCACCAGTAGCACTCGCGCAATTCGCGCGTACACCCGCAGGCGGCTCATCATACGGCCGCCTTGAAGTGCTTGGCGTAACGCGGGCATAACTCATCGCGCTTGAGCAGGATGAACACGTCGGCGACCTGGAAGTCCTCGTCCCAGCACGGTTCGCCACAGATCTTCGCGCCCAGGCGCATGTAGGCCTTGAGCAGTGGAGGCATTTCGGCAATCACGTTGGACGGGATGTCCAGTCTCGGCAGTGGTTTCTTCGGCTCGGCGCGCAGATGGTCGGTGCACAGGTAGCGTTCGCGCAGGCGCTGCATGATTGCCTGGGCCTGGATCCCACCGTCCTGCATCGGAATGCTCGCGCAACCCATCAGGTAGCTGTAGCCGCCCTGGTTCAGCACTTCGGCCAGTTCGCCCCACAGGACGGCGATGGTGCCACCGTTGCGGTAGGCCGGGTCGACGCAGGTCCGCCCGATCTCCAGGATCGGGCCTTGCAGGTGCACCAGGCCATGCAGGCTGAATTCTTCTTCGCTGTAGAAACGCCCCAGGCTGCTGGCGGCCTGGTGGTCGAGCAGACGGGTGGTGGCCACCAGGCGCCCGGTGCTCAAGTCACGGACTCCGATGTGGGTGCAATGAACGTCATAGTCATCCATGTCCAGGCCCCGTTCCGCGCCTTTGAGTTTGGCGTTGAACTCGCCGCTGAATACGCTGAAACGCAGGGCCTGGGCTTGCTGCAGCGCCTGGGGGCCGATCAGGCGTTCGGCTTGCAGGCGGCGTTCAGTGCCGGTGTCGCTGATGCGTGCGATCTGAGTCATTGCGAGTCTCCGTACGGGCTGCGCACCCATCGTGGGTTGCAGTCGATCGACTTTGTTGTGCAAAGTCAGGCTATGTAGCCCCGGTGTCATCGCCATGAAGTTTTGGTGATGCTTGTGTGACAGCCCTTGAGGACCCCGTTATGCCTTGGCAAGCCCTGTTGAACTGCACTGCGCGACTGCCCGCAAACCCTGACCTGGCCGAGGGTTACGCGAATTTGCTGGACCTCCTGGGCGGGGTCTCGCCCTTCGAGTTGGCGGTGCGCGGCGGGCGCATGATGGCGACGCCCGGGCAGGCCTTCCTGGTGGGGTACCAGGCCGCGTTGCGCATGTTATGGCCCAGCGCACCGCACAGTCTGGGTGCCTTGTGTGCGACCGAACAGCGCAGCCTGCGGCCGGCCGACATGCAAACCCGCCTGGCCGACTTGCGCTTGAGCGGGCGCAAGGATTTCGTTACCGCGGGCAATGCGGCGGACTGGATGCTGGTGGCAGCGCGCAGCGAGGAGGTGGGCGAGGCTCCCCGCTTGAGCCTGGCGGTGGTGTACCGTGGTGAGTCTGGCGTCCGGGTGGAAAAATTGCCGGCGATACCGTTGATGCCGGACATCAGCCACGGTCGGCTGTACCTTGAAAACGCCGCCTGTGAGCTGTTGGCCGGCGATGGCTGGGATGCCTACGTCAAGCCTTTCAGGACCCTCGAAGACCTCTATGTGCTCAGCGCCATGAGCGCCTGGCTGTATGGTGTCGGCCAGGACTGTGGCTGGACGCAATCGCTGCAACTGCAACTGCTGGCGCTGCTGGCCGGGTGCGCGGAAGCCAGTCGCCAGCCACCCGACAGCCGCGCCAGCCATGTGCTGCTGGGTGGCCTGTTCGCGCAGTTCGACGGTTTGAAGGCGACGCTCAATGCAGCCTTTGCCGCTGGCCCCGCCGAGTGGGCGGCGCTGTGGGCAAGGGATCAGGCGGTGCTGGATCTGGCGGCAGGGGCCAGGGCCAAGCGGTTGGCCAAGGCGTTGGCGGATGTTTCGTTGACGTGACGAGCCAGGTCGCGAACCACCTGATTTCGAACTGTCATTGATCTCGACTAGGCTCAGCAGATTCAATTCGCCGAGCCCTCGTCATGTTCAAAGGCTTGTCCCTGCTGTTGATGCTATTGGTCAGCTGTTCGGTGTGCGCCGAAAGCTGGCCCACTGATCAATGGCCACCTGGCTCCAAGGTCAGCGGGCCTGCGCTTCAAGCGCTGGAGGATTACGCCTTTGCCCCTCGGGACGACGCCACCCGCAAAGGCATTCGCACCGATGCCTTGCTGGTGATTCGCGACGGCCAGTTGATCTATGAACGCTACGCCGGCCTCACGACCGCCGACACTCCGCACCTGACCTGGTCGGTCAGCAAGAGCCTGCTGGCCGCCCTGCTGGGGGTGGCCTATGGCGAAGGGGTGTTGCGGTTGCAGGACCCGGTCGCGAAGTTTTATCCACCGATGCAGCGTCATCCGGGCGTGACCCTTGCCGATCTGTTGCACTGGGCATCGGGGCTGGACTGGCAGGAAGATTACGAGTACGCACCGCTGAACTCTTCCGTGGTGGCCATGCTGTATACCCGCGGTCACGCCGACATGGCCGCCTTTACGGCCGGCCATGACCCGTTCAGCCCGCCGGGCCAGCACTTTCGTTACTCCAGCGGCGACAGCAATCTGTTGGCCGCCGCGCTCAAGGCCATGGTGGGGGCGCAACGATATGCCGACTATCCCTGGCGTGCGCTGTTCGAGCCGCTGGGGATCCGCAGCGCGGTGTGGGAAACCGATGCCAGCGGCACTTTTGTTGCTTCGTCCTATGTCTACATGACGGCCCGTGACCTGGCGCGTATCGGCCTGCTGATGCAGCGCAACGGTCGGTGGGGCGAGGACCAGTTATTGCCCAGGGACTGGGTGGCGTTCAGTCTCCAGCCATTCGCCGGGTACCGGGCCCATCAGGACGCTGCGGTACCCGGGGGACATTGGTGGCTCAACCGGGCGGTTGATGGTGCGCCAAGACCCTGGCCGGACGCGCCCGAAGCGACCTTCGCCGCCCTGGGACACTGGGGGCAGGCGCTGTATGTGCTGCCCGGTGAAAACCTGGTGATCGTGCGTTATGGCGATGACCGTGATGGCAGTTATCGGCACAACGAATTGCTCAAGCGTGCGCTGGCGGCCTTTGCGCAGAAGGCGCGGCCATGACGCGCGGTTTCGTTCGCCGACGACCCTGGCTCACGTTGGTGTGGGTCGCGGTGCTCGTGCTGCTGGGGTGGGGCTGGCAGCAGCGGGTCGCATTATGGGCGTTCCCGGACATCATCAGCGCCTACACCGCCAAGGAGTATTGTTCGTGCCGCTATGTGGCTCATCAGCCAGCGGACTATTGCCTGGGCTATGTGAAGCAGTACGTGCCCATCAACGGGTTCATCGATGACGCCGAGCGTAAGCGGGTCACGGCCAGTGGCATGGGGCGCAGCAACACGGCGGCCTGGCTCGGTGCCCGCCAGGGCTGCCGCTTGACGCCCTAGGCCTCGCTCTTTTGCCCGCTGCTGTTTGCAAGCGCCTCGACTCAGGCTAAGGTTCGGCTCAGGTTTACTTGCCCATGAGTCTCTATGTTCAAGCGGTTCTGCTGCACCTCCCTGGCCTGCTTGCCGTTGCTGTTGGCAACCGTGCCGGCCCACGCCAATTGGTATCTGGACGGTGAGTCTTCACGACTGTCGTTCGTGTCCACCAAGAACACCAATATCTCCGAAGTTCAGCGCTTTCTGGTGCTGCACGGTCAGGTCGATCCCAAGGGGCTGGCGCAAGTCGAGGTCGAGCTGGAGTCGATCAACAGCGGCATTCCGCTACGCGATGAGCGTATGCGCAAGGAACTGTTCGAGATACAGGCCTTTCCCGAAGCCCTGATCACGGCTCAGATCGATCTGCGACCGATCAACGACCTGGCCTCCGGCGCGCAACTGGAGTTGCGCTTGCCGCTGACCGTCAGCCTTCACGGCCAACAACACCAGTACAACGCCGAGCTGTTGGCGACCCGCCTGGATGACCGACGCTTTCAGGTGGTCACCCTTGAGCCCGTGGTCATCAGCGCCGAGGATTTCAATCTTGCCCCGGGGCTTGAGCGCTTGCGCCAGGTTGCCGGTTTGTCGGCGATCAGCCTGTCGGTACCGGTGGGCGCGGTACTGATTTTTACGGCGCGCTGACATGCGCGGCGCAGTGTTCCCCTGGCGCGACGGCAACCGTTATGAGCTGCTGATCGATGGCCCGCAATTCTTTCCGCGAATGCTGGTGGCGATTGCCCGCGCCCAGGAACAAGTCGAACTGGAGCTCTACCTGGTGGAGGCGGGGGCGTGTGCCGAAGCCATGGTCCAGGCGCTGGTGCAGGCCGCCGAGCGCGGCGTGCGTGTGCGCTGCCTGTTCGATGACTATGGCAGCCTGGCGTTTACCCTGAGCCTGCGTCAGCGGCTGATGGCCGCCGGTGTCGAGCTGCGGTTTTACAATCGCCTGAACTGGCGGCGCTGGTTGGGCAACTTCTACCGCGATCACCGCAAATTGCTATTGGTCGATCAGACGCTGGCGGTGGTCGGGGGCACCGGTGTCACGGATGAATTCTGGACGCCGGGGCACGACACCAGCGAGTGGCATGAGGTGATGGTGGAAATCAGCGGCCCCCTGGTGCTCGACTGGCAGTTGCTGTTTGACCGGCAATGGATCGCCAACCGTCACCGTCGAGCCTGGAAACCCGCCGCGCACTTCGGTTTGCCGCGCCTGCCCCGGGTGCCGTCAGCGGGGCAGGGCATGGGGCGTGTGGCGTACGCCGACGCCGGTCAGCACCGGGACATCCTGCAGTCGCTGTTCCGTGCCTTGAACAGCGGTCAGCAGCGGATCTGGCTGGCCACGCCGTATTTCCTGCCGACCTGGAAGGTCCGCCGCTCGCTGCGCAAGGCTGCCGCACGGGGCATCGATGTACGCCTGCTACTCACCGGGCCGCGTACCGATCACCCATCGGTGCGTTACGCCGGGCATCGCTACTACCCACGACTGCTCAAGGCCGGCGTGAAAATTTTCGAGTACCAGCCGTGTTTCCTGCACCTGAAGATGGTCCTGGTGGATGACTGGGTCAGCATCGGCTCATGCAATTTCGATCACTGGAATCTGCGCTTCAACCTGGAAGCCAATCTGGAGGCCATCGATCCGGCGCTGACGCTGGCGGTGGCGAGGAGCTTCGAGAACGACTTTGCCTTGAGTCAGCGGGTCAGTCTGGAGGAATGGCAACGGCGACCGTTGTGGAAGCGGGTCAAGCAGCGGGTGTGGGGATGGGTGGACCGGGTGGTGGTCAATCTGCTGGATCGGCGGGGCTGAACTCAGCCTCCCAAACACCGCAAGCCTGTGGGGAGTCATGGTCTCGGTCGCATGGCTGCTTTGTCAGGCGCGGGGATGCCGAACACGTGTCCCGTGGCGAGCGAGCGAGCTTGCTCGCGCTGGGCTGCGCAGCAGCCCCAAAACCGGTCACCGAGTGTTACCTGAAAGACTGCGATCGTCTTGTTGGGGGCGCTTCGCGCACCAGCGCGAGCAAGCTCGCTCGCCACATCACGGCGTGAGTACATCGGCGGTCATTGTAGGAGCGAGCAAGCTCGCTCCTACCGTTGATGTGCGTTAAAGCAACTCGAAGCTCTGTTGCGTCACGTCCGCGGAGTCGAGGCCGATCTGCACGTTGAACGTGCCAGGCTCTGCCGCGTACTTGAGCTGGTTGTTGTAGAACTTCAGGTCGTTCTCTTCGATGTTGAAGTGAATGACTTTCTGTTCCCCGGCCGTGAGCATCACCTTCTGGAAGTTCTTCAGCTCCTTGATCGGGCGGATCATCGAACCGGTGACATCCTGGAGGTACAACTGCACCACGGTTTCGCCGTCGCGCTTGCCGGTGTTCTTGACGGTGACGCGGGCATCGATCTTGCCGGTCTTGTTCAGTGTGGTCGACGACAAGGCCATGTCCGCCAGGCTGAAGCGGGTGTAGCTGAGGCCGTAGCCAAACGGATACAGGGGGCCGGTGGTGTCATCGAAGTATTGCGAGGTGTAGTTGCCTGGCTTGCCGGGGGTAAACGGGCGGCCGATGGTCAGGTGGTTGTAGTAGGTCGGAATCTGCCCCACCGAACGCGGGAAGCTGATAGGCAGCTTGCCGGACGGGTTGTAGTCGCCGAACAGCACGTCCGCGATGGCGTTGCCGCCTTCGGTGCCACTGAACCAGGTTTCGAGGATCGCATCGGCCTGTTCGTTTTCTTCCAGAATCGTCAGCGGCCGGCCGTTCATCAGCACCAGTACCAGCGGTTTGCCGGTGGCCTTGAGGGCCTTGATCAGGTCGCGCTGGTTGCTCGGGATGTTCAGGTCGGTGCGGCTCGACGATTCGTGGGACATGCCACGGGATTCGCCCACGGCCGCGACGATGACGTCAGCCTGCTGCGCGGCTTTCACCGCTTCGTCGATCATGACCTGCGCCGAGCGCGGGTCGTCGACCACTTCCGGGGCATCGAAGTTGAGGAAGTTCAGGTAATCGACGACTTTCTTGTCCGAGGTGATGTTGGCGCCACGGGCGTAGGTCAGGCTGGCCTGATCACCGAGGGCGCGGGTCATGCCGTCGAACAGGGTGACCGACTGCGCCGGGCGCCCGGCCGCCGCCCAACTGCCCATCATGTCGATCGGCGCCTTGGCCAGCGGGCCGACCAGGACAATCTTCGCGGTTTTCTTCAGGGGCAGGGTTTCGTTGTGGTTCTTCAGCAACACCATGCTGCGCCGGGCGACGTCGCGGGCTTCAGCGCGGTGCAGGCGGCTCTCGGCATAGGTGTCGGCCGGATCGTCCTCGGCCTTGCCAATGCGCAGGTACGGGTCCTTGAACAGGCCCATGTCGTATTTGGCGCCGAGCACTTCACGCACTGCGCTGTCGATGTCGCTCTGCTGGATTTCGCCGGATTTGAGCAGGCTTGGCAGTTCCGTAGCGTAGAGCTTGTCGTTCATGCTCATGGCGATGCCGGCCTTGATTGCCAGCTTCGCTGCCTCACGGCCATCATGGGCCACACCGTGATTGATCAGCTCGAAAATCGCGCCATGGTCACTGACCGCCAGCCCCTTGAAGCCCCACTCCTTGCGCAGCAGGTCCTTCATCAGCCAGGTGTTGGCGGTGGCTGGCACGCCGTTGATCGAGTTCAGGGCCACCATCACGCCACCCGCGCCGGCATCAATCGCGGCGCGGTAGGGCGGCAGGTAGTCCTGGTACATTTTGGCCGGGCTCATGTCCACGATGTTGTAGTCGCGACCGCCTTCCACCGCGCCATACAAGGCAAAGTGCTTGACGCTGGCCATGATGTTCTCGGCACCGATCAGGCCGGTACCCTGGTAAGCCTTGACCATCACCTGGGCGATGCGCGATACCAGATAGGTGTCCTCGCCGAACCCTTCGGAGGTGCGGCCCCAGCGAGCGTCACGGGAGATGTCGACCATGGGCGCGAAGGTGATGTCGAGGCTGTCGGCGGCGGCTTCTTTTGCCGCAATGCGTCCGCTCAGGCCGATGGCGTCCATGTCCCAGCTCGAGGCCAGGGCCAGGGGGATCGGGAAAATCGTCCGGTGGCCGTGGATCACGTCGTAGGCAAAGAACATCGGGATCTTCAGCCGGCTGCGCATGGCGGCGTCCTGCATCGGACGGTTTTCCGGGCGGGTGATCGAGTTGAACGTACCGCCGATCTTGCCGGCGGCGATTTCCTGGCGGATCAGCTCGCGGGGCATTTCCGGGCCGATGCTGATCAGGCGCAATTGGCCGATCTTTTCGTCCAGGGTCATCTGCTTCATCAGGTTGCTGACGAAAGCGTCCTTGTTCTCAATCGCGGCAGGCTTTGTGTCGGCCAATACCGAGTGACTGGCCAGGCCGATGGTCAGGCCCAGCAAACACAGCTTCTTCATGAATAGTTTTCTCAAAAGCCCAAGCGACGGTAGTGACTACGCATCGGTCAGCCAAAATTTAGGGAGCGACTATTGTTGTTCGGGTAAATACCGCAAACTTCGGAACTCGCGCTGGGCACCTTTTAGCCGATTGGCTCGATGCAATCCAGTGGCGGGGGCAGATTATGCCCCAAGAGACAGCAATGAAGGATTGCGGGCTATTTCCATCGCGCAGGGCAAGGGAGCATCACTCAGATGAATGAACAACAGCGCTATCGCTCGGGCTGGCAAGTGGCGGTCCTGATGCTGCTGACAGCCGCACTGGCCGGTTGCGGCATCAACACCATTCCGACCCTCGACGAGCAGGCCAAGGCGGCCTGGTCGCAAGTGCAGAACCAGTACCAGCGTCGCGCCGACCTGATTCCCAACCTGGTGGAGACGGTCAAGGGGTATGCCAGGCATGAGCAGGACACCCTGACCGCGGTCATCGAGGCCCGGGCCAAGGCTACCGCCATCCAGGTGGACGCCAACACCCTCGACAACCCGGAAAAGCTCAAGCAGTTCCAGCAGGCCCAGGATCAACTCAGTGGCGCCTTGAGCCGCTTGATGGTGGTGTCCGAGCGCTACCCGGACCTGAAGGCCAACCAGAACTTCCTGGCGCTGCAATCGCAACTCGAAGGCACGGAAAACCGCATCGGTGTGGCGCGTCGTGATTTCATCCTCGCGGTGCAGAAGTACAACACTGAAATCCGCACCTTTCCGGGCCGTCTTTGGCACGCTGTGATGTACAGCGACTTGCCGCTGCGCGAGACCTTCGAGGCCACCAGCCCGGATGCCGATAAAGCCCCGCAAGTGAAGTTCTGACAGGCGCAGGCTCCCGGCGGTGATACGCCTGCTGTCGGGATACACCCCAATTCACGAGGGATGAGGTGCCCATGCGCGTCTTGAAAATGAGCCTGGTGCTGGTGCTCTGGGTGTTTGCCATCACCGCGCAGGCCGAGCTCAAGTTCCCGGCATTGACCGGGCGGGTGGTGGACAACGCCCAACTGATCGAGCCGTCAGTGCGCGAGCAATTGAGCCAGCAACTCCAGGCTCATGAACAGGCCACGGGTGAGCAGTTGGTGGTGGTGACGTTATCCGACCTGCAAGGCACCAGCATCGATGACTATGGTTATCAGCTGGGACGCTATTGGGGGATCGGGCAGAAGGACAAGAACAACGGCGCCTTGCTGATCGTTGCACGGGATGAGCGCAAGCTGCGTATCGAAGTCGGCTATGGCCTGGAAGACCGACTGACCGATGCACAGAGTTCGGTGATCATCAACCAGGTGATCACGCCAGCGTTCAAGGCCGGCAACTTCAGCAAGGGCATCAGCGACGGTGTGGCGGCGATGCTGGTGGTGTTGGGTGGCAGCCCTCTGGATGAACCGGCCACGGCTTACGACTCGGGCGAGCAGCACGACGGCGACTTTGTCGCGCAGTATCCTGGCTTGTTTGTATTTCTGGTCCTGCTGTTTATCCTCACCCTGTTTGTTTGCCAGATGCTCGGCATCCTGCCCAGTGGCGGCGGTCGCGGGGGCTCGGGCGGGTTTGGCGGTGGCGGCTTTGGCGGCGGCTCGGGAGGGGGCGGCGGCTTCAGCGGCGGTGGGGGCAGTTTCGGTGGCGGCGGTTCGTCGGGCGGCTGGTGAAAACAATAATGAACGAGCATTCAAAACCATGGCATTACTGAGTGAGTACGAACAGCGTCAGGTTGCCGAGGCGATTGCCCGGGTCGAACGCGACACCGACGCTGAGCTGGTCACCGTGCTGGCGGCCCGGGCCGACGACTACACTTACATTCCGCTGTTGTGGGCCAGCCTGGTGGCACTGATCGTGCCGGGAATCGTGCATTACCTATCCGGCTGGCTGAGTATGCACACGCTGTTGCTGGTGCAGTGGGCAAGCTTCATCGTCTTGTGCCTGGTGTTCCGGATCCCGTCGATCACCACGCACCTGATCCCGCGTTCAGTGCGTCATTGGCGTGCCTCGAACCTGGCACGCCGGCAGTTCATGGAGCAAAACCTGCACCACACGGTGGGCAGTACCGGCATGTTGATTTTCGTCTGCGAGGCCGAGCGTTATGTGGAAATCCTGGTGGACGAGGGGATCTCCAGGCGCCTGGACAACACCCACTGGGATGCCATCGTCGCGACCTTCACCCAGCAAGTGAAGCAGGGTCAGACAGTGCAGGGCTTCGTGAACTGCATCGAGGCCTGTGGCGAGTTGCTCAAGGTGCATGTACCGGTGACCCATGTGCGTAACGAACTACCCAATCGCCTGGTAGTGCTCGACTAGGTTTTGTAGGTTTCCACGCTACAACGGGCGCTCGTTGCCCAGGCGCCGCCCGATCTCCACCCTCTCTCTTTATCCGGGAACGCCCTGACCACAGGGGTTCCGACGTAGAGGGAGTTCATGTCATGTCAACACATCAACCACTCGATTCTGTTGGCTGTGCGGCCTCTGCAGGTGAGGCAAAACCTGCGCCGGTCATGCTGACCGCCAAAGAGACGCAAGCGTTGCTGTGGTGCTCTCGGGGGAAAACCTCCTGGGAGATCGCCAGGATTCAGAATTGCTCGGAAACCACGATCAATTTTCACTTCAATAACATTCGCCGCAAGTTCGCGGTGACGTCTCGCAGTGCCGCCTTGCTCAAGGCTATTGAAGTGGGGGTGATTACTGTCGCCAGTGCGCGCAGGCGAGGTGCCCATGAGCCTGACTGATTCGGCCTATAACAGTGTCAGTGGCCTGTTGCTGGGCTTGGGCATGGCGGCGACATTGCCCGTGATTGATGGCGAGGCACTGTTTGGCGCCGCTCTCGGCGCCTGGCTGGTGACGACCACGCGCAGTGATTTCAAGGCCTGGCAACGTATTGCTTCATTGATGCTGTCGGCGGGGGTGGGCTACCTGTTCACCCCCGTGGCGTTGTCGCTGGCGCCCTTTCTGACCGGCGGCGTGACGGCATTCCTGTGCGCGCTGATCGTCATTCCGATCAGTATCAAGATAATGCTGTGGGTCGACGGGGCCGGTATCGCGGAGATTATCCGGCATTTGAGGGGACGAAGATGATGGCGGGAGGGATGCTGGTTCTGGTCTGCATCACCGCCTCGGCGCATTTACTCAGCGCATTCAGGCTGGCCTGTTACCAGCGCGACGAAGAGCACCACGGCTGGCGAGACAGGCTATTGACCAGTCTGTGCGGGGGGATACTGTGCCTGGCCGGAATGGATGTAATGCTGGCACTTCAGCCGGTGAGCCAATGGCACACGTTAACCTGCGTTTTATTATGTGCACTGATTATTCGTAGCGGTGGGAACATTGTTGTCTTGTGGCGCGCCTTGTGGTGACAACGGTTGGATAGTTTATGACTTTATGTGTCGCCGAAGGGTTGAGGTGTTGAAAGGTGTGAGGCTATCTCCGCAAGTTTGAGTTCCAGTTCGCGCAGGCGCTTTTTTTCTTCCAGCGCACTTTGTATCGCGCAACGATCATCTTCGTTGAGTAATCGCCATAGCGCGAGAATCGTATGTTCGCGTGTTGTACTGGCTTGAGTGTGTTCTGTGTGGTTGGCATGCGCTTGCCGTTGTATGGGGCCTAAACCTAACAGCAGCCAGTCCAGGGATACATCTCGTGCTTGCGCTATGTCTACGCATAATGCGTACGGAATGCTGTCGCGTCCTTTCCAGCTGCTGAGGGTTTGAGGGCTGACCTGCAATGCAGAAGACAAAGAGGTATCGGTTGTTGTGCCGGTAATTTGCTTCAAGCGAGCGAGGACAGCTTGTGATTTTTTGCTACGCAATTTGAGCCTCTTCCTTTTGACATATGTTTTTCGAGTGCCTAACTTATGCGAAATGAGTAATTTTTATGGGTGATCAACTATCAACTATGAATCAGAAGAATACGATGACGAAGCTTCCTAATAGTATCAGGAGGATTTCCTACGAGCTTGGCTCATATCAATTGTGCGTCTGCTTACTGCACTTCCTTATGTCTGGCAGACGTTTTTCGTATTACCGGGCAAGGCCCATCAATGCGTCAGGCAGTATTGTGTTTGATCAAGTTGATTGCCACCAGATGACAATCGGGAGTCAAGCATGAGTACCTACAAAATGGTCTGTCCCCATTGCCTGAGCAGGATGCGCATTCGAACCAGCGAGGGCCGTCATATTTTCCTGCGGGTGGCGTATTTGCAATGCACCTCGGAAGCCTGTGGCTGGTCGGTGCGGGCGGAGTTCGAGATGACCCATGAACTGTCGCCCAGTGGCATGCCCAACCCGGCCGTGCGCTTGCCTTGTGCCGGGCCCGACCTGCGTCGCGCCGCGCGACCTGTTGTGGTGAGCGAACCCTCGATGGAAGCACCTGTGGAGTCGTGAGCATGAAGGCAATCGATGAATATCCGGATGTACATGAGGAATTGTTGGACATTGCCCAGGCGTTTCTGGCCAGACATGAGGGTGATGGTTTCATTGATGACCAGGTGCTGTTCTGTCGCGCAGTGAAGCACTTGCAGAGCGTCGACGTGCCGATGCATCTGGCGGAGAGGCTGGTGAGCCATGCCTACGGAATACTCAAGTCCAGCCACGATCGCCGACGCCTGGATATCGCGGCCAGTTCCGAAACCGTGGCGGTGGTCACTGATCCGGCCAGCGGCCTGACCTGGGCGGTGCCGGTGGGGCTGATTGTCAAATACGTGATCAACGCCCCTGCCAATCGTAAACTCCGGTTGGTGGAACCCTGAGTTTTTTTGGCCAAGTCATCAGGTCCTGGATCGCGCTTGCCGGACCTGATGAAAAATAACCCCGTGCCCTAAACCGCCATCCCCCCTAAAATAGCGCCATTCCCCCGATTCGTACCGCCCGAGGCGCTTCCTACATGTCCGTTACCGCAACTCCCGCCAGCCTCACGCCGGATCATCACGCGCAATTCATCGACCTGCTGACCAGCAGCCTGGCGCAGAGCGCGTTCATCAAATTGGTGTTGGCCAAGTATGTCGGTGACGAAACGGACTTGCAGCGCATCATCGTCAAGCAACTGAGCGTCAAGGATCAGCCGTGCCTGTCCTTCGTCTATCGCTACAAGACCCGCGACATTACCAAGAACTTCCCGGTGGAAGAGGGTGTGGCAACGATTGCCGGGCTGTTGCCGCAATCGTTCAAGAACGCCCATCTGCTGTCGCTGACCGATGAAGCCCAGCTTGAGTACAGCAAGAAGGGCAAGAGTTCGTTGTTCAAGAGCAAGCCGCAGCAACTGCGTGAGGTGCCTTCGGCGGACCACAATCGCGAGAAAAACCGCTTCCTGGACTTGAACCGGCCGTTCCTCGCCGACCTGGGCGTGACCAACAAGCAGCACGAGTTGATCCCGGCGATGTCGCGCAAGTGGAAGCAGATCAACAAGTTCATTGAAGTGTTCAGCCATGCACTGACCTCCTCACCGCTGGCGCTGGACAAGCCGGTACAGGTGGCGGATTTCGGCTCGGGCAAGGGCTACCTGACTTTCGCCATTCACGATTACCTGCGCAATACCTTGAAGGCTGAAGGCGTGGTCACCGGCGTTGAGTTGCGTGAAGACATGGTCAGCCTGTGCAACGCCGCGGCCGCGCGCCTGGAGCATCCGGGGCTGGTGTTCAAGTGCGGTGACGTGCGCAGCGTGGCGCCCAGCGAGCTGGATGTGATGATTGCCCTGCATGCCTGCGACATCGCCACTGACTACGCGATCCATACCGGCATCCGCTCGGGCGCGTCGATCATCATGTGCTCGCCGTGCTGCCACAAGCAGATTCGCCTGCAAATCCAGAGCCCGGCACTGCTCAAGCCGATGCTGCAGTACGGCTTGCACCTTGGCCAACAGGCGGAGATGGTCACTGACAGCTTGCGGGCGCTGTTCCTTGAAGCCTGCGGTTATGAAACCAAGGTCTTCGAGTTCATCTCCCTGGACCATACCAACAAGAACAAGATGATCCTGGCGGTCAAGCGTGCCGAACCGGTGGACCCGGCCCAGCTGTTGGTGAAAATCCAGGAGCTCAAGGCGTTCTATCACATCAGCGAACATTGCCTGGAAACCCTGCTGCGGGCTGACGGCTACCTGGCGTGATGTTCGCTCGTGTGGCTACGCCGTGGCCGCGCGCGCTGGCCGTATCGCGGTCTTGCGTCCCAGTATCACCGTCACGATCACCCCAGCGGCGAACAACCAGGTGATCGGCTGGACCTGTTCGCCAAAGAACAGCGCCGAGAACGCGATGGTGAAGAAGATCTGCAGCAACTGGATCTGACTGACCCGGGCAATGCCACCCATGGCCAGCCCGGCATACCAGGCAAAAAAGCCGATGAACTGCGAGAACAGCGACACGTAGCCAAAGGCCCACCAGGTCCTGGCCGAAACCTCGCCCTGATGCTGCAAGGCCAGGTACAGCACCGGGCCGATCAACAGGGGCGTCGACAGTACCAGTGCCCAGCAGATCACTTGCCAGCCGCCCATCTCCCTGGCCAGGCGACCACCTTCGGCATACCCCAGCCCACCGACGGCAATGGCTGCGAGCATCAGCCAGTCACCGGCCTGAATACTCCCTGCGCCACTGATCAGCGCGTAACCGAGTACCAGCGCGCTACCCAATGCGGCACAGGCCCAGAAGGCTTTCGAGGGGCGTTCATGGGACAGCCAGGCGGCATACAGCGCCACGCACAGCGGTTGCAGGCCATTGACCAGCGCGCCGTGGGACGCCGGCAGGGTTTGCATGGCCCAGGCCGAGAGCACGGGAAACCCGAGAATCACCCCGGCGATCACCAGCGACAGGCCTTTGACCTGCTGCCAGGTGGGCCATTTTTCCCGGTTCCACAGTAACAATACGGCCGCCGGAATCGCCGCGAACAGCGCGCGGCCCAGACCGTTGAGCAGCGGGTGCAGTTCTTGCACGACGATCCGGGTGAAGGGCAGGGTCAGGCTGAAGATGATGACGCCGAGCAGGCCCAGGGCCATGCCGGTATTTTCGCGCGAGGACATGACGGCAACCAGAAGCGAAGGGGTGGGTGATGTCTTCATCTAGCCACAATCCGTGCGGGCTGCGCTGTTACAGTCGGGCGCAGAGTTATCCGTACAGTTTTGACGTGCACCGATCGTGTGGCGAGGGAGCTTGCTCCCGTCGGGTGGCGAAGCCACCTCAAAACAAACTGATGCATTTTAGCGATACGAGTGTATCGACTGATTTACGACTGCTTCGCAGCCGAGCGCGAGCAAGCTCGCTCGCCACAGGGGCCTCTGCGGCTCGTAAACCGTGTGCGGCGCTACGTAGTAGCTGGTTATTACCCACCTGCGCCTGATCGGGACTACCTTGAATACTCCGTTGTGCCCACGATTCATCCAGAGGAGTCCTCCCCATGGCTGCGAAAAAGATTCTGATGCTGGTTGGCGATTACGTCGAAGACTATGAAGTGATGGTGCCGTTCCAGGCGCTGCTGATGGTCGGTCACACGGTGCACGCGGTGTGCCCGGACAAAACCGCCGGGCAGACCGTGCGCACCGCGATCCATGACTTCGAAGGCGACCAGACCTACAGCGAAAAACCCGGTCACCTGTTCGCCCTGAATTTCGATTTCGCCAAGGTCGATGCCGCGGACTACGACGCGTTGCTGGTGCCCGGTGGTCGTGCGCCGGAATACCTGCGCTTGAACGATAAGGTCCTGCAACTGGTGCAAGCCTTCGACCAGGCCGCAAAACCGATTGCCGCGGTCTGCCACGGTGCGCAATTGCTGGCGGCGGCGGGGATTCTGGAAGGGCGCGAATGCAGCGCGTATCCGGCCTGCGCACCGGAAGTGCGGCTGGCCGGTGGCACGTTCATCGACATCCCGGTGACGCAAGGTCACGTTCAGGGCAATCTGGCGACGGCACCTGCCTGGCCGGCGCACCCGAGCTGGCTGGCCGGGTTCCTCGGTCTGCTGGGCACGACCATCACCTTGTAAGCGGAGGCCTGCGCATGTGCGAGCTCTATGTCAAAGCCGACCCGATTCTGTACGAGTCACGCTCGCGCTCACTGCGCATCTGCGGGGTGGTGACCACGTTGCGCCTGGAAAACCAGTTCTGGGACATCCTCAGCGAGATCGCTGAAAACGATGGCATGACCACCAATCAGTTGATCGCCAAGCTTTATGAAGAGGTGATGGACTATCGAGGCGAAGTGGTGAACTTCGCCTCGTTCCTGCGGGTCAGTTGCACCCGCTACCTGAGCCAGCGGCGGGAACAGGCGCCTGGATTGTCAGTGGTGCGGGCGGCGGTCAAGTAGATGATCTTGCGTGCCGCCATGCTGGCAAACCCGCCATGGAGTCGGGTCGATACTCGCGTGGGTTGTTCACCGGGGCCGGCAGGACGCGTGGGAAATCATGGCTGTCTACTCTCCCATGCACCGGCACGCGGAAATTTGAACTGGCCAAACGCCGAGGAAGGGCTTTACTTCAGAGTCGTAATCCCCCCGCCATTTCAATCGACAGGAGCAGACGCATGTCTGGATGGTATGAGTTGAGCAAAAGCAGCAATGGCCAATTCCGCTTCGTGCTGAAAGCGGCCAACGCCGAAACCATTCTCACCAGCGAGCTTTACACCACGCGTACCGCCGCCGACAACGGCATCGCCTCGGTGCAGACCAATAGCCCATTGGAGGATCGCTACGAGAAAAAAGCCACCAAGGACGGCCATCCTTACTTCAATCTCAAGGCGGCCAATCATCAGGTCATCGGCAACAGCGAGGCGTATTCCTCGGAAGCTGCCCGGGACAAAGGCATTGCCAGCGTCAAGACCAATGGCCCGACCACAGTCATCAAAGACAAGACCACGCCGGTGCTTTGAATACACCTTCCGATCATTCCTACGCTCGCGCGTGGGAATGCCTCCATGGACGCTCTGCGTCAAGTGACGCAGAGCGTGGGAACAATCATAAGGGGGATTGTCTCAGCGCAAGGTATCCAGCAATTCCTGCAACTGACTGCAACCCGTTTCATTCAACGGGAACACCGGCAGGCGCGGGTCACCCACTTCCAGCCCGGTCATGCGCAGGCCGGCCTTGATGGTCGCCGGCAGTCCTCCCTTGAGGATGAAGTCCAGCAGCGGCAACTGGCGATAGAACAGCTCTCGTACCTTGCCCAGATCATTGGCCAGTACGGCCTGATACAGCGCACCGTTGAGTTGCGGGATCAGATTCGGCGCCGCGGTGCACCAGCCTTTGGCACCGGCAGCGAATGCCTCCAGCGCCAGCGGATTACAGCCGTTGTAGAACGGCACCCGGCCCTCGCCGAGCAGTTGCAGCCTGTGCATGCGCTGGATGTCGCCGGTGCTCTCCTTGACCATGGTCACGTTTTCCACGGCATTGAAGATCCGCAGGATCAGGTCCACCGACATGTCGGTGCCGCTGGTGGCCGGGTTGTTGTAGAGCATGATCGGCACGCCGATGTTCTCGCCGATGGCGCGGTAGTGAGCGAGGATCTCGGCTTCGCTGAGTTTCCAGTAGGACGCTGGCAGCACCATCACCACGTCGGCGCCATGGGTTTCGGCGAAACGGGCGCGTCGCACTGCCTTGGCGGTGGTCAGGTCGGAAACGCTGACGATGGTCGGCACGCGCCTGGCGACGTGCTTGATGCTGAACTCGCTGACCTGATCCCACTCCGCATCACTCAGGTAGGCGCCTTCGCCCGTGCTGCCCAGTGGGGCGATGGCGTGTACGCCGCTGTCGATCAGTCGATCGATGGAGCGCCCCAGTGCGTCGAGATCAATGTGTTCACCGTTGGCGGTGAAAGGGGTGATGGTGTAGCCGATGATGCCGTGAATAGAAGGGCTGGACATGCTGTCTCTCCATTAAGCGAATGAGCGGTTTCAGTTCAGGCAATCGGCGTGTTGACGCAGGTTCTGCCGGGCGTAGTAGTTGAACGCCGCGCCGTGGCGCTTGGGCTTGGAGATCCAGTCATGGGCTTCGCGGCCGAGTGCCGGCAGGATCGGCTTGAGCGTGCCGGCCGACATCGCCAGCAACTGTAGCTTGGCCGCGCGCTCGATCAACTGTGCAATCACGCAGGCTTCCTCGATGGTCCATCCGGTCGACAGCTGGCCGTGGTGGGCAAGCACGATCGCGCGTTTGTCGCCCAGGGCCCCGGCGATGATTTCACCTTCTTCGTTGCCCACCGGTACCCCCGGCCACGCCTCGAGAAAGGCGCAGTCCTCGTAGAGCGGGCAGAGGTCCATGTGGGAGATTTCCAGCGGCACCTCCAGCATCGACAAGGCGGCGATGTGGGTCGGGTGCGTGTGGATGATGCAGTTCACGTCCGGGCGGGCGCGGTAGACCCAGCTGTGGAAACGGTTGGCCGGGTTCGGCATGCCGTGGCCTTCCAGCACTTCCAGGTCTTCGTTGACCAGCAGCAGGTTGCTCGCGGTGATTTCGTCGAAACCCAGGCCCAGTTGCTGGGTGTAGTAGGTGCCCGGTTGTGGGCCGCGGGCGGTGATTTGCCCGGCCAGCCCCGAGTCGTGACCGTTCTCGAACAGAATGCGGCAGGTCAGCGCCAGCTTTTGCCGGTCAGTCCACGTATTATCCGCCAGGGTGCTTTGCATCTGCGAAAGCGCCTGCTTGATGAGTTGCTCTTTAGGTAGTGCTAATGTCTTGGCCATATCAGGTGTCCTTTGTTGTGATCAATGGACGTCGGATGTGGTTCTCCCGCTGCTCGCAAGGTCGTTGGGTGATCACATGTGACACTTAAGAGGCTATATGACACTTTGTGTCATTGGCAAGGATTAATCGTTGCCTCCTTGATGGATTAATGGCTCCACATGTCTATCCGTTTGAAATTATTGAGAAAAAAGCTCGGCATTACGCTAGAGGCCCTGGCCGAAAAATCCGGCATGACCAAGAGCTATCTGTCGAAAGTCGAGCGCGGGCTCAACACTCCGTCCATTGCGGCGGCGCTGAAACTGGCCAAGGCGCTGAACGTCAAGGTCGAGGAGTTGTTCTCCGAGGACGCGATCAGCCTCGACAGCTACAGCCTGGTGCGCGCCCATGAGCGACAGTCACTGGCGGCCAATGACCAGGCGCCGGGTTACGCGGTACTGGCTCATCAGGTCAGTGAACGCAGCCTGTTGCCTTTCATCATCTACCCGCCCAAGGAGTTCAGTGACAAGACCTTCAAGGAGCACCTGGGGGAGGAGTTCCTGTTTGTCCATGAGGGCCAGGTCGAAGTCGATTTCATGAACGAGCGGGTGATCCTGGATCGGGGGGATGCGCTGCACTTCAACGCGCAAAAACCCCACCGCCTGCGCTCGGTGGGCGAGGTGCAGGCGCAGTTGCTGGTGGTGGTGCACAGCAGCGAGGAGTGATCGGGTTATGCCGCGCGCGCCCTTGTGGCGAGGGAGCTTGCTCCCGCTCGGTCGCGCAGCGGCCGCAAAACCTGCATGTGCGGAGTGTCTGGCAGGCTCGGGTTGCCGATTTCAGGACTGCTTTGCAGTCCAGCGGGAGCAAGCTCCCTCGCCACAGTGACAGTGACAGTGTCAGGCCTCGACCGGCACCGTCAGCAGCGGGTTACCCAGTGCGTGCGACTTCGAATCGAAAAACCGCAACTCAACCCCCGTTCCCTCAAACACCTTTGCGTAATGCCGCTTCTGGCTCTGGATAAAGGCCGCGCTGCGTGGATAGATTGAGATCGCCACGGTGTTCGGCCTGGCCTGGCGCAAGGCGTGAATGAGGTGCGCGTCCTGCTTGCCGAGGCTGTGACCGAAGATGCACAACCCATCGTGCTGATGCAGCAACTGGTCGTAGCAGAACGACAGGTAATCCGAACTGCGGATGGTCTTGAGCTTGTCTTCGCTGCTGCCTTCGCTGACGAATAGCGGCACATCGTCCAGGGTCTTGATCGTGTTATTGATCGCAAAGCTGCCCAGCAGTGTGCCCTCGGTGGAGGTCAGTTTGCGCGCGGTGCCGTCCTGGTTGCGCACCAGGTGCAGGCCACCGTGCAGGTACAGCAGGCGGGTCTTTTCGGTGGTGCTGGCGCTCAGGTCGAAGCTCGGCCCAGTGCCATGAAACAGGTCGCTGATGCCGTCGGGCTGGTGCTGGATTGCCCAGTAATTGAGCAGGTCATAGTTGGTGGTGAACACCGTCGGGTAGCAACTCAACTCCTGACTGATCATCGCCAGGCTTGAGGCCTGCACCAGGCGCCAGGGAATGTGCACCGCATGCACGGTGTTGATCAGCGCTTCCTTGATCGCGTAGTAACGATTGCGCGGTGCCGCGGAGCTGACGGCCAGGGCCTTGTTGACCCGGCTGGTGGTTTTCAGTGCGCCCAGCACTTGTTCGAAACTGCGGGTCTGCATCGCCTCGAACACACTCAGCTCGGACGGGCTCAACGGCTTTTCCTCCACCGTGCGGGCGTTTTCGAACAGCGAGTCGTAACCGAAGTCATCCCACACCGCGCGACTGGCACCGTTGCCCACCAGCAGGGCACTGAACGGGGTGGTTGCACGCAACGCCTTCCAGTCTTCTAGGTGGGCATCAACATCCTGGAACTCGGTCATCGCGTCGGTCTTCTCAAGCGGGTGGGGGCAGGGCGCAGACTTTATCACGACCGGGTGTTGAGCCAGATCAAGATGCGCGGTGAGCGATGGGTCGATCCTTAAGGTATCCGCCGAATCAGGAGTGACGGTTCGGTCTATCGAGGAGGAATCGCCGTGACCAGCACATTTTTCATTCCCGCCGTGAACATCATGGGCACCGGTTGCCTCGACGAAGCCATGATTGCCATCGGCAACTACGGGTTTCGCAAGGCCCTGATCGTGACTGACACAGGCCTGGCCGAAGCGGGCGTGGCCAGCCTGATCGCCGAAAAACTGGCGATGCAGGACATTGATTCCGTGGTGTTCGACGGCGCCAAGCCCAACCCGAGCATCGCCAATGTGGAGAGCGGCCTGGAACTGCTGCAGCGCAGCGAATGCGATTTCGTGGTGTCCCTGGGCGGCGGCTCGCCCCACGACTGCGCCAAGGGCATCGCCCTGTGCGCCACCAATGGCGGCAAGATCGCCGACTACGAAGGTGTCGACCGGTCCGCCAAGCCACAGCTGCCGTTGATTGCCATTAACACCACCGCCGGCACCGCCAGTGAAATGACCCGCTTCTGCATCATCACCGACGAATCACGCCACGTGAAAATGGCCATCGTCGACCGCAATATCACGCCACTATTGTCGGTCAACGACCCTGCCCTGATGGCCGCCATGCCCAAGGGCCTGACCGCCGCCACCGGCATGGACGCCTTGACCCACGCCATCGAAGCCTATGTCTCCACCGCCGCCAATCCGATCACCGATGCCTGCGCGCTGAAAGCCATCGAGCTGATCAGTCGCAATTTACGCCTGGCGGTGCGCGACGGCAGCGACATGATCGTCCGGGAGAACATGGCTTACGCGCAGTTCCTCGCGGGCATGGCGTTCAACAACGCGTCCCTGGGGTTTGTCCATGCAATGGCCCACCAGTTGGGCGGCCTTTACGACTTGCCCCATGGCGTGTGCAACGCGGTGCTGTTGCCTCACGTGCAAAGCTTCAACGCCGCGATCTGTGCTGAACGCCTGGCGGTGGTGGCCCATGCACTGGGTGTCGAGACCCGTGGTCTCAACCCGCAGGAGGGTGCTGAGGCGGCTATCGCAGCGATCCGTGAATTGTCCCGGGACGTGGAGATTCCAGCCGGTTTGCGCGACCTTGGGGCCAAGCTGCAAGACGTCCCGCTCCTCGCGGCCAATGCGCTGAAAGATGCCTGTGGCCTGACCAATCCACGGGCGGCGGATCAGCGGCAGATCGAAGAGATTTTCCGCAACGCGTTCTGACGGTTCAGCCCATGGCTGTCACCGCCAGGGCCACGCTCATCAGCGCCAGTGGCCAGGCTGGCGCCCGTAGCGGCTTACGCCGGAACCGTGGAGCAGGGGGCTGGATCACGGGTCCGGCAGCAGGGCTCTGGCGGGGCTGGTGCTGCATTGAATCAACACCACCCCGGCAATCAGCATGGTCGCGCCGAGCAGCTTCGGCAGGGTCAGATGCCGCTCCACCAGCCCGAACAACCCGAAGTGATCCAGCACCAGCGACGCCACCACCTGCCCGCTCAGCGCCAGGGCAATGAACCCTGATGCCCCCAGTTTGGGAAGCAGCATCAAGGCCAGGGCAATGAAGCACACCCCGAAGGCACCGCCAGCCCACATCCACAGGGGCGCTTTACTGATGAACCCCAGGGACGGTAGCGGTAAACGCAGGGCGATGATCACCGGCAACAACACCGCCATACTCACCAGCAACGACGCAAGGGTCGCCCACAAGGGATGGCCGAGGCCGCGACTGAGGTTGGCGTTGATCGCGCTTTGAAAGGGCACCACGGCACCGGCGATCACCGCGAGTAGCAACAGTCCGGCCCAATGCAGGGTACTCATGAAGTTTCTCCAACAGGTTTTGCTGGACTCTAAGGTATTCGTCGCGCAGATTTAAATTCCAAATAGCTATCCAGAACATGCATCGGATGAATGATCTGCGCCGTATCGACTTGAACCTGCTGGTGATCCTCGACGCCTTGCTCAGCGAGCAGCACGTGACGCGCGCGGCCGAGCGCCTTCATCTCAGCCAGCCGGCGGTCAGCCACGCGCTGGCGCGGCTGCGTGACATGCTGGGTGATCCCTTGCTGGTGCGTGCCGGTGCCGGGCTGGTTGCCACCCCGCGTGCGCTGGAACTGGTCGCGCCACTGCGCGAAGCGCTGTCGCAGGTCCAGGCGTTGTTGGCGCCCAACGCTTTTGACCCCGCTTCAGCCAAACGCAGGTTCCGCCTGGCGATGTCCGACTACGGCGCGGCCCTAGTCCTGCCGGGATTGATCCGTACCTTGCGCCATGAGGCTCCGGGCATCGACCTGCAAATCAGCCACGCCAGTCGCGAAGGCATGCTGGAAGGCGTGCTCAACGGCGATATCGACCTGGCCGCCGGGGTGTTTCCCGAACTGCCCAACGAGTTGCGCTCGACGCCACTGTTCGAGGAACGGTTTGCCTGCCTGGTGGATCGCGACAGCTTGCCGGCCAGCGGCACGCTCGACCTGCCGACCTATCTCGCCCGACCCCATGTCCTGTTGGAAATGCGTGGCAGCGGCACCCCGGAAATCGAGCGCGCGCTGACCACCCTTGGCGAGCGTCGCCACGTCACCGTCAGCCTGCCGCACTGGAGCGTGGCCCCACAATTGATTCGTACAACCGACCTGATCCTCACCGTCGCCGCCCGTGGCCTGCAGGGTATCGATCAGTCGCAATTGGTGATCCTGCCGCCCCCGTTTCACATCCCCCCATTTACCTTCGTGCTCGCCTGGCATGGCCGCCGGGGAGGTGACCCGGCATTGAACTGGTTGAATCGACAGGTCGGGCAGGCGATAGTGCACGGCTGACTGTTTGATTCATACGTACACAAGGAACACGGAATGACCTTGAAATACCGCTGGCTGGGCTGCGTGGCAATGAGTGGTGCGCTGAGCGCAACCCAGGCCTATGCCGAATGTGAAAAACCGCTGTTGCCCGAGGGCGTGCCGGGCTACTCGGTGTGCAAGGACTGGCCGGCCTACGATGGCCAGACCATCACCGCGCTGTCGCAGATCGAGCCGGACCCCACCCTCAGCGATGCGCCGGATGGCATGGGCATGTACGACCTGAAACTGGCCGTGATGTCCAACATCGACGGCAAGCCGCTGGCCCGTTACGCCCAGGCATCGGTGTACAGCTCCGATGCCGTGCGCTTCGATGGGCTGAGCATCGACACCGCGCGCTATAAACTCACCTCCGATCTGCGGGCATTCGGCGTGCGTGCCGGCTTCACCGGTTCATCGCGTGCCAATCCCTTCGAGCAAGCCATCCTGTCGCTGTATGTGCGTGAAGGCAACGTGTTGCGCCCGGTCCTTGAACAGTTGGTGATCGAATCCAGCAACGGCGAGTGGGATACCAACTGCGCCGGCGAATTCAGCCACACCAAGCGCACCCTGGACATGGCCAAGACCAGCAGCCATGGCTTTGCCGACCTGATCGTCAGGTCGGTGACCACCGACACGCAGAATCAGGTGGGGAGCGATGACTGTGAATACAAGGAAACGGTGGGCAAGACGGTGCTGACGACACTACGCTATGACGGTCGGCAGTATGTGGTTCCCAAGGAGATGCAGGGTCTATGACCGTGACCTACCATGCTCCGGGCGGTAAGCGACGGGTATGGAACACGCGTAGTACTTGAAGCTTGCCTTGGCGAACACGATAAGGGATGAGATAGGGGCGGTCGGGTAGCACCCACTCTCGAGTGCCGGACAGGCGGCCCTCACGACCCATGGCCGGAAATCGGGAGAGCTGCTCGACACTGGCGAAGATGGCTTTGACGAAGTCGGTTGCCGCCTTCGGATTTTCCAGGGCAAGGTAAGTGGCTTCGTCATCAATATTTTTGAGTGCGCTTCTCAGCCACTCAACGCGCATTACCAGTCCACTTGCCGGTGAGGGCACTGACTTCTTCATCACTGGCAAAATCTCCGGCATCAGCCTCTTTCAAAGCCTGCTGGATTTCTTCGATTTGCCAGGTTTCTCGAGCCAGGTACTCACGAAGCGCATCGACGGCCAGGAAGGATTTACTCCGACCTGTCGCTTTGGCCAGGCTGGCGAGGGTGTCGGCAATTTCGTCTGGCAGGCGCAAAGACATGACGGACATGGCTGTCTCGATGTAGTGGTTTGTAATACAACATACTACATTGCAGTCAGGGAGGCGGAACTAGTCCCGCTCGTCTGTTGCGCCCAGGGCTTTGATTCAAAACATCACTCCGAGGTACCCAGCATGCTCCACGGCCTCAACCACCTGACCCTGGCGGTCACCGATCTGGAGCGCAGCCTGGCGTTTTATCATGGCCTGCTGCAGCTGCGCCTCGACGCCACCTGGGACCACGGTGCCTATCTGTCGTTGCCAGGGTTGTGGTTGTGCCTGTCGCTTGACCCCAGGCGTGAGCCTGGCGTCGCTGCCGATTACACCCATTACGCCTTCAGCCTGGGGGTCGACGATTTCCCGGTGTTCGTCGCGCGCTTGCGAACGGCCGCCGTGCCAGAGTGGCGAGACAACCGCAGCGAAGGCGAGTCGTTCTATTTCCTGGACCCCGATGGGCATCAGCTTGAAGCCCACGTCGGTGACCTGGCATCACGGCTTGAGGCCTGTCGCCAGCGGCCCTATGCCGGGATGAAGATCTTCACCGCGTAACGCCCGGCATCGACGCGGCGGGTGAGGTATGACTTCAGGTCATGACCTTCTGAGTTTTTATGGTTACAGGCACTGCCTGGGCTTGTGATAAAAAAGCGCATTCCAGCACGCCGTCATGGCCTGGATGGCCTTACAGGGAGTGTTAACCGATGACGCCTTCATTGTTGTTCGCCGTACTTGCCTCGGGTTTTATCTACGGCATTACCCCGGGGCCGGGTGTGCTCGCGGTTTTCGGGATCGGTGCCACCCGAGGCCGGCGCGCGGGCGCGGGGTTTCTCTGTGGTCACTTGTTGGGCGATGTGGTCTGGTGCAGCACGGCGTTGATCGCCATTGTCGGTGCGCGGGAAATCGGCAGCAGCGCGTTTGACGTGCTCGGGGTGCTCAGTGGCCTGTACCTGTTCTGGTTGGGCGTGCGGGCGATCCGAAGCCGCCCCGGCAGCGGCGACACGGTGCAAGGACCGGCGCGCCAGCCGTTCTGGCACGGGATCATGTTCGGCCTGACCAATCCCAAGGCGTACCCGGTGGCCGTGGCGACGTTTACCGCGTTGCTGTCCAGCCGCGCCGAGTTGCTGCACTGGTCAATGCTGCCGTGGCTGATCGCCCTGAGCTTCCTTGGCGGTATCGCGGCATACGCTATTCTGATCGGGATCGTGGGCGCTCGTCGGGTGCGCTCGCTGTATCAGCGTCATGAGCTGGCAATTACCCGGATTTGCGGGGTAATGTTCATCGGTTTCGCCATCAACGCCCTGCTGCACGCGGTGCCAGGCCTGCTGGCACACAAGGCTGGAGGCTGAACGCAAGGCTGCGTCAGCTGCAACGAGGCACCCGTGCCCAGGGATTGCCAGGTCCATGGACTGATACTCATAGCTGCATTTTTGGACAGTATCCATCCAAAATGACCACCAGAAATTCCGCACCGCTGGCCAGTTACATCGATCTGTTGCTTGACGTCGTGTGTGCCGTCGACAGCCAGGGACGCTTTGTCTTTGTCAGTGCTTCCTGCGAGCAAGTGTTCGGCTACACCCAGGACGAACTGATCGGCCAACAGATGATCGAAATGGTGCACCCGGCCGACCGTCAGCGGACGCTGGACGCTGCCCGGGAAATCATGCGCGGCCAACCGAACCCCAATTTCGAAAACCGTTACCTGCGCAAGGACGGCCAGGTGGTGCATATCATGTGGTCGGCGCGCTGGTCCGAGGTCGATCAATTGCGCATCGCCGTGGCCCGCGACATCACCGAGCGCAAGCTGGCCGAGTCCCGGCAGGCGGCCTTGTATGCAATCTCCGAAGCCGCCCATGCCGCAGAGGATTTGCTGGCACTGTTCAAGCGTATCCACCAGTTGATCGGCGAGTGGTTGCCGGCGCTGAACTTTTCGGTGGCGCTCTATGACGAGCACTGCGAACAACTGAACTTTCCCTATCATGTCGATCATCACGAGTGTGATCCCGAGTTCAGTGTGACCGGGAGGCTGTGCGCCGAGGTGATCCGCTCCGGGCAACCGGTGCTGGTGACACCCGAGCAGCCATTCGCGGTGTCCGATGGTTCCGCTGTCGTCAGCGATCAGGACGCCCCGTGCTGGCTGGGGGTGCCCCTGAGCTCGCAAAAAGGCACCATTGGCGCCTTGATCGTCAAAAGCATGCCCGGTGACGTGCACTACACCGAGCGCGACAAGGAGTTGCTGCAGTACGTGTGTGCCCAGGTCGCGGCGGCCATTGAGCGCAAGCAGTTGCACAGCCGTCTGCAATACATGGCCCAGCACGACCACCTGACTCGCTTGCCCAATCGCGAGTTGCTGCGCGAGCGCATGGCCTCGGCCTTGGGCAAAGCCAAGCGGGACCTGGGACGCATGGCGCTGCTGTACGTCGACCTGGATGATTTCAAGCAGGTCAACGACACCTACGGTCACGGCGTTGGCGACATGTTGCTGCAAGCGGTGGCCAATCGGCTACAAGGCTGTGTACGTGAGTCCGACACGGTGGCACGCATTGGCGGCGATGAGTTCGTCGTGTTGCTCGACAGTGTCCAGGCCGCTGAAGATGCCGCGCGGGTGGCGATCAAGATCCGCCAGGTGCTGGCTCAACCCATGCGCCTGGACAGCCATAGCCTGAACATCCTGCCGAGCATTGGCGTGGCGCTGTACCCCGAGCACGGCACCGAAGAGAAGCAACTGTTCAAGCATGCCGATGAAGCCATGTACGCCGCCAAACGCTTGAGTGAGCATCTGGATCGCGCCTGATCGGGTTCGGGGAACCGTTCGTCGCTGTCAGTACCAATGAGCTAAACCTTTGCCTGGTTTTGCCTTCTGAAGACAAGTGGGGGCACCCACTGCACTCATCTGTCTGTTCAAGGAGGGCGCGACCATGATCATGGTGGCCAGCCGACTATCGACCATCTGTCTTGCCGTGCTACTGGGGCTTGGTGCCCGCAGCGCATTGGCCGAATCACCGGTCGAATTCATCAACGAGGCCTCGGCCCAAGGCATGGCGGATATTGAAGCCAGCCGTATGGCGCACCAGAAAACCGAGTCCAAGGCGATCAAGGACTACACCATTGTAGTGATCAACGACCGCACCACGGCCAACCAGCACCTGGCGAAAATCGCCAGGAAACTCGACCTGCCGGTGGCGTCACGGGAAGAGGTGATGAGCAAGGCCAAGACCTTGATACCGCACATCCAGGATGGCGAGTCGTTCGATTCGGCCTACACCGCCAGCCAGGTGAAAACCACCGAGCACACTATCGAACACCTGCAGCGAGAAGCGAGCACCACCGACGTACCGGAGATCAAGGCTTTCGTCGAAGAAACCTTGCCCACGCTTGAGCATCATCTGCAAATGGCCAGGGCTTTGCCGGCGAGTCGTTAATACGCGTTGGCACTGATTCAAGTACTGCTGCGCCTGTCAGCCGCCGGTGTGCTTTCCAGAGGGATCATTCCTTCTTCGTCCTGGTCGCGGCTGCGCATTCTCAGCGCCTCCCGTCGCTTGATGTCCCGGCATTCAGCCCGACACCGTCACCTCAACCTCCCACCCGAAGTACCCCAGCACCTCACAGTTGCTGTCCACCAACATGAAACCCAGCTCGCAGCGCTCGACACCCGGACTCAATGGGCGGCAGCGCCAATAGTGATCGTTGGCTTTTCCGGTCAGCGGTTCGGTGGGGATTTCGGGGTTGGGTGCGGGCAGGGGCAACTGACTGTGCACCACCAGTTGGGGTGGTTCGAGCACACCAGTATCTCCCACGGTAAGGTTGTAGAGCACCACGCTGTGTTCGGCATGCAGACCCACGGTGCGACCGCGCAGGTGGAGGGCGCCTGAGAGGGGGATGATCAGTTCATGGTCGGAGCTGCTAGCGCCCACGCTGAAAATAAAACCGTCCTCAATCATGGTCGGACGCTGTGGATCAAGGCTTGGCTGGGAGTAACGAGTCAGCAGGGTTTCAGCGTCGATGATCAGTAGCAGATTGGTCGCTTGCTCAAGTGGGAGTGGCGAGGTTGCGCAAGTATCTGTGGACATCACGGATTCCTTTCATGATGTAGGGGAATGCGGTCACCGCTTCGGCCTTTGTAAGACATTCCGTTCTTGTCAGGGCGAGCGACGAAGGTGCGACCCCTTGTTGCCAAGGGGCCGCCCGGATCAGTTGCGGATGGTGATGAACGGATCCCACGAACAGCAACCGACAATCTTGCAATCGCGGTCCACGATCAGGAAGTTGAAGTGATAGGTCACACTGCCGCATGCCAGTGTTTCCGATGACCAGTAGTGGTTATCGACTTTCTGGCAGCTGGGTACTGACGGGTTGCTGGTATTGGGTACCGCAACGCAGGCGGTGGCCTTGCGTGGGACAGGGGTGGAGATCAGCTCGTTACCCACGTTGCCGATGAACTTGTAGAAAATTACCGCCGTTTCAAAGCTCTGCGACAGACTGGTTTCGCGCCAGCGAATCAGGTCACCCACCTGGGCCCTCAGGTTGAGTTCACCACCCGCCTGGCCATTGATCACGTTGTTCTGATTGGTAACCATGTATACGTGATTGACATCGATCATCGTTGGCGCTGCGGGGTTTTTGCTGATGCCCGGGTAGTTTTTCAGAATGGTTTCAGTGTCGATCGAAACAAGCACATCCGTGACTCGAGACATAGTAAAGCTCCTTGTTTTCATAGTGAGCGCCTGACCTCTGCCAGACACCATATCGCTTGCTAGCCTTGCGGCTGCCGTAAGCGCTACTACTGGAACCCACCGATCACAGGGCACGAGCTGGCCTTGCTCCTTACCTACAAAAGTGACGGCTCGGGTTCCTTCCAACAGGCCGCGTCTGCACTATAGGTGCCTACTTGATACTGTCAAAACAGCGGGTGAGCAGCTCGACGAGTGGTCGGTTTTTTTCGGGTTTGCGATAAGGAATGCAGCATTCAGAACGGATTTTTGTAGGCATTTGGCTCGTCGTCGGTTGCGTGGCGCAGATGTTTCAACCGGTTACTGCCGCTTGACGAAGTTGCCGGGGCCGTCGCTTACTGGCGCCCCGCGAGCGAAACGCTGAGTCTGGCGCCTCGCTCCCGTCCTGATCGGTGACAGGAGTATGCGATGAGTTGGTCCGCCAAACAGTACGTGGCTTTCGAAGATGAGCGCACGCGCCCGGCGCGTGATCTGCTGGCTGCAATCCCCAACCGGGATGCGCGTTCGGTGATCGACATCGGTTGCGGCCCCGGAAACTCCACCGAGTTGCTGGTACAGCGTTTTGCCGATGCCTCGGTCCGTGGCATCGACAGTTCTGCCGACATGATCGAGTCCGCTCGCAAGCGCTTGCCGAGTGTACGTTTCGACACCACGGATATCGCGACCTGGAGCGAGCCTGGCCCGTTCGATGTGATCTTCGCCAACGCTGTGCTCCAGTGGTTGCCCGACCACGGCACGCTGCTGCCATCACTGGTGGCCAAGCTCGCGCCAGGGGGCAGCCTGGCGATCCAGATGCCTGACAACCTCGAGCAACCCGCGCACCGCATGATGCGCGAAGTCGCCGCCAACGGCCCATGGGCGGGCAAGCTGGCGGACATCGCCGGACAGCGCACGACCCTGGACGATGCCACGACCTACTACCAGATGCTCTGTACCAGCAGCTCGCGGGTCGATGTATGGCGCACCACCTACCATCACCCGCTGGCGGGTGGCCCCGCAGCAGTGGTCGAGTGGTTCAAGGGCAGTGGTCTGCGACCGTTTCTGGAACCGCTTGGCGAGACGGAGAAAAATCGCTACCTGGCGCAGTACCTGGAGGCAATCGAGCCCTTCTTCCCGGAACTGGCCGATGGCTCGGTGCTGTTGCCATTCCCGCGCGTCTTCATCGTCGCGACCCGCTAAGGGCGATCAGCCCTGCTGCAACACCTTCAACGCCGCCGAGGCCAGAAAGCCGGAGCGGCTTTTTTCTTCCGGGTGATGCAGCACGTATTCGTCGATGCGGGTCAGCAGATAACCGGGCAGGGTGATGTTGAGTTTCTGCGCTTTGCCCAGGTACTTGGTGACGTCGATGTCCACCAGTGCCCAGGTGACACCGGCGTATTGCGGATTGGCCGCATGCAGGGTGACTTTGTTGGCCGACGGAATCGCCGAGCCGTCTTCGGCGAGGATCTCGAAGTGACCCTCGATGGCCTCCCGAGCCATGGCGATGGCATCGTCCAGGTCATCACCGGCCGAGAAGCATCCCGGAATATCCGGTACTTCAACGCCCCAGGCGTGTGTGTCATCGCCCATTGAAATCGCAATCGGGTAAAGCATGTTCATTGTCCTCTGGTTGCCGTGCGCCGATTCAGTACAGCAAGGCCTGTTGCAGGATGCTCACGGCCGTCTTGGTCAATAAGTCCTTTTTCGGATGCGGAACAGTCACCAGTCCAGGCTTGGTTGGGTGCTTGAAGTGGTGGTGACTGCCCCTGACCCGTACCAGGTACCAGCCGTCTGCGACGATTTGGGTGATCAAGTATCGGCTATTCACATCACGTCCCTGTACTGTGTAGGTGGTTACTATACCTACTGAAGTGCTGTTATCAACACTATAACCACCAGGTCTGGCGGATCAGGTGATGAATGGTCGGGATCAGTGTAGGAATCACAGCGAGGTATGGCGGTTGAGGGAGGGTGCCGCGTTTTTACATAGCCTGGACTCAAAGAGTCATTGTCTGACTCTTTTCAAAAGGTGAGTTTCAGCACCGCACTCCCCACAGAGGTAAACCGATGCGCAGAATCGCGTAGTCGTTACTCAAGCAGCTGATCAATCAACACCGCGTTGGTGTAGACCAAGCTGCCATCGCTCGCACGGTGCCCGACCAGATGAAACTGACCGCGTTCGTCGTGCAAGTAGACGCGCATTTGACAGTCGGACAAGGGGCCGTAGCCCTCGGGCATGATCAACTCCATCGTGTCCATATCGACATCGACCATGGCTTCAGGCTCGTGGGTCTTCTGCAGGCGTTCTTCGGCCTCCTCCAGGCGGAGATGGAGAGGTCCATCGACGTAGAAATGGACTTCCCCGATCGGGGCGGACTTTTGGGCATCGCTGGTTTTGCACCAGCCTTCGATCGTCAGGGCACTCATGACGAAACCTCCCATGTGGATTGCTGGGTTCTGTAGCTATCTGCCGTCCATCATCAGAAATTCAGTATAGCGGGTAGCCGGGCCTCGCTTGCCGACCTCACGGTACAACCCGATGGCTCTATACTCCTTACTGACTTTTCCGCCCGGATGGGTGGTCATTGTCTGCCCTGCTTGGACGTCAGTGGCGATGCTTTTGCATAACCAATGAACAACAGGAATAGGATGAAGAGGAAATGGCAGTAGCAATTATCTTGATACTAATCGTTATTGCATCAGTGCTATTCCATGTACTAGCGCCTTGGCAGGCGACACCGGCAGCCTCCAACTGGGGGTCAATAGACACCACCCTGTTCATCACCCTGGTCATTAGCGGAATCTTTTTCATCGCCATCACGGTATTTATGGCGGTCGCCGTGATGCGTTATCGTCACAAGGAGGGTGTCAGGGCGCACTACCAGCCAGAAAGTAAAAAACTGGAACTATGGTTGATTATCGTCACCTCGGTAGGTATTGCCGCGATGTTGGCGCCGGGTCTGGTTGTTTACAACGATTTCATCCGGGTGCCGAAAAATGCGTATGAACTTGAAGTGGTCGCCCAGCAGTGGCAGTGGGCCTTTCGTTTTCCCGGCCAGGACGGGAAACTGGGCAGATCGGATATCAAGTTTGTTGATTCGGCCAATCCCTTCGGCCTTGATCCCAAGGATCCTGCCGGGCAGGACGATGTTCTGATACGAAACAATGAAGTTCACCTTCCACTCGATCAGCCAGTGAAAGTTTTACTGCGCTCTAAAGATGTGCTGCACAATTTCTATGTGCCGCAAATTCGCAGCAAGATGGACATGGTGCCAGGGATGGTGTCGCACTTTTGGTTTACGCCAACTAAAACCGGGAAATATGAAGTCCTTTGCGCTGAATATTGTGGTCTAGGTCATTACAACATGCGTGGCCATATGATCGTGGAAGAACGGGACGCCTTCGTTCAATGGCTGAATAGCCAACCGACGTTTGCCCAGTCATTGACGACAGCTGCCAAGCCCAGTCGGGACAGCGTGCTGGAAAAAGGCCGCCAGTTGGTCGAAACATACGGCTGCGGTGCCTGCCACAGCCAGGATGGCAGCGCCAGTCTCGGCCCGGGATGGAAGGGGCTGTATGGCCGCACTGAACAGCTTGCCGATGGCACCCATGTGCTGGTCGATGAGGCCTACCTGAAAGAGTCGATCCTCGAGCCGAAGGCCCGACTGGTACAGGGCTACCCGCCGGTGATGGTGGCCTATACTCTCAATGACGACGAACTGGGTGCTCTCGTCGCCCTGATCAAATCACTGGGTGCTGCACGGCAAGACGATGAGCTTTCTACTGGCGAAGCGTCGGGCCCAGGTGAAGACTTGGCGACGCAGGGACAGCGGCTGGCCGAGTCGCTTGGCTGTCTGGCCTGCCACAGTGTCGATGGCAGTAAGGGCGTCGGCCCCAGTTGGCAGGGCTTGTTCGGCAAGACAGAAGCCCTTGCCGACGGTACGAGTATCAAGGTCGATGAGGGCTATCTAAAGGATTCGGTTGTTAATCCCGGCGGCAAAATCGTCAAGGGCTATGCAGCCGTCATGCCGGCCTTTGCTCCAAGTGACAAGGAGTTGAACGCACTGATCGCTTTTATCAAATCCAAAGCGAATGCCGACGCTGGTGCGAGCAAGGCGGAGCCAGGAAAGGAGCCGTAAAGGAGCCAGGAATACACCGAAACTTCGACAGGAGGATGACGTGATGGCCTATGCGGAGCAAGCCGAAACAGAAGCACTGCACGAACCCAAAAGCTTCCTGACGAAATACATCTGGAGTCAGGACCACAAGGTCATAGCCATTCAATATTCCTTGACGGCTATTTTCGTGGGCCTTATCGCTGTGGTGTTGTCCGGCTTGATGCGCATGCAGATAGGCTTCCCCGGTAGTTTGGCGTTCATGGACGCCAGTGCTTACTATCAGGCGATGACCATGCACGGCATGATCATGGTCATTTACTTGCTGACGGCCTTGTTTCTGGGCGGCTTCGGCAACTATCTGATCCCGCTGATGGTGGGCGCCCGCGACATGGTCTTCCCCTATGTCAACATGCTGAGTTACTGGTTCTATCTAGTAGCGGTACTGGTATTGCTCTCCAGTTTCTTTGTCCCTGGTGGCCCCACCGGTTCGGGCTGGACGCTTTATCCGCCACAGTCCATTACTCAGGGGACACCAGGGGTCGAGTGGGGCATCGTGCTGATGCTCGTCTCACTGGCGATTTTCATTGTCGCCGCCACCATGGGCGGGTTGAACTACGTCACCACGGTGCTGCAGGCGCGCACGCACGGCATGACATTGTTTCGCATGCCGCTCTCCGTATGGGGCATCTTCATGGCCTCGATTATGGCCTTGCTGGCTTTCCCGGCGTTGTTTGTCAGTGCGGTCATGATGCTGTTTGACAAGCTGTTGGGCACCAGCTTCTTCATGCCGGCGATGATCTCGCTGGGGCAGCAGCTCGATCACCAGGGTGGCAGCCCAATATTGTTCCAGCACCTGTTCTGGTTCTTCGGCCACCCGGAGGTCTACATCGTTGCGCTCCCTGCGTTTGGCCTGGTCTCCGACTTGATCAGCACGCATGCGCGTAAAAATATCTTCGGCTACCGAATGATGGTGTGGGCCATTATTGCGATTGGCGTACTCAGTTTTGTGGTGTGGGCGCACCATATGTATGTCAGTGGAATGAACCCGTACTTTGGCTTTTTCTTCGCCATCACCACCTTGATCATCGCGGTGCCGACTGCGCTGAAAGTCTACAACTGGGTGCTGACCCTGTGGCGGGGCGACATCCATCTGACTGTGCCGATGCTGTTTGCCCTGGCCTTTATCGTCACCTTCCTGGTCGGCGGGCTGACCGGGTTGTTTCTCGGCAATGTGATCGTGGATATTCCGCTCTCGGACACCTATTTCGTCGTGGCCCATTTTCATATGGTCATGGGGGTCGCACCGGTACTGGTGGTGTTCGGCGGCATTTATCATTGGTTCCCGAAAGTCACCGGGCGCATGTTGAACGACACCCTGGGCAAGCTGCATTTCTGGATTACCTTTCTGGGCACCTACGCCATCTTCTTCCCCATGCACTACCTGGGTTTCCAGGGCATGCCGCGCCGCTACTACGCCTATGAAAACTACGCGTTCATCCCGCAGTCGGCGCAAGACTTGAATGCCTTCATTACGGTGGTCGCATTGACCGTCGGTGTTTCCCAATTGCTGTTCGTGTTCAACCTGGCCTGGAGTGTATTTAAAGGCAAGCCGGCAGGCAGTAATCCATGGGGGGCGGCCAGTCTGGAATGGCAAACGCCGGAAACCCCGCCGAAACACGGTAACTGGGGAGCGACGCTGCCTGTCGTGCATCGCTGGGCCTATGACTACAGTGTGCCGGGGATCGAGCAGGATTTCGTTCCGCAAACGGTCTCCGCCGAGGAGCTGGAGCATATGCGCCAACTCAGTGCCGGAACCAGGATAGCGGATGTTAAAACATGAACAGGCTGCTATTGAGAAACTCCGGCGTCGCTGACCCCGGTGGCGGTTGGAGTCGCGATCCCGAGGGCATTCAGGCCGCCGAGAGTGCCGATAGGACCGCAAGAATAGGCCTGCGCTTGTTTCTGGTGGTGGTCAGCTCGTTATTCTTTCTGTTCCTGATTGCCTTTGTCGCTCGCTCGCAAATGGCCGACTGGCTACCCCTGACAGAGCCCTTGGCGCCGCTGGCCAATCCATGGCAGCTATGGCTGAATTCGGCTTTTCTGGTGTTCAGTTGCATCGCACTGCAGTGGTCGCGAATGGCCGCCCGAAAGGCTCGGCTGGGCGCAACTGTCATTGGCTTTGCATGGGGGGGCGTATTTGCAATTGCCTTTCTGGCGGGACAACTCTGGGTCTGGCAGCAGTTTGTCGTCTGGGGCTACTTTGTCGCCAGCAATCCGGCCAACAGCTTCTTCTACCTGTTGACCGGCCTGCATGGGCTCCACCTGCTGGGCGGGTTGATAGCCTGGAGCAGAACCGTCACCAAGTTCCTGCGTCGCGTGCCGTTGCCACAACTCAGCGCCAGCATAGAACTCTGTGCCATCTATTGGCATTACTTACTGGGTCTTTGGTTCGTGCTATTCGCGCTGCTGACCAGCACGCCGGAAACCTATGAAGCCATCGCCAGATTCTGCGGCCTGAGGTGAAAAACCATGGCATCGGACCCACCAGCCCCAGGCGAATCCCCTTCATCCAATCCACCCAGCGTGCTGCCTGCACCGGGATGGCAGGGCATCGCCAGCGACTGGTCCTCGGATAGGGAGGCTTTCAAGCAGGTCCCCTGGGGCAAGGCGATGATGTGGATATTCCTGCTCAGCGATACGTTTATCTTCGCCTGTTTTTTAATCGGCTACATGTCGGTACGCATGACCATCACCGTCCCTTGGCCGAACCCCAGTGAAGTGTTCGCATTGACGATCGGCGGTAGAGCAATCCCACTTATTCTGATCGCCATCATGACCTTTGTGCTGATCAGTAGCAGCGGCACCATGGCCATGGCCGTCAATTTCGCCTATCGCCGTGATCGCGCGAAAACCACTGCCCTGATGCTGGCGACCGCAGCCCTGGGGGCGACCTTCGTCGGCATGCAGGCATTTGAATGGAGCAAGCTCATCGCAGAAGGGGTGCGTCCCTGGGGGAACCCCATGGGGGCGGCGCAATTTGGTGCCAGCTTTTTCATGATCACCGGTTTCCACGGACTGCACGTGTCAATCGGCGTCATCTACCTCAGCATCGTGGCGCTGAAAGTATTGCGGGGAGATTATGAGCGCTCCGGAAACTATCAGATCGTCGAGATTGCCGGGCTTTACTGGCACTTCGTGGACTTGGTGTGGGTGTTTATTTTTGCTTTCTTCTATTTGTGGTAGAGGAGCACGGGTGATGGCGCATGCTCAGGGTCAGCAACATCCAATCAGTTTGTACCTTAAAATATGGGGGCTGTTATTCGTCCTCAGCACACTGTCGTATCTGGTCGACTACTTTCACTTCCAGGGCTACCTCAGGTGGTCCCTGATTATCACTTTCATGTTGTTGAAGGCAGGTCTGATTGTCTCCATCTTCATGCATATGGCCTGGGAACGGTTGGCCATGGTCTACGCCATATTGGTGCCACCGTTGTGTTTACTGGTGCTCCTCGGACTGATGGCCTCCGAGGCAGACTATGTTTTCCTCAGTCGAGTGGTTTTCTTCGGCCAAGGCCAATAAGCAACTACCGGATCGCCTCAAGCTTCCAGGGGCTAACCCGATATCACTCGCTTGAACTGATGCCATTTGTGCTGCCAGGCGACTGTCCAGTGGGGGGCTGCCGCTCCCGTGCCGGCGATCTTCAGCATTGGATGATGTTCGATTACCCGGTCCAGTACCGATTCCTGGCCCGGTTCGACATCCACGAAGAAGATATGTTTGCCCTCATCGACCACCTGTTTGAAATTGCGGAAGTGAGTGTTCGGCACCTGGAACCCAAAAAAACCGCCTTCCCAGATGCAGAAGCCCAATATAACAAAGGCAAGGAAGATAAAAGGTACCCAGCCTGCGGCGGATTCGGTCCAGCCCATCCAATAGGCGCCACCCAGGACCAGCGCCGCGAGTGGCACACCGATCACCGCCCCAATCTCGCCAGAGTGAACAGCATCTTGTTTCATTAACGAGTTAACTTCGTGGAGGTGATGTTTTTCAACATCGGCAACTTCTTCACTGAGCACATGAATTTGTTCGGTATTGATGCCGCCGGCTTCCAATTCGGTTTCAACGGTTTCAAGATCGTCGAGATTGTCACTGATGTAATAGTGTCGATTCATGGCACACCTCCCATCTCGTGTTTGCTGCAGACCTCCTCTGTCCTGCAACCGTTGACTGAGAATTGCAGTCGGTATCTGTACCCATGGGGGACGTTGCACACTTCATGCAATCCGAAGGAAGTATAGCACCCGCTATCACGCCAGGTTGTCGTGGTCAATATCCAGTGGCGAGAAAAGGGGGCGTGTTTTTTTCTGGATCGCCCGGCTCTGGAGAAGGCTTGCATCTATTTCAGGGAGGGGCGGCAGGTTTCTGTCAAATCGCTCGGCCGGAGCAGCGCTCCAAATCCCGCCCACAAAAAACCGGCCACGTGGACCGGTTTTTTGTATTCCTGCATCCCCCGTCAAAAGCACCTTGACGTGAGATCAAATTCGATTGGAGCGGGTGAAGGGAATCGAACCCTCGTTATCAGCTTGGGAAGCTGGAGTAATGCCATTATACGACACCCGCTCAGAGCGGCTGACTTTGTACCAGATGTGGCAGGAAAACTGAAGTTTTTCTTTGCAATATCTGCGGTTACGGGGTTTCTACCGGCACGGCAAGACGTCGTCGGCGACCGGTTTGGCGCAGGCGATGGGGGTGAGGGGGCAGGCTTTGAAGTCGTGAGCGGTCTGTCGCGAGCAAGCCTCGATCCTGCAGGTAATGAGATTACCTGTGGGGCGAGGTTGCTCGCGAGGACGTTGTTTCAAATGGCCAATGCATGGTGGTCCTGAATGAAGTTGGAACGCGTTCGGCCTTCGTGGTGCGCCGGTTTCAGGAAGCCCAGCAGTGCATGGCGGCTGTCTCGGCAGGCAGCTTTGTGCTCCATGTCGAGAAAGTGCCCGGTGGCCTGGAGAGTACTGAACGTACTGCATTGCACATGATTGGCGAACAGTTGGGCATCGCTGGCGGCGGTGTACTCGTCCCATTCGCCGTTCATGAACAGCACCGGAACATCGATTTGCTTGGCCGCTTTGAGGTAGCACAGCCGGTCGCTGTTGAGGACCTGGCTGATGTGGAAGTGCATCTGCCCGTATTCGTGTTCGGCCAGGTTGCTGACGTGGCGATGGTTGAAGCGCTTGAACAGGGATGGCAGGTGTTTGCCGATGGTGTCATTGACCAGGTGCCCGACACGATCGCGCTCCAGGTTGCCGAGGTAATCGACACCCCGTTCAAGGTAGTCGCGCATCGGCTCGTTGATCACCGGCGAGAACGAACTGACCACGGCTTTCTCGATTCGCCGTGGGCGTTGCGCGAGGGCGAGCAGCGTGGCGGCACCGCCCCACGAAAACGACAGCACATGCTCGGCGGCGAAGTGGTCGATGAGCTCCAGCAGAATCTGCCCTTCGACTTCCTTGGTGAGCATTTTCTCGTGTCGGTTGTGGGCTTTGGACTTGCCCGCGTAGGGTTGGTCATACAGCACCACGTTGAACTGCGGATACAGGTTTTTCACGGTCTGTGCAAACGATGCAGTGGTGGCCATTGAGCCGTTGACCAAGATAATGGTCTTTTCTGCGGCGTCTGCGCGATAGAACTCCGTGTAAACCCGATACTGACCTTGTATATCCAGCACAGCGATTTCTGGCCTCATGTCCTAGGACTCCTGGCAAGCGTGTATATGCGCGCAACTGAGTGTGCACGGGATATATGACAGGTAGGCATACGCCTGAGATTGAGGGCCCATGTCGATCCGGTGAGGCCTGGTCGACGGGTGTTGTTATTGGCGGGCAGTCTGTCGGGGGAGGTGGAGCCTTGAGGCTCTCTGCCGACAAAAAGTTTCTTGGACGTTATAGGTGACTTGCCGGTCACAATTCGGCCGACGGTTTGATTCAAGCAGGGAGAGCGCTATCGCGCAAGTGCCGTTTGTGAATTGTTCGACAAATTTTGCCCGGCGGTCCCGCGATCAGATCAAGGCGATTTCGGCGGCCGTGAGTGGGCGGTATTCGCCCGGTTTTAACCGGCTGTCCAGCACCAACGGACCCATCTGCTCGCGATGCAAGCGCAACACCTTGTTGTCGAAGTGGCCAAACATCCGTTTCACCTGATGATAACGGCCTTCAACGATGCTCAACCTTGCGCAGCGGGACGCCAGCACCACCAACTCGGCAGGCTGGGTGGTCAGGTCTTCGTAGGCAAAGTACAGGCCTTGGGCGAAGGTCTGTGCATAGTCGGGGGTGATCGGCTGCTCGGTCTCGACGTAGTAGAGCTTCGGCAGTTTGGTCTGCGGCTGGGTCAAGCGTCGCGACCAACTGCCGTCATTGGTGATCAGCATCAGTCCGGTGGTGTTGAAGTCCAGGCGCCCGGCGATGTGCAGGTCGTCCTTGTCGGGTTCATGGATCAGGTCGAGGACGGTCGGGTGCTCGGGGTCGCGGGTGGCACTGACGCAGCCCTGGGGTTTGTGCAGCATGAAGTAGCGCGGTGGTTTGCCGGCTTGCAGCACCTCGCCGTCGCACTCGACGCAGCTGAACTCGCGCACTTCGAAATGCGGGTCGCTGACCACCTGCCCGTCGACCTTGACCCGCCGTTCCACCAACAGCAGGCGCACCTGTTTACGGTTGAAGCGGGGCAGGTTGCTGAGAAAACGGTCAACGCGCATGACGGTCGGCAGATCGGGAAAGGGCGCGCATCTTACTCGATAGACGCGCCGGCCGCCTGCAACTGCGCCTCGACCCGGGCACAGCGCGGGCACAGGCACGATTGGTCGCGCAGTCCGGCGGGCAGGGCTAGCAGTACGGCCGGGTCGATCGTCACGCCGTAGCACCAGCAGGCCCGGTCGGCGGTTCGTGGGTCAGCCAGGCTGCAGCCGTTGCGGGCGCCACAGGCCGGGCAAAAGTCAGGTTTATTCATCAATGGAGTGGGTATCTGTGAGCCGGTTCGATTGGGTACGGGGGGCTTGGCCCAGTGCACCCCATGATGGGGGCTTGGGTGCCATCGGGTTGCAGAGTGTAACGGCCCGATAGTCCGGTTGGCAGGGGTTCAGTCGGCGCATTCTAGCGGTACCGTGGACAGGAAACGCGGGTATTTTCGCCCAATCGTCGCCGCTGTTGATCGCCAGCGTTGTGCGGGCTCAATGTGCCAGCAGGCTACGCCGGCATGGGGCGAATGAGTCGACGGATGACATGTATCAACGTGTTGCGGTGGCGCACCAGATTCCGATTTCGATGTCAGATATTGCGTCAGTCAGCTCATTTGACTGTCGCCGACCAGCGTCGCTGGTAGGGCGTTTTCGCGGTCCAGGAGGCCGCCATGTATCGCCGACTTCTTCTGATTGCTTCGATGAGTTTGAGTCTTACTGCGTGCGTTCCTTACTACGATGGAGGTTCCAGCTACTACAGCTCGGAGGTCTATTCTTCGCCGGCACCGGCTTACTATGCGGGTGGACCGAATTACGTTTATCCGCGTAGCTATTACACCTATCCACGCAGCTATTACTCGCAGTCCACGCGGTACTACCCGTCAGTGCGCTATTACCAGGCCGCGCCTCGTTACTACCAGGCGGCTCCCCGTTACTATCAGTCATCGCCCCGCTATTACCAGGCGCCGCGAGCGGTCTATCGGTCCTACCCGAACCGTGGCTGGGACGGCCATCATCAACAGGGATGGAGCAACCAATACGGCAGCCCGCGTCATCGCCAATGGGATAGCGACGGCGGGCATGGCGGGCGTGAACACGGCAGGCATGGCGACCATGATGGTCGGGGCGACAGAGGCGGGCGTAACCGCTGAGCCTTGCAACGCACAAGCGGCGCATTCAGCGCCGCTTGTCTATCCCGGGTACTTCAAACATCCGACAGGTCCGCCAACGGATGTCGACCTTCCCACACCTTGTGAAAATGCGCCTCGATCACGGCATCGGGTATTGCGTTGATGTCCGGCCAATGCCAGTGCGGCTTCTGGTCCTTGTCGATCAGCCGTGCACGAACGCCCTCGCTGAATTCCGGGTGTCGGCAGCAATTGAGGCTCAGGGTGTATTCCATCTGGAATACCTCGGCCAGTGACAGGTGCCGGGCGCGGCGAATCTGCTCCCAGACCAGATGAGCGGTCAGCGGGCAGCCTTCATGCAGCTGTTTCGCCGCACGGGCCAGCAGCACGTCACAGTGATCGCGCAACAGGCTGATCGCCCGCCAGGCGCAGCGGACGTCGCTGACGTCGAGCCACTCATCGATCTGCTGGCGTCGCGGCAGCCATTGTGCTTCGGGCATGTGCCCAAGCGCCTCTTGCTGCAAGGCCTTGAGCAGGCTGTTGAGTTGCATCGGCGTCTGCTCCTGCCAGTTGAGCTGCAGCAGGCCTTCGATCAGTGCTTCCTGTTGATCGTCCAGCAGGAAACGGTCAGCCAGGTCCAGGTCAATGGCATCGCGGCCGTTGAGGTGAGCGCCGGTCAGGCCGAGAAACAGGCCGAGCTTGCCGGGCAGGCGTGACAGGAACCAACTGGCGCCCACGTCCGGATACAGGCCGATACTGATCTCGGGCATCGCCAGGCGGCTGCTGGGGGTGACGATGCGGATGCTGGCACCTTGCAGCAAGCCCAAGCCGCCGCCGAGCACATAGCCATGGCCCCAGCAGATCAGCGGTTTTGGATAGGTGTGCAGGTGAAAGTCCAGTCGATACTCCGCCGCGAAGAATTGAGCGGCCAGCGGTGGCACCTCGCCAGGGTGGGCGCGACAGGCCTCCACCAGGCCGCGCACTTCCCCTCCGGCGCAAAACGCCTTGGCCCCGTTGCCGCGCAGCAGCACGCAAACGATCTGCGGTTCTTTGGCCCAGGCGTCCAGTTGGTCGCTCAAGGCCCTGATCATCGGCAACGAGAGGGCATTGAGGGCGTCTTCGGCATCCAGGCTGGCAATGCCGATGCGCGCGCCGTCCGTGCCGGTGAGTTCTTCGAAGTGCAGGTTCATTTTGACCTCGATGACTGATTTGAAGATTCAGTATGATCGTTGCGTGGGAAAGTGCTGGATCCGTGTCAGATCAATTGACAAGCGCAGTTAGCTTTCCTAGGGTTCGCCCCATTGAAATCTTGGATGTAACCATGACTGCTGACGACCGTATCAAACTCGAACCGGGCTGGAAGGACGCGCTGCGTGCCGAGTTCGACCAGCCCTACATGGCAGAGCTGCGCGAGTTTCTGCGGCAGGAAAACGCTGCCGGCAAAGAGATCTATCCGCCAGGACCGATGATCTTCAATGCCCTCAACTCCACGCCGCTGGACAAGGTCAAAGTCGTCATCCTGGGACAAGACCCGTATCACGGCCCGGGCCAGGCCCATGGCCTGTGCTTCTCGGTGCAGCCGGGCATCCCGACACCGCCTTCGCTGTTGAACATCTATAAAGAGCTCAAGCGCGACCTGAACATCGACATCCCAAGCCACGGCTGCCTGCAAAGCTGGGCCGACCAGGGGGTGCTGATGCTCAATACCACCATGACCGTGGAGCGCGCCACTGCCAACGCCCATGCGGGCAAGGGCTGGCAGCATTTCACCGACAGGATCATCGAACTGGCCAGCGAGCATCAACCGCATCTGGTGTTTTTGCTGTGGGGCGCGCATGCCCAGAGCAAACAGAAACTGATCGACGCCACCAAGCACCTGGTCCTGACCTCGGTGCACCCGTCACCGCTGTCCGCCTATCGCGGCTTTCTCGGTTGCGGGCACTTCAGTCGCACCAACAAGTTTCTTGAGCAGAATGGTGAAACACCGATCGAGTGGCGATTGCCGCCAGTCTGAAACGACGTAAAAAATGATCGTTCCCACGTTCTGCGTGGTAACGCCTCAATGGACGCCCTGCGTCCGCTTCGGAATGTGACGCGGAGCGCCACGGGCTGCATTCCCACGCGGGAGCGTGGGGACGATCAAGTCAGGCCGAATTCGGCTGCCGGTCCCAATGCCTGAACAATGGCTCCGCTAGAAACAGCACGAACAACAACCGCATCACCTGCATCGCCGTCACCAATGGCACCGACAGTTGCAAGGTCTCGGCGGTCAGGCTCATTTCCGCGATGCCGCCGGGCATCATGCCCAGGGTCAGCGAGCGCAGGTCCAGCTGCGTCAGGGCGCTCAGGCCCAACGCGGCCAGTGTCGCGATCAACATGGTCAGTGCCGTGCCGATCAGGGTTCGGCCCATGAATGACGGCGCGCGGCGAAAGAACTGCCGATTGAAGTGACAGCCCAGGCCGCTGCCAATCAACCATTGGCCGATCTGGCTGCCGCCATCGGGCAAGCCGATGTGCAAGTTCGCGCTGATGCTGACCACCGCACTCACCAGCAACGGGCCGAACAGCCAGGGGTTGGGTTGGCGCAAGCGTTGCCAGATCCAGGCGAGCAGGGCACCCGCCGGGAACAATACCGCCAGCCAGCGCCAGTCGACGGTGGCCGGGTGCGTTAACGGCACCCCGTCGCCCAGCAGGTACTTGAAGGCGGCCGGTACGCAGAGCACCACCACCAGCACGCGAAGACTTTGCCCCGCCGCCACGCGACTGAGCACGGCGCCGTTGCGTGCGCCGAGATTGACCATTTCACCGGAACCGCCCGGCATGCTGGAAAAGAACGCGGTGGCGCGATCTTCACCGGTACGCCGTAGTAACCAGACCCCGACCACCGCCGACAGGCTGGTGACCAGGGCGCCAAAAAAGATCAGGCCAAAGTGGCTCATGACCTGCTCCATCACCACCGGGGTGAAGTGCAGGCCAATACCGATGCCGACGATCCACTGGCCGCATTTTCGCCCGCCAGGGATCTCCGCCAATTGCCAGGGGGTCAGGCAGCGAACCAGGATGATCGCCAGTAACGAGCCGACCATCCAGGGCAGTGGCCAGCCGATCTGGCTGGCGAGGTAACCGCCCAGCAGACCGACCAGCGGGGTTCCCCACCAGGAGTTGAAAGACCGATCAGACATCGGCGATGACGCGCCTTGCCATCGAGCGTTTGCGCCAGATGCGCAGCAGCGGCACCAGCAACATGATCGCGGTCAGGATCCAGCACCCGAAGGTAATCGGGCTCGACCAGAGGATCTCCAGCGCACCGTTGGAAATCGACAGCGCACGACGCAGGTTCTGTTCCATCAAGCCGCCGAGGATGAAGCCCAGCAGGATCGGCGACAACGGGAAGTCGAGCTTGCGCAGGATGTAACCGAAGATGCCGATGCCGATCATCAGGAACAGGTCGAAGGTGGTGGCGTGTACGGCATAGACGCCGATCGCGGTGATGATCGCGATCACCGGTACCAGCGCCCAGTTCGGCACGGCCAGGATACGGGTGAAGATACGGATCATCGGGATGTTGAGGATCACCAGCATGAAGTTGGCGATAAACAACGAGGCGATCAGGCCCCAGACGATGTCGGGTTGCTGCTGGAACAACAGCGGGCCAGGGGTGATGTTGTACAGCGACAGCGCACCGATCATCACGGCGGTGGTGCCCGACCCCGGTACACCGAGCGTCAGCATCGGCACCAGCGCACCACAGGCCGCGGCACCGATGGCCGTTTCCGGGGCGGCCAGACCACGCTTGTCGCCCTGGCCGAACTTGCCGTCGGCACCGGCAATGCGTTTCTCGGTCATGTAGGCCACGGCACTGGCCAGCGTTGCGCCGGCACCCGGCAGTACGCCCATGATGAAACCCAGCACACCGCAACGAAGGTTGACCACGAACACCGAGGCCGCTTCCTTGGCGTTGAACATCATCCGGCCGGTGGCCTTCACGGCTTCCTGGCCGTGGTGGGTCTTTTCCAGCAGTAGCAGGATTTCGCTGATGGAGAACAGGCCCAGCACCAGCACCACGAACTGAATGCCGTCGGTGAGGTGGATGTTGTCACCGGTGAAGCGATAGACACCGCTGTTGGCATCGATGCCGACACAGGCCAGGAACAAACCGATCAGGGCGGAGATGAAGGTTTTCAGCGGTCGATCACCAGCCATGCCGCCCAGGCAGACAATCGCGAATACCATCAGCACGAAGTATTCCGCGGGCCCGAAGGCAATCGCCCATTTCGCTAGCAGCGGGGCGAACAGCACCATGCCGCAGATGGCGATGAAGGCGCCGATGAATGAACTCCAGGCCGACAAAGACAGCGCCACCCCGGCCAGACCTTTGCGGGCCATGGGGTAGCCGTCGAGGGTGGTCATGACGGTGGAGGCTTCACCCGGAATGTTCAGCAGGATCGAACTGATCCGGCCTCCGTACTCACAGCCCAGGTACACCGCGGCCAACAGGATCAGGGCCGATTCCGGTGGCAGGCCGAGGGCAAAGGCGATCGGGATCAACAGCGCCACGCCGTTGATCGGACCCAGGCCTGGCAACAGGCCGACCACGGTACCGATCAGGGTGCCGCTCAATGCAGTGACCAGGTTGTACGGCGTCAGTGCGACACCGAAGCCCTGGCCAAGGTAGCTAAGGGTATCCATATCAGTTCTCCAGAACGTCGAGCAGGCCCAATGGCAGTGGTACGTCCATCACGCGGTCGAACAGCAGGTACAGGCCAAGGCTCATCAAACTGATGATCACCAGGCTCGGTAGCCAGCGGCCGCCATAGAGGCGGGCCATCGGTACGCCGATCAGGATGCTGGACACAATGAATCCCAACGGTTCGAAGGTGCCGGCGAACACCACCAGCAGGGCGATGCAGATACCGATCTTGGTCAGGGTTTCGCGATCCAGCGGCGGTTCGTCTTCGCTGTGGATAATGGGGGTCGGGCGAAACGCCATGTACAGCAGGGCGATGCCCATCAGGGCCAGCAACAACAATGGGAAGGCTCTCGGGCCGACGGGTTCATAGGAGAACGCTGCCTGGTACGGCCAGGCCATCATGGTCAGGCCGATGCAAACCACCAACAGCGCCGAGGCAAAAATACGTTGTAAGAGCATGACAAACTCCTGGGCCACACCCCGGATAACACAAGGGCATGGCCACGAGACAGAGAGGCGATTACTGAATCAGGCCGAACTCTTTGGCCAGCATCTTGTAGTCGGCGACCTGTTTCTTCACGTAGGTGTCCAACTCAGGCCCGGTCATGGCGAACGGGAACAGTTCGCGCTGGTCGCGCAGCTTGGCGAAGTCTTCGGAGGCCAGCAGTTTGTCGAAGGCGTCTTTCCACCAGGCGTATTCGGCATCGCTGACTTTTGGCCCCAGGTAGAAGCCGCGAACCACCGGCCAGACGATGTCGTAGCCTTGCTCCTTGGCGGTCGGGATGTCCTTCATTTCCGGCTCGTTCAGACGCTCGTTGGCGAACACGGCCAGCAGGCGCATGTCACCGCTCTGGATGTGTGGCATGGAGTCGGAGATGTCGGTACTGCCGACCTGGATGTGGCCACCGAGCAGGGCGGTGGCGATTTCGCCGCCGCCTTCGAGTGCCACGTAGCGCAGGTCACGCGGGTTGATCCCGGCGGCCTTGGCGATCAAGGCGGTTTGCATCCAGTCCTGGCTGCCGACGGTGCCGCCGGAACCGATCACCACCTTGCTCGGATCTTTCTTCAGCGCCTGAACCAGATCGTCGAGGGTTTTGTAAGGCGAATCGCTTTTCACCGCGATGGCCCCGTAGCTGGTACCGACCGCTGCCAACCAGCGCACGGCGCTTTCATCGAAACGACCGAACTTGCCTTGAGCCAGGTTCAGCAACGAACCGCTGGACCAGGCCACCAGGGTGCCGGCATCGGCTGGCCGCTGGGCGACCACCGCGTTGTAGGCCACTGCACCGACACCGCCGGGCATGTAGGTCACGCGCATCGGCTTGGTCAGCAGTTTCTCGTTTATCAGCGCGCTTTGCGCCAGTTTGCACGTCAGGTCAAAACCACCGCCCGGTGAGGCCGGGGCGATGCATTCGGGACGCTTGGGTTCACTCGATTCGGCAGCGAGCAAGGGGCCGGCGAACAGCAGGCAACTGGTGGCGAGTGCAACGTTACGCAGTGAGAAGTTCATCGATCGTCTCCACAGGAGTTGTTGTTGTGTTGGAGTGGTTGCAGGTTGAGTCCATCACCAAAGGGCAACGCTATAGCTCACCAGCACCCGTACTTCATCAGCGTCGCGGGCAGAGTAGTTCGAGCGATAGGTGGCATTGCGCAGGCGCACGGCAACGTCCTTCAGGGCGCCGCTTTGCACCACATACTTGATCTCGGTGTTGCGCTCCCATTCCTTGCCGGTGTCACCGTTGTTGAGCTTGATGTTGTCACCGCTGATGTAGCGGCTCATGAAGCCCAGACCGGGAATCCCCAGGCTGGCGAAGTCGTAGTCGTAACGGGCTTGCCAGGAGCGTTCTTCGGCACCGGCAAAGTCGTTGATCTGTACGAAGTTGACCAGGTAGGGGTCGGAACCGTCGACGTAGGGGAACGCGCTGTCGCCAGACATGTACTGGTAGCCGGCGCTGATTTTATGCCCGCTCAAGGCATAACTCACCAGGCCGTTGAGGGAGTTGTTGTCGATCTCACCGCCGCGTGCCTGTCCCGAGTCATCGCTGATGGCCAGCCGCAGGTCGGTGCCGAACGTGCCCGGGCCGAACGCTTGCGAGGCGACCAGGCCGAGGAAGTGCTGGTTGTAGATTTCGCCCAGTTGCGCGAAGTGGTAGCTGCCGGTGATCTTGTCGGTGAACTTGTAGTCAACACCACCGAAGTCGAAATGCGTACCCGGTACGGTGCCGGCGAAGCGGCTGTTCTTGTTGTTGAGGGCAATGTCCTCGAAGTCGGTGCTGTCGCGGTCCTTGGCTTTCTCCAGGCGCCCGCCGGTGAAGGTCAGGCTCTTGAACTCCCTGGAACTGAGCATGCCGCCTTCGAAGGTCTGCGGCAGGATGCGCCCGTCGTTGGCCTTGAGGATCGGCAGTTCCGGAATCAGGCTGCCGATCTTCAGCTCGGTGGCGGAGATTTTCATTTTGCCGGTCAGGCCGAGTTTCGAGTACTCGTCAGCGGCACGCCCGTCATCGTGGACCGGCAGCAAACCGGTACCGGTGCGGTCGGGGCTCGAATCGAGCTTGATTCCGAGCATGCCCAGCGCGTCGACACCAAACCCCACGGCGCCATCGGTGTAGCCCGACTCAAGATTGAGCATGAAGCCCTGGGCCCACTCGTCACGTTTGGATTGCTGGGCGCTGGTTCCGCTGCGAAAGTCGCGGTTGAAGTACATGTTGCGGGTTTCCAGGGTCGCACTGCTGTCTTCGAAGAAGGCAGCCTGGCTGACAGGCGCAAAGCCGGCAACGGCGGCGGCACTGGCCAGGGCGGTGGTACCAAGGCGGGAGAAGCGAGCAGGCGTAGAAGCCTGAGGCTGTGTAGACAGCATCGTGAAACACTCCATTTATTGTTCTTATTGGGGCGAAAACGCATCGAGGCGTTTTTCGTTCACTACTCTCAAAAAATACGGCAGTCGAAACTGTCCGTGGCTGGACTCTAACGGGCGAACCTTTCGCTAACCTTTCAGCAGACTTTCACGGTTTTCGGGCTTCACAGCGGCGGATGCGGCTGTAAACTCCGCGCCAAAGAGTGGTGTCGACCATCCCCGGAATGAGGTAAGGATTCATGCGTGTTCTTCTCGTCGAAGACCATCTGCAGTTGGCCGAAAGTGTCGCCCAGGCGCTCAAGAGCACGGGGTTGACGGTGGATGTGCTGCACGACGGGGTGGCTGCTGACCTGGCCTTGAGCAGCGAGGACTATGCGGTGGCGATCCTCGATGTCGGCCTGCCGCGCATGGACGGTTTCGAGGTGCTGGCACGGTTGCGCAGCCGGGGCAAGAACCTGCCGGTGCTGATGCTGACTGCTCGCAGCGACGTCAAGGATCGGGTCCACGGGCTCAACCTGGGGGCCGACGATTACCTGGCCAAGCCGTTCGAACTGACCGAGCTGGAAGCGCGGGTCAAGGCGCTGTTGCGCCGCAGCGTCCTGGGGGGCGAACGCCAGCAACGTTGCGGCGTGCTGGTGTATGACCTGGACACGCGGCGTTTCACCCTGGGCAGTGAGTTATTGACCCTGACCTCGCGCGAACAGGCCGTGCTCGAGGCCTTGATTGCCCGTCCCGGCCGGGTGATGAGCAAGGAACAACTGGCCGCTCAGGTGTTCGGCCTGGATGAAGAGGCCAGCCCCGATGCCATCGAAATCTATGTCCACCGATTGCGTAAAAAACTCGACGGCCATTCGGTGGCCATCGTGACCTTCAGGGGCCTGGGTTACCTGTTGGAAAGCCGCGATGCATAAGCCCAGGAGCCTGCGCTGGGGGTTGCTGTGGAACCTGGCGCTGTTGCTGGTGGTGCTGATGATCGCCAGCGGCTTGAGTGCCTACTGGAACGGTCGCGAAGCGGCCGACACGGCCTATGACCGAACCTTGCTCGCCTCGGCGCGCACCATTGCCGCCGGGCTTTCCCAGCGTGATGGCAGCCTCAGTGCCGATGTGCCTTATGTGGCGCTGGACACGTTTGCCTACGACAGTGCCGGGCGGATTTACTATCAGGTCAACGACATTCACCAGCAGCTGATTTCCGGTTACGAGAACCTGCCCGGACCGCCGCCCGGTACGCCGCGAACCGATGACTACCCGGCGTTGGCACGCTTCTACAACGCCACCTACCTGGGGCAGAACGTGCGCGTGGTGAGCCTGCTCAAGGCGGTGACCGAGCCGAACATGAACGGCATGGCGGAAATCCGCGTGGCGGAAACCGATGAGGCACGGGTCAGCATGGCGCGCAGCCTGATGGCCGACACGTTGCTGCGTCTGGGGATGCTGGCGGGCGGCGCGTTGTTGCTGGTGTGGTTCGCCGTCAGTGCTGCGCTGCGCCCGTTGGAGCGCTTGCGCACGGCGGTGGAGGAGCGCCAGCCCGATGACCTGCGACCGCTGCCGCTGGTGCAAGTGCAGCGCGAGTTGTGGCCATTGGTGCGTGCCTTGAACCATTTCACCGAACGCCTGCGTGTGCAGTTCGAGCGTCAGGCGCAGTTTATCGCCGAGGCGGCCCACGAACTGCGCACACCTTTGGCGGCTCTCAAGGCGCGTCTTGAATTGGGGCTGCGAGCAAACGAGCCGCACACCTGGCGCAGCACGCTGGAGGACGCCGCCCAAGGTACCGATCGCCTGACTCACCTGGCCAATCAGTTGCTGTCGCTGGCGCGGGTCGAGAACGGGGCGCGGGCGATTGCCGAAGGTGGGGCGCAGTTGCTCGACCTGAGTCAACTGGCTCGCGAGTTGGGCATGGCCATGGCGCCGCTGGCCCATGCACGGGGTGTCGCGCTGGCGCTGGAGGCTGACGAGCCGGTATGGCTGCGCGGCGAGCCGACATTGTTGAACGAGTTGCTGAGCAACCTGGTGGATAACGCGCTGGCCCATACCCCGTCGGGCGGTAACGTGATCTTGCGCGTCAGCGCCCCGGCCATTCTTGAGGTCGAGGACGACGGGCCGGGGATTCCGCTGGAAGACCGTGGCCGGGTATTCGAGCGCTTTTACCGACGTAATCAACAGGTCGCCGGGTCGGGGCTTGGCTTGGCGATTGTCGGTGAAATCTGCCGGGCGCACCTGGCGCAAATCAGCCTGCATGACGGGGCGCAGGCCGGCTTGAAGGTTCGGGTCAGTTTCATCGCGGGGTAACGGTTGTGTGCCGGTTACCTGGGCAAGTAAGCAAGCCCGGCCAAGGCCGCGATGCTGTTCATTCAGGAAAAACTTGAGGTGAGTGAGAGTCCCGTGGCGAGGGAGCTTGCTCCCGCTGGGGTGCGAAGCGCCCCCCCCCCCAAAAAAAAAAAACAGTTACTGCGGTCTTTCATAAAAAACTCGGCGACCGCTTTTGGGGCTGCTGGGCAGCCCAGCGGGAGCAAGCTCCCTCGCCACGGGTGTGGATGAGGCAACCCTATCCTTGAGTGAATTGCATTGCGGCCAGGATCCGTCCGTCGAAAGACTTGAAACCCACTTCGCGGATCAGCCGTTAGAGCAACCATTGCCCATTACGCTATAGCGCAAGATATGCCGTTGTCCGCTCGAGTCTTCATATTCCATGCGCGCCGGTACAACTTCGCAGACATTGGGAACTTCACTCATGGAGATAACTTTGGCGATATCCAGGTCCGTGGAGTAAGTGTATTCCTCTACCGGGACCGAATGGCGGGCGACATCAGTCGGGACCTCGTCTGCCATGGCGGTTGCGCACAGACTGCCGAGGGCCAGAACCAATAAAGCTTTCATTTCAGATTTACCTTTCTAAGGTCGAGTGGGGTCACGCAGCCGTTGTGGGGCTGCGTGTGGAACTTGATGGCAGGGTGTTGGATTAACGGCCTTCGTGGGGGCTGTAACGTGGTTAATCACATTGCCTTGTTGGCAGGGCGGATTTTAGGCGCCTGGGTTACGCACATATAGGTGCGCTTTTGATAAAGACTGTTGGCATATTCTGTAACAATCAGAAAAAGTTTCTCGTCAGCGGCGCGGGTGATGTGTGTGCGTAAAAACCGTGCAGCGCGTCGTTGCGTCCGTCGGCAAGCCGGCTACCCCGGGTGCTGACGGTGAAACGGAACTGGCGTCCCAGCCCCGGTTTACAAGGGGTTTGCACATGCCTCGGTGTTTTGTAAGGGGGTTGTTACTACCATCGTCGAATGGTTCTATAAGCCCGCCTCGGGCTACAACCCAGGTCTACAAAAACAACTATTTCACCGAGGTAAGAAAGATGAGTGCGGCTTCTCTGTATCCCGTTCGTCCCGAGGTTGCGGCCAACACGCTGACTGATGAAGCGACCTACAAGGCCATGTACCAGCAGTCGGTCGTCAACCCGGACGGCTTCTGGCGCGAACAAGCCAAGCGCCTCGACTGGATCAAACCTTTCACCACGGTGAAGCAGACCTCTTTCGACGACCACCATGTCGACATCAAGTGGTTCGCCGATGGCACCCTGAACGTTTCCTACAACTGTCTGGACCGTCACCTCGCCGAGCGCGGCGATCAGGTCGCGATTATCTGGGAAGGCGATGATCCTTCCGAGAGTCGCCACATCACTTACCGTGAACTGCACGAGCAAGTCTGCAAGTTTGCCAACGCCCTGCGCGGCCAGGATGTGCATCGCGGCGACGTGGTGACCATCTACATGCCGATGATCCCGGAAGCCGTGGTCGCCATGCTGGCCTGTACCCGGATCGGCGCGATTCACTCGGTGGTGTTCGGTGGTTTCTCGCCCGAAGCCCTGGCGGGTCGCATCATCGACTGCCGGTCCAAGGTGGTCATTACCGCGGACGAAGGCTTGCGTGCCGGCAAGAAAATCCCCCTCAAGGCCAACGTCGACGATGCGCTGACCAATCCGGAAACCAGCAGCATTCAGAAAGTCATCGTGTGCAAGCGCACCGGTGGCGACATCAAGTGGAACCAGCATCGCGACATCTGGTTCGAAGACCTGATGAAAGTGGCGGGCACCGTGTGTGCGCCGAAAGAGATGGGCGCCGAAGAGGCCCTGTTCATCCTCTACACCTCCGGCTCCACCGGCAAGCCCAAGGGCGTGCAGCACACCACCGGTGGCTACCTGCTCTACGCGGCGCTGACCCATGAGCGCGTGTTCGACTACCGTCCAGGTGAAATCTACTGGTGCACCGCCGACGTCGGCTGGGTCACCGGTCACACCTATATCGTCTACGGCCCGCTGGCCAATGGCGCGACCACCTTGCTGTTCGAAGGTGTGCCGAACTACCCGGACATCACCCGGGTGGCGAAGATTGTCGACAAGCACAAGGTCAATATCCTCTACACCGCACCGACCGCCATTCGCGCGATGATGGCCTCGGGCACGGCCGCTTGCGAAGGCGCCGACGGCAGCAGCTTGCGCCTGTTGGGCTCGGTGGGAGAGCCGATCAACCCGCAAGCCTGGGATTGGTACTACAAGAACGTCGGTCAGTCCCGGTGCCCGATCGTCGACACCTGGTGGCAGACCGAAACCGGCGCCACCCTGATGAGCCCGCTGCCAGGGGCGCACGCACTCAAGCCTGGTTCCGCGGCGCGGCCATTCTTTGGCGTGGTGCCGGCACTGGTGGACAACCTGGGCAATATCATCGAAGGGGCCGCCGAGGGTAACCTGGTGATTCTTGATTCGTGGCCGGGCCAGGCGCGTACGCTGTACGGCGACCACGACCGTTTCGTCGATACCTACTTCAAGACGTTCCGCGGCATGTACTTCACCGGTGACGGCGCTCGTCGCGATGAAGATGGCTACTGGTGGATCACCGGTCGCGTGGACGACGTGCTCAACGTCTCTGGCCACCGCATGGGGACCGCCGAGATCGAAAGTGCGATGGTCGCTCACCCTAAGGTCGCCGAAGCGGCGGTGGTCGGTGTGCCGCATGACATCAAGGGGCAGGGCATCTACGTCTACGTCACCCTCAATGGCGGTGAAGAGCCGAATGAGGCGCTGCGCCTGGAACTGAAAAACTGGGTGCGCAAGGAGATCGGTCCGATTGCCTCGCCGGATGTCATCCAGTGGGCGCCGGGCCTGCCGAAAACGCGCTCCGGGAAAATCATGCGCCGTATCCTGCGCAAGATTGCCACCGCCGAGTACGAAGGCCTGGGGGATATCTCCACCCTGGCTGACCCGGGTGTGGTGCAGCACCTGATCGATACCCACAAGACCATGAACGTCGCGTAAGCGCGGTCCCTGAGTCATCGAAGCCCCTCCTGGCATTGCGCCGGGAGGGGCTTTTTTGTGGTTCTTCACGGAATCCCGGGAAAGACAGAAACAAGAACGCCGATTTGATTGATGATGTTCGTGCGAGCAAACACATCTAACAAACCGGCGTTCTTATGCGCGATATTAATACTTTCCTTCCGTTT
>NZ_FYDL01000004.1:0-133351 GCF_900187505.1 Pseudomonas sp. Irchel s3h17
GTCGGGCATGAAAGTCATGCCCGGATTATACCGGGTCAGGTCACGAAACGTGGAGTCAGAACTTGATGAGGGCGGTTACGCCAGAGATCAAAACCATCAAGCAGCCAGTTCAACTCCTGGACGCTCAACATAATGGCTCCGTCGGTAGCGTCGGGCGATGTTTTGAACCGTTCAGACTCGAGACGTTTGAGCCAAAGGCAGAAGCCGTTGCGCTCCCAGTAGAGGATTTTCACTCGGTTACGGTGGCGATTCAGAAAAACAAAAAGGACAGGATCGAATACGGCGACTTTGATATCCAACTCGACCAGGGCGGCCAGACCGTCGATGGATTTTCGGAAGTCCACGGGCTTGGGGTAGAGGTACACCTTTTCGACTTTGGCGTCGGGTCGCATCATGGCGGGCGGGCTCCAGAGAAATTCGAGAGCACAGCCTCAAGGATCAGAGGACGACTTTGAATGTGGGGTTCATGGCGCGGTTACAGTACTACTACCTCTACCTGATCGAAGATATTTACAGCCGCAAAGCCGTGGGCTGGGAGGTCTACGACGCGGAAAGCGGCGAGAAAGCTGCTGCGTTACTGCAACGCAGCGTGATCGGCGAGCAGTGTTTACGCGAACCGCTGGTGCTGCACTCGGACAACGGAGCGCCGATGAAATCGGTGACGCTGTTGAGCAAGATGTACGAACTGGGCATCACGCCCTCGCGGGGACGACCGCGGGTCAGCAACGACAATCCCTACTCGGAGTCGCTGTTTAGAACGCTGAAATACTGCCCGCAATGGCCGCAGGATGGTTTTGCCAGTCTAGACGCGGCACGAGCGTGGGTGAGGGATTTCATGCGTTGGTACAACAACGAACACCGGCATAGCCGCATCCGGTTCGTCACACCGGCTGAGCGGCATCGAGGACTGGACCATCAAGTACTGGCCCGGCGGCATGAGCTGTACGAACGAGCCAAAGAGCAAAAGCCGGAACGGTGGTCGGGTCGGACACGTCACTGGGAGCCGATCGGCACCGTGCTATTGAACCCGGGTCGAGAGCAACAGGTCGAGAAAAGAGCGGCATAGTTAGACGGTTGACGCGACAACTACCTTGAAAAACGCCGTTGATCCGCAACAATGACCACATCAGGATCAAGGGAGGATGCCGCTTGCGTCAAAACGTACCTCCCAGGAGTTTGCTGTTCGGAATTCTTGCATTTCATCTATTCCACATTCGTATGCCATCGCTGTTCTGACTAGGTTGGCCAGATCAGAATGCTTGTTCATAAGAAAAACTCCCGCCTGCCCATCCCGCAGGGCCATCTCTCCAAAGCTAGTGGAGAGTACCGGCAAGCCCAACGCCCGATATTCATAGTATTTAATTGGGTCAACCGATGCCGTAAGGTCGGTATGCTTAAAGGGAATTAATCCGACCGAAAACTCCTGCATAAACTTCATCGCAGTCGCATGGTCACAAGCTGGCAACAACTCGATGTTGCGAGGCAGAGACCTAGGATGTAATTCATAGATGGGACCAATCAGGCGGATGCACATGGATGGATTAGCCTCTGCCAAGTCAAACACCAAAGGCCAGTCAAACCAGTGACCGATCGTACCGACATAGCCGAGAACAGGCCTCCCTGAGCTTTTAGTTGTGGCACTGGGGGACGGCAGGGTTTCAATCGCGCAGGCATTAAGCGCAAGAGTAAGTTTTGAGTGATAAGTGGCGAACCGATCGGCTAACGCCGTAGAAGAAACCGTTATCCGCGTAACCTGAGCCGCGACCTTCCGTTCCCGCCGCCCCATCGCTATCCGCGACAGCCCCCGGTAAAACGCCGGAAAATCATCCATTGCATCGTAAATCGAAGATACAGTGGGGTGCCGGGCAAGCACCTGCAGCGCCAACTCGGAGGGTTTACCAATTCCGAGTCTGCATTCCCCTTCCTCAATAAACGCGTGAATTGCCTGCAATGCATCGTTCCAGAGCCGACGATTAAGCGCACCGGCGCCTGGCAATGGCTCAATCGGCAATGAACGCGGGCGAAGGATAGTTAGCCACGCTGGCGCACTTCTCTTTGCCGCGAGCATTGTCGCAGTCCCTCCCGCAGCCTTTACACGCCGAAAATCTGCCAGCTCCGGGAATCGCGTAGGGTAGGGATCAACCCAGAGCACATCTCCGCCACGCCTGGCATGGAACCACTCCACAAACTTGTGGGGACGCTGCGCAAAACTTGCCCAGGGTACAGGCGAGAAATACACCAACCGCATCAGACGAAGTGCTCTCTGAGCACCTTCACGATCCGCTCGGCACCACAGCCATCCCCGTAAGGTGAAATTCCACGCGCCATTTCTCGGTATGCTGACTCATCGTCCAACAGGCGTTGTGCTTCTTCCACAATCCGGTCGTAGTTGGGGCCGACCAGCTTTACTACTCCCTGCTCAACTGCTTCGGGCCGCTCGGTTTCATCTCGCAAAACCAGCACGGGCTTGCCCAACGCAGGCGCCTCTTCCTGCACGCCACCAGAGTCACTGATGATTAGGTATGAGCGCTTCATCGCAGCAACGAAGGGAGCGTAATCCAGCGGCGCGCATAGGTGAATATTTGGACAGTTCCCCAACATTTCATGGGCCACATCCTTAACATTCGGATTTGGGTGTACCGGGTAAAGGAACTGAACATCCAGGTTGCGTTTCGCCAAGGTATGTAATGCGCGACAGATATTGCGGAACGGCTCACCAAAATTCTCACGACGATGGGAGGTAATTAGGACAAGGCGCTTTGATGGATCAATTTCAATTCCTAATTCTAAGTCCTTCGCTGCGGTCATCAGCAGAGCGTCGATCACGGTATTGCCAGTAACCACAATATCCTTATCCGGAATCCCTTCGCGCAGCAAGTTCTGTCGCGAACTCTCCGTCGGCGCAAAATGCCAGCGAGCCAATCGACCGGTAATCACTCGATTGGCCTCCTCTGGGAAGGGATTCTGCATGTCCCAGGTACGCAAGCCCGCCTCGACATGCCCGATGGGGATGCGGTGATAAAAACAGGCCAATGCCGCTGTCATTACAGTAGTCGTATCACCTTGCACCAAGACGACATCCGGTTTTTCTGCTTGAAGCACATCATCCAGATCCAGCAGCAGCCGAGCCGTCAGTACCGTCAATGCCTGATTAGGGCGCATGATGTCCAGATCGATATCAGGCTCAATACCAAAAAAGTTCAATACCTGGTCCAGCATGTGACGGTGCTGGGCTGTTGCCAGTACTCGAACGTCTGCCCAAGGTTCATTTTTCAACGCCAGAATCACCGGAGCCATTTTGATGGCTTCGGGGCGGGTTCCTACTACACAGAGGATCTTCTTATTCATACGTACTAACTCCTTAAAAATTATCCCGGATAGTCAATATAAAATTCTGGATGGTCAGCCCATTTCTTCTTGAAATACTCAGAGTTCCGAGTGAAAATTTTTGTATAACTGTTGCTTTGAGAGTTTGCACTAGTGGTTTGATGTGGTTGGTGACGGATGCCGGTTAAGTCTCGATAGCACACTTTAAAGCCAAGCTTTTTGATTTGGAATGACAAATCCGTATCTTCAAAACACGTTGGATCATAATTGGTATCAAAACTATCGGTAGCATCAAAAACAGACTTCGGCACGAAGAAGCCTCCGGTTCCTAGATAGCCAATATCAGAACGATAGCCATGTATGATTGCGGCATCGTTCATGGCTCGATTCGGGCAGTAATCCGCAATCATGCCTCCTAAATCCCCGCGAGCACGATCAAACCAGCCTGCAGCCCACCCAATTACCCCCACACTTGCATCACGCTCAAGTATCGATAGCGCTTCATCAAAGAAAGTAGGACAGGTAAACCACTGGTCTGAATCAAAAAATGCCAAATATTTTCCCTGCGCAACGCTGGTCCCTAAATTCCGCCCGGAAGAACAACCGTTGGCTGAATTCCTTAGCACACGGACATTCGGAAACGCGCTTTCAATAAACTCGGCCCCACCGTCAGAGCTGGCATTGTCAACGACAATGATCTCCCGAAGGTAATGACTACCATGCGCAATTAAAGTTTCAAGGCAGCGCCCAATAATATTTATATTGTTATGAATCAGAATGACTGCACTGACAGTCCCCGCAAATGTTCCTGAGGCTTGCCTACCGGTGATCTTATCTAGCCTGTGGAACCACGAGTTTTGTGAAATAAATATATCGTTCTTCTTGATAAGCTCTTCAGTTGCAGTGACTACTGAGCAGAGTTCGGCGAAGTGCTTAGGGTTATCGGCAATGAAAACGCCGGGATAATCTAGAATTTCTGGTAGTCGGGTTGAAACAACTGGTTTCCCCGCAAAAAGATACTCAAACACTTTAATTGGTGACACTGCGTCCGAAATTTTTCCTGGAACAAACGGAAGTATGGCCACGTCAGAATGCATCAAGTAGCCCGGCAATTCATCGATTTTCTTAGCCCCCAAAAAGTAAATATTCGTTGGAAGGTCATTTTTTCCAGGATTGTCACCAATTAATATGATATCGAGACTAGCATTCTGCACGGCCGCAGCAATAACGTAATCCCAAGCGAACCACTCTCCATATAGCGAGCCGAAGTAAATCGCAGTTCTTGCCCCTCGCATCGGAAAATCGGCGGGACGTGAAAAAGTCCGGTACTTGTCAAAAATATATTCATTTGCGGCATTGGGTAGATACAAGGCATCATTCCGACCCAAGTCAACTAAACGCTGAACCAAGAGCTTGGCCGTACCTACTACAACATCAGCACTGGCGACAAACTCTCTATAAACATCTAAATCAAACCAGTCACCACCAAGGCTGGTTTCCCAATCATCAATCAACTCAAAAACCGTCTTAACCCCCCGACTCTTAGCCATATTAAGATAAGGAATAATCTTGGGATGTGGGAATTCAATCAGGATCGTAGCGCGACTGGATATCAGATCAAGTAAGCTCGATGGAGTTACCTTATCAATGGAAAGATGAGTAAGACCGAATACGTCTAGCTCTGACTCGACGTGCCGATTCAAGTCAAAGTCAAACTTTTGATATACATAAATATATATAACTTTTCTGCCTGACTTTAATGCGCAGCGCGCAAGTTGGGCGCCCCGCTGCCCGCCACCAATATCGTCAAATGGCACGCCCGTAATTACAACAAGTTCATCGGACAATAAAGCGGGCAAGTTCTTGCGTTCAAGGATATTTTCTGCCTGGCATGGCGTAGCAGAACACGTCTGTGATGGACGTGAAGTGAGTGTAGGCAAAATATAAGAGGTAGGTCTTTGGCTTTGGCGATTTTTGAGCTTAAGCTTGAAAGCTTGGGCAAGCGCAGGAAATCCGCCAGATGAAGCTATTTGCCTTGAACGATTGAAGTAGTGCGGAATTCGCGCGAGTCGTTGTTTTACTCTCCAAAGAATTCCGGTCAAGCCGCGATCCCGCATTTTGCACTCCATCAATAATTGAGCAATATAAATTTCTTTGTCGATTTTGTAGCTTTGAGCCAGTTGCAGTTGCTCGTCACGTTCGGCGATTGACTGAGTGAGGCTGGCGTTCTGCTCGTCACGCTCGGCGATTGACTGAGTGAGGCTGGCGTTCTGCTCGTCACGTTCGGCGATTGACTGAGTGAGGCTGGCGTTCTGCTCGTCACGCTCGGCGATTGACTGAGTGAAGCTGGCATTCTGCTCGTCACGCTCGGCGATTGACTGAGTGAAGCTGGCGTTCTGCTCGTCACGCTCGGCGATTGACTGAGTGAGGCTAGCGTTCTGCTCGTCACGCTCGGCGATTGACTGAGTGAGGCTGGCGTTCTGCTCGCCACGTTCGGCAAAGATGGTATTTAGGCGATCGATCTCTGTTGCCGCATCAAACTGCTCAATGCGACAGTCGCTCAACCTTAGCCCCAGGCTATCCAGCCAGCGGGGGTCGGCGTAAGCCAAGATGATCTGGTCACCACTCCAAAGTGTTTTGGGGAGCGGCCGACAATCCACTACCTGAGACCAGATCAGTCTAAATCCGTTCGCCAGTTGCAAAGGGATATTTTCGGGAAGAAAAGAAAAGAAGTGCTCATCAATCCTGTCGAGCTCCTTGTAGGGTAGCGCCAACACTATGGCTTTCTTTGCCCGACTGCAAATAGCATGCAGGGCATCGTAGGGCTTGTGGAAGTGCTCTAGCGTATTGGACGAGAACACGATATCAAATGTTTCTCGCTGGTCGCCGCCCTCCGCCAGCCAATCCTCGTTAATGAAGCGGATGGCAGGGTAGCGTTGCACAGCCTGTTCGATGGCCACGGAAGAAAAATCGACGCCGACAATCTGTTGTGCGTCGATATAGCTGGCCCATACGTCGGTGCCGTCACCTTGTGCGCAACCCCAGTCGGCAAGCGTTAGCGACTGCCGCTTCAACTGTTCAATCAACCAGCGGGGCAGATGCTCGACAGCAATCCTTGCAAAAAAACGGGACTGCGTAGGTCCCTCGCAAGCCTCCCAGTTTTCGGCGAAGCGGGTATTCCAGTATGAGTCTGAGTTGATGTTTTCTGTATCTGTCATTTATTTCACCAGAACTTGTTGCTCAATTGGCGGCTGAAAGAGACCAAAAAACCGCTCATTGGAGAGTGATGAAAAATAGTGCGCACCCTCCAGATATTCGTAATAGTGGATATCGCGGTGTTGGCGATTCTCAACAGCGGCAGCCAACAGATACTTACCGGTGACCAGCGGATTGATCAGCCTGAACGTGACGCTGAAACGCTCTTCATCAGGCAAGTGTCTGTATTCAAAATCGTGGGTTGTGGAGACAATAAGATCCGTTCCCTTCAGATCTTTGATGGAAAATGCAACACTGAGATGCTCCCGCGAGATGTCCAAGGGAACATACACCTCGATGACAACATCAAGCACCTCCTCCCACGCATGCACATCCTTGCGGACACCATGCTCATCACGAACGGCAGCAGAAAGGATCATGCCTTTGTGAGAGCCCCAGTGCATAACAGGCCGGGCATCTAGTGCGACCTGCGACTCTTCTAAAATTGCAGTTGCCGAAGCAGACTCCGTGGGAGTGACCGACACTGACGCCCCTTGGGCAATCTCTTCACGCAGGGTGTCTTCCTCTGCCTCCTCATCCTTAAACATGAACTCCATGTACTGCCCAGTCACGGGGAAAACGTCGCCCTGCTCTACCATGTGTCCCTTGTCCAGCCAGATGGCACGCTCGCAGAGGGTGCGCACTGACCCCACATCGTGGCTAACAAACAGGATCGTGGCTCCCTTTTCCTGAATATCTTTGATGCGGCGCATACACTTGGCCACAAAGCGCGCATCACCCACCGCCAAAGCTTCATCAACAATCAGTATTTCTGGATCGACATGAATCGCGATAGAGAACGCAAGGCGCGCATACATGCCGCTGGAATAGGTTTTAACCGGCTGGTCAAGAAAATCACCCAACTCTGAAAATGCCAGAACCTTTTCCATTCTGGCCTCCATCTCTTCCTGTTGGACGCCGAGAATTGCGGCGTTGAGAAAGACGTTCTCGCGACCAGTGAACTCAGCGTTGAATCCAGCACCAAGTTCTAGTAGCGCCGCCACTCGTCCCCGTGTTTGGACTGCACCTGAGGTTGGTGACACGGTACCGCAGATCATTTGTAGCAACGTCGATTTGCCACTGCCATTGCGTCCAATAATGCCAACGGTCTCCCCACGAGCCACCGAAAAAGACACATCCCGTAATGCCCAAAACTCGCGGGAAAACTGCTTTTTCCCACGCGCCAGCATTTGCATCAGCCTATCTCGCGGCTTGTCGTAAATGTGGTAGCACTTGCTAAGGTTCTCAACTTTGATGGAGAAATCAGAGGACATCGGCAAATCCCTTTCTGGTTTTCTGGAACCAAGCGTAGCCTGCCCAGGCAATGGCGGCGGCAGCCAGGGTGTAACCACCCAAACCCACCCAGTTCGGCAAATGCCCCCAGACCAGCACTTCACGCGCCTGTTCGATGATGAAGGTAAGCGGGTTAGCCATGATGAATGGACGGAATCTTTCTGGAACTGCGGTCACCGGGTAAAAAACAGGGGAAAGGAACATTAACACGGTGGTAATGATGACAATGGTTTGCCCGACGTCGCGCAGAAATACGCCTAAGGATGCCAGCATCCAGGCAAGACCAGTGGTGAGAATAACCAGTGGAAGCAGTACCAAAGGAGTGAAAACCGCCGTCCAGTGCAAGTAGCCGTTAAAGAGTGCAAAGGCGGCTAGCAGCACGCCAAGGCTGATGAGGCTGTGGAATAGCGCTGCACCCATGGCAATGACTGGCAGTATTTCAATCGGGAATACCACTTTCTTGACGTAATTGACGTTGGAAAGAATCATCCCAGGGGCGCGGTTGAGTACCTCGCTAAACAGGTTCAGCACAATCATGCCGACAAACAGCACTACGGCGAATTGCGTTTTGCTATCGTCAGCACCAACCCCAACCCAGCGAGCTTTGAAAATCTCGGAGAATACAAAGGTGTACACGGTTAGCATGAACACTGGATTGAAGAAGGACCAAGCCAGACCCATGGCAGAGCCTTTGTAGCGGCCTACAACCTCGCGCTTGGTCATCTGCACGATGAGCTGGCGGTTGCGCCAGAGACTTCGGGCAAGTGCCACGAGGGATGTGGGTTGGGCTGCGTGGGGGTTAATCGCTTTTTGGGAGTTGGTCATGCGAAGTACTCCACTTCTGCCAATGGTTTGGCTTGCAGATTTTTTATGGACAAGGTGGGTTCGCCTTGGACGGGCCATTGGATGTTGATCGCGGGGTCGTTCCAGACAATGCTTCGCTCGAATTCGGGTGCCCAACAGTCGGTGGTTTTGTAGAGAATCCCTGCGGTATCCGAAAGCACCACGAAGCCATGCGCGAAACCTTCCGGAATCCAGAGCATGCGCTTCTTTTCGACGGACAGTTCCAGCGCGACGTGCTGCCCGAAGGTGGGCGAGCTGCGGCGTATATCCACAGCTACGTCAAATACCGCGCTCTGCACTACTCGCATCAGTTTGCCTTGGGGTTGCTGGATTTGGTAATGCAGGCCGCGCAGCACGTTTTTGGCCGAACGTCTGTGATTGTCTTGCGCCAAAGTCACGTCACGACCGATGAACTCAGGAAATCGGCGGCGATTATAGCCTACGGGGGGGGGGGGTGTGTACGGGATTTTGTGCAACCGGGATTTTGTGTAACCGGGATTTCTGTTAAACCGACAGCAGCCGATCTTCGAGCTGGATACTGAAGCGATTCAAGGCCGCTTTCCAGTCCCGGATCGACATCGTCCACTTCTTGCTGATGCTATTTAGCGCCATCATCACCGCCTCGTCAGTCGGAAATGAAGCGCGGGGCTTGATCACTTTACGCAAACTCATGTTGATCGACTCGATGGCGTTGGTGGTGTAGATCACCTTACGGATTTCTGCCGGATGATCGAAAAACGGTATGACCCGCACCCAGTTCAGCCGCCATGACAGGCTGATCGACTGGTACTCGGCATCCCATTTAGCTTCAAACTCACAAAGCCGTAGCTCGGCCAATTCGGCGGTCGCCGAGGTGCAGATCAGCTTGAGATCGGCGGCCACTTCCTTCTGCCGTTTCCACGACACGAAGTTCAGGCTGTTGCGCACCATCTGCACGATGCAAAGCTGGACGACCGCCTTCGGGTAGACCGTTTCAATCGCTTCAGGGAAACCCCTGAGGCCGTCTACGCAGGCGATGAAAGATGTCCTGCACGCCTCGGCTCTTGAGTTCGGTAACCACTTGCAGCCAGAACTTGGCGCCTTCAGTCTGCGCGACCCACAGTCCCAATGCTTCCTTGTGGCCGGCCATGTTGACGCCAATCGCCAGATAAACCGCCTTGTTGCGCACCGCGCCAGCATCACGCACTTTGACGTGAATACAGTCCAGATAGAGGATCGGGTAAAGCGCATCCAGCGGCCGTGCCTGCCAGAGAGCTTAACCCGTCACTCACCGCGTCGGTAATGGCCGAGATCAAGCTGGGAGAGACGTCTGTGCCGTACATTTCTTCCAGGTGCGCTTGGATCTCGCGCACGCTCAAGCCGCGGGCGTACAGGGAGATGACCTTGTCGTCGAAGCCTGTCCAGCGGGTTTGATGTTTGGCGACCAGTTGCGACTCGAAGGACGCTTGTCGGTCACGGGGAATGTCGAGTGGCAGATCGCCAAAATCACCCTTGAGCGTCTTGCCATTGTGCCCGTTACGGGCATTGGCAGCGGTATTAGTGATCGTTGCGCTTTTGTCGTGCCCCAGTGTTCGGTCATTTCGACCTCAAGGGCTCGCTCGACCAGCATCTTGGTCAGCTGCTTGAGCAGGCCGTTTTCGCCGATGAGGTCTTCAGGCTTTTTGTAATTGAGCAATAGACTGTCGGCCAGCTGACCAACTCAGGATCAGGTTTGACTCGTTTGGTGCGCTTGGGCTTGGGATCGGTCATGGAATTTCCTTGGGGTAGGCAGTCTCCTACCAAATGACCGCTTACACAAAATTAAGTACACCCTCTACACCACCAACGCCATCGAATCGATCAACATGAGCTTGCGTCAAGTGGTCAAAACCCGCGCTTCATTTCCGACTGACGAAGCGGTGATGACGTTGTTCTATCTGGCGCTAAACAACATCAGCAAGAAGTGGACGATGCCGATCCGGGACTGGAAAGCGGCCTTGAATCGCTTCAGTGTCCAGCTCGAAGATCGGCTGCTGTCGGTTTAACAGAAATCCCGTTTACACAAAGCCCCGCACACCCCCGCTATGTTAAACCTTGGGTAATGACACTGCCTTAATGAACCTATTTCGACTCCACACCGCCAGCTTTGAAGAAACAAGCGGTACAGAGAAGTGGTATATAGGCGAGAAAGACCCCAACCCAAGGCTGCAGCAATTGCAACCCGACCAGTAGCGCGAGGGGCCATAGCCATAAAAAGTTAATCGCGACTACCGCCATGGTGACTTTCTTGTGGCTTTTGAATAGCCGTGAAGCGTATTGATAAGCATGACTGCGATGTGCTTGGGATACTGCATCACCGCGTATCAGTCGCCTGAACAAGGTCCAGGTAGCATCGACGATGAACGCACCCAGCATAATTAGCCAGACATAGAGCATTTCTGGCGCGATCCACGCTGCGCTAAGAGATAGCACCGCAAGTACAAAGCCCAGAAAACCGCTACCCGCATCCCCCATGAATATCTTTGCAGGAGGGAAATTCCAGTAACCAAATCCTGCTACCGCCGCTGCCAGCATCAAAGGTACCCACACCATTGAAGGGTACCCGACAATCCAGGAAACCAACACGACACCGATGCACGCACAGATTGCTTCAGCGCTGGCCAGCCCATCAATCCCGTCCATGAAATTATAAAGATTGAGCATCCAGACGAGATAAACGAGCGCAAGAATGTTGCCGAACCAGCCAAGATCAATCGTACTTCCGAAAAGAGAGAGGGGTGCGAGTCCACCCAGCCAGAAAAGCGCCCATGCCCCGGCAATGAAATGCCCTAGCAGACGCCATCGGGCAGCAATATGTCCATGGTCGTCGGCAAATCCAAGAATCGCGACCAGCAGCCCGCCTCCGAACAACGCATAACGATCGGATAGACTCATGAAGTCCAGGGCGGTAAGGACCGGGAGCACGCATAGGAAACTTACTACGATTGCCACCCCTCCCCCACGCGGCGTAGGTACGGAGTGAGAGCTGCGTGCATTGGGTACGTCTATCAGACTTTTGACAATGGCATAACGACGCAGCAATAGTGTCAAAAACCAAGACGCGACGAATACTGCGAGTAATACCCACCAAAAAGTCATTTCGTTTGTTTTTCCAGATATTGGTCAACTGTCTGACGCAAGGCGCTATCGACATTAATAGGCGGAGTCCACCCCAACAGTTCTCGGTTCTTGGTTATATCGACCTGCAGCGACTCGCAAAGACGACGGATAACCGTCCTTTTACCCACCGTGGCAGCGGCCAGATTCAATAACCACGGAGATACTGGCAGCAGATATGCTTTTCTACCGAGTGCACTCGCCATCCTTCGTAGCAACTGGGTAGTAGACAGGTCTTCCCCGTCGCTGACCAGGAAAGTGTTTGCTGCAGCTGCAGGATGATTGATGCAAACAACTATCAGGTCTACGAGATTGCCAATCGCCACCAGACTTCGCTGATTGTCAATAGCACCCAACGGCAACGGGATACCTCTATCGAGACTACGTAACAACCGCAAGAAGTTGGCTTTGACTCCGGGGCCATATACCAGTGGCGGACGGATAATAACAATTTCCATACCCGTACGTTTACCCAGCAGTTTTAACGCCTCCTCTGCTTCGTACTTGGAGACAGCATAAGGTTCGAGCGGTGCAGGCTTATCATCAGCATGGAAAGGAACACCCGCCTCCGTCCTTTCGCCGTTTACTTTGATCGAGCTAATGAAGATGAACCGCTTTACTCCCGAGGCGGCCGCATGTTGCGCCAACCTGAGCGTTCCTTCCACATTAACCTTGCGAAACTCTTCCAACGCATCTGTGGCCGTTTCATTCATCACGTGTACCCGCGCAGCGGCATGAATAACCACCTCCACATCGCTGAGCGCGGGTAGAGCCTCGCCATCCGTCAGATCGAAAGCCATGACTGGACACAGCCCTTGCAGCCGCGTCGGGCCCCGAGCGGCCGCTACAGGGGTATGTTTTTTATCCAGCAGAAGCCTGAAAACTATAGCTTCACCGACGAACCCGCTGGCTCCCGTGATCATAATCTTAGGGGGAATCATCACCCGTTATTCCCTATCAGCACCGTCGCCCAGCAGACAAACAAGAAAAACACTTTATCGCGCATCCGGCGTCGACAATGCCATGCACTCAAGGACAGCCTGAACAATTGCCAGCGGCTCAACAAGAACCAACTTTTTACAAAAGGTACAGAGTCCTGCCCTACCAGCCGGGCAATCAACTGCACCTGACTGAACCACCAACCATCATGAATGGTTTTGTAGCGGGTGATCAATGGACGCAGCCCTGTGTTGGCCCCCACCTGATTACGTTCGTGCTGACGGTAGTCCATGGAGGGTCCTGGATCGATGTACCAGCGATACCCGTGACTACGAGCATATGCATAGCAAAACCAGTCATGCAGACTTACATTCTGTAAAGCGTTCCAGTTGCACAGCATCGAGGCCTTGAGTGGCTCCACCAGCCGCTTACTCAAGACATAAGTACAGCCAGGGCCCGCCGCCTCGAACAGAAAGTCCCACGCGACCTGAGGCTGAGCCTTATCCAGTAACCGGGTTTTGCCATCCGGCCAAAAAGCCGTGACATTGCTGGAGTACGCATCCGCTTGGTGTCGCTCAAGTTGCGATGCGGCACGCTGAAGCTTGTCCAGGTACCAGATATCATCCTGGTCGGCAAAGGCAACAAAGTCGAAACCGTCGAAGTCAACGTCCCGAATCAGTCGAAAAAAATTACGCGAGGCGCCACCAAAACTCCCTGCGTAGGGCAGTACGGTGACATTTGCATTCCTGGCCGCCGAGGTCGCACACCAAGCTTCGGTTCCATCAGTGGAGGGGTCAATACTGATATATACAGTAACGTCGACCTCTGTCTGAGCGAGAATCGAAGCCATCTGCTCTTCGATCCACTCCATGCCGTTGTAGGCGGCCAGCAAAACTGCAACCTTCGGTAATATTACTGGCATGCCATCCCGCTTACACCGTTGAACACTGGAAATCGAAAGGATAAAGCTGTAATCAGCAAAAACTCGTATCCAACAGTTTTTGCAGGTACTGACCGTACCCGGTCTTTTTAAGACGCTCTGCCTGGGCACCGAGTGTTTCGGCAGTAATCCAACCGTTGTTGAAAGCAATCTCCTCCAGGCACGCCACTTTCAACCCCTGGCGCCGCTCAATTGTGTGCACAAAGTGACTGGCTTCCAACAAGGAGTCGTGGGTGCCGGTATCCAGCCAGGCAAAGCCGCGACCGAGCATTTCGACATTGAGCGTCTGTTGCTCAAGGTAAGCGCGGTTAACGTCTGTGATTTCCAGCTCACCGCGCTCGGACGGCTTGATGTTCTTGGCGATCTCGACAACCTGATTGTCGTAAAAATAGAGACCGGTCACTGCATAGCTCGACTTGGGCTCCTGCGGTTTTTCTTCAATGCTTAGCGCCCGACCGATGCTGTCGAACTCGACGACACCGAACCGCTCTGGATCAGACACGTGATAGCCGAATACGGTCGCGCCACGGGATTGGGAGCAGGCCGAGCGAAGGTTGTCCGAGAAGTGCTGACCGTAGAAGATGTTGTCTCCCAGGATCAGGCAGCAAGGATCCTTACCGATGAACGCTTCACCGATGATGAACGCTTGCGCCAGGCCATCGGGACTTGGCTGCTCGGCATAGGTCAACTGGATACCGTACTGGCTGCCGTCGCCCAGAAGCTTGCGAAAGCTGGGCAAGTCTTCCGGGGTGGAGATGATCAGGATTTCGCGCATGCCCGCGAGCATCAGTACCGACAACGGATAAAAGATCATCGGCTTGTCGTAGATCGGCAACATCTGCTTCGACACCCCAAGGGTCAAGGGATGCAAACGAGTGCCCGAGCCACCAGCGAGAATGATGCCTTTACGATTGCTCGTGATCATTTATTCAGTACTTCCATAAGCATACGAGTTACACCACTTTGCCAGTCCGGCAAGTGCAAAGAAAAACTGTCACGCAACTTCTGAGTGCTCAAACGCGAGTTCAGAGGGCGGCGCGCAGGCGTTGGATACTCGGAGGTGCCAATGGGGTTGATCGCCGTGACTGCCAAATCTTCGCCATTGGCCCGAGCAAAACCAATCACATGATTAGCATAGCCGTGCCAGGATACTTCGCCGCCAGCCGCTAAATGATACAGGCCTGCCAGCCCAGGGTTCTGCATGACTTGTGAAATGGCTAACGCGGTCACGTCGGCGATCAGGTCCGCCCCCGTCGGGGCCCCGACCTGGTCGGCGATGACGCTCAACGTCTCTCGCTCCTTGGCCAGACGCAACATGGTCTTGGCAAAGTTATTGCCGCGAGCACCGTAGACCCAACTCGTGCGAAAAATCAGATGCTTGCAACCGGATGCCGCAATCGCCTGCTCACCGGCCAACTTGCTGGAGCCGTAGTGATTCACCGGCGCGACAGCATCGGTCTCGCGCCATGGTGTAGAACCCTGGCCACTGAAGACATAATCAGTCGAGTAGTGAACCAACCAGGCTCCCAATGACGCCGCCTCTTGAGCCATGACTCCGCAAGCCAACCCGTTTACACGATTGGCCAACTCGGTCTCGGACTCAGCTTTATCGACAGCGGTGTAGGCTGCGGCATTGACGATGATATCCGGCTGGACCTGATGGATCGTCGCACGCAACGCATCGAGGTCGGACAAGTCGCCGCTTAAACCGTCTACCACATGACGATCCAGCGCAATCAATTCACCCAGCGGCGCCAGGGAGCGCTGCAACTCCCAACCCACTTGGCCACTTTTTCCCAGCAGGAGGATTTTCATGCTTTGCCCGAACGATCCGCGTAGTTCTGGTCGATCCACTGTTGATAGCTGCCGCTTTTCACGTGAGCGACCCATTCAGTGTTGTTGAGGTACCACTCGACCGTCTTGCGGATACCGGTCTCGAAAGTTTCCTCTGGCGTCCAGCCCAGCTCGCGCTGGATCTTGCTGGCGTCGATCGCGTAACGCTGGTCGTGCCCCGGGCGGTCCTGGACGTAGGTGATCAGACTGGCGTGGGGACGATACGCGGAGTCCGGACGCAGTTCGTCGAGCAACGCGCAAAGGGTATGCACGACGTCGATGTTTTGCTTTTCGTTGTGACCACCAATATTGTAAGTCTCGCCAATGACACCTTCGGTCACGACTTTGTACAACGCACGAGCGTGATCTTCGACATAGAGCCAGTCACGGACCTGGTTTCCCTTGCCATAGACCGGCAACGGCTTGCCTTCCAAGGCATTGAGAATGATCAGCGGGATCAACTTCTCAGGGAAGTGACACGGGCCATAGTTGTTCGAGCAATTGGTCACCAGCGTCGGTAGGCCGTAGGTACGACTCCAGGCGCGAACCAGATGGTCGGAACTGGCCTTGCTGGCCGAGTACGGCGAGCTTGGTTGATACGGAGTGGTTTCTGTGAAGAGGTCTTCCGGGCCTTCGAGGTCACCGTAAACTTCATCAGTCGAAATATGGTGGAAGCGAAAGCTGGCCTTGCGTGTGTCATCCAGCGCGGACCAATAGAGGCGTGCCGCTTCCAGCAAGGTGTAAGTGCCGATGATATTGGTCTGGATGAATTCAGAAGGACCGGAAATCGAACGGTCGACGTGGGACTCTGCGGCCAGGTGCATGATTGCGTCCGGTTGGTGTTCACGCAGAACTCGGTCGACCTGATCACGACCGCAGATATCGACACGCTCGAATGCATAACGCGAGTTCTGGCTGACCGCGGCTAATGACTCAAGGTTACCGGCGTAAGTCAGCTTATCGACGTTAACGACAGAGTCGGACGTGTTAGAGATGATATGACGGATGACTGCCGAACCGATAAATCCGGCGCCGCCGGTTACTAGAATTTTCACGCGAAACCATACCCTTGAGTTACGACAGGGCCACCAACCGCGCACCGTCTAATCCATGAATGCAAAAGCCGTCAAGCCAAGTGGCTTCCGACAGAGCCAGCCGGTACCAAAAGGGAACACACCCTCTTTCGGACAGGCGCCGCATTTTACAGTTGAGTCGGGGCTTTACTAATGGATATAGACAAGCTGTCGTGCCTCTCCAATAACCGTTTGCCGTTGTTGTCGTCAGGCGCGGCGCTTGCGTAAGGCCGGACCGAGAAACCAACCAAGAATCGGCCCCATCAGCATTCCCAGCAGCAACGCCAGAACCACCACGATCGATATCGGCAGTTGTGGCCCTGCCCAACCAAAGAACAACAAGGAAACCGACTGCTGATTTTCCAGCACGAATGCCATCACCGCCAAAACCAGCAACAGCATCAAAGCTACAAGGAGCACGTTTTTGAGGTTACGCATGGTTCACTCCTTGAGCGGCGAGGATCAAAGCCCCTCCTCCTCTTCTTCATTCACACGGTCACGCAATTCCTTGCCCGGCTTGAAGTGAGGGACGAACTTGCCGTCCAGGCTGACGGACTGCCCGGTCTTTGGATTGCGACCTACGCGCGGCGCGCGGTAGTGCAGGGAGAAACTGCCAAAACCACGGATCTCGATACGATCACCGGTAGCCAGGCACTGGGACATTTGTTCAAGCATAGTCTTGATGGCCAACTCTACATCCTTGGATGAAAGCAGCCCTTGATGGGTGACAATTCGTTCGATCAACTCCGACTTCGTCATATTTTTCCCTTCTTTTTCAAGCAGCTAGATCAGCGCTTCAAAGGTTTTAGCATGCCCGAAGGAATTTGAACAGCCCAGGCATTGACTTATCTGCGCTACCGCTCACCCACCAGAAAACGGACACGATTCGAGCACAGGACCAAGCCGAAGCATGCGACATGCCCCCACATAATCACCTGCAGATAACCACCAGGGTCCGCGTCAGGTATCCCGCGGGATTCCAGCCAAACAGATAGTCCTCGTCCTCCTCCTTGGCATCACTGGACCTGACAACGACCTTATACCCCTCCTCCTTGCACTCCCTCTCGGCTCGCCTGTAGCACTTGTCCCACCCCGAGCCCAACCCAGAACAATCGATCTCGATGCCGCTGACACCGCGCACCGCATGGGTCTTCACATTGGTGGTGCAGCCTGTCACAGCCAGCACAACAAGTACGACAACGAACTTGTTCATTCACATCCTTAGACCGGGCAGCCGCCCGATTGCCGTTGGCCTCAGGTAAGCCTAGCCCAAATAGAGGGATGCTCCGCCAAAGAAAAGACAGCATTTCAAGGAGTTGGTTTCAATGAATGTCATCCACACACCCAAGACCACAAATCACAGGCATCGGCATAGGGGACGACCTTCACAGGCCGCGCCCCTGCCACACCACCCGGCATGCGGGTCCGCACCGGGCGGTTCGAGAGATTGAGGTTATGAGAGACGTACCAATCCCAGCCTGTCGAACCACGCAATATTAAGCACGCGATTTAGATCCAGACGACTGTTATGCCACCAGCGGCAGGTGTTTGCTGCCACGTTCTGCGCCACTTGGTTACTCGCGCCAAGTGCTCGCAGCTCACGATATGTCGTCGTTCCGCGCTTCCATTGTTTAAGCTGGATAGCTCGCAATCGGTGTCGTATCCATTCGTCCAGCGCACGCCAGACGGCTGGGGTTTGCGACAACCCGAAATAAGCTTTCCAACCCAAAATGTAAGGTCGCAGTTCATCGACAATCTGCTGCAAGCTGCGGCCACACGAGCGTCGGGTGTACCAGCGTATTCGCTGCTTGAACTGCTTCTGCGCTTTGTAGGATGCAGCGCGTTTGACATCGCCGCGGGCTGACCACAATTCGTAGCCCAGAAACTTGCGGCCAAACGCACTCGTCACTGCACTTTTGCTTTCGTTGACGCTCAAGTGCAACTTTTCATAAAGGCGTTTCAGCAAGACCATGACTCGCTCACCTGCCTTCTGGCTGCGAACATAAACGTTCGCGTCGTCGGCATAGCGCACAAAATAATGACCTCGACGCTCAAGCTCCCGATCCACTTCATCCAGCAGCACATTCGCCAACAGCGGCGACAGCGGGCCGCCTTGCGGCGCCCCGTAGCGGCTTTTCTCGATCACGCCATTGATCAACGTTCCCGCATCCAGATACGCCCGAATCAGACGGATAACCGCCCGATCCGCAATCCGTTTACCTAAACGATCAATCAAAATATCGTGATCAACCCGGTCGAAGAACTTCTCCAGATCAACATCCACCACCACTTTGCGTCCCGAGAACACGTAGCGCTGAGCCGCCAAGACAGCGCCCTGCGCACAGCGTCCCGGGCGGAAGCCGTAGCTGTGTTCACTGAAAGTAGGATCGAGTAACGGCTGCAAGACTTGCAGCAAGGCCTGTTGGATCAAACGGTCAGTGACCGTCGGAATACCCAACTCGCGTTCACCGCCGTCTGGCTTGGGAATGACTACCCGTCGTACCGGACAGGGCCGGTAGACGCCTGACATAAGCTGTTCACGAATCGCTGCCCACTGGGTCAGCAGGTGTTCGGCTGTCTGATCAATACCCAGACCGTCGACTCCCGATGCACCTTTGTTAGCCTTGACCCGCTTCCATGCCCGCTTCAGGTTTTCTCTCGCAAAGGCCCGCTCCAGCAGCCCTTGCCCTGCGTTGTCGGTTTCATTTTGCGGGCGATTGACCTCGTCGCTGATCGAGCTTCTCACGGTTTCACCGCTCGCAGTCTCCATCCGCCCCGCGTTTGGCGGGCATCTGACTTCCGGTTTCTCGCATCAACATGGCCTATGACGCTTTCTCTCGTTCGGCCCTTCGTCAAAAAAAAAAGACTACTATGGCCTCTGCTGACTTCTCGCTCCAGCTAGCGCCGTCGCCCTTTCAGGCACAAAGCGAGATCTCCCCAGGTAAGAACGCAATCCTTCACCACACAACCGCCGGATTTACGCTGCCTGACCCTTGACCACAAGAGCTTCGCGGTTTTGTGCCCGCTCGCCCTGATCGGCTTCGCCTTGTATCCGGTTCTTGTACATCGGCTCATGGCTTCGATTCACGCTTCCTCCCCACACTCGGTCGCCCTCATGCAGTTGCGCTTCACTTCGTTCGCTGTGGTCAGCTTACGACGGGACTTTCACCCGCAAGATTGCGCCCATGCTGGGCGCACACAAAAAAAAAGGTTCTTCACGGATTACCGGGAAAAACGCTCTTTATCTTCATGAAAAAGAATTCGCTATCCCGGTAACCGTACGCCATCCGCTTGATGACCTTGATTCGATTATTGATGCCTTCCAACTGCCCCGTGTGCATCAGCCAGCGCACCCGGCTGACGATGCCCCGCCAGTAACCCTTTAGTCGTTTGGCAAACTGGATCAGAGCCGGTATGTCGCTTTCATGAGCATGGCGCAGCCATTGCTTCCAGGCCGATCGCCAAGCCCAGGCAGCACTCGGTGTCCAGAGTGTTTTGAGCTCAGCCTTCATCAAATAGACCGTCATCAGCGATTGGTTGGCCGCCAACAAATCTTGCAAGTGAACCTGCTGTTCTGGCGTTTTCAGATTCTGTGGATTGCGCAGCAACAGCCATCGCGCCTGCTTGATAACCTTGCGAGCCGGCTTGTCATGACGCAACCGGTTAGCAGTCATAGCCATCCGTCATCGAACACCTGATGCCGTGCTTCGTGTGCAACTCCTGATACATTCCCGAGCAATACTGACTGCCTCTGTCCGAGTGATGCACCAGCGGCTGCTCCGTTCGACGATGTTTCACCGCTCGGCGCAGCGCCTGCGCAACCGACTCGGTGTGCAGGCTTTCATGGACGTGATAGCCCACGATCTTTCGCGAAAAGGCATCCGTCACCAGGCTCAGATAGGCCACGCCTTCCTGAGTGGGCAAATAGGTGATGTCAGCCACCCAGACTTGTTCCGGGCCGCTCGGAATAACTTGATCAGGACCGGGTTTGAGCAAGTTTGGATGACGCCGAAAGCGGTGATGGCTGTCGGTTGTCTTGTGATAGGCCCGCTTGCGGGCTACCAATAAACGCCGTTCACGCAGAATCGAAAACAGGCGATCTCGACCCACTTGCAGCTCAAGCTGAGGTTGGCACTGCAGCAAGTAATACAGCTTTCGGGTGCCCAGGCGCGGCTGCCGCAGGCGCTTTTGCTGAACGAAATCGGCAACTTTCTGATCCAGAACCAGACGAGCTGCGTCGGCACGATTGCGTTTGTAGTAAGCCTGGCGGCTTATCCCCATGAACTGGCAAGCCCTGCTGATGCTCAGGTTTTGGATTCGTTTTTGCGCGAGGACTTGCCGGGACGCTTTTTTACGACAGAGAGACCGTAGTCATTTTTCAAGACATCCACGACCGCCTCGAAAAACTGCGCTTTCTGATTGGACAGCGCCAACTGTTCTTCAAGCTCTTTGATGCGTTGCTCTGGCGTTAATGGTCGGTTTTTGTCGGGCATAGACCCCATCCTCGGCGAGCCAATGTATGTGCCTGGGCTCCAATCCTGCCGACCGTGCTTGCGTAACCACGTCAGAACGGTCGTTTTGCCTTGAATCCCGTAGCGCTCCTGAGCCTCTTTATAACTCAGCTCGCCTTTTTCGACCTGATCGACGACCGACAATTTAAAGGTCAGCGTGTAGTCTCGCTGACTACGCCTTTTTGCTGATTCCATTACGTCCTCCTGAAAAAAAGATCAGAAGGTGTAAACCTTATTCAGGACGGGACAGAACCAAAAAAAAGGGCGACCGAAGTCGCCCTTTTTTTACAGAAAGTCAGAACTTAGTTCTGTTTTTCCGCTTGTGCAGCACGCAGCAGGTCACCCAGGGTGGTGGCTACTGGAGCATCCGAAGCTACTGGCTTGTCGCGCAGGCTCTGGATGGCTTCTTTCTCGTCTTCAACGTCTTTCGACTTGATCGAGAGCTGGATTACACGGCTCTTGCGATCAACGCTGATGATCTTGGCTTCTACTTCTTCGCCTTCTTTCAGAACGTTACGTGCATCTTCGATGCGGTCACGGCTGATTTCGGAGGCTTTCAGAGTCGCTTCGATATCGTCGGCCAGAGTGATGATGGCGCCTTTAGCGTCAACTTCTTTCACGATGCCCTTAACGATTGCGCCTTTGTCGTTCTCTTGAACGTACTCGGAGAACGGATCGCTTTCCAGCTGCTTGATGCCCAGGGAGATACGCTCGCGCTCTGGGTCAACCGACAGGATAACGGTGTCCAGCTCGTCGCCCTTCTTGAAACGACGTACGGCTTCTTCGCCCACTTCGTTCCAGGAGATATCGGACAGGTGAACCAGGCCGTCGATGCCGCCGTCCAGACCAATGAAGATACCGAAATCGGTGATCGACTTGATGGTGCCGGAGATTTTATCGCCCTTGTTGAACTGGCCAGAGAAATCTTCCCACGGGTTAGATTTGCACTGCTTGATGCCCAGGGAGATACGACGACGCTCTTCGTCGATGTCCAGAACCATGACTTCCACTTCGTCGCCGACTTGTACGACTTTCGAAGGGTGGATGTTCTTGTTGGTCCAGTCCATTTCGGAAACGTGTACCAGGCCTTCAACGCCTTCTTCCAGCTCAGCGAAGCAGCCGTAGTCGGTCAGGTTGGTTACACGAGCGGTGACGCGAGTGCTTTCTGGGTAACGGGCTTTGATAGCAACCCATGGATCTTCGCCCAGTTGCTTGAGGCCCAGGGAAACACGATTGCGCTCGCGATCGTACTTCAGAACCTTGACATCGATCTCGTCGCCAACGTTGACGATTTCGGAAGGATGCTTGATACGCTTCCAAGCCATGTCGGTAATGTGCAGCAGGCCATCGACGCCACCCAGATCGACGAATGCGCCGTAATCGGTGAGGTTCTTGACGATACCTTTGACTTGTTGGCCTTCCTGCAGGGATTCCAGCAGAGCTTCACGCTCGGCGGAGTTCTCGGCTTCCAGGACACTGCGACGGGAAACGACAACGTTGTTGCGCTTCTGGTCCAGCTTGATGACCTTGAATTCCAGCTCTTTGCCTTCCAGGTGCGTGGTGTCGCGCACTGGACGAACGTCAACCAGAGAACCTGGCAGGAACGCACGGATGCCGTTAACGTCGACAGTGAAGCCGCCTTTAACCTTACCGTTGATAACGCCCTTGACCACTTCTTCGGCTGCGAAGGCTGCTTCCAGAACAATCCAGCATTCAGCGCGCTTGGCTTTTTCACGGGACAGCTTGGTTTCACCAAAGCCGTCTTCAACCGAGTCCAGAGCAACGTGAACTTCGTCACCGACGTTGATGTTCAGTTCGCCAGCGTCGTTGTAGAACTGCTCAAGCGGGATGAGTGCTTCAGACTTCAGGCCAGCGTGAACGGTTACCCAGCGAGCTTGGTAATCGATATCAACGATAACACCGGTGATGATGGAGCCTGCCTGAAGGTTCAGGGTTTTTAGGCTTTCTTCAAAGAGTTCCGCAAAGCTTTCGCTCATTTTAATTCCTGTCGATAAGGGCGAAGAATACGCCCATCTCCACACCCCAGACGGTGTGGGTTAGTTTCATTTAGAAGAAGCACCGCAGGACTATGACTGGTCCCCTACGGCCTTCTTGGTCACCCGGCGATATCGCGAAGGGCGATTTCGCTCATGATGCGTTCCAGCACCTGATCGATGGACAACTCCGTGGAATCCAGCTGAATCGCGTCGACTGCCGGCTTGAGCGGGGCTACCGCTCGCTGGGTGTCGCGCTCATCGCGCACACGGATCTCATCTAGCAGACTCGACAGACTAACACCCTCGACTTTGCCCTTCAACTGCAAATATCGACGACGCGCTCGTTCCTCGGCGCTGGCGGTCAGAAAAATCTTCAACGGCGCATCGGGAAACACCACCGTGCCCATGTCCCGACCGTCGGCTACCAGGCCCGGCGCTTCCTGAAAAGCGCGCTGACGCTGCAGCAGCGCCTCGCGGACCGCGGGCAGCGCGGCAACCTGGGAGGCACCGGCACCGGCGGTTTCGGTACGGATGGCGTCGCTGACTTCATCGCCTTCCAGAATGATTCGCTGCAACTGACCGTCCGTCGCCGCGATGAACTGCACATCCAGATGAGCGGCCAGTTTCTTGAGCAACTCTTCATTGGTCAGGTCGACACCATGATTACGCGCCGCGAACGCCAGCAAACGGTACAGCGCACCGGAATCCAGCAGATTCCAGTTCAGGCGCCTGGCCAGCATCCCGGCGATGGTGCCCTTGCCTGAACCGCTAGGTCCGTCGATGGTGATGACAGGAGCAATATTGATCACGACTGAGCCTCTTGGGCAACGCGGATTCCAACCTGCGCACACAGCGCCAGGAAGTTCGGGAAGGACGTCGCGACGTTGGCGCAGTCATGGATGCGAATCGGCGCATTGGCGCGCAAGGACGCAACACTGAACGCCATGGCAATCCGGTGATCGCCGTGGCCATGCACTTCGCCGCCGCCGATCTGGCCGCCATCGATGATGATGCCATCCGGCGTGGGCTCGCACTTGACGCCCAGTGCCAACAGGCCATCCGCCATCACCTGGATACGATCCGACTCCTTGACCCGCAACTCTTCAGCACCACGCAGAATGGTCCGGCCCTCAGCGCAGGCCGCCGCAACGAACAGTACCGGGAACTCGTCGATCGCCAGTGGCACCAGCGCCTCCGGAATCTCGATACCTTTGAGTCTAGCCGCTCGCACGCGCAGGTCGGCTACAGGTTCGCCACCGACTTCACGCTGGTTTTCCAGGGTAATGTCTGCCCCCATCAGGCGCAGGATATCAATCACGCCGGTACGGGTCGGGTTGATGCCGACATGCTCCAGCACCAGTTCCGAACCCTCGGCAATCGAGGCCGCCACCAGGAAGAAGGCGGACGAGGAGATATCACCCGGCACTTCGATGTGAGTCGCGGTCAGCTTGTTGCCGGACTCGACCGAAGCGGTTGCCCCGTCAACGCTGACCGGATAACCGAAGCCGCGCAGCATGCGCTCGGTATGGTCGCGGGTCGGCGCCGGCTCGGTCACCGTGGTCTTGCCATCGGCATACAGCCCCGCCAGCAACAGGCAGGACTTCACCTGGGCACTGGCCATCGGCATGGTGTAGGTCAGCCCCTTGAGCTTGTGGCCACCGCGAATGATCATCGGCGGACGACCTTCAGCAGCGGTTTCGATCACGGCGCCCATTTCACGCAGCGGGTTGGCGACGCGATTCATCGGACGCTTGGACAACGATGCGTCACCGGTCAGGGTGCTGTCGAAGCTCTGCGCAGCCAACAGGCCAGACAGCAGACGCATCGAGGTGCCGGAGTTACCCAGGTAGATCGGACCAGGCGCCGGTTTCAGGCCATGCAGGCCGACCCCGTGAATGGTCACACGGCCATGGTGCGGGCCTTCGATCACCACACCCATGTCGCGGAAAGCCTGCAAGGTTGCCAGGGCGTCTTCGCCCTCGAGAAAACCTTCGACTTCGGTCACGCCTTCAGCCAGGGAGCCGAGCATGATCGAACGGTGGGAAATCGATTTATCGCCCGGTACACGAATCCGCCCAGTCAGGCGGCCACCAGGTTGTGCCAGGAAAATCAGGTCGTTGGAATTCATAGCGTCCACATAGGCCCGACGGGCCAGGATTTTACTGAAATGCTCGCGGGCAACCCGGGCGCGAGTGAATACGCCCAGCAATTGATGCCCATCCCCTGCATCGACCGCGTCGCGCAAGGCGTCGAGATCGCTGCGAAATGTATCGAGTGTACGCAGGACAGCCTCGCGGTTAGCGAGGAAGATGTCGTGCCACATGACCGGGTCGCTACCGGCGATTCTTGTGAAATCGCGGAAACCGCCCGCTGCGTAACGGAAGATCTCAAGATTTTCATTGCGCTTGGCCAACGAGTCGACCAGGCCGAACGCAAGCAGATGCGGCAGATGGCTGGTCGCCGCCAGCACTTCGTCATGACGCTCGACCTGCATGTGCTCGACATCGGCGCCCAGTTCGCGCCACAGCCGGTCGACCACCGCCAGGGCCGCCGGATCGGTCTGCTCCAGTGGCGTGAGAATGACTTTGTGTCGACGGAACAGCTGGGCATTGGAGGCTTCTACCCCGCTCTGCTCGGACCCGGCAATCGGATGCCCGGGAACGAAGCGTGCCGGCATGCCGCCAAACGCCTCGGTCGCGGCGCGTACCACATTGCCCTTGGCGCTGCCGACGTCCGTCAGGATCGCCCCGCCCAGCTCCATGCTCGCCAGCAACGCCAGCAGTTTTTCCATGGCCAGGATCGGTACCGCCAACTGAATCACATCGGCGCCGACACAGGCAGCAGCGAGATCGTCTTCACAACGATCCACCACCCCCAGCTCGACCGCCAGCTTTCGCGATTGCGGATCAAGATCGACCCCCACCACTTCACGGCACAGCCCGCTTTCACGCAGGCCCTTGGCAAAGGATCCACCAATCAAGCCGAGACCGACCACCACCAGGCGACCGATCACAGGTACAGCAGGTTGCACGGCAATCACATCAACCACGAGCCAGGACCTTGCTCAGCGCCTCGAGGAAGCGCTTGTTTTCCGCAGGCAGGCCAATGGTGATGCGCAAGTGATTCGGCATCCCGTAGTTGGCCACCGGGCGCACGATCACACCCTCACGCAGCAACCCCTGGAAGATCGGCGCAGCGACCTGCCCCAGGTCCACGCAAATGAAGTTGCCCCGGGAAGGAATCCAGCCCAGGCCCAATTCACGGAAACCCGCTTCAAGCTGCTGCATGCCGGATTCGTTCAGGCGACGGCTTTCGGCCAGGTACTCTTCGTCTTTCAATGCCGCACAGGCCGCGGCCAGTGCCAGGCTGTTCACGTTGAATGGCTGACGAACGCGGTTCAATACATCGGCAACCACCGCAGTCGACAAGCCGTAACCCACGCGCAACGCCGCCAGGCCGTAGGCCTTGGAGAAGGTGCGGGACACCAGCAGGTTCGGGTAGGCCGCGAGGAAGTCCAGGCCATCGGGCAGATCACTGCCTTCGGCGTACTCGATGTAGGCCTCGTCCAGCACCACCAGCACACGCTCAGGCACGTCCTGCAGGAACTCGCCCAGCGCCTCGGCACTGAACCAGGTTCCGGTCGGGTTGTTCGGGTTGGCGATAAACACCACGCGGGTGTTGCTGTCGATAGCCTCCAGCATGGCCGGCAGGTCATGCCCCCAGTCCCTGGCCGGAATCACTCGCGCACCAGCGCCCACCGCCTGGGTAACGATCGGATAGACCGCGAATGCATGCTCACTGAACACCGCATTGAGGCCCGGCGCCAGGTAGGCACGCGCGACCAGCTCCAGAATGTCGTTGGAGCCATTGCCCAGCGTCACCTGATTGAGCTCGACCCGGCACTGCTCAGCCAGCAGGGTTTTGAGGGCAAAGCCGTTGCCGTCCGGATAACGGGTCAGCTCGGCCAGCTCGTCGCGAATTGCCGCCAGCGCCTTGGGACTGGCGCCCAGCGGGTTTTCGTTGCTTGCCAGCTTGACGATGCCAGCCGGATCGATACCCAGCTCACGGGCCAGTTCGTCCACGGGCTTGCCCGGAACGTAAGGCGAAAGTTGTTGCACGCCCGGCTGTGCCAGAGCGAGGAAGTCGCCACTCATTGTTAACGCCCTTAGAGAACTGCCTTGGGGTAGGAACCCAACACTTTAAGTGCCACTGCTTCCTGACTGATTTTCTCCAGCACACCTTTTACCAGCGGATCGCGGTGGTGGCCGACGAAGTCGATGAAGAACACATAGGTCCACTTGCCACTGCGCGACGGACGGGTCTCGATGCGCGTCAGGTCGATGCCGTTGTCATGGAATGGCACCAGCAATTCGTGAAGCGCGCCCGGCTTGTTGCTCATCGACACGATGATCGATGTCTTGTCGTCGCCGGTCGGTGGCACTTCCTGGTTACCGATCATCAAGAATCGCGTGGAGTTATCCGGGCGATCCTCGATTTTCTCGGCCAGGCGGGTCAGGCCGTACAAGCCCGCGGCCATGTCACCGGCAATCGCTGCCGAATTCCACTCGCCCTTGACCCGCTTGGCCGCTTCGGCGTTGCTCGATACCGCCACGCGCTCGACGTTCGGGTAATGGGCATCCAGCCATTTACGGCACTGCGCCAGGGACTGGGCGTGGGAGTAAATACGGCTGATGCTGTCGGTCTTGGTGTTTTCACCGACCAGCAAATGGTGGTGAATACGCAGCTCGACTTCGCCACAGATAACCATGTCGTGTTCGAGGAAGCTGTCGAGGGTGTGGTTGACCGCACCCTCGGTGGAGTTTTCCACCGGCACCACGCCAAAGTTCACCGCACCGGCCGCCACTTCACGGAACACTTCGTCGATCGCTGCCATCGGCTTGCTGATCACCGCGTGACCGAAGTGCTTCATGGCCGCCGCCTGGGTGAAGGTCCCCTCGGGGCCGAGGTAAGCCACTTTCAGCGGCTGCTCGAGCGCCAGGCACGAGGACATGATTTCGCGGAACAACCGCGCCATCTCTTCGTTACCCAGCGGCCCCTGATTGCGCTCCATGACGCGCTTGAGCACCTGAGCCTCACGCTCAGGACGATAGAACACCGGCACTTCGCCTTCGGCCAGCGAGGCCATCTTTACTCGCGCGACTTCCTGGGCGCAGCGTGCACGCTCACTGATCAGCTCCAGGACCTTCTCGTCCAGAGCATCAATGCGCAGGCGCAGTGCCTTGAGTTCTTGCTCAGACATTAGCCATGTTCCTTCTCGAACTCTGCCATGTACGAAACCAGCGCGTTGACCGCGTTGATATCGACGGCGTTGTAGATAGAGGCACGCATGCCGCCTACCGAACGGTGACCCTTGAGATTCAACAGCCCGCGAGCCTCGGCACCCACCAGGAACGGCTTGTCGAGACGATCGTCAGCCAGACGGAACGGCACGTTCATCCACGAGCGGTCAGCCTTGTTGATCGGATTGCTGTACAGGCCGCTGGCATCGATGAAGCCGTACAGGGTGCGCTGCTTGACTTCGTTGAGCTTGCCGATGGCCTCGACACCACCTTGCTCCTTCAACCACTCGAATACCAGACCGGACAAGTACCAGGCCAGGGTTGGCGGGGTGTTGTACATCGAACCGTTGTCAGCCGCGACCTTGTAGTCAAGCATGGTCGGGCACAGCGAACGGGCGTGACCCAGCAGGTCTTCACGCACGATATTGACGACGATACCGCTCGGACCGATGTTTTTCTGCGCACCGGCGTAGATCATGCCGAAACGCGACACATCGATCGGACGCGACAGGATGTCCGAAGACATGTCGGCCACCAGCGGAATATCACCGGTTTCCGGAACCCATTGGAACTCCAGGCCGCCGATGGTTTCGTTCGGCGCGTAGTGTACGTAGGCTGCGTCTTGCGACAGCTTCCATTCGTTCTGACCGGGAATTGCGAAATAGTCGTAAGGCTTGGCGGTAGCAGCAACGTTGACGCGGCCGTAACGCGAGGCTTCTTCGATGGCTTTCTGCGACCAGATACCGGTATCGATATAGTCGGCCGAGCCGTTTTCCGGCAACAGGTTCAGAGGAATCTGAGCAAATTGCTGGCTGGCGCCGCCTTGCAGAAACAGCACTTTATAGTTCGAGGGGATATTCAGCAGATCACGCAGATCCTGCTCGGCCTTGGTGGCAATGGACACGAACTCATCACTGCGATGGCTCATTTCCATGACCGAGAGGCCTTTACCATGCCAGTCGAGCAACTCGGACTGGGCACGCAACAGGACAGCTTCAGGCAGCGCAGCGGGACCTGCGCAGAAGTTATAGGCTCGTTTGCTCACATCCACTCTCGCTATGCAATCACGGTAGCGGACAGAGCAAACACTCTGCCCTGCTACGATTTGGTTAGTCTTGCGGCTCTTCTTCGTCAGCTGCGTCGGCTTGCTGGCCTTCAACACCGTCATCCGGCTCGGCACCGGCATCGAGTACGACACCGTCAAGCTCGGCACTCTCTTCGCCTTCCAGCTCTTCGCCTTCGACTTCCGACGGTTCCTGGACCCGCTCCAGGCCTACCAGCGTTTCATCGCTGGCCAGCTTGATCAGGGTCACGCCCTGGGTGTTACGACCCAGGCTCGACACTTCGTCAACCCGGGTACGCACCAGGGTCCCCTGGTCGGAAATCAGCATGATTTCCTCACCGTCGAGCACCTGGACCGCGCCGACCAGACGGCCGTTACGGTCGTTGCTGACCATGGCGATAACGCCCTGGCCGCCACGCTTGTACTCAGGGAACTCGGTGATGGCGGTACGTTTGCCGAAACCACGCGCGGAAGCCGTGAGGATCTGGCTGCCTTCTTCCGGGATCAGCATGGAAATCAGTTTCTGGCCTTCCGGCAGGCGCATGCCACGCACACCACGAGCGGTACGACCCATGGCACGGACGTCGGACTCCTTGAAGCGAGTGACCTTGCCGCCGTCGGAGAACAGCATGACTTCACGCTCGCCATCGGTAATGGCAGCGCTGATCAATACGTCGCCTTCATCCAGCTCCAGCGCGATCAGGCCAACGCTGCGCTGACGACTGAAGGATTCCAGCGGGGTCTTCTTCACGGTGCCATTGGCGGTCGCCATGAAGATGTAGTGACCTTCGGTGTATTCCTCGACCGGCAGCATGGTGGTGATGTACTCACCATCATCCAGCGGCAGCAGGTTGACCAGCGGACGACCACGGGCGGCGCGGGAGGCTTCCGGAATTTCGTAGGTTTTCAGCCAGTAGACCTTGCCCTTGCTGGAGAACAGCAACAGCGTGGTGTGGCTGTTGGCGACCAGCAGGTGAGCAATGTAGTCCTCATCCTTGACGCCGGTTGCCGACTTGCCTTTACCGCCACGACGCTGGGCCTGGTACGCAGCCAATGGCTGGGTCTTGGCATAGCCACCGTGGGAAATGGTCACGACGCGCTCTTCTTCCGGGATCATGTCACCCAGGGTCAGGTCCAGGCGCGCATCCAGAATTTCAGTGCGGCGCACATCGCCGTATTCGGCACGGATCACTTCCAGCTCTTCGCGGATCACTTCCATCAGGCGCGTGGCGCTGTTGAGGATGCGGATCAGCTCGCCGATCTGGTTGAGGATCTCTTGATACTCGGCCAGCAGTTTTTCGTGCTCAAGGCCGGTCAGGCGGTGCAGACGCAGCTCCAGAATGGCTTGCGCCTGCTCTGGCGACAGGAAGTACTTGCCTTCGCGCAGGCCGTATTGCGGGTCGAGGTTTTCCGGACGGCAGGAATCCGCACCGGCACGTTCCACCATCGCCACCACGGCAGAGGATTCCCAAGGGGTGCTGATCAGCGCTTCCTTGGCTTCCGACGGGGTTGGCGAGGCCTTGATCAGGGCGATGACCGGGTCGATGTTCGACAGGGCAACCGCTTGACCTTCAAGGATGTGACCACGCTCGCGCGCCTTGCGCAGTTCGAACACGGTACGACGGGTCACCACTTCGCGACGGTGACGAACGAAGGCTTCCAGCAGGTCCTTGAGGTTCAGGATCCGCGGACGGCCGTCGATCAGCGCGACGATGTTGATACCGAACACCGCTTGCAGCTGGGTCTGGGCGTAGAGATTGTTGAGGATGACCTCAGGCACCTCGCCGCGACGCAGCTCGATCACGACGCGCATACCGTCCTTGTCGGACTCGTCGCGCAGTTCGGTGATGCCTTCGAGCTTCTTCTCCTTGACCAGCTCGGCGATCTTCTCGATCAGACGTGCCTTGTTCAACTGGTAAGGGAGTTCGGTGATGACGATCTGCTGACGGCCACCGACCTTGTCGATGTCTTCGATCATTGAGCGGGCGCGCATGTAAATGCGGCCGCGACCGGTACGGTAGGCTTCGATGATGCCGGCACGACCATTGATGATCGCGGCGGTCGGGAAGTCCGGACCCGGGATGTATTGCATCAGGTCGTCGACAGTCAGCTCGGGATTGTCGATGAGCGCCAGGCAACCGTCGATGACTTCACCGAGGTTGTGCGGCGGAATGTTGGTCGCCATGCCCACGGCGATACCGCTGGAGCCGTTGACCAGCAGGTTGGGAATACGGGTCGGCATGACCGCGGGGATCATCTCGGTGCCGTCGTAGTTCGGCACCCAGTCCACGGTTTCCTTGTGCAGGTCAGCCAGCAGCTCGTGCGCCAGCTTGGTCATGCGCACTTCGGTGTATCGCATCGCCGCGGCGTTGTCGCCGTCGACCGAACCGAAGTTGCCCTGGCCGTCTACCAGCAGGTAGCGCAGCGAGAATGGCTGCGCCATACGAACGATGGTGTCGTACACCGCGGTATCACCATGCGGGTGATACTTACCGATCACGTCACCGACAACACGGGCAGATTTCTTGTACGGCTTGTTGAAATCGTTACCCAGCTCGCTCATTGCGAACAGCACACGCCGATGCACGGGCTTCAAGCCATCGCGCGCATCAGGCAGTGCCCGCCCGACAATTACGCTCATCGCGTAGTCGAGGTAGGACTGTTTCAGCTCGTCTTCGATATTGACCGGGAGGATTTCTTTGGCCAGTTCGCCCATGAGAAGCCTGATTCCTTTTTCTGGTGAAACTTCGCCACATCCTGATGGGACCAACGAAGCTCGCCGCTGCAGGCTGAGTGCCATACACCGACTTACGACAAATCAACGAGTTAAGCCATGGATCTGCGCAGTAAAGACAACCTCGCGAGGCTGCCTTGGAAACCGCCGGATGTTATCACAAGAGCCGCCACGCACCTATCCCCCTGATGCGCATGGAGCATAGTTAGTTGACCGGTGACAGGCTTGAAGGGGATCAGAGGGGCTTAGAGCTGCTTTGAATGAAGAATCAGGGGCTGATTCAGGCTGACTCATTGGCTTTAGGGCCTCTTCGCGGGCACGCCCACTCCCACATCGATCGGTGACAATCACACAACCCGTGGGAACGCGCTTGCCCGCGAAGGCGACCTGGCAGGCGCCAAAGCCCTCAATGCAGACGCTTGCGGCACATCAGTTGCGCCATTTTCGCGGCATCGGGCCGCTCGACGATGCCTTTTTCCGTGACGATCACATCGATCAGGTCCGCCGGGGTGACATCGAACACCGGATTGAAGGCCTCGACATCCGCCCCCACCCGCTTGCCCCCCACATCCAGCAGCTCGCTGCCGTCACGCTCTTCGATGGGGATGTCCTCGCCACTGGCCAGGTTCATGTCAATCGTCGAACTCGGCGCCACGACCATGAAGCGCACGCCATGGTGCATGGCATTGACCGCGAGCTGGTAGGTGCCGATCTTGTTCGCCACATCACCATTGGCGGTAATGCGGTCCGCGCCGACGATCACCCAGGTAATGCCCTTGGTCTTCATGATGTGGGCGGCGGCGGAGTCGGCGTTGAGGGTCACCGGAATGCCTTCGTTGGCCAACTCCCATGCCGTCAGGCGCGAGCCTTGCAGCCATGGCCGGGTTTCGTCGGCATACACCCGCTCGACCATCCCCTCGATGAATGCCCCGCGAATCACCCCCAGCGCCGTGCCAAAGCCACCCGTGGCCAGTGCGCCGGTGTTGCAGTGCGTCAGAATGGCCTGGGCATTGCCCTGATGCTTGCGGATCAGGTCCACGCCCAACTGCGCCATGGTCAGGTTGGCCTCGCGATCGCTTTCGTGGATCGCCAGCGCCTCGGCCTCGAGGGCGGCCAATGGATCGGCGTGTTCCTTGAGTCGTTCCAGACGCTCGCGCATGCGGCCCAGCGCCCAGAACAGATTGACCGCGGTCGGTCGCGAATCGGCCAGCAGCGCGAAGTCTTCCTCCAGCGCCGCCTGCCAGTCGCCACCTTCGGCGAAGCGCGCACGCGCCGCCAACACCACGCCATAGGCGGCACTGATGCCGATGGCCGGCGCACCGCGCACCACCATGGCGCGAATGGCCTCGGCCACGCCCGCCGCACTGGTATAGGCGATCCAGCGCTCCTCGAATGGCAGAATGCGCTGATCCAGCAGGTACAGGGCGCCGTCCCGCCAATCGATGGCTTTCACTTTCTCGGCTGCCAACAGTCGATCGCGCATCCCTCACCCCGCACTCATGAACAAAAGCCGTCGATTATAGCGATCCCCCGGCGAAGACGCTCGGGTATACTTCGCCATCCTTTATAAAAGCACTGGACCAAACCCCCGATGCCGACCCCTGCCGCCGCGCTCGACCTGCTCTTGCTGCCGACCTGGTTAGTCCCTGTCGAACCTGCTGGCGTGGTGCTCAAGGAGCATGCCCTGGGTATCCGTGACGGGCGAATTGCCTTCATCGGCCCACGCAATGAAGCCCTGAAGCTTGAGGCAACCGAAGTCCGCGAACTGCCGGGCACGCTGCTCAGCCCCGGCCTGATCAACGCCCACGGGCATGCGGCGATGACCCTGTTCCGCGGCCTGGCCGATGATTTGCCCCTGATGACCTGGCTGGAACAGCACATCTGGCCGGCCGAGGGCAAATGGGTCGACGAAGCCTTCGTGCGCGACGGCACCGACCTGGCCATTGCCGAGCAGATCAAAGGTGGCATCACCTGTTTCTCGGACATGTATTTCTTCCCGAAAGTTGCCAGCGAGCGCGTACATAACAGCGGCATCCGCGCCCAGATCGCCATTCCGATCCTCGACTTTCCGATTCCCGGTGCCAGCGACGCGGATGAGGCCATCCGCCAGGGCGTCGAACTGTTCAGCGACCTCAAGCATCACCCGCGCATCAACATTGCCTTCGGTCCTCATGCACCCTACACCGTTGGCGACGAAAACCTCGAGAAAATCCGGGTGATCGCCGAGGAACTGGACGCCGCGATTCACATGCACGTTCATGAAACCGCGTTCGAGGTACAGCAGTCGACCGAACAGCGCGGCGAGCGACCATTGGCCCGCCTGGCACGCCTGGGCCTGCTCGGGCCACGCTTCCAGGCCGTTCATATGACGCAAATCAGCGAAGACGACCTGGCATTGCTGGTAGAAAGCAACAGCAGCGTCATCCATTGCCCGGAATCCAACCTCAAGCTGGCCAGTGGCTTCTGCCCGGTGGAGCGCCTGTGGCAGGCCGGTGTCAACGTCGCCGTCGGCACCGATGGCGCGGCCAGCAACAATGACCTGGACTTGCTGGGCGAAACCCGCACCGCCGCCCTGCTCGCCAAGGCCGTTGCCGGCTCGGCCACGGCGCTGGACGCCCACCGCGCCTTGCGCATGGCCACCCTCAACGGTGCCCGCGCACTGGGGCTGGAAACCGAAACGGGCTCGCTGGAAGTCGGCAAGGCCGCGGACCTGGTGGCCTTCGACCTGTCCGGCCTGGCCCAGCAACCGGTCTACGACCCGGTTTCGCAGCTGATCTATGCCACCGGCCGGGACTGTGTGAAACACCTGTGGGTGGCCGGCAAGCAACTGCTCGATGACCGGCGCCTGACGCGCCTTGATGAACAACGGCTGTGCGCCACCGCCACCACCTGGGGCCAGCGCATCAGCGGCCATCGCGAATAGAACGATCCCTTGAGATGAACCTCAAGGCTGACAGCAGCATTTTTCAGATTCAGAGGATTACCCATGAGCAACGTCGACCACGCTGAAATCGCCAAATTCGAGGCCCTGGCCCATCGTTGGTGGGACCGCGAAAGCGAGTTCAAGCCACTGCACGACATCAACCCTTTGCGGGTCAACTGGATTGACGAGCGCGTCAACCTGGCCGGCAAGAAGGTCCTGGACGTCGGTTGTGGCGGTGGCATCCTCAGCGAATCCATGGCCCAGCGCGGCGCCACCGTGATGGGTATCGACATGGGTGAAGCGCCACTGGCGGTGGCCCAACTGCACCAGCTCGAGTCCGGGGTAAACGTGGAGTACCGGCAGATCACCGCCGAGGCCCTGGCCGAGGAAATGCCCGGGCAATTCGACGTGGTCACCTGCCTGGAAATGCTCGAGCACGTACCGGACCCCTCGTCGGTGATTCGTGCGTGCTATCGCATGGTCAAGCCGGGCGGCCAGGTGTTCTTCTCGACCATCAACCGCAACCCGAAGGCGTATCTGTTTGCCATCGTCGGCGCGGAATACATCATGAAGCTGCTGCCTCGCGGCACTCACGACTTCAAGAAATTCATCCGCCCTTCCGAACTCGGCGCCTGGAGCCGCTCGGCCGGCCTGACCGTCAAGGACATCATCGGCCTGACCTACAACCCGCTGACCAAACACTACAAGCTGGCCAGCGACGTTGACGTCAACTACATGATCCAGACCTTGCGCGAGGAGTAAGCCCATGGCAATCAGAGCAGTTCTTTTCGACATGGACGGCACCCTGCTCGACACCGCTCCGGACTTCATCGCCATCTGCCAGGCCATGCTCGCCGACCGCGGTTTGCCGGCGATCCCGGACAAACGCATCCGCGACGAGATTTCCGGCGGGGCGAAAGCCATGGTCGCCGCGACCTTCATGATGGACCCGCAATCGCCAGGCTTCGAGGCGTTGCGCCTGGAGTTCCTGGAGCGCTATGTCGCCGGCTGCGCGGTGCACAGCCGACTGTTCGACGGCATGGCCGAACTGCTGGCCGATATCGAGAAGGCCAATCTGATCTGGGGCGTGGTCACCAACAAGCCGCTACGTTTCGCCGAGCCGATCATGCAACAGCTGGGGCTGGCCGAGCGCTCCGCCCTGCTGATCTGCCCCGATCATGTGAAGAACAGCAAGCCCGATCCGGAACCCTTGATCCTGGCGTGCCGCATGCTCGACCTGGACCCGGCCGACGTGCTGTTCGTGGGCGATGACCTGCGCGATATCGAGTCGGGGCGCGATGCCGGTACCAGGACCGCCGCGGTCACCTACGGCTACATTCATCCTGACGACAACCCAAGGCACTGGGGTGCCGACGTGGTCGTGGATCATCCGCTGGAGTTGCGCAAGGTGCTCGACAGCGCACTGTGCGGCTGCTGAGCACAGGGGCGTTGTGGCCTGGGTCGCGAAGCGGCCCCAGAATCGGCAACCGCACCCTGTCAAGCACACCGCATTAACCGAATTTACGACTGCTTCGCCCGAACGCGGACCGGCCGACGGGAGCAAGCTCCCTCGCCACGGGTTCGGTGCTTACCTTCTAGTTGAATTTGTTGTGAGGTTTTTTATGTTTGATTACTCCGCTCGCCCTGAACTGCTCAAGGACCGGGTCATCCTGGTCACCGGCGCCGGTCGCGGGATCGGCGCCGCCGCTGCGAAGACCTATGCCGCTCACGGCGCAACCGTGCTGCTGCTGGGCAAGACCGAAGCCAACCTGACCCAGGTCTACGACGACATCGAGGCAGCCGGTTATCCACAGCCCGCGGTGATCCCGTTCAACCTGGAAACCGCCCTGCCGCACCAGTACGACGAACTGGCCGCCATGATCGAAACCGAATTCGGTCACCTTGACGGCCTGCTGCATAACGCCTCGATCATCGGCCCGCGCACGCCACTGGAACAACTGTCCGGCGAGAACTTCATGCGCGTGATGCAAGTCAACGTCAACGCCATGTTCATGCTGACCAGCACCTTGTTACCGCTGCTCAAGCTGTCCCTGGACGCCTCGGTGATCTTCACCTCCAGCAGCGTCGGGCGTAAAGGTCGGGCCTACTGGGGCGCCTATGGCGTATCCAAGTTCGCGACCGAAGGGCTGATGCAGACCCTGGCCGACGAGCTCGATACCGTCGCACCGGTTCGCGCCAACAGCATCAACCCCGGGGCAACCCGCACCAGCATGCGCGCCCAAGCGTACCCCGGTGAAAATCCAGTCAACAACCCGACGCCGGAAGAGATCATGCCGGTCTACCTGTACCTGATGGGCCCGGACAGCACCGGCATCAACGGTCAGGCCTTCGACGCCCAGTAACGCCCTGAGCCACAGGGCTCTGCCGCGACGGCATTCCGTCGCGGCACGTTATTGAGCGCAGTCGGACCGCCATGGCCGTCAATCAAATGCCATCAATGCATTCGCGATTGTTCGTCACTGCAAATTAACAAACTGATTTTCAAAGACTTTTATCCAACTGAACCGAATGGCATGACTTTCGCTCTAATCCTGCATAAACATGCAGCGTGTGAGTGCTCGGGCAACCCCCAACACTTCAGCCTGGCAAAGCAGTCTGAACTCAAGCCAAATGTCCTGCGGGACTGATGGAACAGTATGACGCGCAACCCAATGCCGCTCTCACCCAGCCTGTAAGACAGCATCCTGCTTAGAGGCTCACGCCATATGAAATTTCCGCCCCAGACCAACGCAATTGACTTTGATAGCGCCAAATTGCAACGCCTGGGCTTTGGTCAAATTCCTCCCCTTCTGGAGCGCCCCGCCAGCCTGGGCCAGCTACGCCAGCAAATGGGCCTGCAACTGCAAACCAGCCTTGAGCCGCAGCGCATCCTGGGATTGTTTTTTCGCGAGGTCCAGCGCCTGGTCCCACTGGACGCCTTGCGCTTCCAGCACAAGGCCAGCGACCTTCGGCTGGAGTTCGGTCAGCGTGGGCATCACTCGATCACCTATAACCTGAGCCACGAAGGCCAGCATCTGGGTGAACTGGCGTTCCGTCGCAATCAGCGCTTCAGCGAACAGGATCAGGCCAACCTCGAGTCCTTGCTGTCGGCCCTGTTATTCCCGATGCGCAATGCCCTGCTCTATCGTGCCGCCACGCAAAGCGCACTGCGTGACCCATTGACGGGTACCGGCAACCGTATCGCCATGGATCAGACGCTGCAGCGCGAAATCGACATGGCCCGCAGGCACACGCAGCCGCTGTCGCTACTGATGCTCGACATCGATCACTTCAAGCGCATCAATGACACCCACGGCCACAGTGCCGGCGATGAGGTACTCAAGGCCGTCGCGAACTCGATCAAGAACCAGTTGCGCAACGTCGACATGGTATTTCGCTTTGGCGGCGAGGAGTTTCTGATCCTGCTGTCCAACACCAGCCGGGAGGCTGCAGCCATGGTGGGGGAACGCCTTCGGTATGCCGCGCAAGCCGAAGACTACCAGGCGGATGAGACGCTGATCGAACTGACCGTCAGCCTCGGGTGTTCAACGCTCCTGCCGGGCGAGTCCGCGCAAAGCCTGTTGCGGCGCGCCGACAGTGCGTTGTATGTGGCCAAGCGCGAGGGGCGCAATCGACTGGCGATGGCCGGTTGAGCCTTTCAGGAACCACTCAACGTCCATGTGGGAACGCCGCTCGGCGCGCCCCCACATGGACGACCGATCAGCTTTCGGCCAACGCCCTGCGCTCACGGACTGCCGGCGCCTTTTCCGAGCGTTCCCATTGCATGCAACGCTCCAGAAACAGGTACATGTAGTCGTAGCTTTTGCAGATCGCCTGACGCAGCTCGAACTGTAGCGTCTTGCTCGGGTTGAGACCTGCCAGGGTGCAAATGATCTCCAGTGCCTCCCACGGGTGGGCATCGTCATACTGAGCGTGCATTTTCAGCCACTTCATGGCGCGCTTGCGATCCTCTTCCGGGAACGCCGCGGCGTAGATCCCGTTGGAACACACCAGCGCCGACCACTCCCCGGTCGCCCCTTCGATGGCGTAGTTGGTCGCGGCAATGGCCACGATCAGCGAGTCCGCCGAACTGGTATGCCAACACCAATGACTCAGCGCATGGAGTTCGGGAGGCACCTGTTGCGCCTGCAAGTCATCCAGGCTGACACCATGCGCGCGGCTCCAGTGCACCCAGTAGTCGGCATGGTTGAGCTCAACCCGAATGTTGCGCATCAGCCAGCGCCGCGCCATGTCCTCGCCCGGATGGCGGGCGAAGCGGGTCTTGGTGAGGTTTTGCGCCATGTACAGGGCAAACTGTTCAACCACCGGCCAGCCGCCAATCAAGTACTGGCGCATGGTCCTGGCACTGAGTTTGTTATCACGCATCCGTTGATACAGTTCGTGTTCTACAATCCGGCGTTTACTCTCGCTGCAATCCTGGATCAGTTGCTGAGCCCAGGCAGGGTAACTTGCGGCTTCCATAAGCGGGCCGGATCTGGTGAATGTATCGATCACTGTCGCACTCCTTTTGATTGTGATTGTACGGATCAGCAAGAGACTTCAGCGGAACGTGCCAGGCGCCTTGAATAACAGTGGCTGTGGTCTGGCGGGCCGACATAACAAGCTGTCGCAGGTAAACAATTGCGGGCGTTCAATAATGTAACCCTGAGCATAATCCACGCCGATCTCCAGCAGTGCCTGCTCGATCTGCGGTGTTTCAACAAACTCGGCAATCGTGCGCTTACCCATGACATGACCGATGTGGTTGATCACTTCGACCATTGCACGGTTAATCGGGTCGTCCAGCATATCCTTTACGAAACTCCCGTCGATCTTCAGGAAGTCTACAGGTAAATGTTTCAGATACGCGAATGAAGACATTCCGGCACAAAAATCATCCAGCGAAAAATGGCAACCCAAGCCTTTGAGTTCGTTAATAAATTTGATTGCACTGGCCAAATTGGCGATCGCACTTGTTTCGGTGATTTCAAAACAAATCATTTCAGGCGGAATGTCGTACGCAATGAACTGTTTGCGCAGAAAGATTAAAAAGTCATCATCGCCAATGGTAATACCTGACAGATTTATCGCACACATGGCCATCGGCCCTTCGCGTTCCTGGGCAATACACTGCGCAATAACTTTAAATACGTTCTCGACAACCCAGCGATCCAGCGATGTCATCAGTCCGTAGCGTTCGGCCGCAGGAATAAAACTGTCCGGCAAAATCATCCGCCCGGCTTCATCATGTAAACGCAGCAGGATCTCAATATGTCCGGCGCCCCCTTCGACGCGCCCCAAAGTCGCAATTTCCTGCGCGTAGAGGCAGAAGCGATTCTCCTCGAGCGCAATATGCAGGCGCTGCACCCACGCCATTTCCCCGAAACGCAGGGACAACTCCGAATCGTCGGCATGATAGACCTGGACCCGGTTGCGGCCCTTTTCCTTGGCCATGTAGCACGCCATATCAGCGGCACGCAGTAACGCTTCCAGGGTCGTCGAATTATGCGCGATGTGCACCAGGCCAAGGCTGACGGTGGTCACGAACGGCCGGCCCTTCCAGACAAAATGCAGGTTTTGCACCGTCTGGCGCAGGCTTTCGGCAATTTTTTCCGACGCTTGCGCCGAACAGTTTTCCAGCAGTATCCCGAACTCGTCGCCGCCCAGGCGGGCCAGGGTGTCACCCTCGCGTAATCCCGACTGCAGCAACGCACAGATATGCCGCAGCAGCTCGTCGCCCGCGGCGTGCCCGCAGGTGTCGTTGACCAGCTTGAACTGGTCCAGGTCGAGAAACATCAAGGCATGCCGGGCAGGCTGGCGCGCCAGGTTATGCAGCGCCTGCTCCAGGCGATACTCGAACTCCCGGCGGTTGGCCAGCCCGGTCAGCGCGTCATGGGTCGCCTGCCAGGACAGGTTGGCAATGTACTGCCGCTCCTGCGTCATGTCGTGCAGCACCAGCACGGTGCCACTGACTTTACCGGCGGAGTGGATGGGCGCCCCGACCAGCGCGACCGAAACCGTACTGCCGTCCAGTCGCTGAATCAGCTTGGAATGCTCACTGCCCCCCCTCAACTGACCGCTGAGGATGTGCTCGATCAAGGTAAAGCCATCTGCCTGGGCGTTTTCATCCAGCAGATTGAACAATGCCGCCAAGGGCAAGCCTACCGCCTGCTCGGCCTTCCAGTGGGTCAACGCCTCCGCCGCCGGATTCATGAACGCAATGGCGCCGTCCACATCAGTGGTAATCACGCCATCGCCAATCGACTGCAAGGTGATTTGCGCGCGCTCTTTTTCCAGCTGCAAGGCATCGGCAAACGCATGGCGCTGAGCGAGAAGCTTATGGGTGCGCCACAACGCCAGGACAATCAACCCAAGCGCCGTCGCCAGGTTAGTGAGCAACAGGAGCCGCAGGATCATGCGCGCCCCCTCGCCCAATGCGTCACTGAACGCTTTGGCTGCGGGCGTTACCGCTTCATTGATGGCAAATATCCGGGCTTTCCACTGCTGGATATCAACTGGCGTCGCTTGATTGCTTGCGATACGCCGGTGCATGTCATGAGCGACATTATCGAGCTGGACCAGATACTCATCGCCCACCGTCCAGCGATCAATGGCGGTTTCCATGTAACTGAAATGGCGGAAATTCAAATACAGCCAGATTACGCGCGCCACATCGTCCGGGTGATTCCCTCCCTGGAGAATACCTCGCCGGGCGGCTTCCAGATCCGGTGGCTGTTGGTCCAGGGCTACTCGTAGGTCATGGCCGCCTTGAGGCACTGCCATGGCGCTCTGGTACTTGAGAAACGTCGACTCGCGGTGATCGTCGGCATAAAGATTCAGGAAGTAGATCGCATCTTTCTGGCCCTTGGACCACAGGCTCTCACCGGCTACGTAGCCACGAACCGCCGACAACACATAAAGGCTGACCCCACCCAAGAGGGCCTGAAACAGCACGACAGCAATAAATGGCCAGACGATGCCTAATAACCGTGGCGTTCCGAGAGTCTTTTTTTGTTTCATGAGGTCCCTTGCGTGAGCACTGCCTGATCGTCGTCCGGACGAATTCGCTACAGCAAGACTAGGGTGGGTTCTTAGTCACGGCAAGTGAGAACCGGTCGTCACCGGCAAGTAACTGCATTTCGATCCCCTTGCGATATGCATATACCGCACGGTCTCGCTCTCATGTCGTTGTAATCGGTAGCCCGTCACCCGCGAAACCGCGGGAAAACCGACCCATACGAGAAAAGAGAAACCACTCCATGCAAGAAACACCTGCCGCTGGCGCCTCAAGCAATCCGGTCACCCCCCTCCCTACTGCCGCTCAGGTCCACCAAGGTCAGATTCAGGATTATGAACTGTTGCTGTCTTTCATGCGCCTGGAGATAACTTCGCGGGCTGATTTTCAAAAGAGCTTGATCAGGCCTCGTACCTACTCCCCCTTGAATCAGGAAAATGAAACCGGTCAGATCGCGTTGCAGCAGTTGCTCGAAGATTCCGACTACCGAGCCTTGTGCAAGAGCCACAACGTGTCCCCACACTACCTGACGGTCACGATCAAAGAGGGTGCATATGTCTATGAAACATCAAATCGCGAGGGTGAAAACAAGACAATACTGAATTTGTCAGGGAACCCGAAATGGAAAAATTTTCGAACCCATATCGAAAAGTCAGTTCAATTGCTGAGCGGCCAAATCCGCCATGACCGGCTGATCCCCGTCTTCAGAATGGCCACGTTTTACGGCATTACTCCATGGGACCCGACACACGCCGACCAACACCAGGCGGCCATCGACGCCTTGGAAGAAAAGATCGCAGGCTTTCGACTGGGGCTCGAAGAAGACTTCAACATCCTGGATTTTCGGCCAAGCCCCGTTAAGCACAGCCTCAAGTCATCCCACGCGGGCCTGTCAGCGGCTGCCGTCCGTTCTCAAGTCCGATTGCTCAGAACACACTATGGGCTGGCTGCCCGTGATATTAAACGCATCCTCCAAACCTACTTGCCAGATGGGAAGACTTCCCTGCTGACACATCTGGCCGGAGACATACTTTCATCGGCCACGGTTGAACAGATTCGTGCTCGGCCTACCGCTTTTCTTCAGAAAATCCTGGAAAGCCCGGAAGCAGAAACGTTGGGGACTCACTTACTGTCCGCGATGGATTGGTACGGGGGCAAACCAGGGGAGGAAAGCTCGCCGCGCATTCGCACCAAGGTTGTCGCTAACGCACTTGAGATCTGGTTCCAGTCACCTCCCACCGACATTCCCGTACGAATCGCCGGCTACGATTTTCAGGCTCGCACCCACTGGGGGAAGAGCTACCCATCCATACGGGGCGAGTTCGAAACCCATTTGCTCTCCTCAAAGCAGGCATCGTCGGAAAAAGAGGCCATTGTCATCGCCAGGCTGTTCCTTCGCCAGTTTCCCGCCGAGTTCAGTGTCAGCGATATTCCATCCGATCTGCCCTATAGGAGTTCTGTCGTCTGGGTAAACTTCGTGAATGGCGTAAACCTGATCAACGCGACCGACCCTGGAGCCTTGAACAGATTCAATTTCGAGCAGTTGACCAGACTACCCCTTGAGCAATCGGAGGGTGCAACAGCAGAACAGTTGGAAAATATTGGTATGGCCAGATTGCTTCCGACTCTGGATTGGGCGGTGAGCCAGGGAATCATTGCGCAAAAACAGCGAGAAGCCTTCACACAACTTGACATCGAACGGGCGCAAGCAGAACTGGACAAACACATTGCCACCCTCAATGACGCGATCATCCAACTCAATAACGAACCGCCCAAACGATTGTCCATTGCGCAAACGGCAGTGGATACAAACCTAGCCCCAAAGTTAAATCGGCTCGAAACCACAGATAAACACTGGTATTGGAAGGAACACCTGCTGGCACGAAAAAGGCACGATTACGACCGTGGGAAAGATACTCCGACTTTCGCAAACAAAGCCTATGACTACTATTCGGCAGCTGACGTTGTGGCATCGGGTAAGTTTGATGATCGCAAACCCTGGCACATTGCGAAAAACGACCACACCGTCACCACGTTAAAACTATCCATAGACGAGTATCGAAATATACAGAGCGAGGGTTTCGATAGTGTTGCCAAGATTGGGCCAACCGGCACCTTGCCCGATGTCAAGAAACAGTTCGATGAGGAATTCCTGAGCCATCTGCAATCACTGACAGCGGCCTACGCAACGCTGATCAACAATCTATTGGCATCGCTGCCCTATTCTGATCGAAAAGCTCTGGAACTGGGCGAACTCAAGATTTATACCCTGAGGCAGCAAACGTTTCGCGTAGAAGCCAAACACGAAACGCCTGAAAAGCTATTACCGCTGCGTACCCGCAATGGTTTGCTGTTAGTAACAACCTTTAACGGTCTCACCAACACCATCGAACTGCTACCCAGGGCGGGAATTATACGTCGCATCGACAACCTTGCTCCGAACCAGTTCGGCGGTGTGCTCACCTACGAAAACTGGCCGGCAGGCATGTACTCCCACTCAGTCGAGACCTTGAGCAATCGGACATTGCCGTTTGACTGGGACGCCCATGCCACCGGTGTAAAACCGAAAAGTCCAGCCAGGTGCGAGGCTATCGTCGAACAACTGGGTCATACATTCTTGGCACCGTCCCACTCCATCGACGAAGTCCCGGTGTCAATCAACTCAAGTCGCGGCAAGGAAATCAGCAACTTCATCGCCACCCAATTACTCTATCAAGACCCAAAAGTGATTCGTGCTACCGGCTATGGAGAGACCGCGCTTGAACGCGAGGATACCGAGCTGGAGAAGCTAAGAGAAAACATAAAGGCATTCGTACCCTTCTGGAAAAACATTGATGACCTGGCATCAGGTGACCCACAGCGGATAGTGAATGGCGCATTTGGCTTGTCAATGGAGGTGGCTCCGTTTGCCAGCCCCATCGGAAAATTTGCCGCCGGCTCGCTACGACTGATTGTAAATCCCGGACGATTGGCTCTAAGCATGAGACTGCCGGCATTTGCATCAACCATCAAACAAGTAATGATCCTGACCCTACAGGCTCTAAACCCCGCCGACATGGCTGTTTCGTTGTTCCAGATATTGGGAGCCAAGGGACTGAAGCTGGTCAGGTTCGGAGTTTTCCGGATCCAGCAACTGAGGGGCAAGGCAGGCCACTATGACTTCACACGCAGCCTGCCGCGCATCCGTGATGCCGGGAACTGGAAGCCATTGGCGAGTGGCGACCAGTTGGCGAGAATCAGAGACATCGATGATGTACCGGTACGCAGCATCGTCTCCACCAGCAAAACCAGCTATCGCTTGATCGATCCGTTATCGTCCAGACCTTACGGCCCGGCTATCAATGCTTCCACCGATGAACTTCTGCTGGGGCGCTCCCACTACCGCACACTGGAAAACAATGACCATCACACCATCGTCGAGCTCACGAGAAACAGCCGCGTTCAAGAAGTGCTCGAAGTCGATGGCCGGACGACACTGTTCATCGATGATCAGCCCTACCGATTGCAGGACGGCGTGCTGCGTCGTGCCGATCTGGTCGAAGACACCTACAAGACAATACCTTGCCGCGCTCCCCGCGCGCCTCGTTTTGAAGTGTGCCGGACAAGTTACGTCCTTCGAGACCCCGCCCCCACTCCTGACATCGGCAGTTTCGACAACACCAAGGGCTGGGCACCTTGGTTCGGAGACCTGATTTACACCCCCCCCACCGGCAAGATGCCAATACGGATCAGCGCGTTACGTACGAAACATTCCCTCCAAGCCACGATGGAGTTTCAAAAAGGCATCTATGGGCGGTTCATGGTCAGCATCCCGGTTGCAGGAGAGCCATTGGTCGATAACATCCGTGCCGGTGCCATCATCGTCGAGGCCATGGACGGATCCAAACACTACGTGTTCATGCGTCTGGATGCCGGTGACTTTTACGTCGCCGAATGTGCCAAGGGGCAGAGCCTGACCGACATGCTGACGTTCAACAAAGCGACCACCCCCCCTACCGCTCTCGAAAAGGAGCTGCGGACGGTCTACACCGGCTCGCTGCTTGCCAACAACATGGTGAGAATCCATGGCCAACCCTTGGCAGAGCGAGCCTTGAAAGCCATCGACGATATCGCCATTTCCATCGGCGGCCATGCCAATCCACCTGAAACGCTCAAATGGCTCAAAGTCGATACCAGCCCGGCGGAAGCGATCCTGTTTGATCACTCCACCCGAATGATCGTGCGCACCTCCGTCGATGGTGCTGCGACCTGGTCATTATCCAGGGCTGCGCCAGACAGCGTACGCGAGACGACCGCGGAAATTTTCAACACTCTGTTCGCAAGACAGGCCATCACCTTCGCGTCATCGACACATGCGGGACCTGGAGCATTGAGAATCGATGACACGATGATGCAACTGCAACGACTGATCAGTTCCAGAACAGGGCGCCCGGTCCACCGTCCCAGAAACATTGCGTTCGCCGAGATAAAAACCAAAACAGGTGCGCATGAGGTGTATGTCAGTGTTTCAGGCCAACAAGGCGATACCGCGTTTCTACCGTTGTTCGCCAAAAACCCGGCGACCCATGAGGTTTCCGTTGGCAGCACTCGCTACATCAATATCGATTGGGGGACCCGTTTTCCGCAGACGGCGCTTAGTGTGACGCCGGAAGGCAAGCTGCAGGCAATTCCCCACACCATCGACAATATTGAGAACTACACACCGGCGCTCACATCACGACCGACTTCGCTGGATACCGAAAGCAAGCTTATTAGCGTTATACGAAGCAAATACCCAGACCCCAAACAGCTTGATTCCATCACCATCGCCACCACCCTGGCACCCTGCGATTCATGCTCCGTGGTCATCAAGCAATTCGGCTACGACGGCAGCCCGGGTGCGCTGGATGTCATCTGGAAGTAGGCATTCGAGGCGATCAATGCTGCTGCAAATGCCCATACAACTTGGCGTACAAACCACCATCGGCAATCAGTTGCTGATGGTCGCCATCTTCGGCAACGCTGCCACCATCGAATACCAGCACTCGATCGGCCTGTTTAACCGCAGATAACCGGTGCGCAATGATCAGGGTGGTACGGCCACTGAGGAACCGCGCCAGTGCCTGGTGCAGGTTGTATTCGGTGGCGGCATCCAGGGCCGACGTGGCTTCATCGAGGATGACCACCTTTGGCTCGGCCAATACCATGCGGGCAATGGCCAGGCGCTGGCGCTGACCACCGGACAAACGCACACCGGAACGGCCAAGGACACTGTCCAGCCCTTGGGGCAAGGCCTTGACCGTCCCGTCGAGCTGGGCAATTTCCAGCGCCTGCCAACAGGCCTCGTCGCTGCGCTCGCGGCCCATGGTCAGGTTGGAGCGGACGGAGTCATTGAACAGCGCCGGGTGTTGCAGTACCACCGCGACATGCTCGCGCACGGTTTCCAGGCCAATGTCCTGCTGGGTCACCCCACCAAATCGAATACTGCCCGCCTGCGGCGTGTATAGCCCCAGCAGCAATTGCACCAGGGTGCTTTTACCGCCACCGCTGGCCCCCACGATGGCCACCTTTTCACCGGGCGAGATGGACAGGTTCAACTGCTCCAGCACCGGCTCCTCGCCATAGCTGAAACTCAGGCCCTGCACTTCGATACCCACGGTTTCCCGACCTTTGAACGGGTCCACGCCACCGGGGTATTGGGGTTCGTCGGCACGCGACAGCAACTCGTTGATTCTGCTCAGCGCACCGCCGGCCGCGTAATAGGCGTATTGCAGATTCAGCAACTGCTCCACCGGGCCGATCATGAACCAGAGGTAGCTGAATACCGCCAGCATCTGGCCGATAGACAGGTCGGAAAACAACACCGTGAGCATGGCGGCGGCGCGAAAGATGTCGATGCCGAACTGGAACAATAGACCGCTGGCGCGGCTCGAGGCGTCGCTTTTCCACTGGGAGTTGATGGCATAGTTGCGCACTTCCTGCGCGCGCTTGCCCAGTCGACCGAGGAAAAAGCCCTGACGATTACCCGCACGGACTTCCTGAATGGCTTCCAGGGTTTCGGTCAGTGCCTGGGTGAACCGCGAGGTGCTGTCGTTCTCCAGCTTCTTCAGGTGCTTGACCCGCTTGCCCAACTGCACCGTGGCATAGATCACCAGCGGATTGAACAGCAGAATCAACAATGCCAGCTGCCAGTGCATCCACATCAGGATGCCGGCGGTGCCCACCAGCGTGAGCATCGCCACCAGAAAGCGGCTGAGGGTTTCGCCGACGAATTTATCGATCGTGTCCAGGTCAGTGACCAGGTGCGTGGTCACGGTGCCACTGCCCAGGCTCTCGTACTCGCCGAGGGAAATGCACTTGAGGCGTTCGATCAAGCGCAGGCGCAGGCGATACACAATGTCCTTGGCCAGGCCTGCAAACAAGCGCGCCTGCACGACGTTGAACAGTAACGCGCCACAACGCAGGGTCAAGGTGGCGAAGAGCATCAAGCCGATATAGCCGGCAGCGCTTTGCCAGGCGGCGGGCAATGCGTGGTTCATCACCTTCAAGGCCGCGTCGCCATGCCCCAGCAGGACTTCGTCCACCAGCAATGGCAACAGCAGGGGGATCGGCACACTGCACAGGGTCGCCAGCACGGCGACGCCATTGGCAATCCACAGGGCTTTCTTATGGCGCAGGGCCAGTCGACGGATTTCCGCCCAACTCAGACGGTCGACTTGCCTGGGTGGCTGCACATCGTCAAGCGGGTCATACACAGGCAGCGCGCTCCAGCCAACGGCCGAGCAACGGGGACAATTCGTCGAGGGCCTGGTAGCCATTGGTCAACAACGCCAATTGACCATTGCGCTCGGCCAGCAAGGTCGGGAACCCGGCAATCCCCAGGTCCTGGACCCAGGTGAAGTCCGCCGCCGTCGCGGCATGCTGTTCGGCACGATCGAAGGCCGCGGCGAATTCGATACGCGGCAAACCCGCTTGCTCGGCCAGCTCCACCAAGACGCTGGCATGGGTGACATCGCGACCTTGCACATAAAACGCCTGCTGGATGAGCTTGAGCAGTTTCCAGGCGCAATCCGGCGCCAGGCTGCGCGCCGTCACCAAGGCGCGACAGGCCGGCTCCGTGTCATAGACAAAACCGTCTGGCAATGCACCTTCAAACGTGAACGGCTGGCCGGTCGCCTGCATGACGGCCTGCCAGTGCTCGAGAATATAGCGCCGGGTAGTGGGCTCCAGCGCCGCACCGCTACCGGTGCGCAAACCGCCAACCACCAGGTGCACGTCTACGCCTGCGGCCTGAGCCTGCTCTACCAGGGCCTCGGCCACCGGGGCAAACCCCCAGCACCAGGAACACATTGGGTCCATTACATAGAGTAGGCGCGCAGACATGGTTCAGGCCTCGGTGCTGGATTGCTTGTAGTTGTAACCAATCGGGTGCGGCTGATTGCGGGCCTTGGCCAGTTCGATCTGTTTCTGCCGGTCGATTGCACTGCGACGGGTCTTCTCACTCAGCTTATCCCAGCAATGGGGGCAACTGATGCCCGCCACGTAGTGCTCGGATGCGCGGTCTTCCACACTGATAGGCGTACGACAGGCATGACACTGATCGTAGTCGCCTTCGCTCAAGTCGTGACGAACGGTGACGCGGTTGTCGAACACAAAGCAGTCGCCCTGCCATTTGGTTTCTTCCTGCGGCACCTCTTCAAGGTACTTGAGGATCCCGCCCTTGAGGTGGAATACCTCATCGAAACCCTGGCTGAGCATGTAGCTCGAAGCCTTTTCGCAGCGAATGCCACCGGTGCAGAACATCGCGACCTTCTTGTGTTTGGCCGGATCGAAGTTGGCTTTGATGTAGTCGGGAAATTCGCGAAAGCTGGTGGTTTTCGGGTCGATCGCGCCCTCGAAGGTACCGATCGAGACTTCGTAGTCGTTGCGGGTATCGATCAACAGCACTTCCGGGTCGCTGATCAACGCATTCCAGTTCTGCGGATCAACGTAGGTACCGACCTTTTTATTCGGGTCCACGCCCTCGACGCCCAGGGTGACGATCTCTTTCTTGAGCTTGACCTTGGTGCGGTAGAACGGCTGCTCATCGCAGTACGACTCTTTATGATCGATGTCGATCATGCGCGGGTCATTCCTGAGCCAGGCCAGCAGGCCATCGATACCTTCACGGCTGCCGGAAACCGTGCCGTTGATGCCTTCTTCGGCGATCAGCAAGGTACCTTTGATGTCGTTATCGACCATCGCCTGCAACAGTGGCTCGCGCAGGGCGACGTAATCTTCGAGGGTGACGAACTTATACAGTGCCGCCACGACAATCTGTTGTGTCATGGGTGATTCTCCAGGTGGCTACCCTCGTAAAGGGTGAACCGGATGCGAAAAAAAACGCGCCGGCTAAGCGGCGCGTTGCGGATTCTAGCAAAAATGCAGGGGTATTTGGACTGTCGGATACCTTTGTGGCGAGGGAGCTTGCTCCCTGGCTACAACAGCGCCTTGACCTCTCAACCCTCACATCAATGCTTGCTACCGCCAGCGCAGGTCGGCGAGGCAGGAGCAGCGCCAACTTTCGCCCATTCCTCTGGCGTGTAGGTGTGCAGGGCCAGGGCATGGAACTCGCCCATCAGGTCGCCCAGGGTGGCGTAGACCTTCTGGTGCCGCTTGACGCTGTTGAGTCCGGCGAACTGGTCGCTGACGACGACGGCCTTGAAGTGGGTCTGCAACCCGCGGCTGTGCATGTGGCTTTCATCCAGCACATCCAGATGGGCAGGGTTCAAGGCGCCCAGTGCCGATTCGATCCGTTGTTGCATGATCATTCCCGGGCTCCGCTCAAGGCTTCTTCTTGGCGGCGGCAGCCGCTTTCGGATCCAGCTCGTTGGTCATGTCCGCCAGCAGCTTGTTCACTACAGGCACCGCGCTTTCCAGCTTGGCCTGGGTCAGTTGGGCCGATTGCTGAGTCAACTGCGGCATTTTTTCCAGGACTTTCTTGCCCAGTGGCGATTTGTAGAACGCCACCAGGTCCTTGAGCTCGGATTCGCTGAAGTTGCTGGTGTAGAGCTTGACCATGTCCGGCTTGAGCTTGTTCCAGCCGATAGCCTGGTCCAGCGCAGCGTTGGCCTTGGCCTGATAGGTTTCCAGCAGGGCCTTTTTCGATTCCGGCGCCTTGGTCTGGGCAAAGCGTTGGGCAAACATCTGCTGCACTTGCATGTACACCGGAGTGCCCAGCTTGTCAGCGTGCGCCAGGGTCAGGAAAGCCTCGGCACTGGCATTGTGGCTGGCGGTATCGGCGAATGCCTGGCCGCTGGCGCAGACCAGGGCAACCGCGGTACAGATAGCACGAAGACGGGTCATCGAGTTTCCTATTCTAGCAGGCGAGGTAAAACCCCAAGGGGAGCCATTCTGCGCCAAAAAAACGCGCGCGCTCAACCCCCTGGCCCTTGCCTGGCCTGATTTAGAGCAACCGAACGGTAGAAAAAGCGACTGATGGAACCCGCGGCGACGATCACGACCTAAACTTGGCTATCAAACCTTGAGGAAGCTGATCCATGAGCCGAATTGAAACCGACAGCCTTGGCCAGGTTGACGTCCCGGACGAAGCCTATTGGGGCGCTCAGACGCAACGCTCGCTGATCAACTTCGCCATCGGCAACGAACGCATGCCACTGGCCGTCCTGCATGCGCTGGCGCTGATCAAGAAGGCCGCGGCACGGGTCAATGATCGCAACGGGGGCCTGCCGGCGAATATTGCCAGGCTGATCGAGCAGGCGGCTGACGAAGTGCTCGCCGGCGACCATGACGACCAGTTCCCGCTGGTGGTCTGGCAAACCGGCAGCGGCACCCAGAGCAACATGAACGTCAACGAAGTGATCGCCGGGCGCGCCAACGAACTGGCCGGCAACCCTCGCGGGGGCAAGAGTCCGGTCCACCCGAACGATCACGTCAATCGCTCGCAAAGCTCCAACGACTGCTTTCCGACCGCCATGCACATCGCGGCCGTGCAAGCCGTGCAACAACACCTGCTGCCGGCCATCAGCGAACTCTCCGGTGGCCTGGCGGAACTGGCCGTGCGCCACATGAACCTGGTGAAGACCGGTCGCACCCACCTGATGGATGCCACCCCTATTACCTTCGGCCAGGAAGTTTCGGCATTCGTCGCCCAACTCGACTACGCCGAGCGCGCGATCCGCAGCGCACTGCCGCCGGTTTGCGAACTGGCACAAGGTGGCACGGCGGTCGGCACCGGCCTCAACTCGCCCCATGGCTTTGGCGAGGCCATTGCCGCGGAACTGGCGGCCCTCTCGGGCTTGCCGTTCATCACCGCACCCAACAAATTTGCCGCGCTGGCCGGCCATGAGCCGTTGACCACCTTGTCCGGCGCGCTGAAGACCCTCGCCGTGGCCCTGATGAAAATCGCCAACGACCTGCGCCTGCTCGGCTCCGGCCCGCGCGCCGGTTTCGCCGAGGTCAAGCTGCCGGCCAACGAGCCCGGCAGCTCGATCATGCCCGGCAAGGTCAACCCGACCCAGTGCGAAGCCTTGTCGATGCTGGCCTGCCAGGTGCTGGGCAACGACGTGGCGATCGGCTTTGCCGCGAGCCAGGGCCACTTGCAATTGAACGTGTTCAAACCGGTGATCATTCACAACCTGCTGCAATCGATCCGCCTGCTCGGCGATGGCTGCAGCAACTTCCAGCTGCATTGCATCGCGGGCCTTACGCCGGATGCCGAGCAAATGGCGGCCCACCTGGAGCGTGGTCTGATGCTGGTGACCGCGTTGAACCCGCACATCGGTTACGACAAGTCCGCCGAGATTGCCAAAAAAGCCTATGGCGAAGGCCTGACCCTGCGCGAGGCCGCGTTGCAGTTGGGGTACCTGACCGATGAACAGTTCGATGCCTGGGTGAGGCCGGAAAATATGCTGGATGCGGGCAAACAGGGATGAAGCCTTGACGCTCAGCGGCGCCTGACAACCAGAGTGCACGCACACTCCGTGGCGAGCGAGCTTGCTCGCGCTGGGGTGCGAAGCGCCCCAACAGGACTACTCGCAGGCGTTCAGATAAAACCCGGTGACCAGCTTTGGGGCTGCCATGCAGCCCAGCGCGAGCAAGCTCGCTCGCCACGAACTCGGTCTACCGATCAACCGCCATGCGCATCCGCCGCGCCTTGAGCCCGGCGATCAGCGACGGTCCCAATGCGACCAGTGCCGACCCCAGCACCACCAGTATCGCGCCGCCATAGGCCAGCGAGTTGATCTGCTCGGCCTGCACATAGTCAGGCCACAGCCAGGCGGCGAGCGCCACGGCCGCGAAAGTCACCAGGGGCGTGATCGCCAGTGTCGCGCTGACCCGCGAGGCTTCCCAATGGGCCAGCGCCTCGGCAAACGCACCATAGGCAATCAGGGTATTGAGGCAGCAGGCCAGCAGCAACCAGCCCTGCAACGGGCTCAGTTGCAGGGACTCCAGCGGGTGCACCCACGGCGTCAGCAACAAGGCGCAGAACAGGTAGATCACCATCATCACCTGCAACGAGTTCCACACCGTGAGCAATTGCTTCTGGCCCAGCGCATAAAAGGTCCAGACCGTCGACGCTGCCAGCACCAGCAACACACCGGCGGTGTAATCGCTCAAGGAGGTCAGCAGCTCACTCAATCGTTGATTGAAAAACAGGCCAAACCCCAGCAACAGCACCATCAGGCCAAGCCCCTGCCCCAGGCTGAAACGCTCCTTGAACACGAACAGGCTGGCGATCAGCAACAGGATCGGCCCCATCTGCACCACCAGTTGCGCGGTGCCCGGGCTCAGCAGGTTCAAGCCCATCAGGTACAACACGTAATTGCCCACCAGCCCGAGCACCGCCATCAGCACCAGCCAGCCACCCTTGGGCCCGAGCGCCTGTCGGCGTGGCAGGCGCCGGGTCGCGGCCAGGTACACGAACAGGCAACCGCCGGACACCAACAGGCGAAACCAGGTCACGGTGACCGGGTCCATCACCAGCAGCACTTGTTTGAGCTTGATCGGCAGGATTCCCCAGAGGAACGCGGTCAGCAAGGCGAGAAACAGGCCAAAAACCCAGCGACCGGACGAGATGTGCATGAGAACCCCAGGGACAGCGGCGAGAAAACCCCATTCTAGGCGCACGCCCCGGTCTCACACAGGGACAGTTGCGGACAAGCCGCAAACGAGACTGTACCGGTCGTACCGGCACAGCCCTGGCTGGTTTAACGTACGGCTTCGAACAACCCCGTCGCGCCCATGCCGCCGCCCACGCACATGGTGACGATGCCGTAACGCAGGTTGCGCCGTTGCAGCTCGCGCACCAGATGCCCGACCTGGCGTGAGCCGGTCATGCCGAACGGGTGGCCGATGGAGATCGAACCGCCGTTGACGTTGTATTTCTCGTTGTCGATCTGCAAACGTTCACGGCTATACAGGCACTGCGAAGCGAAGGCTTCGTTGAGTTCCCACAGATCGATATCCGCCACCTGCAAGCCTTTGGCCTTGAGCAGCTTGGGTACCGAGAACACCGGGCCGATGCCCATTTCGTCCGGCTCGCAACCGGCCACGGTGAAACCGCGGAAGAACGCCTTGGGCTTGAGGCCCAGTTCCAGGGCTTTTTCCAGGCTCATCACCAACGTCATCGAAGCCCCGTCGGACAGCTGCGACGAGTTGCCGGCCGTGACCGAGCCGTCTTCGGCGAACACCGGCTTCAACCCGGCCAGGCTTTCATAGGTGGTGTCCGGACGGTTGCAGTCATCGCGATCGACAATACCGTCGAGGATTTGAACCTCACCGGTGTTTTTGTCTTCGACCTTGTACTTCACCGCCATGGCAACGATTTCATCGTCGAACAACCCGGCGGCTTGCGCCTGGGCCGTGCGCAACTGGCTTTGCAGGGCGTAGCGGTCCTGTTCCTCGCGGCTGACGCTGTAGCGACGGGCGACGATTTCCGCTGTCTGGCCCATGGGGAAATAGATGCCTGGCACCTGCTCCTTGAGCAACGGGTTGATCAGGTTGTCGTTGTTGACGCTGTTCATGGTCAGGCTGATGGACTCGACACCGCCGGCGACGATGATGTCGCTGCAGCCCGAAGCGATCTGGTTGGCGGCAATGGCAATCGCCTGCAGGCCGGACGAACAGAAGCGATTGAGGGTCATGCCGCTGGTGCCGACACCCAGTTGCGACAGCACCGCCACGTTACGGCCGATGTTGAAGCCCTGCGCGCCTTCGTTGGAGCCGGCGCCGACGATGCAATCCTCGACACTGGCCGGGTCGATGCCATTGCGCTGGAGCAGCGCATTGACGCAATGGGCTGCCATGTCGTCCGGACGCGTCTGATTGAACTTGCCACGAAAGGACTTGGCCAGGCCGGTCCGCACGCTATCGACGATCACTACTTCACGCATGGCATACCTCATTGTTGTTATCGACTGGAAAGTGGCTCGAGGATAAATCCGCGCCCCGGCCCACTGCGACAATCATTCACCCCGCGTATGCAAACCCATCGGACTACTCCTTGTCCTTCTTGTATTTCTTCTCCTGCCGTTCGGTTTTCTCAAAGGCGTCTTCCAGGGCGCGGTTGAGGGTGCGCAGCACTTTGACCCGGGCCCAACGCTTGTCGTTGGCCTCCACCAGGGTCCAGGGCGCGACCTCGGTGCTGGTGCGGTCGACCATATCGCCAACGGCGGTGCGGTAGTCGTCCCACTTCTCCCGATTGCGCCAGTCGTCTTCGGTGATCTTGAAGCGTTTGAAGGGAATCTGCTCGCGCTCCTGGAACCGCTCCAGCTGGGTCTGCTTGTCGATCGCCAGCCAGAACTTCACCACGACCACCCGGGAGTCGTTGATCTGCTCTTCGAAGTCGTTGATTTCACCGTAGGCCCGCATCCAGTCGGCCGAACTGCAGAAGCCTTCAATGCGCTCCACCAGTACCCGCCCGTACCAGGAACGGTCGAAGATCGTGAACTTGCCACGGGCCGGTATGTGTCGCCAGAACCGCCAAAGGTAAGGTTGCGCACGTTCTTCCTCGGTGGGTGCGGCAATCGGCACGATGCTGTACTGGCGCGGGTCCAGCGCCGCCGCGACCCGACGGATCGCCCCACCCTTGCCCGCGGCGTCATTGCCCTCGAACACGGCGATCAGCGCATGCTTGCGCATGCGCTTGTCGCGCAGCAAGCCGGCCAGCCGCGCCTGCTCGGTGATCAGCTGCTCTTCATAGTCTTTCTTGTCCAGATGCTGGCTCATGTCCAGGCTGTCCAGCAGGCTGCGTTGATCGACGCTGGTGGTCAGTGGCGCGGCGCTGACCTTGTCCGGCTTGAGCCGGGAGCGTTTGAGCGCGTTTTGCAGGCTTTCGAGCAGAATCTTGCCCACCGCCAGGCTCCGGTAGTTGGCATCCACCCCCTCGATCACATGCCACGGCGCATAGTCGCGACTGGTGCGACGAATCACCCGCTCGCCGTATTGCACGAACTTGTCGTAGGTTTCCGATTGTTGCCAGTCCAGTGGGCTGATCCGCCAACTGTGCAGCGGGTCGTCCTGCAAGGATTTGAGGCGCGCCTTCATCTGTTTCTTGGACAGGTGAAACCAGAACTTGACGATCAACGCGCCTTCGTTGCAGAGCATTTTTTCCAAGCGTTCGGCGCCATGGATCCCCTGATCCAGCACCGCGTCCTTGAACAGGCCATGGACCCGGCCTTGCAGCATCTGGCTGTACCAGTTACCGAAAAACACCCCCATCCGGCCTTTGGCCGGGAGCATCCGCCAATAACGCCAGGCGGGTGGGCGGGCCAGTTCTTCGTCGGTCTGCTGATCGAAGGTACGCACTTCGATCAACCTGGGGTCCATCCACTCATTGAGCAACTTGACCGTCTCGCCCTTGCCGGCACCTTCGATACCGTTGATCAGTACGATCACTGGAAACCGGCCCTGCTGCCTGAGCTCGTATTGGGCTTCGAGCAAAGCTTCGCGCAGAGCCGGAACCTCGCTATCAAAAGTTTCTTTGTCGATCGCATGACCGATTTCGGCAGATTCGAACATTGAGTCGCTCCCGTGCAAGATTGCACAAGACTAGCGGATTGCCCGTGCCAGTGGGCAAGCAATGCGATCCCGCTTGCCGTGGATCAATCGCCGTTGCCGTGATCGGCTAGAATGGCGGCCTTGCCACCCCCGAGCCGACCATGAAGCCTGTTATGCCCCACGCCCAGCTTGACTGGGACGACCAAGGTCGCCCGCGTTCGCGGGTGTTTGACGACGTGTATTTCTCCGATCAGTCGGGCCTTGATGAAACCCGCTACGTGTTCATCGAGCAAAACCGCCTCAGTGAGCGCTTTGCCCAATTGCCGGCCGATGGTCGGCTGGTGATCGGCGAGACCGGGTTCGGCACCGGGCTGAATTTTCTCTGCGCCTGGCAGTTGTTCGAGCAGCAGGCCGTGGCCGGTGCACGCCTGCACTTCATCAGCGTCGAAAAGTACCCGCTGAGTCCGGCGGACCTGCAACGGGCACTGGCACTCTGGCCGGAGCTCAAAGCCTTTGCCGATCAGCTGTTGGCCCAATACGTTGCCATCCACCAGGGCTTTCAGCGCCTGGTGCTGGACAACGGCCGGGTCACGCTGACGCTGTTGATCGGCGACGCACTGGAACAGTTGCCGCAACTCGACGCCCGGATTGACGCCTGGTTCCTCGACGGTTTTGCCCCGGCGAAAAACCCGGACATGTGGACCGCCGAACTGTTCGCCGAACTGGCACGCCTGGCCGCACCCGACTCGACCATCAGCACCTTTACCAGCACTGGCTGGGTACGGCGCCTGCTCAATGCCGCGGGCTTCAAGATGCGCCGCACGCCGGGCATCGGCCACAAATGGGAAATCCTGCGCGGTGGGTTCGTGGCCTGGCCCGAGGATACTCCCGCACCGGTGGCCGCCAAGCCGTGGTTTGCTCGCCCCACCCAGGTTGTCGATGAGCGCCGTGCCCTGGTGATCGGCGGCGGACTGGCCGGTTGCGCCACGGCATCCAGCCTCGCCGCGCGCGGCTGGCAGGTCAGTCTGCTGGAGCGTCACGAGGCTCTGGCACAGGAAGCCTCGGGCAATCCGCAGGGTGTGCTCTATCTGAAACTGTCGGCTCACGGCACCGCCCTCTCGCAATTGATCGTCAGCGGGTTCGGCCACACCCGACGCTTGCTCGAACACTTGCAGCGTGGTGTTGACTGGGCGGACTGCGGCGTACTGCAACTGGCGTTCAACGCCAAAGAGGCCGAGCGACAGGCGCAATTGGCCGCCGCGTTTCCCGCCGACCTGGTCCATCTGCTGGATTTGCCTGACGCCCAGGCTCGAGCGGGCATCGCTCTGGAACACGGCGGCCTGTATTACCCCGAAGGCGGCTGGGTGCATCCGCCGGCCTTGTGCCGATGGCAAGCCTCTCACCCCAATGTGCAAGTACTGACCCACCGCGACGCGTTGGAACTGCGCAAGGTCGATGACCACTGGCAAGCCTGGGACAACGCGTCACTGCTGGCCAGTGCACCGGTGGTGATCCTGGCCGGTGCCGCAGAGATCAAGCGCTTTGCCCAAAGTGCCGACTTGCCGCTCAAGCGCATTCGCGGGCAAATCACCCGCCTGCCACAAACGGCTGAAAGCCAGTGCCTGGCCACGGTGGTGTGCGCCGAAGGTTACGTCGCCCCGGCGCGGCTGGGCGAACACACCCTGGGCGCCAGCTTCGACTTCAACAGTGACGACCTGACACCCAGCACCGCCGAACACCTGGGCAACCTGGACATGCTCAGGGAAATCTCCGGTGACCTGGTCGGTCGCCTGCATGCCGACCAACTGGACCCGGAGCAACTCCAGGGCCGCGCGGCGTTCCGTTGCACCAGCCCCGACTACCTGCCCATCGTCGGCCCGCTGGCAGACAGCCAAGCCTTTAGCCGGGCCTATGCGGCCCTGGGCAAGGATGCCCGGCAAGTACCGGACGTACCTTGCCCATGGCTCGATGGCTTGTACGTCAACAGTGGCCACGGCTCTCGCGGGTTGATCACCGCGCCGCTGTCCGGTGAATTGCTCGCAGCCTGGCTGGACAATGAACCGCTGCCGCTGCCAAGAAGTGTTGCCGAGGCCTGCCACCCGAACCGCTTCGCCTTGCGCCGACTGATTCGCGGTACCTGAGCCGACCCAAGCGTTGCCCCATTGATAACCCGAGGCCCCTATGCTGATTCCCCACGACCAACTTGAAGTCGACACCCTGACCCGCCTGATCGAAGACTTCGTCACCCGTGACGGCACCGACAATGGCGACGACACCCCGCTGCAAACCCGTGTGCTACGGGTGCGTCATGCACTCAGCAAAGGCCAGGCCCTGATTGTCTTCGACCCTGAGAGCGAGCAATGCCAATTGATGCTCAAGCACGATGTGCCCAAGCACCTGTTTGACTGACACTCAGTCACGCTTGCCCTGGGCACGCTTGGCTTGCATCCGCTCGTAGATTTCGCAGCGGTGTACGTTGACGTGCCTGGGCGCCTCCACGCCGAATCGCACCGTGCCTCCGTTCACGGCGAGGACGCGCACAGAAATGGTGTCGCCAATGGAGATCAATTCGCCCACAACGCGGCTGAGTACAAGCATGGCTCTAGTCCTTGAGATGATCGGACAGTGAAGATGGCCGGCTGACGACCGCTCTTCAATGCCGAGGCCAGAAAACAGCTCACTCCTACACGTCGAGACGAATCACCCTACAGACACCCCCTGCACCGCCACGCGATCGACTCAAGGCGAAGTGAAGCGCGGGCCAAACAAAATGATGCTCGCGCCCAACACACAGAGCGCAACCCCCAGCCAGTCCGAGCCCAGCGGTCGAACCCGCTCGACCATGCCCAGCCAGCCAATCGAGGCGACGATGTATATCCCGCCATACGCCGCGTAGGCACGGCCGGCATAGGTCGACTCGACCTTGGTCAACAGCAGGGCAAACAGGGTCAGGCTGAGCAGCGCCGGGACGATCCACCAGGCGCTTTTACCCTGGCGCAGCCACATCCAGAAGGCGAAGCAACCGGCGATTTCAAACAGTGCGGCAAGGAAAAACCACAGGTAATTGAGCATGTACGTGTCTCATCGGGGTTGCCAGTTGCGGCAACCCTAACCACCCGGCCCCTGCCCTGCAAGCTCAGCTGACGCTCTGCCTGGCCTTAGGGTCTGTTGACGTTTGGTGGCGGCCGCGACGGATGCCCGCTTGGTGCAGGGCAAGGCGCGAGGAACGCGGTTTGGTTGTTCCAAATAAGTTCCGAGCAACGCAGCCCTGCACCAAGCGGGCCCCGTCCCTTCGGGTTGCGTGCCAACGTGGGCGAGGCTGCGTTGCGGGATTTGCCAAGGGAGCAACCATTGGCGGCATCCCGCGCCTTGCCTCGCCCACGTTGGCCCAGCAACGCGGCTCGCCACCAAACGTCAACAGACCCTAGTGCGCATCTTGTCGGCCATCTGGGTCATTTCGTTGTAGAGCAGCTGTGGGTTCTTCTGCTTGATCGCCCAGGCCATACGGCCCTGCTCATGCGGGAGGATCATGAACTCGCCCGCGGCCACGTGCTGATAGATGTAGTCGGCAATATCGCTGGCGGTGATGGGCGAACTTTCCAGCAACTTGCCCACCTGGGCCTTCATGGCCGGCGTCGGACCGCGGAAGGAGTCCAGCAGGTTGGTCTGGAAGAACGACGGGCAGACCACGTGCACACCGATCTCCTGCTGCGCCAGCTCGATCAGCAGGCTCTCGGACAACGCCACGACGCCCGCCTTGGCGACGTTGTAGTTACTCATGGCCGGACCTTGCATCAGTGCCGCCATCGAGGCGATGTTGATGATCTTGCCTTTGCTTTTTTCCAGCAGCGGCAAGAAGGCCTTGCAGCCCTTGACCACGCCCATCAGGTTGATCGCGATCTGCCAGTCCCAGTCCTCCAGGGACAGCTCGCTGAAAAAGCCGCCGGAGGCCACGCCCGCATTGTTGACGATCACATCGATGCCACCGAACCTGACTTCGCAGGCTTGGGCGAAGGCCGTCAACTGACTGTAGTCACGCACGTCGCAGCGCTGGATGAAACCATCACCACCGGCCTCGCGGACCAGCCTCAGGGTTTCTTGCAGGCCCGGCTCACTGACATCGGACAAGGCCAGCTGCCAACCTTCACGCGCCCAGCGCAGAGCGATTTCGCGACCCAGGCCGGACCCGGCGCCAGTGATCATCATGCGATTTTGCATAGGAAGTAGCCTTGTTGTTCTGGGAGAGATGCTCGCAGTGTAGCGAAGGATTTTCCTACACCCATGACCATCAAACTGCTGAATGCCCCAGGCAAACCTTGGCCATTGAATGTTGACGCCGAAGAAGGTTACGCGCGCCACTGACGGCCCATCCCGCAAAAATAGAAATAAGCGTTCGAACCAAAAGCAGTAAAGAAACTTTGAATTTTCACTAACCCGCGAAACTCGAAACAGTTAAGACACTCGGTTCAACCCCAATGACGGTCACAACTGGCCAATGAGGAACTCGACATGGGCACAATTCTTCTCATTATTCTGATCTTGCTATTGATTGGTGGTCTGCCGGTCTTTCCGCACTCCAGAAGCTGGGGATATGGTCCGTCCGGTGTCCTCGGCGTCGTCGTGGTCGTCCTGCTGGTGTTGCTATTGCTCGGTAGGATTTGACCGCCGACTCTATTCACAAGAGCAAAAAAAAGAGGCCCTTACGGGCTAATGCTAGTCAGTTAAGAGAAATAAAGCCGAACACGAAACCCGTGGCGAGGGAGCTTGCTCCCGCTGGGGCGCAAAGCGGCCCTGTTTTTGGGCTGCTACGCAGCCCAGCGGGAGCAAGCTCCCTCGCCACGGGTACTATGTTCGGCTGGTCTTTGGCTTAACTGATCGGCATTAGCCCTTACGGGCCTCTTTTTCAGTGCGGCTTACGCTTACTCAGGCGTGCCATCGACCACACCGGCGGTGTTATCGATCAGGCTCTTGGTCGCCGTCTGCAGGAACGCTTCCAGCTTTTGCTTCATCTGGGCGGTTGCCGGTGCATCCGGTACGACCTGGGCACCAGGATTGGCTCCGAGCTGGTACTGGTACATCTTCGGCGCCATGTCTTTTTCCTTCGGCAGCACCAGTACCTGATCGACGGTGATGATCGCCGTGGTCTGTTCGCTGCCCGACGGCTTGATCACGCCAAAACCGGTGTCGCCTTCAGGCAGGTTCAGCAGGTCACGTCCCCAGCACTGATGACGCACTTCGCCACCCAGGCGACCCATGATGGTCGGCACGATGTCGACTTGAGTACCGACGGTGTGGTCGAGCTTGCCGAACTTTTCCTGGATGCCGGGAGCAATCATCAGCATCGGCACGTTGAAACGTCCCAGGTCCATTTCGGTGATTTGACGCTCGTTGCCAAAACCGTGGTCGCCGACGATGACGAACAGGGTTTCCTTGAAGTACGGCTCTTTACGGGCCTTCTCAAAGAACTGACCCAGCGCCCAGTCGGAGTAGCGCATGGCGGTCAAGTGCTCGTCGAGGTTGCCACGGCCCGTGACTTTCTCCACCGGCAACGGGGTCGGCAACGCGTACGGGGTGTGGTTGGACAGGGTTTGCAGCAGCGCATAGAAGGGTTTGCCGCCTTCACGCGCCTTGAGCTCCACCAGGCCACGGTCGAACATGTCCTGGTCGGACACACCCCACGTCGGGTCGGAGAACACCGGGTTGATGTAATCGTTACGACCGACGAAGTTGGTCATGCCCTGGTTGCTGAAGAAGCCCGACTGGTTATCCCAGGCGAAATCACCGTTGTACACGTAGACGTCGTCGAACTTGCGCGCACTGAGCAGCTGCGGCAGGCCGGACAGCTTGTGGCTGCCTTCCGGCGTCTGCATCAGGTATTCGAAGCCTGGCAGGTTCGGGAAGCAGGCCATGGTGGCGAACATGCCCTGGTGGGTGTGGGTACCGTTGGAGAAGAAGCGGTCGAACAGCAGGCCTTCCTTGGACAGCTTGTCCAGGTACGGCGTGATATTGCCAGGCGCGCCCAGGGCACCGACCGAGTGACCGGCCATGCTTTCCATCAGGATCACCACGACGTTCTTGATCGGCAGGGTCTTGTCGGCAGGCGGCATGAAATCACGGCGCACAGCGGCGGTATCGGCATCCACCAGTTTTTCGTCCGGCATCACCAGCATGCCGCGGACAATCTCCTGGGCTTCAGGCTGTGGCAGGGTTGCCTTCCAGATGTTGTCGCGGTCTTCGGACATGCGGCTTTTCGCCGCCGCGACCAGTTGCAGCGTGCCATTGAGGCCCAGCTGGTTGGCGAAGTTCGAGTCGGTGGTGTACACGTCACCCCAACGCATCGGCGGGCCTTGACGCAGCGTGCCACGAGCGGCCGCAACGCAGATCAGCAGGCACACCATGAACACGGCAACGCGGGTGTACCACGGTGCCACCTGACGGGTGCTGACATTGCCACCGCTGAACGGGCCACGCGGACGGGTTGCACGGTCGGCGCCCTTGAACGCCAGGCTCAACAGCCAGGTGCCAATGACCCACGCCAGCAGGTAGCGCACCACCGGGAAGCCGTACCAGAGCATGCTCATCACGGTTTTCGGGTCTTCCTTCACATACTGGAAGACCAGGCCGTTGAGGCGCTGGTGGAACTCGCGGTAGAAGTCCATCTCCATCAGGCCGAGGAACAGCGCGATGCTGGAGACAATCGTCAGCCATGAGCGGAACAGGCCACGAGCGGCCATCGCCCGGGCACTGAACAGTGACAGCAACAGCGGAATGCAGAGGTAAATCACCAGACGCAGGTCGAAACGCAGGCCGTTGGCGAAGGCTTCGAGAAAGGTCGAAGCCGGTGTGTCCAGCATCATCTCCCGGTTGTAGACCAGCAGCGCCAGGCGCAGCAGGGAGAGCATCACCATCATGACCAGGGCGCAGAGCAGCGTATAAGCCAGATGGGATTTGACGGTCGGTTGCAGCAAGCGATTCGAAGCTCGCTGCTGACTCAGGGCGTCCGGGTTTGCCATGTCGTTTCAGGACCCATTGGAGGTTGAAGTTACAAAAAAGTAGTGGCGCCCAGCCCTCTCATTGCCATGCATAGCAGCAACTGGCCGGGACCTTGCGCGGAGTGCAAATGTTGCACGATCACCCACGGCTTTGCCATTTTTAACTGGCACACGCCCCAAAGTCCGGCCACGGAGGCCTTGAACCTAGGACAAGCTGAGTGTTTAACGTGAAAACGGCGCGGGCGAATTGTCTTGGAGCGATTGTGAAAATTTCGTGCAACGCATATCTGGAAACACAAAAAAGGGCCGCAAGGCTAATGCCAGTCAGTCAAGAGAAATAAAGCCGAACACGAAACCCGTGGCGAGTACTATGTTCGGCTGGTCTTTGGCTTAACTGATCGGCATTAGCCTCAAGGCCCTTTTTCATCATTACCGCTTAATCATTGCTTGGCTTGTTCACCGCTTGCAGCACGTATTGCGGCAAGGCGAAGGCGCCGATGTGGATTTCCGGGTTGTAGTAACGGGTGACGATGCCGCTGCCCGCGAAGCGCTGCTGCAAGGTTTCGCGGGACAGTTTGCGGTAGGCGGTGTTTTTCGCGCCCCAGGCAAAAGTCATGGCGCCGCCGATGTAGGTCGGGACGGCCGCCTGATAGAAGTGCCAGTCCGCAAACAGGCTACGCAAGCGACCGGCGGTGGTCTGGACTTCGCCCAGTTGCATGAATGGCGTGCCGTTCTGGGTCACCAGAATGCCGCCGTCGTTCAGGCAACGGTGGCAGGCCTGGTAGAAGTTCTCCGAGAACAGGACTTCACCCGGACCGATCGGGTCGGTGGAGTCGGAGATGATCACGTCGAACTTTTCCTGGGTGGTGGCCACAAACCGCATGCCGTCGTCGATCACCAGGTTCAAGCGCGGGTCATCGTAGGCGCCCTTGGAGTGGTTCGGCAGGAACTCCTTGCACATATCGACCACGGTACCGTCGATTTCGACCATGGTGATGTGCTCGACGCTGCGGTGCTTGGCCACTTCGCGCAGCATGCCACCGTCGCCACCGCCAATGATCAGCACGCGCTTGGCAGTGCCGTGGGCGAGGATCGGGACGTGGGTGAGCATCTCGTGGTAGATGAACTCATCGGCTTCGGTGGTCTGGATCACACCGTCCAGCGCCATCACCCGACCCATGCGCGGGTTTTCGAAAATGACCAGGTGCTGGTGCTCGGTACGCACTTCGTGCAGCAGCTTGTCCATGCGAAAACGCTGGCCGTAGCCTTCGTAGAGGGTTTCCAGGTACTCGTTGGTCGTGTTGGTGCTCATGGGAAGTCCCCCGGTGAATGCTGGTGGCAACGGACGGTTACCCGCCCATGATGGCCGATCGATCAGCTCGATTGGCCAGCAAAGGCGCGCATTCTACGACGCGGAACATGACAGGTCGAACCTTAGTCAGGCAGAAGACCATTCCAATGTGCAAACGGCCAAGGCGGGTGCCGGTTTGCTCGCGATGCAGACACTGCGGTTTATCTGTGGAACCGCGTTATCGCTCTTCGTGGGCACGCCCGCTCTCACAGGAAAAATGGGCGCCGTCAGATCCTCACGTTGCCTCTTGGCCCCGCGATAGCCCAGATGATCAAGCCCAGCACTGGCAGCACCAGAATCACCACGACCCAGATGATTTTCGTCCCGGCCCCGACGTTGCTTTTGAACACGTTGAGGATCGCCCAGATATCCAGCGCCAGGATAATCAGGCCAACCAGGCTATTGAAGGTGGAACCCATGGTGTCGCTCCCGAAAGAAGGCATTCCCCCTCAGGATAGCCGGGTCCTGCGAGGGCTCCGCTTTATTGCGCGTTAAACGTGGATCGCGACCTTCAATGCTTCCAGGGACGGCGCCGCGCTGATGCCGGCCTCGGCACACAGTTCCAGTACCCGCTCCACGTCTCGGCCGAAGACCAGCACGGCCTGGATCTCGTCATCGAGCGGCTGACTGAGGTTCACCAGGGTGTAGCCACCGTTTTCCGGGTTCATGCTGCCCATCTGAATCTGGATACGGTTGAGCGCCGTCAGCGCTTCGGTCTTGGCCAGTTGCTTGGGCTTGATGTTGAACGCCACATCGGGGCCGAACGAAGCGACGATCTGGGCGAATAGGTCCATGTAGGTGTCGGCCTGGAACAGCACGGTGTCCGGCAAACTGCCCACCACCACCCACTCACCCAGTGGAATCGGGAACGTGTCGTCGTAGTTGATATCCGGATTGGCCGTCAGGAAGGCGTCTGGATCGGCGTAAGCCTGGGTGGCTTCGTCGGCGATCTGCACAATCTGCGCCTCGCTCATGCAGCCGGAGCTGATTTTGCTGATGAGTTCGATGAGTGCGGCTTTCATGGCGGATCCTGTAGCGAGGGGAATGTCAGGGCGCGAAGGATAACGCACTCCAAGGCAGATACCGAGACCAGAAGTCAGGGCACCTACCCGTGGCGAAGGAGCTTGCTCCCGCTCGGGTGCGTAGCAGCCGTAAACGGGAACACTCGGAGTGTCAGATACCACCGGGTTTCAGAACTCAGGGTAGCTTCGCGCTGGAGCGCCAGCCCGGCCCAGCGGGAGCAGGCTCCCTCACCACAAAATCTCACTCACGCCAGTAAAGTGATCAGCCCAGCAGTTTCTGCAACTGCGCCGTGGTGTCGGTCGCGCCCATGGTCCTGGCCGCTTCCAGTGCGGTGATGCCGTTGGCGTCCTTGGCCTTGGGGTCGGCCCCCTGGCTGATCAGGTAGTCGACGATGGCCGGGCGGTTGAACATCGCCGCCATCATCAACGCCGTGCGCCCGTCAAAGGACGAACCTTCTACCTCGGCACCGCCTTCGACCAGCACCTTGACCATGTCCAGGTCGCCCTTGAAGGCAGCCCCGGCAATCGGGCTTTGGCCATTGTCGTTACGAACTTCCGGATCGGCCTTGTGCTCCAGCAACACTTTCACGGCATCGACATGACCGTGATAGGCGGCCAGCATCAGCAAGGTGTCACCCTTGTGGTTGCGCAGATTCGGTGGCAGGCCCTTGCTCAGCAGTGCGGCGAGCATCGCCGCGTCGCCGTCGCGGGCCTTGTTGAATACCTGTTCGGCAAACTCCGCGGCTTCTTCCGGGGTCATCTGGCGGGATTTGTCTGACATTGAGGGCTCCACATTCGGTCAATCGTAAAGCCGCTAGTGTCCTCAAGCGGCCTTGCACCTGTCACCCCTTTTTTCTCTCCCGCGACCATAGCCAGAATCAATAACGAAACTTGCCGCCATGGATATCCGCCAACACCTGTTCGGTGACTTGCACGTAGGTGTCAGAGCCCGGCAACCAGGCGTAGATCGGATCGTCGCCGGTTTTCCCCGGATCGAAGGCTTCGTCCTTGAGGCGGGTCTTCTGGTACTTGAAGGTCCCGGTGGTTTCCATTTTCACTTTCACCCGCAAAAACAACGGCACGGCATACGCCGGCATTTGCGCCCGGGCAAAACTCAACAACTCGCCAAAATCCAGGGTGGCCAGGGATTCGGCCGGCGTGATGGCGGCCATGCCGGCCCGACCGTTGGTGTTGTGGATTTCTACGCCGTAGGCCACCGCTTCGGCGATATGCGGATGCTGCAGCAGGATGTTTTCGACCTCGGTGGTCGAGACGTTCTCCCCCTTCCAACGGTAGGTATCGCCAAGACGGTCGACGAACTGAGCATGGCCGAAGCCGATGTTCCTCAGCAGATCGCCGGTGTTGAAGTAGCGGTCGCCTTTTTCAAACACATCATGGAGCACGACCTTCTCGGTTTTCTGCGGGTCGGTGTAACCGTCCAGCGGCGCCTTGTCATCGATCCTTGCCAGCAACAGGCCTTGCTGGCCCTTGCCGACCTTCTGCATGAAGCCCTTGCTGTTGCGGATCGGCGCGCAACCGTCGTGGGCGTATTCGACCAACTCCCAGGACATCAGCGAAAAACCGATGGTGTTGTCAAAATTCAGGATGTTGGTGAAGCCGATGTTGCCGTCACTGGCGGCATACAGCTCACAAATGTGGTTGATCCCGAAGCGCTGCTTGAACTCGCTCCAGACGCCGGGGCGCAGGCCGTTGCCGACCATCTTGACCACCTGGTTGTCACGGTCGTCGGCGCTGGCCGGTTGATCGATCAGATAACGGCACAACTCACCGACGTAACCGATGGTGGTCGCCCGGTATTTACGTACATCGTTCCAGAACTGACTGGCGCTGAATTTGCGCCGAATGGCAAAGCCCGACGCGCCGTTGATCGCCGACCCCCAACACACGCACAGCCCCGTGGCGTGGTACAGCGGCAAGGTGCAATAGACGATGTCCCCGGGACCCATGTCCAGCGCGATCATGCCGAAGCTGGCGGACGAGCGCATCCAGCGACCGTGCTTGAACACGCCGGCCTTGGGCAACCCGGTCGTGCCGGAGGTGTAGATATAGAAGCACGGGTCGTCGAGGTACACCTGTTGGCTGCTGAGCGGGTTTTCGCTTGAGCCATCGGCACTGACGCGCATCAGGTTGATGAAGCCGGCTGGCGCCTGGCCGGGGTCCCGGGACGTATCCTGGTCAGCCACCCACCAGGTCCTGGCGGCATCGATCGACACCCGGTCACGAATCGCCGAATAGGCCTCGACCAATTCCCCGCCGACCACGATGGCCACCGGGTTGACCAGATTCACGCTGTGCACCAGCGCCTGCTGGGTTTGCGAAGTATTGAGCATGGCACTGATGGCGCCGAGCTTGGCGACGGCCAGTACCGTGACCAGCAGTTCCGGACGGTTCTCGATGAAGATCCCGACCACGTCGCCCTTGCCGATACCCTGGGCATGCAAGTGATGGGCGATCCGGTTGGCCCACTGGTTGGCCTGGGCATAACTGAGGGTGACCGTGCCGTGCAGCAACGCCGCCCCCCCGGGATTGCGCTGCGTCGCCTGCTCAAAGGTAAACGCCAGGCCGCAGGGCTGGTCCGGCTGCTTGACGTTGGCGACTTTGAGCCCCTTGACCACCCGTGGCAGGGCTTTGACGATGGACGGTAGCTTACGGAGCATCATGCCCCAGGTAATCATGTCCTTGTGCGTGCTGCTCATGGTTGCTCCCGTATGACCCACTGCGTCGGGCCTGTTTTGTTATTGTCGGGCGAACATGCATGACGGGGTGTTCGGGCAACTTCATCCCGGTACGGAAAACGACAGGAAAACCCTCGGACACCTGGCTGCAGGCCAAAAAGTACGCCAGCGGTTCTGTCGCTGTACACGCGGTTTTTGAAATGTTTTGTATCCGGGAGAGTGTCACCGGCAATCACGCGGGAATGAATCACAGCGCCCGCCGCGCTCCGCGCAAAATGCAGGATGCACGATGGCCACTCATGCAAAATGCACGAAACCAAAAATCAGAGACTTTATTAACCTATTGATTTATATAGGTTTTATAAAAACAGAATGCTGGCACAATCGGTGCAGCTATCACTCCACGTGGCCCTTCATGCACACACGGAGCTGATAGACATGGACCTGATCCAAGAGAAGTTTTCCTCGCTGTTTTCCCACTTCGACGTCACGACGCAGGAGCGTCCCGACGGCGGCATATTGCTGACCTTGCGCAGCAGCGACGGCAGAGAGTTCAAGCGTTCGATTTCCTATGCGCAGTTGCATGCCGGCGATCAACTGTCCTGGGCGATCAGCGCCATACGTCGCGACCTGGCCGAACAGGCCAGCGAACTGCCGCAGATTTCCATGCTGCAGAGCCAGCAGCGCTTCGCCTTGCCGACCTATTATTCGGCCTGAGCAGTACCGCTTCCCGTTGGGTGGCCAGGCGTTGCGCCTGGCCGCCCTTTTTACGTCACAGGTGCGCCGGATCGATCTGGGCAAAGGTCGTGACGCTCACATGCCCCGCCAGCTCCCCCCCTTCGCGCACCAGGCCGCGGGTGGCCATGCCGGCCTCGCGGGCGGCGTCGAGTTCCTGCACGATGTCGGACAGGAACAGGATCTGCGCCGCTTCACAACCGATGGCCTGGGCAATGCGCTGGTAGGACTGCGCTTCACGCTTGGGGCCGGACGTGGTGTCGAAGTAACCGCTGAACAGCGGTGTCAGGTCGCCCGCCTCCGAACAGCCGAAGATCAGCTTCTGCGCCTGGATCGATCCCGAGGAATAAACAAACAGTTGATACCCTGCGTCGTGCCAGCGTTTCAGCGCGTCCACGGCGTCCGGGTACACATGCCCCTTCAACTGCCCGGCCTGGTAACCCTGCTCCCAGACCATGCCTTGCAACGCCTTGAGCGGCGTGGCCTTGCGGTCTTCGGCGATCCAGCCCAACAGAATCTCGATGACGCGCTCCACATCGGCATCGGGCTCGGCACTGTCCTGGCGCACCGCGTCCAGCTGGAGGGCCACGTCCGCGCGTTGCGCCTGCTGGCGGACAAACGCCGGCAGGTGCTGGGCGGCATAGGGGAACAACACATCGAACACAAAGCTCACCGCGCTGGTGGTGCCTTCGATGTCAGTCAGAATGGCTTTGATGGTCATGTGCTCAATCCTCCAGGCGCGGGAAGCGGCCGGCGATGTCGTCGCCGGTGAAGTTGGCCACCCAGCCTTCGGGATTGTTGAACAGGCGGATCGCCACGAAGTGCGGGTGCTCGCCCATGTCGAACCAGTGCCGGGTGCCAGCCGGGACCGAGATTAGGTCGTTTTTCTCGCACAGCACCGCGTACACGTAGTCATCGATGTGCAGGGTGAACAGGCCACGTCCGGCCACGAAAAACCGCACTTCGTCTTCACCATGCCGGTGCTCCTCAAGGAACTTGGCCCGCAGTTCGGCTTTTTGCGGGTGATCACTGTTCAGGCTGATCACGTCGACGGTGACGTAGCCGCCCTCGGTCATCAACTGGTCGATCTGCACCTGGTAGGCCGCAATCACCTCTTCCTGGCTGGCGCCGGGCTGGATCTTCGCCGCCGCTTGCCAACGGTCAAAGCGCACACCCTGCCCGGCCAGGGTCGAGGCGATGTCGTCAAAGTGGGTCAGGACCTTGTTTGGCAGGTCCGGGCTTGAGACGTGGTAAACAGACAAGCTGCTCATGCTGGCAATTCCTCGTTAGCGGCGCTGCCGTCCGTTTTTCTACAGACCGGTTGGGCAGCGCGGTTCATCAGGCGGTGGGCGACTTCAGTGAAGTCAGCCTTGACGGTGGGTCAGCGAGCGCACTTTCAGCTCGCACTCGAACAGAAATTCAAAGGCCTCGATCTGGCGCAAGGCATCGCTCATGCCGGCACCCCAGGTATAGAGGCCATGCCCGCGAATCAGGTAGCCGACACACTCAGGGTGAGCGTCCAGCCAAGGCTGCACCTTGGCCGCCAGGCGGGCAATGTCCTGATCGTTGTCGAAGATCGGCACCCGCACGCGCGACTCGTGGGTTGAAACGCCGCTGAAGGCTTTTTGCAGTTCGTAGTCTTCAAACTCGATGCAGTCCTGGGGCGTCAGGCGCGACAGTACCGTGGCATTCACCGAGTGGGTGTGCAGCACCGCGCCGATCTCCGGGCGCCAGCTGTACAGCTGAGTGTGCAACAGGGTTTCAGCGGATGGCTTCTTGCCCGGCTCCAGGCTGTTGCCCGCCAGATCGGTGGCCAGCATGTCATCCAGGCCCAGTTGGCCTTTATGCTTGCCGGAAACGGTCAACAGCGCTTCGTTGGCCGACAGCCGCGTCGAGTAGTTGCTGCTGGTGGCCGGCGACCAGCCGCGGCCATAGAGAAAACGCCCGGCGTCGATGATTTGCCGGGCGAGGTGTTCACGGGTAAGGCTCATGGCCTGTCCTCTTGCATGCGTGTGGCAATGATAACGGCTGCAGCCAGGGCTGCGAGACTGGCAATACTAAAGGTCAAGGTGGCGCCCAGGGCGTTCCAGCTGTAACCCGAATACAACGCGCCCAATGCACCGCCGGTGCCGGCCAGTGCCGCGTACAACGCCTGGCCCTGCCCTTGCTGGCGGGCGCCGAAACTACGTTGCACGAAATGGATGGCAGCGGCGTGAAAGCTGCCAAAGGTCGCCGCGTGCAGTATTTGCGCGAACAGCAGCACCCACAAAAATTCCGCGAATGAACCCAGCAACACCCAGCGCAAGGCCGCCAGCAGGAAACTGGCCATCAGCACCCGGCGCACCGAGAACCGCGCCAGGATCCTGCTCATGAACAAGAACACCAAGACTTCGGCCACTACGCCCAGGGCCCAGAGCAGGCCGATCACGCCGCGGCTATAGCCCAGATGTTCCAGGTGCAGGGTCAGGAAAGTGTAATAGGGCCCATGGCTCATCTGCATCAGCGCCACGCACCCGTAAAACGCCAATACGCCGGGGCTGCGCAGTTGCTTGAGGAAACCCTCCCCGGCCGGGCGATTGCCTTGCGCCGGCTGCGCGTTCGGCACCCACAGGCTGCTGACGACGATCCCGGCCATGATCAGCACCAGCGCCACCGGGTAGATGTCCAGGCTCAGCCACTGGAACAGCCGCCCCAACGCCACCACGGTGATGATGAAGCCAATCGAGCCCCACAAACGGATCTGGCTGTAGCGCGCGGCCTGGCCCTGCAAATGCGCCAGGGTGATGACTTCGAACTGCGGCAACACCGCGTGCCAGAAAAACGCATGCAGGGCCATGACCATCGCCAGCCAGGCGTAGCTTTTGCTGATGAAGATCAGCGAGAACGTCAGCAGCGTACAGACCGCACCGAAGCGCACGATGGCCAGGCGCCGGCCGGTGTAGTCACCGAGCCAGCCCCAGATATTGGGCGCGACGCAGCGCATGAGCATCGGAATCGCCACCAGCTCGCCAATGCGCGCAGCGGAAAAACCCAGGTGATCGAAATACAGCGCCAGGAACGGCGCGGTCGAACCGAGCAAGGCGAAATAGAACAGATAAAAGCTGGAGAGCCGCCAGTACGGGAGTGCCGCCACGGCCATCAGACCGCAGCGACGTCAGGGCATGGCTTCACAGCTGGCCCAGCACCGGAGTGCTGACGCGCACGTCGGCGTTTTGCCCGCGATGACGCAGCAGGTGGTCCATCAGCACGATCGCCATCATGGCCTCGGCAATGGGGGTAGCACGAATGCCGACGCACGGGTCGTGACGGCCCTTGGTGATCACCTCCACCGGGTTGCCGTGGATATCGATCGAACGGCCCGGCGTGGTGATGCTCGACGTCGGCTTGAGGGCCAGGTGCGCAACGATCGGCTGGCCAGACGAAATGCCGCCCAGGATGCCGCCGGCGTTGTTGCTGAGGAACCCTTCAGGGGTCATCTCGTCGCGGTGCTCGGTGCCGCGCTGGGCCACGCTGGCGAAACCGGCGCCGATTTCCACGCCCTTGACCGCGTTGATGCTCATCAGCGCGTGAGCCAGTTCGGCATCGAGGCGGTCGAAGATCGGCTCGCCCAGACCCGGCTTCACGCCTTCGGCCACCACGGTGATCTTCGCGCCGACCGAATCCTGGTCGCGGCGCAGCTGATCCATGTACGCCTCAAGCTCGGGCACTTTGTCCGGATCCGGGCTGAAAAACGCGTTCTGCTCGACCGAGTCCCAGGTCTTGAACGGGATTTCGATCGGGCCAAGCTGGCTCATGTAGCCACGGATCACGATGCCCTGGGTGGCCAGGTATTTCTTGGCAATCGCCCCGGCGGCCACGCGCATGGCGGTTTCGCGGGCGGAGCTGCGGCCGCCACCGCGATAGTCGCGCTCGCCGTATTTGTGCTGATAGGTGTAATCGGCGTGGGCCGGGCGGAACAGGTCCTTGATCGCCGAGTAGTCCTTGGACTTCTGGTCGGTGTTGCGGATCAACAGGCCAATGGAACACCCGGTGGTGCGACCTTCGAACACGCCGGAGAGGATTTCGACTTCGTCGGCTTCCTGACGCTGGGTGGTGTGGCGGCTGGTGCCCGGCTTGCGCCGGTCCAGGTCGCGCTGCAGGTCATCCAGGGACAACTCGAGGCCCGGCGGGCAGCCGTCGACAATGGCGACCAACGCCGGACCATGGCTTTCGCCCGCGGTGGTGACAGTGAACAGCTTGCCGTAGGTATTGCCGGACATGCAGGGCGCTCCGTGAAATCGCTGAACTAAGTGCGCGCCAGTATACGCAGGCTCACCAAGTAGTTCATCCTCGAACCTTATCGGTGCCCGTGAGTCCAACCGACACCTTGTGAATGATGGCGAGATAATGCTTCGAGTAATAGCCTTGAGCCTTACCCTGTTTACCGGCCTGCTTTCCAGTGTGGTCCAGGCCACCGTCCTGCAACGCCCCATCAGCCTGGAGACCGGCAACGGCGAGCTGTTCGGCTCGATGTTGCTGCCAAAATCCGACGCCCCGGTGCCGGTGGTGCTGATCATTTCCGGATCGGGCCCGACGGATCGCAATGGCAACAACCCGGAAGGCGGCAAAAACGACAGCCTCAAGCGCCTGGCCTGGGTGCTGGCCAAACACAACATCGCCAGCGTGCGCTACGACAAGCGTGGCGTGGCGGCGAGCCTGGCGGCCACCCCGGACGAACGCGACCTGACCCTTGAGGCCTACGTGGCGGACGCCGTGGCCTGGGGCCAGAAACTCAAGACCGACCCACGCCTGGGGCCGTTGATCCTGCTGGGGCACAGCGAAGGTGCGCTGATTGCCACGCTCGCCGCGCCCCAGGTGGATGCCGCCGGGCTGATCTCCGTGGCCGGCAGTGCCAGGCCGGTGGACCAGATCCTGCGCCAGCAGTTGAGTTACCGCTTGCCCCCGCAGCTGATGCTGCGCAGTAACGAACTGCTGGACAGCCTCAAGGCCGGGCAGGTGGATGACAATGTCCCGTCCGCCTTGCAAGTGATCTTCCGCCCCAGCGTGCAACCTTACCTGATCAGCCTGTTTCGCCAGGACCCGGCCGCGGCCTTCGCCAGGCTGAAAATGCCGGCACTGATCGTCCAGGGCAGCCACGACATCCAGGTGAGTGTCGGTGATGCGCAGATGCTCAAGGCCGCCAAACCCGACGCTGAGTTGGCAGTGATCGAGGGCATGAACCACGTGATGCGTATCGTGCCCATCGACGTCAAGCGGCAAGTGGCCTCCTACAAGGACCCGCAACTGCCCCTGGCCGCCGAGCTTGGCTCGCGCATTCTCAGCTTTATTGGCGGACTTCGTCCCAGTTAAGCCGGTTTTACCCTCCAGTCCTGGAAAAAGCGGCCGATAAGCCGATGTCGACCGTTGATGAACGGTCGACAAGCAGCGCTTGGACAGGACCTCACCGCTATGACTGATACCCAGAATTCACCCGACACCTCGCCAGCAGCAACGGCCACAGACGCGGTTGAGCTGCCGTGGCCGGACGTCCAGCCCGAGCACCACAGCATGCTGCGCCTGGCGCCGCTGAAAACCGACCGGGCGACCGGCGGGCGGCCATTGCGCTTTGTGGAGTTCGGCTATGCCGAGCGCAACAACCACGAGCGCAGCCTGCTACGCATGAGCATCACCCTGCCCGGCCAGCGGGTGCGCAAAGAGCAGAACCACCTGGATGTCTGGGTTGATCACGAGGCCCGACGTGTGCACTTCGAGCCAGCCAACGGCCTGCAGGTCGAGCCGATGAACCGCGGCATTGGGCGCTTCCTGGCGGCCCAGGGCATCACCTGGGCCAAGAAGAAATGGTCGAGCTACACCTTTGACGGCGTCGACCTGAACAACAAGGACGCCCTCAACGAAGACACCCGCCTGCGCCGCGATCACTTCCTGCGAGTACACGGTTTTGATGTGATCTACGCCGATGCCCAGCATTTGAAAGGCAGCGTCAAGGCCGGCAAGGTCGGCGACCTGCTAGCCGACTGGAACGCCGAAAAGCTGCAGTTCGTGGAGATCCTCGAAGCCGCGCAGATGCTGCAGCAAGCCGAGCAGAACCTGGCCGAACAGGAAGTCAAACTGCAAAAGCAAGAAGAGAAAGTCAGCCAGTACAAACGTGAAGACACCGGGCTGCGCTTCACCATCACCTGCCTGGTGGCGTTTTCGGTGTTCCAGGCGGGATTGCTGATCTGGATTGCTACGCACCGCTAGAAACCGCTGGTCGCGGTGATTTTTGTGGCGAGGGAGCTTGCTCCCGCTGGGCTGCGCAGCAGCCCCCTCTGTCTCAGCAATGAGATAACAGGATTGCGAGCGCTTCGCACTCGAGCGGGAGCAAGCTCACTCGCCACGTTGACCGTGTTAAATCCTGGCAGCAAACAGCGCCTGGTGCTCACGGCACTGCTCGGCGCTGAGCATGAACACGCCATGGCCGCCTCGCTCGAAGTCCAGCCAGGCGAAGTCGACTTCCGGGTACAACGCCTCGACGTGCACCTGGCTGTTGCCCACTTCAACGATCAACAAACCTTTCTCGGTCAAGTGATCGGCTGCCTCGGCCAGCATCCGCCGAACCAGGTTCAAGCCATCGTCGCCGCAGGCCAGGCCCAGTTCCGGCTCGTGCTGGTACTCGTCCGGCATATCGGCAAAGTCCTCGGCGTCCACGTAGGGCGGGTTGGACACGATCAGGTCGAAACGCTGCCCGGGCAAACCGTCGAAGCCATCGCCCTGAACGGTGTACACCCGCTCATCGACGCCATGGCGCTCAATATTTTGATTAGCCACTTCCAGCGCTTCGAACGACAGGTCCGCCAGCACCACTTCGGCCTTCGGGAACTCGTAGGCGCAGGCAATGCCGATGCAACCGGAACCGGTGCACAGGTCGAGAATGCGCGCCGGTTCGGTGCCCAGCCACGGCGTGAAGCGGTTTTCGATCAGCTCGCCAATCGGCGAACGCGGGATCAAGACACGCTCGTCGACGATGAACGACATGCCGCAGAACCAGGCCTCACCCAACAGGTAGGCGGTCGGGATGCGCTCGTCGATACGCCGCTTGAGCAACCGTTGCAGATTGACCAGTTCGTCTTCTTCGAGCGCGCAGTCCAGATAGCTGTCGGCGATTTCCCAGGGCAGGTGCAACGCACCCAGCACCAGCTGTCGGGCTTCGTCCCAGGCGTTGTCGGTCCCATGGCCGAAAAACAGATCCTCCCCATGAAAACGACTGACGGCCCAACGAATATGGTCGCGCAACGTGCGCAGACGGGAAGTGATCACGGGGTAGACTCCTGAAAAAACGACTGGCGATTCTACCAGTCTTGACCGGCACCGACGATGCAAGAAAATCAAAGGCGCCGAAGTAGGATTAATCCGTATTTTCAGCTTTTGTATTGAACATCCGCCCAGCTCTTGAGAGGCTGCAGGCCAGCAACGACGGTGCCTACGATGGTAGCGGTTCACAGAACCGCTCTGCCAGAGGACAATGGCGCAAAAGCCCCACTCGAAGGAGCCCCAGAATGTCCGTTCCAAAGACGATGTTTCAACTCAGCGGTCGTGGTTACGCGCCAGCCAACCTGGCCCACGCGACGCTGGTGATCATCGATGCCCAGAAAGAGTACCTTAGCGGCCCGTTGGCCCTGTCCGGCATGGATGCTGCCGTCGACAACATCAAGCAACTGCTTGCGGCCGCCCGCTCCGCCGGTCGGCCGATCGTGCATGTCCGTCACCTGGGCACTGTCGGTGGCCTGTTCGACCCGCAGGGCGAACGCGGCGAGTTCATTCCCGGGATGGAACCCCTGGCCGACGAAACCATCATCGGCAAACTGCTGCCGAGCGCGTTCCACGGCACGCCGCTGGAAAAGCGCCTGCAAGACCTCGGTTCCCTGGACCTGATCGTGTGCGGTTTCATGAGTCACTCCAGCGTCAGCACTACCGTGCGTGCCGCCAAGAACCTGGGCTTTCGCTGCACCCTGGTCGAAGATGCCTGCGCCACCCGGGACCTGCCGTTCAAAGGCGGCGTACTGAGTGCCGAGCACGTTCAGCAGACCGAAATGGCAATCATGGCTGACAACTTCGCCACCCTGGCGCTGACCAAAGACCTGATCTGATCGCCCTGGAATGAGCGGCCCTTGGCGCCGCTCATCCACAAAGGCCTCTCATTCCCTATAATTGAATTAGCCTCAGGAACCACCCGGTCATCTCCCGGTCGAAGGGCCGATACCCATTGAGGAAGATCGGAATGAAGATATCCGATGGATTTGACGCTCGCCGCTTGCGACCCAAGGGTCCGCGCAACTGGCGCTTTCGCATCGCCGCAGCCTTCTCTGCCCTGCTCGCCGCGTTCGGCGTGCTGCTGGCAATGGCCGGTGCCGCCAGCCTGTTGGGCCACCCACCCGCACTGGGTGAACTGAACGCCAGCCCGGTGGGCGCGGCGGTGATTCTCGGGCTGGGCCTGTTCCTGCTCTACGCAGGCGTTGCACTGTGGCGCCGCTGCCGGCGCCGGATGCGTCAACCCAACGGGCTGAACATCGCGCCGCACTTGATGAAAAAACATGATTGAGTCGCGCCCACTGCGTTTTGACGCGCCCGATTCACCTCGACTTGGGTAAACTGGCCGCCCTTCGCGGAGGCTGACATGCAAGACGACGATTTTTCCCTGTTCAAAAGCGCGATCCAAGGCGTCAAGCCGATCAAGCACGATCGCGCCGAAACCGGCAAACCCAAGGCTGACCGCGCGCAGATTGCCAAGCTGCGTCAGGCGGCGACCATCCGTACCGACGTTGCCGCGGTAGACGGCCTGTCCGACCAGTTCGTGATCGACGTCGGCCCGGAAGACGAGTTGATGTGGGCGCGTGACGGAGTGCAGGAAAGCCAGATGCGCAAGCTCAAGATCGGGCAGATCCCGTTCGAAGGCAGCCTCGACCTGCACGGCATGAACGTCGAAAAGGCCCGCGAAACACTCTGGGCGTTTCTCGCCGAAGCGACAAAATTCGAAATCCGCTGTGTGCGCGTGACCCACGGCAAGGCTGTCCGCCTGGACGGCAAACGGCCGATGATCAAAAGTCATGTCAACACCTGGCTGCGCCAGCATCCGCAAGTGCTTGGCTTCACCTCCTGCCAGGCCCGACACGGCGGCGCCGGAGCGGTTTATGTGATGCTCAAGCGCACCATGATGGAAGGTCGCGACGAGTAAAGCTGACGCGTCGCGCTTGCAGCGCCGTGCCGGCCACCGTACCCTTGCCCTTTGCGTAAAATCCCACAGGTAGTTTCATGTCCCTGGAACAGAATTACACGGCGATCCTCGGCCAGCTGGGCGAGGACGTCTCCCGCGAAGGTCTGCTCGACACGCCAAAGCGTGCCGCCAAAGCCATGCAGTACCTTTGCCGCGGTTATGAACAATCGCTTGAAGAAGTCACCAACGGTGCCTTGTTCAGCTCCGACAACAGCGAAATGGTGCTGGTCAAGGACATCGAGCTCTACTCGTTGTGCGAACACCACCTGCTGCCTTTCATCGGCAAGGCGCATGTCGCCTACATTCCGAGTGGCAAGGTGCTGGGCCTGTCGAAAGTCGCGCGGATCGTCGATATGTACGCCCGCCGCCTGCAGATTCAGGAAAACCTCAGCCGCCAGATCGCCGATGCGGTCCAGCAGGTTACTGGTGCCCTGGGTGTTGCCGTCGTGATCGAGGCCAAGCACATGTGCATGATGATGCGCGGTGTGGAGAAACAGAACTCGACGATGATCACCTCGGTGATGCTCGGTGAGTTCCGCGAAAACGCGGCCACCCGCAGCGAGTTTCTCAGCCTGATCAAGTAACGCGCGGCACGAAGAAAACCGGCATTCATCGCCGGTTTTTTTTCACCTGCGAAAAATCAGGTAAGCTGCGCGCCTTTCCTCTTCACCCCGTGAGGCTTGTCCCGTGTTAGTCAAAGCGCTTCGTGTCGGCCTCGGCCAGTTGATCATCTTCATCGATTTCGTCACCCGCCCTGGCAAGAAGCAGCGCCCGGCTGCCGCTCAGGCCCAGGTCGAGCAAGCCGCCAAAGGCCTGACCCTGTATCAGTTCCACGCCTGCCCGTTCTGCGTGAAAACCCGCCGCACCCTGCGCCGCCTGAATGTGCCGGTGGCCCTGCGTGATGCGAAGAACAACGAGCAGGATCGCCAGGCCCTGCTGGATCAAGGCGGCAAGATCAAGGTGCCGTGCCTGCGTATCGAAGAAAACGGCCAGACCACCTGGATGTACGAGTCCAAGGTGATCATCGAGTATCTGGACAAGCGATTTGCGACAGCCTGATAGCACTGTGCTGCACTGACGCCTGCGGAATCGGCCGGACGGCACGGTCACCGCACATTTCAGACAACAATAAACCGGCCCTTTGGCCTAATGCCATTCAGTTAAGAAAACAAAGCCGAACACGAAACCCGTGGCGAGGGAGCTTGCTCCCGCTGGGCTGCGTAGCAGCCCCAAAAGAGGGCCGCTTTGCGCCCCAGCGGGAGCAAGCTCCCTCGCCACGGTTCTGTGTTCGGCTGGTCTTTGACTTAACTGATCGGCATTAGCCCGTTGGCCGGTTTTTTCGTTTCCGCCCTCCCCCCCAGGCCGCTTGCGCAGCCTGGGCCTGGCGCCGGGGAAAACACCAGCATCGAAAGACTGAGCATTTCTGACGCCTGTTCTGGCGCTTTCGCGGGCACCGAAGCGCCGCCCGCCCCCACAGCAAACACGTCTAGATCGGCGATATATCCCTATTGCCAAACTTCTCGTCGACAAAATCAAAAACATTATTTGCTTTCTTTGTATACAAAAGCATAATTCGCTTCGTGCGAGTTCCTGACCTTATAGTCAACAAATTCGCAAGTACCTCAAAGAGCCGCTGCCCCCCTTGCGTGTCCGGCTCTGGAAATAACAATAAAACTCTTGAGGAGTACTCGCTGTGGAAAGCCGCAAATCCGAAGCATCGACGCTGGATCTCTCGCCGCCTTTACGCACTGGCTGGCTGGAGCGTCTGTTTAAACTCAGCTTGCATGGCACCACGGTGAAGACCGAGCTGATTGCAGGTCTTACTACCTTCATCACCATGGCCTACATCATTTTCGTCAACCCCAACATCATGGCCGATGCCGGGATCGACCACGGTGCAGCCTTCGTCGCGACCTGCATCGCCGCGGCACTCGGTTGCCTGCTGATGGGCCTGTACGCCAACTGGCCGGTTGGCCTGGCACCGGGCATGGGCTTGAACGCATTCTTCACCTACACCGTGGTCGGCACCATGGGCTACAACTGGGAAACCGCACTGGGCGCAGTGTTCGTGTCCGGTGTGTTGTTCATGATTCTGACGTTCTCCCGGATCCGTGAATGGCTGCTCAATAGCATTCCGGTGAGCCTGCGCTTCGCCATGGGCGCCGGTGTGGGCCTGTTTCTGGGGCTGATCGGCTTGAAGACCGCCGGCATCGTTGTCGACAGTCCGGCGACCTTGATCAAACTCGGCTCCCTGCGCGAGCCTGGCCCGCTGCTCGCGGCCATCTGCTTCCTGATGATCGCGGTGCTGAGCTACCACCGCGTATTCGGTGCAATCCTCATCAGTATCATCACTGTGACCCTGGCCGGTTGGGGCCTGGGCCTGGTGCATTACGAAGGGATCATGTCCGCGCCACCCAGCCTGGCCCCGACCTGGATGGCCATGAACGTTGCCGGCGTGTTCAACGTCAGCATGATCAGCGTGGTGCTGGCGTTCCTCTTCGTGCACATGTTCGACACCGCCGGCACCCTGATGGGCGTGGCCCAGCGCGCCAATCTGGTCGGTGAAGACGGCAAGATCGAAAACCTCTCCCGCGCCATGAAGGCCGACAGTGCTTCCAGCGTATTTGGTGCGGTGGTCGGAGTTCCACCGGTCACCAGCTATGTGGAAAGTGCCGCGGGCGTGGCCGCGGGTGGTCGGACAGGTCTTACCGCAGTGACCGTCGGTGTGCTATTTATTGCTGCCATGTTCTTCGCACCGCTGGCCGGGATGATTCCCGCCTACGCCACCGCTGGCGCACTGATTTATGTGGCGATGCTGATGATGGGCGGCATGGAGCACATCAAATGGAGCGATGCCACCGACAGCATTCCAGCGATCGTCACCGCAATCATGATGCCGCTGACCTTTTCGGTAGCCGATGGTATCGCCCTGGGCTTTATCACCTACGTGGTGCTCAAGGCCGGTACCGGTAAACACAAGGAAATCTCGGTCAGCCTGTGGGTCCTGTGCGCGATTTTCATCGCCAAGTTCATTTTCTTGTAGGTAGGACGCACCGTCGGCTGCGGCGAAACACCCGCAGCCTGGTGCTTTAAACGCCTCACCCGGTCGGGTGGGGCTTTTGCATAAATGGAGGAAAGTAATGAGTCTGGAAACCTGGCTGCTGTTCAGCGGCGCTGCCCTGGTGGTCATCCTGATCCCGGGCCCCTTGTCGTTGCTGATGATCAGCAACAGCCTGAATTACGGCTTGCGCCGTTCCTACCCGGCGTTTCTCGGCGGGGTGTTCGCCTCGATCTGCCTGTTGAGCGCATCGGCGCTGGGCCTCGGCGCCCTGCTGCTGGCGTCGGAGCAGTTGTTCAGCGCCCTGAAGATTGTCGGTGCGCTGTACCTGTTCTACCTCGCGTGGCAGAGCTGGCAGCAATCACGGCAACCGGCTCACGCCACTGAAGTCCCGCAAGCGGCAGCGGTCCCGCGCTTTCGGGCGCTGTTCGGACGCGCGTTTGTACTGGGCGCGAGCAATCCGAAGGACATCCTGTTCTTTGCCGCCTTCCTGCCGCAGTTCCTCACGGCACAACAACCCTTCCTGCCGCAGTTGCTGATCATGATCCTTACCTGGACCGTGCTCGACCTGTGCTGCAAGCTGGCCTACGGCCTGGGTGCCCACGGCGCGGCGCGCTACCTGCGGAGCGGCAAGGGCCAGAGCTGGTTCAACCGGGTCAGTGCCGGGTTGTTCAGCGGAGCAGGTGCTGCTTCGTTGTTGAGCCGCTAAAGAGCAGAAACATCGCGGACAAGTCGGATCGTCGACTTGCCCGCGAAGACGCCAGACCAGAAAGCCCATTTCTCAAGGACGAAAAAAAGCCCGCAGTGTGAGCGGGCGAAAGACCAAAGAAGCTTTTTGCGCAGATTCTTGGGGGAGATCTAGCTTCCTCTGTAGGTCGAATAGCTATACGGCGAGATCAGCAACGGCACATGGTAGTGATCCTGCTCTGCCGAGATGCCGAAGCGCAGCACCACCACATCCAGAAACGCAGGTTCCGGCAGCTGTACACCGCGAGCGCGGTAGTAGTCGCCCGCATGAAACTGCAGCTGATAGACCCCGGAGCGGTAGTCATCGCCTTGCAACAAGGGCGCATCGCAACGGCCGTCGCTGTTGGTCAGTGCGCTGGCGACCAATTCCAGCTGCGAACCTTCAACGCGGTACAACTCGACCTTGATCGAGCTGCCCGGGCAACCGTGTGCTGCGTCCAAAACGTGTGTAGTCAAACGTCCCATTGATTCTGCGCGCCTGCCTGCGTGCACGGCAGCCAGGCTTCGCGCCTCCCGGAGTCAGTTAAAAAGGAGACCGCACCCTTTCGGAGCACCGAAAGCGGCGGCGAGCGACTGATTAAGACACTTTTCAAAAAAATTGTACACAATAAAAACGACATATTTCTACGCACCCCGACCCACCTGGCTTTCGTACCAATCATCCGCCAGACCCTGTATTGCAACGACCCCCCGTCCAATAGCTGACCACTCAGGCAGGTTTCTTGCAGAAGCCTCTGGAGAAAGCCGTTGATGAAAAATGCAAAAAATCAGGCTTACAAAGTCAATATAAAGTTGTATACAATCACACCATCGCTGTGACGCCAGCCTGCCACCTCACCACCAGGCCGCCACACCACCCTTATCGCGAATAAGCAAACTCGAACAAGAAGGAAGACTGCAGTGAGCGCTGATTACCCACGCGACCTGATCGGTTACGGCAGTAACCCTCCCCACCCACACTGGCCGGGCAATGCCCGCATCGCCCTGTCCTTCGTGCTCAATTACGAGGAAGGCGGCGAGCGCAACATCCTGCACGGTGACAAGGAGTCGGAAGCCTTCCTCTCGGAAATGGTCTCGGCGCAGCCGTTGCAAGGCGCGCGCAACATGAGCATGGAATCCTTGTACGAGTATGGCAGCCGTGCCGGCGTCTGGCGGATCCTGAAACTGTTCAAGGAATTCGACATTCCACTGACCGTCTTCGCCGTCGCCATGGCCGCCCAGCGCCATCCGGACGTGATCCGCGCGATGGTCGAGGCCGGTCACGAAATCTGCAGCCACGGCTACCGCTGGATCGACTACCAGTACATGGACGAAGCGCAAGAGCGCGAGCACATGCTCGAAGCCATCCGCATCCTCACCGAAATCACTGGCGAGCGTCCGCTGGGCTGGTACACCGGTCGCACCGGCCCCAACACCCGCAAGCTGGTGATGGAAGAAGGCGGTTTCCTCTACGACTGCGACACCTACGACGACGACCTGCCCTACTGGGAACCGAACAACCCGACCGGCAAGCCGCACCTGGTGATCCCCTACACCCTGGACACCAACGACATGCGCTTTACCCAGGTCCAGGGTTTTAACAAGGGCGACGACTTCTTCGAATACCTCAAGGACGCCTTCGACGTGCTGTACGCCGAAGGTGCCGAGGCCCCGAAAATGCTCTCGATCGGCCTGCACTGCCGCCTGATCGGCCGTCCGGCGCGCCTGGCCTCGCTCAAGCGCTTTCTCGAATACGCTAGAAGTCATGAACAGGTGTGGTTCAGCCGTCGCGTTGACATCGCTCGTCACTGGCAAGCAACCCACCCGTACCAAGGGCCTGCACAATGAGCCACTTCCAAACCCTGAAGCCATCGACCCTGAGCCGCGACGCGTTCGTCAACGCCTTCGCCGATATCTATGAACACTCGCCATGGGTCGCCGAAAAGGCGTTCGACCTGGGCCAGGACGCTTCGATCGACGAGATCGAAACCCTGCACCAGCGTATGAGCGACATCCTGTTGAGCGCCGATCATGACCGCCAGTTGGCCCTGATCAACGCTCACCCGGACCTGGCAGGCCGTGCGGCCGTCCAGGGCCAATTGACCGAAGCCAGCACGAACGAACAAGCCGGCGCCGGTATCCACCAATGCTCGAGCGATGAGTTCCAGCGCTTCACCGAGCTGAACGACGCCTATAAAGCCAAGTTCAAGTTTCCCTTCATCATGGCGGTAAAAGGCAGCAACCGGCATCAGATCCTCGCAGCGTTCGAAACGCGCATCCACAACCCGGTCGACATCGAGTTCAAATGCGCGCTGGCGGAGATCAACAAGATCGCCCTGTTCCGATTACTGACCCTATAGCAAGCCTGGCCTTTGTGAATTCATGAACGCCGAATTCACTCCGGGCCCTGCAAGCATCCCAAGCCACTTACTTAAAGGCAGACAAGAAGAATGAAAGCTTACGCCGTACCTTTCGAGAAGTTCGTCAACCTGGCCGACGCCCGCCTGGGCACCAAAATCATCTCGGTCACCGATGACTGGTTCGCAGACGCCAACCGTCTGTTCCAACCGACCCCGGCCGTCTGGAAGGAGGGCGTGTTCGACGACAACGGCAAGTGGATGGACGGCTGGGAGTCGCGCCGCAAGCGCTTCGAAGGCTACGACAGCGCGGTGATCCGCCTGGGCGTACCGGGCTCGATCAAGGGCGTGGACATCGACACTTCATTCTTCACCGGCAACTTCCCGCCGTCTGCCTCCCTGGAAGCCTGCTTCCTGGCGAGCGGCGAGCCGAACGAAAGCACCCAGTGGGTTGAAGTGCTGTCGGCCGTCGAGTTGCAAGGCAACAGCCACCACTACCACGAAATCAACAACGACCAGGCGTTCAGCCACCTGCGTTTCAACATCTACCCGGACGGTGGCGTAGCCCGTCTGCGCGTGTATGGCGTTCCGTTCCGCGACTGGTCGGCGGTGGGCGACAACGAACAGGTTGACCTGGCTGCCGCCCTGAACGGTGGTCGCGCCCTGGCCTGCTCCGATGAACACTTCGGCCGCATGAGCAACATCCTCAACCCGGGCCGTGGCATCAACATGGGCGATGGCTGGGAAACCGCCCGTCGTCGCACCCCGGGCAATGACTGGGTCATCGTCGCGCTGGGTCATCCGGGCGAGATCGAGAAAATCGTCGTCGACACCCTGCACTTCAAGGGCAACTACCCGGACACCTGCTCGATCCAGGGCGCGTTCGTCAAGGGCGGTACCGACAGCCAGATCGAAACCCAGTCGCTGTTCTGGCGTGAACTGCTGCCAAGCCAGAAGCTGGAAATGCACGCCGAACACACCTTCGCCGAGCAGATCAAGGCCCTGGGCCCGATCACCCACATCCGCCTGAACGTGTTCCCGGACGGTGGTGTGAGCCGCCTGCGTGTTTTGGGCAAGGTCGCTAAATAAGCGCAGAACCCTGTGGCGAGGGAGCTTGCTCCCGCTGGGCTGCGAAGCGGCCCCAAAAAAACGGGAGCGCTGCGCACTCCAGCGGGAGCAAGCTCCCTCGCCACAAACAGCAGAACAGACAACAACGAATTCAAGGTAAGAAGAACAGCATGCGCACATTGACGATTGAACCGCTGACCAAAGAAGCCTTCGCCCCTTTCGGTGATGTCATCGAAACCGACGGCAGCGATCACTTCATGATCAACAACGGTTCGACCATGCGCTTCCACAAACTGGCGACGGTGGAAACCGCTACGCCGGAGGACAACGCGATCATCAGCATTTTCCGCGCCGACGCGCAGGACATGCCGCTGACCGTTTGCATGCTGGAGCGTCATCCGCTGGGCAGCCAGGCTTTCATTCCGCTGCTCGGCAACCCCTTTCTGATCGTGGTCGCGCCACTTGGCGATGAACCTGTATCAGGCTTGGTCCGCGCCTTCGTCACCAACGGCAGGCAGGGCATTAATTACCATCGCGGCGTCTGGCACCACCCGGTGCTGACGATCGAAAAGCGGGATGACTTCCTGGTGGTTGATCGCAGTGGCACAGGCAATAACTGCGATGAGCATTTTTTCAAAGAGGATGAGCGTTTGATCCTTGCCCCCCACCAATAAGAGAAGAGTCCGATCACTCGACAACAGAGAGACGGGCGAGAGGTAAAGACTGTGGAAGCACATCTGTTGGAATGGCTGAACCTGAGCGTACGCTGGGTTCACATGATCACTGGCGTGGCCTGGATCGGCGCGTCGTTCTATTTCGTCTGGCTGGAAAACAACCTCAACCGGGTCAACCCGAAGAACGGCCTGGCCGGCGATCTCTGGGCGATTCACGGTGGCGGGATCTACCACCTGGAAAAATACAAGCTGGCTCCACCGACCATGCCGGACAACCTGCACTGGTTCAAATGGGAAGCCTACTTCACCTGGCTATCGGGGATCGCGCTGCTGTGCGTGGTGTTCTACTCCAACCCGACCCTGTACCTGCTGGCCCCTGGCAGCAGCCTGAGCGGTCCCGAAGGCGTACTGCTGGGTCTCGGCTCGCTGTTCGTCGGCTGGTTCGTCTACTCCTTCCTGTGCGACTCGGCCCTGGGCAAACGCCCTGCCCTGCTAGGTGGCATCCTGTTCGTACTGATCATTGCCGCCGCCTACGGCTTCAGCAAAGTGTTCAGTGGACGGGGTGCCTACCTGCACGTTGGCGCCATCATCGGCACCATCATGGTCGGCAACGTGTTCCGCATCATCATGCCGGCGCAACGTGCCCTGGTAGCGGCGATTGCCGAGAACCGCACGCCGGATCCGGCCCTGCCGGCCAAAGGCTTGCTGCGTTCGCGTCACAACAACTACTTCACCTTGCCGGTGCTGTTCATCATGATCAGCAACCACTTCCCGAGCACCTACGGCAGCCAGTACAACTGGTTGATCCTGGCCGGGATCGCAGTGTTGGCCGTGTTGGTACGTCACTACTTCAACACCCGTCACGACAGCCACAAGTTTGCCTGGACCCTGCCGGTGGCAGCGGTGGGCATGATCAGCCTGGCGTACGTCACCGGTCCTGCGCCGATGATCAACCCCGACGTGGCCAAGTCTGCGGCAAAGATCGAGTACCAGCCGCTGCCGGAAACCGCTGTCGGTGGTGGCGCAAAACCCGCTGAAACCGCACCGGCCGCCGCCCCTGCGCCAGCACCCGCCCAGGCATCCAACACAGGTCCTGCCTTCGACAAGGTGCACAGCGTGATTCAGGAACGTTGCTCGGTCTGCCACTCGGCCAAGCCCACCAGCCCGCTGTTCAGCGCGGCACCGGCTGGCGTGATGTTCGATACCCCGGAACAGATCCGCCAGAACGCCGCGCGCATTCAGGCCCAGGCCGTGGCCACCCAGATCATGCCACTGGGCAACATCACCCAGATGACCCAGCAGGAACGTGACCTGATCGGCGCCTGGATCGCACAGGGGGCGCGGACCCAATAAATGCAGCAAAAGCCCGTGATCAGCGTAATGCTGTTCAGTTAAGAAACGCTTGAAGCGAGTGAGAGACTCGTGGCGAGCGAGCTTGCTCGCGCTGGGGCGCGAAGCGCCCCCAACAAAGTGACTGCGGTCTTTCTGAACGAACTCGGCGATAGTTTTTGGGGCTGCTGCGCAGCCCAGCGCGAGCAAGCTCGCTCGCCACGGGGGGATGTATTGAGCAGCCCTATCGTTAACTGAACAGCATTGCGTGATTAGCGGGCTTTTGTGGCGAGGGAGCTTGCTCCCTCGCCACAAGAAATGATGCAAAGACAGCGGCTCGCACCGCCGCCGCTGTTCAATCACAAGAACAAAAAGATCCGAGGTGTTGCATGTCCCTGTCACCCGAAGCGCGCTGACGCTGAACCTGTTGTTCAACATTCTCGGTGGGAGCGAACGCGCGGCCATCAACGATTGTCACGCAAACGCCCATTGACCGATCGACGGGCGACGCAATGGCCGCCCTTTCACCGTTCGACCCGCAACACGACGTACACGCATGACAGGCAGACCGGCAGCCGATCCGGTCGCAGTCGGCAGCTGCCTGCGCTTTAAAAATAAGAATAATCAGGGAGCAACACCATGCTACGTACACCTTCAAGCCTGCTCTTGAGCGGCACACTGTTCGCAACTACCCAGGCCATGGCCGGGGACTTGCTGCTGTGGCAGACCAACAGCCTGAGCTATCTGTACGGCAAGAATTTTGCGATCAACCCCTCGATCCAGCAGACGGTGACCTTCGAGCACGCCGACCGCTGGAAGTACGGCGACACCTTTCTGTTCGTCGACAAGATTTTCTACAACGGCCAGCAAGACCCCAACAAAGGTCCCCACAGCTTTTACGGCGAGTTCAGCCCACGCCTGTCCGCGGGCAAGATCTTCGACCAGAAACTGCAATACGGCCCGATCAAGGACGTGCTGCTGGCCATGACCTATGAATACGGCGAAGGCGAAAGCGAGGCCTACCTGATCGGCCCGGGCTTCGACCTCGCCGTACCCGGCTTCAACTACGTCACGCTGAACTTTTACCGCCGCCAGACCGAAGGCCCGCGCCCCGGCGACGGCGTCTGGCAGATTACGCCGACCTGGTCCTACACCATCCCTGTCGGCCGCTCCAACGTCCTGATCGACGGATACCTCGATTGGGTGGTGGACAACGACCAGAACTCGCGCGGCACGTACCACGCCAACCTGCACCTCAATCCACAGATCAAGTACGACCTGGGCAAGGCGCTGAACGGCCGCGAGAAACAGCTCTATGTCGGTGCCGAGTACAGCTACTGGAAAGACAAGTACGGCGTCGAGCACAGCTCGAACCTGGACACCAACCAAAACACCGCCAGCCTGCTGGTCAAGGTGCACTTCTAGAATGGCCCGCAACGATGCCCCAGGCCTGTTATCGGTGCTCCGTTGCGAGGCGCTTGAGCCATGGCGCGGGAGCCAGTATTCTCCGCGGCCGTCTGAATCTGGTCTAAAAAAAAGCCCGGATCAAAATCCTGACCAGAAAGCCAACTTATCCCGGCCCTGGACGGTCACGAGGCAGAGTCAACTAAACGCCGAATGGACGCTTGACCGACTGTTTTCGAACAGCCGGGCTGGCGTTCTTTTGCTTTTTAAAAGCCTTGGCCCAGCATTTGCCGGGCGCTCTGAAGCTGATCGATTGGATGATTTTTGCAGCATCGAGAAAAGGCGCCACACCAGAGCGCCGTCTGACAAAAAAAACGTGGAACCACCTACTTTGGGAGCAACCGAATGAAACGTATGTGCGCTAGCCTGATGCTCGCGGGATCCTTGCTGGCAGGGGGCCAGGCAATGGCCGAAGATCTGCTGCTATGGCAGAACAACAGCCTGAGTTATCTCTACGGCAAAGACTTTCAAGTCAACCCGCGTATCCAGCAGACCGTAACGTTCGAGCACGCCGATGCCTGGAAGTACGGCGACAACTTCTTCTTCATTGACAAGATTTTCTACAACGGTAAAGAGGATGCCTTCGCGGGTGAGAACAGCCACTACGGCGAACTCCAGCCGCGCCTGTCGTTCGGCAAGATCTTCGACCAGAAATTCGAATTCGGCCCGATCAAGGACGTCCTGCTGGCCATGACCTATGAGTTTGGCGAAGACGACACCGAGTCCTACCTGATCGGTCCAGGCTTCGACCTGGCGATTCCGGGCTTTGACTACTTCCAGCTGAACTTCTACAACCGCCATACCGAAGGCGACCGCCCGGGTGACGATGTCTGGCAGGTCACTCCGGTCTGGTCCTACACCATTCCAATGGGCAGCTCTGACGTACTGATCGACGGCTTCATGGACTGGGTGGTCGACAACGACGTGAACGACAAAGGCGAATACCACGCCAACCTGCACTTCAACCCACAGATCAAGTACGACCTGGGCAAGGCGCTGCATTTTGGCGAGAAACAGCTGTACGTGGGTGTCGAATACGACTACTGGAAAAACAAGTACGGTATCGAAGACAGCCAAGGCTTCAAGACCGACCAGAGCGTGACCAGCTTCCTGGTGAAAGTGCACTTCTGATCCGGTTCAGCCAGATCGAGTCTCCGGCCGCCCCCTGCACAAGCGCATCGAGTGCAAGGGGCCATGCCGGCGGTGATGGATCATTCCCCTGCGCTACGCGGGAATGATCTACATCTAAAAAACTGATTAAACCATCACAAAATTCGCAACCATTGATCGATATGACTGGCATAGCATGCAGCCATTCCACTCTTTCAAGGGATTGCACCCATGACTTCATTTCGCACAGTACTCAGCCTGCACACCGGCCAACCCGCCTCTGATGGTGCCGGGGTCAAACTCACTCGCGTCTTCGGTGGCCCGGGGGTCGAACGCTTCGATCCGTTTCTGATGCTCGATGAATTCGGCTCGGAAAATCCCGACGACTATATCGCGGGCTTCCCACCTCACCCACACCGTGGTTTCGAAACCGTGACCTATATGCTCGAAGGCCGGATGCGCCATGAAGACCACCTGGGCAACGTCGGTTTGCTGCAAAGCGGTGGCGTGCAATGGATGACGGCGGCCAAAGGCATCATCCACAGTGAAATGCCGGAGCAGGAACAAGGCGTGATGCGTGGCTTCCAACTGTGGCTGAACTTGCCGGGCAAGCACAAACTCGACCCGGCCGGTTATCGCGACATTCCACCGGCCGAGCTGCCACGCGTGAAAACCGCGCAAGGTGTCGAGGTGGTGGTGATCGCAGGCCTGTTCGAAGAGGGTGCAGTCAAACAGGCTGGCGCGGTACAACGGCCAGACACTGAACCCCACTACCTCGATTTACACCTGCCAGCCGGCAGCCACATCACGCCAGAACTGCCGGACGGGCATCGGGCGCTGCTGTATGTCTATGAAGGCAGCATCCAACTGCCGGGTCATCCGCACAGTGTGGGCGCCAGTAAACTGGTCCGTTTGTCGGATAAAGGGACAGTACACCTGAGCAGCCAGTCAGGAGCACGCGTGCTGTTGATGGCTGGCAAGCCACTGGGTGAGCCGATCGTGCAGTACGGGCCGTTCGTGATGAATACCCGGGACGAGATCGAACAGGCACTCCGGGACTTTCGTGATGACCGACTGACTGCCTGAGGTATTCCACGCCTGCAACCGGGCCATCGCGAGCCAGCTAGCGATGGCCGCACACCGTACTCAAGCCGGGATGGCAGGCTCCTGCAGCCGCAAAAACCGGCACAACTCATCGCGCTTGGCCAAGGCATCGCGCCGGCCAAGCTCGATCAGCTCACTGCAATATCCGGATTCGAACAGCAAATAACTCAACACCCCGGCACCGCTGGTCTTGGTCGCACCCGGCCCGCGCAGGAACAGGCGCAACGCCGCCGGCAGCTCCTGGCGGTGACGCGCGGCGATCTCGTCGATCGGCTGGCTCGGCGCAATCACCAGCACCTCCACGGGCGCCACCCCCAGCTTGCGGGCCGAACTGCCCGGGGGCATCACATGGCTGAACTGGTTCAAGCGCTGCAGCAACTCGATGTCGCTCTCCAGGCTGTCAATGAACGTACTGTTGAGCATGTGCCCGCCGATCTGTGCCAGCGACGGCTGCTGTCCACTGTAGGTGCGTTGCAAGGGGTTATCCGGGTCGACACCGCGCGGATTGCCGCTGACCCCCACCACCAGCACCCTGTTGGCGCCCAGGTGCAACGCCGGGCTGATGGGGGCCGACTGCCGCACGGCCCCGTCGCCGAAATACTCGCTTTCGATTTTCACCGGGGCAAACAACAACGGGATCGCCGAACTGGCGAGCAAATGATCAACGGTCAATTGCGTCGGCACACCGATGCGTCGATGGCGCAGCCAGGCATCGATGCTTCGTCCCCCTTGATAGAAGGTCACGGCCTGCGCGGACTCGTAGCCGAACGCGGTGAGCGCCACGGCGTGCAATTGCTTTTGGGCGATGGCCTGGTTGATCCCGGACAGGTCCAGCTTGGCGTTGAGCAGTTCGCGCAGCGGTGAACTGTCGAGCAGTGCCACCGGGACCTTGGCACCGATCCCCAGCAAGCTGTGAATGACAAAGCGACTGGCCTGGCGGATCACCCCTGGCCAGTCGCTGCGCAGCACCTGTCGGCTGCGAAAGCCTTGCCAGAATGCGGTCAGGCGTTCGACCGCCGCGGTAAAGTCCGTCGCCCCGCTGGCCAGGCTCACCGCATTGATGGCCCCGGCCGACGTGCCGACGATCACCGGAAACGGGTTGGCTGCCCCTGGAGGCAGCAATTCGGCAATGGCCGCCAGCACACCCACCTGATATGCCGCACGAGCCCCACCGCCGGAAAGAATCAGTCCTGTAACCGGCTCAGCTGAACTCATCGCAACACTCCATGGCGCCAGGGGGCTTCAATCCGGCGGGGTCGGCTCAACCACGCTTGTCATACAGTTTCGGCTCGCCTCGGGGGCGGCTCTTGAAGCGTCGGTGAGCCCAGAGATACTGCTCCGGGCACGCACTGACGGCGCGTTCGATCCACTGGTTGATGCGGATGCAATCCACTTCGTCGCTTTCCCCGGGGAAATCGCTGAACGGCGCATGGATCACCAGGCGATAACCACTGCCATCGGCCAGACGCTCCTGGGTGAACGGCACCACCAACGCCTTGCCCAGCTTGGCGAACTTGCTGGTGGCCGGAACCGTGGCCGCCATGATCCCGAACAAGGGCACGAAGATACTCTGCTTGGCGCCGTAATCCTGGTCCGGTGCGTACCAGATCGCCCTGCCCGAGCGCAGCAACTTGAACATGCCACGCACGTCTTCGCGTTCGATGGCCAGCGAGTCGAGGTTGTGCCGCTCGCGGCCCCGACGCTGGATGAAATCGAACAGCGGGTTTTTATGTTCGCGGTACATGCCGTCGATGGTGTGTTGCTGGCCGAGCAAGGCCGCACCGACTTCCAGGGTGGTGAAGTGCAGGGCCATCAGGATGACTCCCCGGCCCTCACGTTGAGCCTGCTTGAGGTGCTCCAGGCCTTCGATGTGGGACAGGCGCGCCAGACGCTCGCGTGGCCACCACCAACTCATGGCCATTTCAAAGAAGGCGATACCGGTGGAGGCGAAGTTTTCCTTGAGCAACCGCTTGCGTTCGGCCGGTGTTTTTTCCGGAAAACACAACTCAAGGTTGCGCTTGGCAATGCGGCGGCGGTCACCCGCGACCCGATACATACCGGCACCGAGTACGCGACCGATGCGCAGCAACCACGGATACGGCAACTGAACGACCAGCCACAGCAGCCCTAGACCGCACCATAGCGGCCAAAAGCGTGGCGAAAGAAATGCAGCTCGAAATTGCGGGCGATCCATTAACGATTCCGGAAAGACAATGGCCGCGCATTCTACAACGGTTCGACCCGGCTTGCGGCCTGCGGGCGTTCTCGTTATAAGTCTCGGCACTTTTAGTGACAAGCCGTTTTATGCCGACCATGAGCCAAACCGACCCGCTAGACCAAGATCCCGTGTTCCAGTTGAAGGGCAGCATGCTCGCCATTACGGTGCTGGAACTGGCCCGCAACGACCTGGAAAACCTCGACCGTCAACTGGCGGCGAAGGTTGCTCTGGCCCCCAACTTCTTCAGCAATGCCCCGCTGGTGCTGGCCCTGGACAAGCTCCCGGCCAGCGAAGGCGCCGTGGACCTGCCCGCGCTGATGCGTGTTTGTCGCCAGCATGGCCTGCGCACACTGGCCATCCGCGCCAGCCGCATCGAAGACATTGCGGCGGCGATTGCGGTCGACCTGCCAGTCTTGCCACCGTCCGGCGCCCGCGAACGGCCGCTCGACCCGCTGGAAGGCGAAATCAGGAAAAAACCGGAAAAACCGCCGGAGCCCACGGTCAAACCGACGCGAATCATCACTTCGCCAGTACGGGGTGGCCAGCAGATTTACGCCCAGGGTGGCGATTTGGTAGTGGTTTCCTCGGTCAGCCCGGGGGCGGAACTTCTCGCCGATGGCAACATCCATGTATACGGCCCGATGCGCGGTCGTGCGCTGGCCGGTGTAAAAGGTGACACCAAGGCACGGATTTTCTGTCAGCAAATGAGCGCTGAACTGCTGTCCATCGCCGGCCATTACAAGGTTTCCGAGGACCTGCGCCGTGATCCGCTATGGGGCACTGGCGTACAAGTCAGCCTGTCGGGCGACGTGTTGAACATCATTCGGCTTTAACGGATACTGCCGCATTTTCCAAGCATCTCTAAAACGTAGTGAAAACGGCTCAAACGAAGTAGGAAAAAGGCACAAGGCTGTGTTTACCGGAGGTAAACCCCGCCCCAGGCCGAATTCCAGCCAAGGCTGTCCGACTGCAGTAGTTTTCAAGAGATGTTTTTCGGGGCTAAAAGTCCTTTTTCCTTAGGGGTAAAACACCTTGGCCAAGATTCTCGTGGTTACATCCGGCAAGGGTGGTGTGGGTAAAACCACCACCAGCGCCGCTATCGGTACCGGCCTCGCTCTGCGTGGTCACAAAACAGTCATCGTCGACTTCGACGTCGGCCTGCGTAACCTCGACCTGATCATGGGTTGCGAGCGTCGTGTGGTGTATGACTTCGTCAACGTGGTCAACGGCGAAGCCAACCTGCAGCAGGCCCTGATCAAGGACAAGCGCCTTGAGAACCTCTACGTCCTGGCCGCCAGCCAGACCCGCGACAAAGACGCGCTGACCGTCGAAGGCGTGGAAAAAGTCCTGATGCAACTCAAGGAAGACTTCGAGTTCGTGGTCTGCGACTCCCCGGCCGGTATCGAGAAAGGTGCCCACCTGGCCATGTACTTCGCCGATGAAGCGATCGTCGTGACCAACCCGGAAGTGTCCTCTGTACGTGACTCCGACCGCATGCTGGGCCTGCTGGCCAGCAAGTCCCGTCGCGCCGAAAGAGGCGAAGAGCCGATCAAGGAACACCTGCTGATCACCCGTTACCATCCAGAGCGCGTGAGCAAGGGCGAAATGCTCGGCGTCGAAGACGTCAAGGACATCCTCTCGGTGACCTTGCTCGGCGTGATCCCAGAATCCCAGGCGGTGCTCAAGGCATCCAACCAGGGGATTCCGGTGATCCTCGATGACCAGAGCGATGCTGGCCAGGCCTACAGCGATACCGTTGATCGCCTGTTGGGTAAAGACCGCGAACACCGGTTCCTTGATGTCGAGAAGAAGGGATTCTTCGAGCGTCTGTTTGGAGGTAGATAATGAATCTTTTTGACTTCTTTCGTGCCAACAAAAAAGTAAACACCGCATCGGTAGCGAAAGAGCGTCTACAGATCATCGTGGCGCACGAACGCGGCCAACGCAGCTCCCCTGATTACCTGCCAGCCCTGCAGAAGGAGTTGGTCGAGGTGATCCGCAAGTACGTCAATATCGGGTCCGATGATGTGCACGTCGCACTGGAAAACCAGGGCAGCTGCTCGATTCTGGAACTCAATATCACCCTGCCAGATCGCTGAGTCGATCCGGCTGGAGCCACGGCAGTTAGAACACCTGCTGATCTAATGTGGGAGCGGGCTTGCCCGCGAAGGCGTCGGTACAATCAACATTGATGTTGGATGTTCCGCCCTCTTCGCGGGCTAGCCCGCTCCCACACGTTTGTTACGAGGCTGTTTTAATGCCGCTGTCGAATATCCGCATCATCCATCAGGACGCCGCCGTACTGGTGGTGAACAAGCCTACCCTGCTGCTCTCGGTGCCCGGTCGCGCCGATGACAACAAGGACTGCCTGATCACCCGCCTGCAAGAGAATGGCTACCCGGAAGCCCGCATTGTCCATCGACTGGACTGGGAAACGTCAGGGATCATCCTGCTGGCACGCGACCCGGATACCCATCGCGAACTGTCTCGGCAGTTTCATGACCGTGAAACCGAAAAAGCCTACACCGCGCTGTGCTGGGGCCAACCGGAACTGGACAGTGGTAGCATCGATTTGCCACTGCGCTACGACCCGCCGACCAAGCCACGGCATGTGGTGGATCATGAGTTCGGCAAACATGCGCTGACCTTCTGGCGCGTGCTGGAGCGCTGTGGCGACTGGTGTCGCGTGGAACTGACCCCCATCACCGGCCGTTCGCACCAGTTGCGCGTACACATGCTGTCCATCGGTCATCCACTGCTGGGCGACGGGCTCTATGCCCACCCACAGGCCCTGGCGGCCTGGCCGCGGTTATGCCTGCATGCCAGCATGCTCAGCTTTACCCACCCGCAAAGTGGCGAACGCCTGCGCTTTGAGTGCCCGGCACCGTTCTAAGAGCCTTGAACCTTGCTCGTGGAACCCATCGACACCTGAAGGACCCCGGACCGATGACGCTTAACTCACTCCTATTGTCGACGCCCCTCGAGAAAGCCCCGCAACAGCTGCTTTATCTCGTCTACGGCGACAAAGACGTGTACCGGCGCGAAGCCAAGTTCAGCATGCTCACCGCCCTTTCCCAACTCAAACGGGGCGAGTCACTGTGCATCAGGGTCATGACCGATCGCCCGCAGGACTATGCGGGCTGGCCGGTCGACACCATCCCCTTGAGCGAGCAGACCCTCACGGCCTGGCAGGGCGAAAACGGTTATCACCATCGACGCAAGGCCTGCGCCATCGCCGAAGGGCTGAAACTGGCGAAAAAGACCCTGTTCGTCGACACCGACACCCTGTTTCTGGACACCCCTCATCGCCTCTTCGAGCGGATCGGGCCAGGACAGTATGTGATGGACCGCTTTGAGTACGACTGGAGCCATGTGTGCGAGCGCCCGGACTATGTGAAGCTGGGCAAGTGCCTGCTCGCCCATGGCATCTCTGCGCAAAACAGCTTCAAGTTGTACAACAGCGGCCTGTGTGGCGTTACCGACGACGATCCCCCCTGCTTGAAACGACCGTGCGCCTCATCGACGAATGGACCCGGGACTCGTTCGATATCCATACGATCGAGCAGATTGCCCTGTCATTCACGATGCGCGGCAAGCCGGTGCAAGAGGCGAAGAAGTTCGTTTATCACTACTTCGCCGAGAAACGCTTTTTCCATGCCATGCAAAAGCACTTCTTCACCCGACATGGCGAAGCGTTCCGCCCCGAACTCCCCGTGCTCTGCACCGAAGTGCCACGCTGCAAACCATTTCCCTCGCCCTGGCAGCGCCTGCGGATCAAATGGAAGTTGCGCAACACGCGTGGCAACGTGAAAAAAGTCGGCCGCAACCTGCTGTATGGCAGCGCCGCTCCCGATCACCCGTACTACGAAGTCTGTCGGCATGAGTGGTGGGAATCCGCCTCCCGGGAGATTCTGCGCTGGGACGAAAGCGCGCAGAAAAAATTCTTCGGGAACGAAAAAGGTCGCTGGCCAAAACACCTGCCCAAGCCTGCAAAGTCGGCCGATGAACAGACCATCATTGCCTATCTGCGCAAGCGCTTGACACATTGATCCGCTGTCGCGAGTCCGTTGCCGTGCCGCCAAAGCACTTGCCCAAAGCCTTGGGCCAATACGTTAAACTCGCGACACCGCTGTCTGGAGCTACTTATGCGCGAAGAGTTGAACCAAGGCCTGATCGACTTCCTCAAGGCCTCCCCTACCCCGTTCCATGCCACCGCCAGCCTTGTCCAGCGCCTGGAAGCGGCGGGCTATCAGCGCCTCGATGAGCGCGAGCCCTGGACCACCGAAGCCAACGGCCGTTATTACGTGACCCGCAACGACTCCTCGATCGTTGCCATCAAGATGGGCCGCAACTCCCCGCTGTACGACGGCATCCGCATGGTCGGCGCCCATACCGACAGCCCCTGCCTGCGGGTCAAGCCGCAACCGGAACTGCAACGCCAGGGATTCTGGCAGTTGGGCGTCGAAGTCTATGGTGGCGCGCTGCTCGCCCCGTGGTTTGACCGCGACCTGTCGCTGGCCGGCCGTGTGACCTTCCGCCGTGACGGCAAGGTCGAAAGCCAGCTGATTGACTTCAAGACACCGATTGCCACCATTCCCAACCTGGCCATCCACCTCAACCGTGATGCCAACCTGGGCTGGGCCATCAACGCACAGACCGAGCTGCCGCCGATCCTCGCGCAGTTTGCCGGTGACGAGCGCGTGGACTTTCGCGCGGTGCTCACCAATCAGCTCGCCCTGGAACATGGGCTGAACGCCGACGTGGTGCTCGACTACGAGCTGAGTTTCTACGACACCCAGGGCGCTGCCGTGATCGGCCTGCATGGTGACTTCATTGCCGGCGCGCGCCTGGACAACCTGCTGTCGTGCTACGCCGGCCTGCAAGCATTGCTCAATGCCGAGACCGACGAAACCTGCGTGTTTGTTGCCAACGACCACGAAGAAGTCGGCTCCTGCTCGGCCTGCGGCGCCGACGGCCCGATGCTGGAGCAGACCCTGCGGCGCCTGCTGCCTGAAGGCGAAGAGTTCGTCCGCACCATTCAGAAATCCCTGCTGATTTCGGCCGACAACGCCCACGGCGTACACCCCAACTACGCCGACAAGCACGACGCCAACCACGGCCCGAAACTCAACGCCGGCCCGGTGATCAAGGTCAACAGCAACCAGCGTTACGCCACCAACAGCGAAACCGCCGGGTTCTTCCGCCACCTGTGCATGGCCGAAGAAGTCCCGGTGCAGAGCTTTGTGGTCCGCAGCGACATGGGTTGTGGCTCGACCATCGGCCCGATCACCGCCAGCCACCTGGGCGTGCGCACCGTGGATATCGGCCTGCCGACCTTCGCCATGCACTCGATCCGTGAGCTGTGCGGCAGTCATGACCTGATCCACCTGGTGAAAGTGCTCAGCGCGTTCTACGCCTCTCGCCAATTACCTTGAGCCTGGGGGTGGCGAGGGACCGCGTTCCCTCGCCCCATCCAGCACCCGGACTACTTGAGCCATCAGTGACAAACATCAATCTGTCCCGCACGAAAGCCACCTAAACTCAAACCTGTACATTTCTAAGGCCATCGCCATGATCTCGATGTCTCTGTTCAACGCCCTGCTCATCCCTATCCTGACGGGCATGATCCTGCTGGCCATCGGCTTCAACTTTCGCGACAAAAACGCCGGCGTGTTTGCAATGTGGGTCGGCATGCTGATCATCCTCGCCACCGTCGTGATCAAGATCCTCGCCAAACTCAACGAATAAAGGCGCACTGCGCTCGCATTGATATTGCCCCCCTCGTACACTCGGTCAACCTTTACCTGTCGAGGTTGACCGCCCCGTGTTCGCTCGCCTGCTTGCCCTGCCGTCCACTCTGTTGATTTGCCTGCTGATGTGGCTGCCCATGGCGCCCGCCCATGCGGTCGGCTTGCCGGGCCTGCTTGGCGGCTCGGCCAAGGCCCAGCCCGAGGCCACGGAACCTTTGGGGCAATCGCTGGACGAGGTGATCAAGGCGCTGGAAAACGATCAGCAACGGACCCGGCTGCTGGCTGACCTGAAGAAGTTGCGCGACGCCACCAAGCAAGCCCAGCCGCCCGCCGAAGATGGGGTGCTCGGCCTGATCGGCAGTACCCTGGGCAACCTCGAACAACAGTTTTACGGCGACGCCAGTCCACTCGCGCGCTGGTCCGCCGAGTTCGACCTGGCCAAGGAAGAATTCAACGCGCTGCTACTGCCCGCCAGTGAATGGCTGCCCATCGTCTTTGCCTTCGCCCTGATCCTGATGCTCTGGAGCCTGTTGGCGGCCGCATTGATCTGGCTCAGCCATCGTTTACGCACGCGCTTCGGCCTGACCGAAGAATTGCCGCAACACCCCAAGACCTGGGACCTGCTGCGGTTCGCCCTGCGCAAACTCGGCCCCTGGCTGATCGCCCTGTTGATCACGGTGTACATGAGCTACGCGCTGCCATCGTCATTGGGGAAATACCTGGCCATGGTGCTGGCCTATGCGCTGGTGGTCGGCACCTGCTTCTCGGCCGTCTGCGTCATTGCATTTTCCCTGCTCGACGGCCCGCACCGCCACCGCGCCCTGTACATCCTGCGGCATCAGGCTTTCCGCCCACTGTGGCTGATCGGCAGCTTTGCCGCCTTCGGCGAAGCCCTGAACGATCCGCGACTGGTCACCAGCCTCGGTGTCCACCTGGCCCACAGCACCGCGACCCTGGCCAATGTGCTGGCCGCCTTGTTCACCGGCCTGTTCATCCTGCGTTTTCGCCGGCCCATCGCCCACCTGATCCGCAACCAACCCCTGGCCAGGCGCCTGACCCGCCGGGCATTGAGTGACACCATCGATATTCTCGGGACCTTCTGGTATTTGCCCGCATTGGTGCTGGTGGGGGTCTCGCTGTTTGCCACCTTCCTGTCAGCCGGCGATACCAGCACGGCGTTGCGCCAATCGCTGATCTGTACCGTGCTGCTGGTGGTGTGCATGGTCGTCAACGGCCTGGTCCGCCGCCAGGCGCTCAAGCCGCAACGCAGTGCCAAGCGCCACGCCCTGTATTCGGAGCGCCTCAAGGGTTTCGTCTACACCCTGGTGCACCTGATGGTATGGCTGGCGTTCATCGAACTCGGCCTGCGGGTCTGGGGCCTGTCACTGTTCCGCTTCACCGAAGGCGAAGGCCACGATGTCAGTGTCAAACTGTTCAGCCTGGCCGGCACCCTGATCTTCGCCTGGCTGATCTGGATCCTCAGCGACACCGCCGTGCACCACGCCCTCACCCGCTCGCGCAAGGGCCTGGCCAACGCCCGCGCCCAGACCATGATGCCGCTGATCCGCAACGTGCTGTTCGTCGCGATCTTCATCGTTGCGCTGATCGTCGCCCTGGCCAATATGGGCATGAACGTCACGCCACTGCTGGCCGGTGCCGGCGTGATCGGCCTGGCCATCGGTTTCGGTGCGCAGTCGTTGGTGGCCGACCTGATCACCGGATTGTTCATCATCATCGAAGACTCCCTGGCCATCGACGACTACGTCGACGTCGGCGGCCACCTGGGCACCGTCGAAGGCCTGACCATCCGCACCGTGCGCCTGCGGGACATCGACGGCATCGTCCATACCATCCCGTTCAGCGAAATCAAAAGCATCAAGAACTACTCACGGGAATTCGGCTACGCCATCTTCCGCGTGGCCGTGCCCTCCAACATGGAAATCGACGACGCCATCAAACTGATGCGCGAAGTCGGCCAGAAAATACGCACCGACCCCCTGCAACGACGCAACATCTGGTCGCCCCTGGAAATCCAGGGCGTGGAAAGCTTCGAATCCGGCAACGCCATCCTCCGCGCCCGATTCAAGACCGCACCGATCAAACAGTGGGAAGTGTCGCGGGCCTTCAACCTGTCCCTCAAACGCCACCTCGACGAAGCCGGGCTGGACCTGGCGACACCGAGGATGAACATTCAAGTGATGACCGCCGGTGGCGGGCAAGCGAAGGAATAAACCCTGAAAACGGACGCCGAGCGTTCAGCGCGGCCACCCACCCGCACAAACAACCAACCAACCAAAGCGGGCTGCTCCGCAGCCCAGCGGGAGCAAGCTCCCTCGCCACAAAAAGCAAAACAACACACCTCTATACCTTCACACCTGTGCACCCCACACCTGCATACCTGCACACCTGTGCACTTCACACCTGCATACCTGCAAACCTGCGCACTTCACACCTGCATACCTGCAACCTGCGCACTTCACACCTGCAAACCTGCAAACCTGCGCACTTCACACCTGCAAACCTGCAAACCTGCGCACTTCACACCTGCAAACCTGCAAACCTTCGCACTTCACACCTGCAAACCTGCAAACCTGCGCACTTCACACCTGACTACCTCACACACATACCTGCACACCTACCCCCACACTCAACAGGCCGAGCGTTAGCTCGCCTGCCGCTCTTGATCTTGCTTTGGCTTTTGATCTTGATCCGCCCGCCCCATCGGCAGGCCGAGCGCAGGCGTTCATCAGGGGAATGGCGCGCAGCGCCCCTCGACGCCGTCGAGGACATCGCATGGAGGTCGGCGCAGCAGACCGGAGGGCGATGCCCCCTGAAGAATGCCGGAGCGAGGGAACCCCGAGCCTTGGCGAGGGGCCGGACGCTAGGGGCGAAGCGTTTTTTTGCTTACTTTTTTTAGGCGCTTGTAAAAAAAGTGAGTCGCCGTCAGGCGAAACCATAAGTCGCCGTGACCGCAGCAACGGATATGTCCCCCCGCAAAAGAGAGGCCGACTGTCAGGGAAAAACCCCGTCACCACTCAAACCACATCAACCCCCACATGAATCGCATCATGCCGCCAAAACTCCAGGTCACAATCAATCAACCGCTCATACTGATCATAATTAACGCGAGCAATCCGCAACCCCGGACTCCCCAGCGACACCCGCAACGCCGCCGCCGCATCCACCGGTAACGACGTCGGCACAATCTCGAACCGCACCCGCCCATAATGCAAATCGTAATGCCGCGCATACAGCTCAGTAATCGACTGATTCAAATCGAACTCGAGAATCCCCGGGAAAAACTGCGGATTCAGGTAATGCTCCACATACAGCACCAACCGCCCATCAATGCGCCGGGACCGGCAGATCTGAATCACACTCGACAGCGCCGGTAGCTGCAACCAGCCACACACCGCCGCCGACGCCGGCTGCAAACGCGCCGAGATCACCTCGGTCGATGGCTCCCGCCCCTGGGCACTGACCATCGCGTGAAAATGGCTGCGCTGCATCAGGTTGTAGGCCAGGCGCGGGGGCGATACAAACCAGCCGCGACGCTCCTCACGATAAATCTGCCCTTGGGCTTCGAGCTGCAACAGCGCCTCACGCACCGTGATGCGCGTGGTGCCGAACAGCTCGCTGAGCTTGCGCTCGGCCGGCAGCTTGCTCGCCGGTGCCAGCAAGCCATGATCGATCTGTTCCTGCAGGACCTGACCGATGGCTGTCACCGCCTTGATTGCCTCTTCACGCATCAACGTTACCTATCTGGACTAGTCCAACACTGATTCAGGGCGGGAACGCGCCAAAAGACGCCTCCTCAAACGTAGCGCAAGCCTAGGCAATCCATATGACTGATCCATGACAAAGCCGCCGGATGGCGACGCAAGGTCTGTGCAAATTAACGGCCAAGTCCTTGAAAACCGGGAGCGTAACCATGGTCTACGCTTACCTCGCGAGCCTTGCGCCCAAGCGAAAGAAAAGCGGGACTGCGCAAGGCCGACATCAAAGTGTCATCCAGCGCACCTAAATTGGCTCAGGTATTGCTGACCTAGACCAACCCAACCGCAAACGTTCGATAAAACGCAGCGTTGAATACGCCCAAAGGAGCTTTCGATGAAACAGCTTTTCCTGGCATCACTGTTAGGCTCGACCATTGCCATGTGCACCAGTGCCATGGCCGCTGATACCGATCTGAAAACCCTGGAAGCCGCTGCGCGCGCTGAAGGCGCCGTGAACAGCGTCGGCATGCCCGATGACTGGGCCAACTGGAAAGGCACCTGGGCTGACCTGGCCAAGACCTACGGCCTCAAACATATCGACACCGACATGAGTTCGGCCCAGGAGATCGCCAAGTTCGCCGCCGAAAAAGACAACGCCAGCGCCGACATCGGCGACGTCGGTGCGGCGTTTGGTCCGATCGCGGTCAAGCAAGGCGTGGTGCAGCCATACAAGCCAAGCACCTGGGATCAGGTTCCGGCCTGGGCCAAGGATAAGGACGGCAATTGGGCACTGGCCTACACCGGCACTATCGCGTTCATCGTCAACAAGAAGCTGCTGCACGGTTCCGAAGCACCCACCCAGTGGGCTGACCTCAAGACGGGTAAATACAAGGTATCCATCGGTGACGTAAGCACCTCCGCACAAGCGGCCAACGGCGTGCTGGCCGCCGCCATTTCCAAAGGCGGCAACGAGAAGAACATTCAACCGGCGCTGGAGCTCTTCGCCGATATCGCCAAGCAAGGCCGCCTGTCGATGGCCAACCCGACGATTGCCACCATGGAAAAGGGTGAAATTGAAGTCGGCGTGATCTGGGACTTCAACGGCCTGAGCTACAAGGCCAAGATGGCCAATCCGGATGATTACGTGGTGCTGATCCCGTCCGATGGTTCGGTGATTTCCGGCTACACCACCATCATCAACAAGTACGCGAAGAACCCGAACGCAGCCAAACTGGCCCGCGAATACATCTTCAGCGACGCCGGCCAGATCAACCTGGCCAAAGGCAATGCCCGTCCGATTCGCGCCGAGCACATCAAGCTGCCGGAAGACGTGAAAGCCAAGCTGCTGCCTAACGAGCAGTACAAAAACGTGACCCCGATCAAAGACGCAGATGCATGGGAAAAGACCTCCAAGGCTCTCCCTCAGATGTGGCAGGAAGAAGTCATTATCAACATGCAGTAATGCTGTAACTGCAGGAGCTGCCGCAGGCTGCGGCAGCTCCTACGACGATTTGATCCAGTTTCGCTTTCGGAGTCATCGCCCCTATGAAGCACAACGTCATCCTTGTCGTGCTCGACGGCCTCAACTACGAGGTTGCCCGGCACGCCATGGGGCACTTGCAGGCCTACATCGGCGCAGAACGCGCGGCACTCTATAAACTGGAGTGCGAACTGCCTTCCCTGTCCCGACCGCTTTACGAATGCATCCTCACCGGCGTACCACCGATCGAGAGCGGCATCGTCCACAACAACATCTCGCGCCTGTCCAATCAGCGCAGCATCTATCACTACGCCACCGAGGCCGGCCTCACGACCGCTGCGGCGGCCTATCACTGGGTCAGTGAGCTGTACAACCGTTCGCCGTTCGTGGCGGCACGGGATCGACACACCGACGACACGGCGCTGCCGATCCAGCACGGCCACTTCTACTGGAACGATCACTACCCCGACTCACACCTGTTCGCCGATGCCGAACACCTGCGTCTGCGCCATGCACCCAATTTCATGCTGGTGCACCCGATGAACATCGACGATGCCGGGCACAAGCACGGCCTCGATACCCCGCAATACCGTAACAGCGCCCGCTCGGCCGACATCATCCTGGCCGACTACCTGCAAGGCTGGCTCGACGCTGGCTACCAGGTACTGGTGACCGCCGACCACGGCATGAACAACGACCGCTCCCACAACGGCCTGCTCGCCGAGGAACGGGAAGTGCCGTTGTTCGTCCTTGGCGATGCCTTCAGCCTCGATGCCGGCGCCGCCCCCAGACAGACCGACATCTGCGGCACCGTCTGCGAACTGCTGGGTGTGGCCCACGACAAACCTGTGTGCAGGGAGCTGCTGAAGTGAACTCCATGACTCGCGGCAAATGGCTGGCCGCCCTGTGCCTGGTGCCCTTCGCGCTGTTCTTTATCGTGTTCCAGATCGCCCCGCTGACCTGGGTGATGATCAACAGCCTGCAATCGGAGGAGTTCGGCTGGGGCCTGGCCAACTTCAGCAAGATTTTCAGCTCGAAGTTTTACCTGCAAGCGATCCAGTACAGCCTGGAGATCAGCTTCTGGTCCAGCGTGTTCGGCATCGTCATTGCAATCCTGGGCAGCTACTCGCTGCGCCGGGTCGACTCGAAACTGCGCAATTTCGTCAACGCCTTCGCCAACATGACCAGCAACTTCGCCGGCGTGCCCCTGGCCTTCGCCTTCATCATTCTGCTGGGCTTCAACGGCAGTATTACCATCATGCTCAAGCAGGCCGGGATCATTCAGGACTTCAACCTGTATTCCAAAACCGGGCTGATCATTCTCTACACCTACTTCCAGATTCCCCTGGGCGTCTTGCTGCTGTACCCGGCATTCGACGCCCTGCGCGAAGACTGGCGTGAATCGGCGGAACTGCTGGGTGCCAACGGCTGGCAATTCTGGCGGCACATTGGCCTGCCGGTGCTGACCCCGGCCCTGCTCGGGACCTTCGTGATCCTGCTGGCCAATGCCCTGGGTGCCTACGCCACCGTCTACGCCCTGACCACCGGCAACTTCAACGTGCTGCCGATCCGCATCGCGGCAATGGTCTCGGGTGACATTTCCCTGGACCCGAACATGGCCAGTGCCCTGGCGGTCGTGCTGGTGAGCCTGATGACCCTGGTGACCGTGGTCCATCAGCTGCTGTTGAAGAGGAGCTACCATGTCTCGCGTTGAATCCGGCTCTGTCGCCGTGTACCACCGCGTGGTGGTTTACCTGCTGTTTGCCATTCTGCTACTGCCACTGGCCGGCACCCTGATCTACTCGATCGCCAGCAGTTGGTCGGCGACGATCCTGCCCAGCGGCTTTACCTTGAAGTGGTACATCCAGCTGTGGAGCGACCCGCGCTTTCTCGCGGCCTTCGGTCAATCACTGCTGGTCTGCGTAGGGGCGCTGATACTGTCCGTGGTGCTGATCCTGCCGCTGCTGTTCGTGGTGCACTACCACTTTCCAAGACTCGACGCGTTGATGAACATCCTGATCCTGCTGCCCTTTGCCGTGCCACCGGTGGTGTCTTCGGTGGGGCTGTTGCAGCTCTATGGCTCGGGGCCTTTCGCGATGGTCGGTACGCCGTGGATTCTGGTGGGGTGCTACTTCACCGTCGCCTTGCCGTTCATGTACCGGGCGATCACCAACAACCTGCAAGCAATCAACCTGCACGACCTGATGGATGCCGCCCAACTGCTGGGCGCCAGTACCTGGCAGGCGGCGTTCCTGGTGGTGCTGCCGAACCTGCGCAAAGGCCTGATGGTGGCACTGCTGCTGTCGTTCTCGTTCCTGTTCGGCGAGTTCGTGTTCGCCAACATCCTCGTCGGCACTCGCTACGAAACCCTGCAGGTCTACCTCAACAACATGCGTAACAGCAGCGGTCACTTCACCAGCGCGCTGGTGATCTCCTACTTCTTCTTTGTGCTGGTTCTGACCTGGGCTGCCAATATCTTGAACAAGGACAAAAGCCAATGAGCTTCGTCAGCGTCCAACACTTGCAAAAAAGCTACGCCGGCACCGCCGTGTTCAGCGACATCAACTGCGAAATCCAGAAAGGCGAATTCGTCACCCTGCTCGGTCCGTCCGGGTGCGGCAAATCCACCCTGCTGCGCTGCATCGCCGGGCTGACCGAGGTGGACGGTGGCCAGATCCTGCTCGAGGGCCAGGACCTGGTGCCCCTCAGCCCTCAGAAGCGCGGGATCGGCATGGTGTTCCAGAGCTATGCGCTGTTCCCCAACATGACCGTGGAGCAGAACGTCGCCTTCGGTTTGCGCATGCAAAAGGTCAACGCCGATGACAGTCGCAAGCGCGTACTGGAAGTGCTGCAACTGGTGGAGCTGACCGACTTCGCCGCGCGCTACCCCCATCAACTGTCCGGCGGCCAATGCCAGCGCGTGGCCCTTGCCCGCTCGCTGGTCCCCCGCCCGCGCCTGTTGCTGCTCGATGAGCCGTTGTCGGCGCTGGATGCGCGGATCCGCAAACACCTGCGCGAGCAGATCCGACAGATCCAGCGCGAACTGGGGCTGACCACCATCTTCGTCACACACGATCAGGAAGAAGCCCTGACCATGTCTGACCGGATTTTCCTGATGAACCAGGGAAAGATCGTACAGAGCGGCGATGCCGAGACGCTCTACACTGCACCCGTCGATGCGTTCGCCGCCGGCTTCATTGGCAACTACAACCTGCTCGACGCGGCCAGCGCCAGCCAACTGCTGCAACGGCCCATCAACAGCCGCATCGCGATTCGCCCCGAAGCCATCGAGCTGAGCCTCGATGGCCAGCCGGATGCGTTGATCCGCAGCCACAGCCTGCTGGGCAATGTGATTCGCTATCGGATCGAAGCGCGCGGTGTGGAACTGGTGGTGGATGTACTGAACCGCTCGGCGGCCGACCTGCATGCCGACGGTCAGCGCCTGGCACTTTCCATCGATCCCACTGCCCTGTGTGAGGTAGCCTGATGTTCTGGCGGCGCCCACCGATTCTGAAGAGAGAGTTGCACTGATGGCCCTGGCAATTTTTGATCTGGACGAAACCCTGATCCACGGCGACTGCGCCACCCTCTGGAGTGAACAGATGGGTCGCCTGGGCTGGGTCGACCCTGAGTCGTTCATGCGCCAGAACAACGCGCTGATGGACGCCTACAGTCACGGCAAGCTGCGAATGGAGGAGTACATGGCGTTCAGCCTGGAACCCTTGATCGGCCGGACACCGGAAGAAATCCGGCACCTGGTCGAGCCCTGGGTGGAAGACTTCATCGAGCCCATCATCTTCAGCGACGCCACCCGGACCATTGCCACCCACCGCAAGGCCGGCGACCGGATCCTGGTCATCTCCGCCTCGGGCACCCACCTGGTCGGGCCGATTGCCGATCGCCTGGGTATCGACGAGATTCTCGGCATCGAGCTGGACGTGCGGCAAGGGGTCTACAGCGGCCAGACCGTTGGCACCCTGACCTACCGCGAAGGCAAGATCGTGCGCCTGCTGGAATGGCTGGACGCCGAAGAGGAAAACCTTGAAGGCGCGAGCTTTTATTCGGACTCACGCAACGACCTGCCGTTGCTGCTCAAGGTCGACCATCCCCATGTGGTCAACCCGGACCCGGTACTGCAAGAACACGCCGAAAAGGCCGGCTGGCCGATCCATCTCTGGAAGTAAGCAAACCCTGTGGCGAGGGCGCCTGCTCCCGCTCGGTCACGCAGCGGCCGGTTTTGGGAGCGCTTCGCGCTCCAGCGGGAGCAAGCTCCCTCGCCACCTTCAGGCCAGGCTCTCGTCGATCACCAGCACCAGCTTGCCCGACACCTGGTTGCTCGCCAGCTCGGCAAACGCCGCTTCGGCGTCCTGGATCGGGAAGGCCCTGGCCAGTTGCGGGCTCAGGCGCCCTTCGGTGAACAGTGGCCAGACATGCGCGCTCAGATCGCTGAACAGATCAGCCTTGAACTGATCGTCGCGATTGCGCAAGGTCGAACCCACCAGCTGGATCCGCTTGGCCAGAACTTGCGCCAGGTCCAGCCGGGTCTCGCGACCGCCCATCAAGCCGATCAACACCCAACGTCCATCACGCGCCAATACCTTCAGGTTCAACTCGGCATAGTTGGCCCCCACCGCGTCGAGAATCACGTCGAAGGGCCCCAGCTCGCTCAAGCCTTCCAGGCCATCGGTGCGCACGACGCCACCTTGCGCGCCCAGCGCCTGGCAGTAGGCCAGGCGGTCGGTGGAACCGACACTGACCCAGCACGGGTTGCCAAACGCCTTGCACAGCTGAATGGCGGCTGAACCAACACCACTGGCCCCGGCATGCAACAACACCTTTTCACCCGGCTTGAGTGCCGCCAGCTGAAACAGGTTCAACCAGGCCGTGCTATACACCTCGGGCAAGGCTGCCGCTTCGGTCAGCGACAAGCCCTCTGGCACCGGTAATACGTGACGAGCGTCGACCACCACCTCTTCAGCCATCCCGCCGCCGGCCAGTAGCGCACACACACGATCACCGACCTGCCAGGAAGATCCCGGGCCGACCTCACTGATCACCCCGGAACACTCCAGCCCCAACACCTGGCTGGCCCCGGGGGGCGCAGGGTAGAGCCCGGCCCTCTGCAGCAAGTCCGCCCGATTCAAGCCCGCAGCCGCCACGCGAATGCGAACCTGCCCCACATCACAGACCGGTGTTGGCGCTTCAACCCACGCCACATGTCCGTCAACGCCTTGCAATGCCTTCACAGTGCCTCCATAGTGAGTCTGGACTGAGCCCGGTGCTATAGCACCGGGTTTTTTGCATTATGCGACCGGTTCTTGTGGAACCGGCGACTTCAAAGACGGCCTAATATGCGTTATCAATTGTCCCCGCGTCGAATCGGCATGAAGCATTTGTTCTCCAGCACCGCACTCGCTCTATTCATTGGCCTGGGCAGCTTGTCGCTCGCGCCCGATACGTTCGCAGCCAATAGTTGGGACAAGCTTCAGCCCGGTCGTGACGAGGTGATTGCCAGCCTGAACGTCGTCGAGTTGCTCAAGCGCCATCATTACAGCAAGCCGCCCCTGGATGACGCCCGTTCGCTGATCATCTATGACAGCTACCTGAAGCTGCTGGATCCGTCGCGCAGCTACTTCATGGCCAGCGATATCGCCGAATTCGACAAATGGAAAACCCAGTTTGACGACTTCCTCAAAAGCGGCGACCTGAACGCCGGGTTCACGATCTACAAGCGTTATCTGGACCGCGTCAAAGCGCGTCTGGAGTTCGCCCTGGTCGAGCTGAACAAAGGTGTCGACAAAATCGACTTCACCCCCAAGGAAACCTTGCTGATCGATCGCAAGGACGCTCCGTGGCTCACCTCCACTGCCGAGCTCGACGACCTGTGGCGCAAACGCGTCAAGGACGAAGTGCTGCGCATGAAGATCGCCGGCAAGGACTCGAAACAGATTCAGGAAACCCTGACCAAGCGCTACAAGAACCAGCTGTCGCGCCTGGGGCAGACCCGCGCGGAAGATATCTTCCAGGCGTACATCAATACGTTCGCCATGTCCTACGACCCGCACACCAACTATCTGTCACCGGATAACGCGGAAAACTTCGACATCAACATGAGCCTGTCCCTCGAAGGCATCGGCGCCGTGTTGCAGAGCGACAACGATCAGGTAAAAGTCGTGCGCCTGGTACCGGCAGGTCCGGCCGACAAGACCAAGATGGTCGCCCCGGCCGACAAGATCATCGGCGTTGCCCAGGGCAACAAAGAGATGGTCGACGTGGTCGGCTGGCGCCTGGACGAAGTGGTCAAGCTGATCCGCGGGCCAAAAGGGACCGTGGTGCGCCTAGAAGTGATTCCGGCCAGCAACGCACCGAACGACCAGACCAGCAAGATCGTGCCGATCACCCGCGAAGCGGTGAAGCTCGAAGACCAGGCCGTGAAAAAGTCCGTGCTGAACCTCAAGCAGGACGGCAAGGACTACAAGCTGGGCGTCATCGAGATCCCGGCCTTCTACCTGGACTTCAAGGCGTTCCGTGCCGGTGATCCGGACTACAAGAGCACCACCCGCGACGTCAAGAAACTGCTGACCGAACTGCAGAAGGAAAAAGTCGACGGCGTCGTCATCGACCTGCGCAACAACGGTGGCGGTTCCCTGCAGGAAGCCACCGAACTGACCAGCCTGTTCATCGACAAGGGCCCGACCGTGCTGGTCCGCAATGCCGATGGCCGGGTCGACGTGTTGGAAGACGAAAACCCTGGCGCCTTCTACAAAGGCCCGCTGGTGTTGCTGGTCAACCGTCTGTCTGCGTCCGCCTCGGAGATTTTTGCCGGCGCCATGCAGGATTACCACCGTGCGATGATCATCGGCGGCCAGACCTTCGGCAAAGGCACCGTGCAGACCATTCAGCCGCTGAACCATGGCGAACTGAAACTGACCCTGGCCAAGTTCTACCGGGTTTCCGGCCAGAGCACCCAGCATCAGGGCGTACTGCCGGACATCGACTACCCGTCGCTGATCGACACCAAGGAAATCGGCGAAAGCGCCCTGCCCGAAGCGATGCCGTGGGACACCATTCGGCCTGCGATCAAGCCTGCCGTCGACCCGTTCAAGCCCTTCCTCGCCCAGCTCAAGGCCGAGCATGACGCGCGCACGGACAAGGACGCAGAGTTCGTGTTCATCCGTGACAGACTGGCACTGGCCCAGAAGCTGATGACGGAAAAAACCGTCAGCCTCAACGAGGCCGAACGCCGGGCTCAGCACGCTGACATCGAGGCCAAGCAGTTGGCGATGGAAAACCTGCGTCGCAAGGCCAAGGGTGAAGCGCCGCTCAAAGAGTTGAAGAAAGAAGACGAAGACGCCATCGCCGCCGAGCCAGACAAGACCAAGCCGGAAGACGATGCCTACCTGAGCGAAACCGGGCGGATTCTCCTGGATTACTTGAAGCTGAACACGGCGGTCGCCAGCGCCAAGAAGTGATGGCAATTCAATGTTGACGCTCCCCCTGGAACGTCATCAAACAGTCATCGATCTGTCGTGAAATACAGGACTGGGTCTGCCTTCCAACAAAGGCGGACCCGGTCCTTTTTTTATCGCCAGAGATTGCCATGACCACCACCGAACAGCTGAGTGCCTTGAGTTCAATTCTGGCTCAAGGGGCCTTGCACAGTCTGTTCCAGCCCATCGTTTCGCTCTCTGAACGACGCATTCTCGGTTATGAGGCCCTCAGCCGAGGCCCCTCCAACACCCCCCTGCACTCCCCGCTCGCCCTGTTCTCCGTGGCCCGCCAGGCCGGGCGCCTCAGCGAACTGGAGATCGCCTGCCGGCACAGCGCCTGCCGCCGCTTCAGTGAGCAACGGTTGCCAGGCAAGCTGTTTCTCAACATCTCCCCCGAATCCCTGCTCGAAACCGGCCATCAGCCCGGCAGAACCCTGCAAATGCTCCAGGAGTTCGGCATCCCGCCGAGCCAGGTGGTCATCGAGTTGACCGAACAAACACCGACCGATGATTTCCAGCTGCTGCAAAACGCGCTGCATCACTATCGGTCGATGGGATTTTCGATTGCCCTCGATGACTTGGGGGCCGGCTATTCCAGCCTGCGGCTGTGGTCGGAACTACGTCCGGAGTATGTGAAGATCGACCGGCATTTCATCGACGGCATTCACCTGGACGCCCTCAAGCGCGAGTTCGTCGGCTCGATCCTGCAAATCGCCAAAGCCTCGCGGGCCCAGGTAATTGCCGAAGGTATCGAGTTACCGGAAGAACTCGCGGTGCTGAGCGAAATGGGCGTCGACCTGGTCCAGGGCTACCTGGTGTGCCGCCCGCAGGAACATCCACCACAGGAAGCCCGCAACCTGCTGCCCAGGCATGACAGCAGTACCGTGGCGCTCAACGATGATCTGCGCGACCTCAGCGCCTTGCTCAACGAGCAACCCGCCGTGCGCCACGACACGCCAACGGCCAACGTGCTCGAAGCCTTTCGCCGCCAAGCCAACCTGAACTCGCTGGCGGTGCTCGACGAGCAGAGCCACCCCTGCGGCATCGTTCACCGCCATTCGCTCTCGGACGCACTGCTCAAGCCGTTTGCCACCGACCTGTTCGCCCGCAAACCCATCAGCCGCCTGATGAACGATGATTTCCTCGCCGTGGAGTTCAGCCAGTCGCTGCAACAGGTCAGCCGCCTGATCACCAGCCGCGCTCGCCAGCGCATCGAAGAAGACTTCATTATCACCCTCAACGGTCGCTACCTGGGGCTGGGACGGGTGATCGACGTGCTTAAACTGATAACCGAACTGAAGATCCAGCAGGCCCGATACGCCAACCCGCTGACCCTGCTACCGGGCAATGTGCCCATCCAGCAGTGCCTGACCCGGTTGCTGCAACAGCGCTGCGAGTCGGTGATCTGCTACGTCGACATCGACAGTTTCAAGCCATTCAACGATATCTATGGCTACGGGCGTGGCGACGAAGTCCTGCTCTGCCTGGCGCAATGCCTGAACGAATGCATCGATCCCGGCCGCGACTTCGTCGGCCATATCGGCGGCGATGACTTCCTGCTGGTACTGGGCCCGGAAGACTGGCAAAAACGCCTGGGCCAATTGCACGACGACTTCCACCGTCAGTGTCGGCGCTTCTACCGCGCCGAGCACCTGGAGGCAGGGTGCTTTATCGCCGTCAATCGCCAGGGCATACGCCAGGAATATGCGTTGTTGTCCCTGTCCATCGGCGTCGTGCACTTGCATCCAGAGGCCTGCGGACAACTCGATGCCAGCCGCTTGGCGGAGCTGGCGTCACATGCCAAGCACCACGCCAAGCATGTGCCGGGGTATAGCGTGCATGTGATTGATAGCCTGGCAAGCGCCTGAAAACCCGGACGCCCGCAAGATCGCCAGCGCCGGCACGGCTAGTGCGAACCGGGCTCCAGCGCCTTGAGCTTGTGCTCGGCCAGGGGATGCCCGGCCTTGGCTGCCATCCGCCACCAGCGCGCTGCCTCGGCAGCGTCCGGAGCCTTGCCCGGCGTTCCGGCCAGGCTGATCACGCCTACCTGATAGGCTGCTTTGCCATCGCCCGCCAAGGCTGCCAGGCGCAGCAAGCGCACGCCCTCCTCACGAGCACCAAGGCCAACACCGCGAAACGTCAGGATGTGCCCATAGAAGCTCTGGGCGCCGACATCTCCCAGGTTGGCCATGCGTGCGAACTGGCCCTCGAGCCAGTGCCAGCCGCGCGGTTGGCGCACGAACCACGACCAGTGAAACAACCGGCGTGCCAGCCAGTAACCGAGATGCGCCTTGAGTCGTAGAAACACTCAGGCCTCCGCGGATTCAGGGTATTCGTATTCAAACACCCGAACCACTTCCGAGGCATGCCAGGATGCCGCCGCGACGCCATCGGACGGCCCGGAAAATCGTCCCAGGCGCTCGACACATTCGAAGAAACCGGTGCGCGGCAGGCGACTGGCGCCCTGGCTGATCACCAGCGAACTGCGCAAGGGCTGCTCGGCCTTGGCATCCAGGGCCGCCAGGTGCTCAAGGGCCGCGGTCAGGGTTTGCATGGCCGGCGTGGGGAGTTGCAAGCGTTCGAGCAACGCACGATAAGTCAGCAGGTGGCGCTGTCGACGGGCCTGGTCCAGCTCGCCCAATAGACCATCCCAGTGTTGACGACTGATTCGCACACTCACGATTCATCCCTCCATCCCTGCACCTTCAACTCCCAGGCCAGGCTGCGGCGGATCGCAGCGTCAGGTTGACGCTCGCCGCTTTCAATCAGGGCCAGGTAAGAAGGACTGATGCCTACCGTGCGGGCCAACGCTTCGATCGCGATGCCCTTTGCTTCACGCAAACTGCGTAGTTGATCCAGACCGGGAAGCTCCTGGTCTGCAGTGGACACGTGATGAGCCGTTGCTTCACGTGCGGGTGATTCGCTAACGCCTGCTGCTTTCAATAACGCTTGATACTGAGCCCATGGCAACACCGCATACTCGGGCTCGCCATCACGTGCAATGATCTGAATATCCATGACTACCCCGTAGGACAACAACACTTAGCGAGTCGGCACTTTTCCTTAGAAGTGTAATCCTAACAGCCGCCAAGGTCGCGAGGGGGGATCAATCTGCAGATGAACCTGATTCGGCTCAGGTTTTTTTCGGGCCCTGCAGTTGCAGTTGCTCCGGCGTATCGGGCAACCGCTCCACCACGGCCAGTTTTTCCGGCCGCTGACGGTTGCGCCAGGCACGGAAAGCATTCAGTTCATCGGCCAGGGTTTTCATCAACCAGGCGAGCACGGCGATGTCATCGAACATGCCGAACAGGGGAAGGAAATCAGGAATGGCATCAATCGGGCTGAGGAAATACATCAGCCCCGCTACCACCGCCACCAACGCCTTGGGGCTGATGGCACGGTACTCGCCACGCCAGTACGCCAGGCACAGTGCCTGCAGCAAGCGCAGGTCATCCTTGAGCTTACCCAGCCGCCAGCCTTGATTGGCGCCCTTGCTGGCCACTGCGAACAGCAGTGTCGGCAGACGTCCACGACTGATCAATTGACCGGCCAACGGCAGAAACCGAGCGAAACTCCAAGGTGTTTTCATCATCCCTCCACTGAAATGTTATCCACACAAATTGTGGATAACCTTGTGAACAGAGCCCTATTTCACGCCTCAAAGCCCCGTTTTACAAGGCCCCCGGTCAGATCGGGCGTTTTTTACTCACATAAAAAAACCTAATAATTCATTGACTTGGCAACCTGCCGGGGCTATCGGCAGTCCTTTCAGTGCTATGACGCCAGCCCAGGGCATCCATTCAATCGAATCCCCGGCCACCGGACACCAGATGCAACAACGCCCCGGATGAGCGGGGCGTTGTTGTCATGCCGGACGCTGATTACTTCTCGGCGTCTTGCTTGGCAGGATCTTTGATCGCCAGCAGTTCCAGGTCGAATACCAGCACCGAGTTGGCCGGGATTGCCGGGCTAGGGCTTTGTGCGCCGTAGGCCAGTTCGCTAGGAATGTACAGTTTGTACTTCTCGCCGACGTGCATCAGTTGCAAGCCTTCAACCCAACCCGGGATCACGCCGCTGACCGGCAGGTCGATCGGGCTGCCACGCTCGACGGAGCTGTCGAAAACGGTGCCGTTGGTCAGGGTGCCGGTGTAGTGGACAGTCACCACGTCGGTCGGCTTGGGCTGAGCGCCATCGGCCTTCTTGACGACTTCGTACTGCAAGCCGGAAGCCGTGGTGGTCACACCGGCTTTCTTGGCATTGTCTTCGAGGAATTTCTTGCCGGCGGCAGCCGACTCTTCGCTCATCTTGGCCATACGCTCTTCAGCGCGCTTTTGCAGCGCAGCGAAAGCTTCGACCAGTTCATCGTCCTTGAGCTTCTGTTCTTTCTTGCCGATGGCATCTTCGATGCCTTGGGCTACAGCTTTGGAATCCAGATCATCCATACCTTCCTGTGCCAGGCTCTTGCCCATGTTCAGGCCGATACCGTAGGAAGCTTTTTGCGCCGGGGTTTTCAGCTCAACGCTGGTCTGCGAGTCACAACCCGCAAGTACCAGGCTAACCAGGGCCACCGCCGCCGCCAACCGATGCTGTTTCATGCTATTTCCTTGTTCATGCGCCTAAAGGGCAATCGAGTAAAGCCGCGAGCTTATCAGGCCGCCACGACCAATGGCTACCGGCATGAGAGCAGGAAACGTCCGATAAGTTCAGGTCTTTTAACGCGTTTTACTCAGGTTGGAGCATGAAATTTCTGTCAGCCTACCCCTATGGTTGCGGATGCCGATTCGCACGACATCTGGCGTAATGGCTACTTGCTGCTGAACTACGCCTCAGGCATAACAAAATACTTAATCGACAAGGATGTTTATCTTGCGCCTCTTTTTCCGTGTGCTGTTACTGATCGCGGCCCTGCTGCTGGTCGCGCTGGCCGTGGTGCTGTACTACGTTGCCAACCCGAAACTACCGGTCTATACGCCCGCCCAGCAGGTGCATTACCTGCCGCAATGGAGCGCCGACGACCGTCAGACGTTCTATTTCACGCCCCAGGGTACCCAGGTCAAGGGCTTGCGCTACACCTGGTTCAACGCCCTTGAACTGCCGTTTTCGCAGCAACGCTTCGCCGCGCCCGAGTACCTGGCGCGCTTCGGCTTCCTGGTGGATCCGGCGCAAAAAGCCACGCCAGGCAACCCTGGAAACCTGCCGGTAGGCTTCACCCGCCATCAGAATTCCGGCAGCAAAGAAGAGTTTCTGGATATTACCTGTGCCGCCTGCCACACCGGAGAACTGCGATTCAAAGGCCAGGCCGTGCGTATCGATGGCGGTACCGCACAACATGTACTGCCCTCCAGCGTTCCGACACTGCGAGGCGGCAGCTTCGGCCAGGCGCTGGTCGCCAGCCTGGCCTCGACCTACTACAACCCGTGGAAATTCGAGCGTTTCGCCCGCAATGTGCTGGGCCAGGACTACGACGCCGGGCACTCGCAACTGCGCCAGGACGTCAAGACGTCACTGGACATCTTCCTCGGCGTCGCCTGGAACGATACCCATCGCGGTCTCTACCCGACCGAAGAAGGCCCCGGGCGCACCGACGCGTTCGGACGTATCGCCAACGCCGCCTTCGGCGACGCCATTTCCCCCGACAACTACCGCGTCGCCAACGCCCCGGTGGACTATCCGCAGCTCTGGGACATCTGGACTTTCGACTGGGTGCAATGGAACGGCTCGGCCCAGCAACCGATGGCACGCAATGTCGGCGAAGCCCTGGGTGTCGGTGCGACGCTGAACTTCTTCGATGCCAATGGCCAGCCGCTCAAGGGCGACGACCGCTACCCCTCCAGCGTCCGTGTGCGTGACTTGCACCTGATCGAAGAAACCCTCAAACGCCTCCAGCCGCCCGCCTGGCCCGAAACACTGTTTGGCGAAATCGACAAGCCGCTGGCGGCCCAGGGGCGTGCGCTGTTCGCCGAAAACTGCGCTGGCTGCCATGTTCCGAGCGTGGCCCAGGCCAACGGGCGACCGGAGAAGAAACTGAAAATGCTCCCGGTCGAGGTGATTGGCACCGACCCGGGTGCGGCCAACAATATTGCCAACCACCGGTTCGATCTCCGTTCATTGCAATGGGACCCGGCGGAACTGGCCAACCTTGATGTCAAGCTGCAGCCCGCGCCCGAGGAACCGCTGGACCTGAGCCAGCTCTCGGTCGCCAAAGGCCTGGCCTACGTCACCGCTTTCGTTGAGCGCCGCGCTTACCGCGAAGCCAGTGTCACGCCCGAGGAACGTCCGGCCATGGACGGTTTTGGCCTGCCGATCGGGGTGCGCGAAAAGACTGCCTACAAAGCCCGGCCCCTGGCGGGTGTATGGGCAACGGCGCCCTTCCTGCATAACGGATCGGTGCCAAGCATTTACCAGCTGCTCTCACCCCAGGATGAACGGGCGAGCACTTTCTATAAAGGCACCTTCGAGTACGACCCCAAGCATCTGGGGTATCGCACCCAAGCCTTTGCCAACGGCTTTGAGTTCGACACGCGAATCACCGGCAACCACAACAGCGGTCACGAATTCCGTGCCGGCGAACGCGGCAACGGGGTCATCGGACGCTTGCTGCAACCACAGGAGCGCTGGGCACTGCTGGAGTACCTGAAAGTGCTTGGCGGTCCGCTGGAGGCGCAACTGCCATGACCCTCGATTTGGACCCAAGGAGTTTTGCATGTTGATGACACTGTGGTTGCGCATGTGCGTTCTGCTGGGCAAGGCCGTGCTGTTTGTGGTGGGCCTCGGCCTGCTGGGCTGGGCCGTGGCAACCGGCTGGTCTGCCTGGCAGCACCGTGGGCCCGTGTCTGCCCTGGAGCAGATACCCGCCGACGAAGCGGCGATGACCCGGGATGTCATTCAGACGGCCGTGCGCATCGTCGACTCGCACCGGGAGAACACCCGCTACTTGCGTGACGCCCACGCCAAGGCTCACGGCTGCCTGAACGCTGAAGTCCAGGTCCTGGGGGACCTGACGCCCGAACTGCGCCAGGGCGTTTTCAGCGAGGCCGGCAAGACCTGGCAAGCCACCCTGCGCCTGTCCAATGGCAGCCCCTACCCGCAATTCGACAGCCTGCGCGATGCCCGGGGCATGGCGATCAAATTGCTCGATGTGCCGGGTACGCAGTTGCTCAAGGATCGGCAAAGCCGTGGCGAACAGGATTTCGTGATGTTCAATCACCCGAACTTCTTCGTCAGCGATGTCGCCGAATACCGTCAGAACGTCGCCGCGCAGGCTGACGGCAAGAAAGTGATGGCGTTTTTCCCCGGCTGGGATCCCCGGACCTGGCAGGTTCGCCACCTGTTCATCGCCCTGGCGACACTGGCGCCCGCACCGGCCAGCCCGACCCAGACCACCTACTTTTCGGTGTCACCCTACAAGTTCGGCAGCGCCAATGCGAAATTTCGTGTCGCGCCGGACCCGGACAACTGCCCGGTCTACACCCTGCCCCCGCAGAATCAGGCACTGCCCAACTTCCTGCGCAGTGCACTGACCCAACAACTGTCGACGGATCGGGTTCCGGCCTGCTTTGTCCTGCAGATCCAGCGCCAGGACCCGAGCCAGTACATGCCGATCGAAGACACCAGCATTGAATGGCGCGAAAGCGATGCACCGTTTGAAACCGTGGCACGGATCAGGATTCCCGCCCAGGACTTCGACACGCCGGCGCAGAATCTGCAATGCGACAACCGGTCATTCAACCCCTGGTTCGGCCTTGAAGCCCATCGCCCGATTGGCGGCATCAACCGATTGCGCAAAGCGGTGTATGAAGCCGTCAGCGACTACCGGCACGCGCGCAACGCCGAACAATAGCGCAACCTGAAGCCGGCCTGTCCACAGTGCCGGCTTCAGCCCCATCAAGGCTCAGTAGCGCGCGTCAACCGGCTTGCCACCCTCAGGCCAGTCCTTGACCTTGTCCGGGAAGTCCGGACGAGGCTGATGCGAGAAGTACTCCGCGACGTCCACCGCCTCCTGATCGGAAAGCCCACCCTGCCCCAGCGGGAACTGCTCGTGAAAGCCCACTGGCATGTTGCGTTTGACGAACGCCGCGGCGGTGTAGGTCCGCGCCATGCCCGCGCCGATATTGAACGACTCGTCGCCCCAGAGCGGCGGGAACACCCACTCTCCATTGGCACGCTTCAGGCCTTCGCCCGCTGCGCCATGACACACCGCACATTGCTTGGCATACACCCGTTGACCGTTGTCCCGGTCGGGCTTGATCGCCGTGTCGACTTTGCCGACGCCACGCCCGGCAACTTTGTCCCCGGGCAGGGTGTTGCGCTTCATCCAGTCGAAGTAGGCAATCATCGCCTGCATGTCCGCCGACTGTACGGGAAGCGGTTGCCCATTCATCGAGCGCCGGAAGCAACCATTGATCCGGTCGGCCAGGGTGATCTGCCGGCCCGCGCGCGGCGCGTAACCCGGGAAGAATGCCGACACTCCGACAAAGGGCGAGCCGTCCGCGACGGTGCCCGCGTTGAGATGGCAACTGGTGCAGTTCAGGGCGTTGCCCACGTTGTCCGGCAACAGAGCCTTGGTTTGCAGGTGCAGGCGCATGCCACGCACCACCTGCTGCGCATTGGGCGCGACCAGCATGTCGGCCAGGCGAGGCGTTTCAAAGGTTGAAGGGTCGGTGACCGGCTTGAGCTGCCCGCGCATCTGTTTGACCTGGGCGGCGCTGATCGCCGAGCCACTGTTGCCCCAGCTTGCGCGCACGAAACTGAGGATTTCGGCGATTTCCTGATCGGACAGCCGGGCAAACCCGGGCATGGTATAGACCCGGGGGTGGGTCAGGGTTTCGGCGGTTTTCCAGCCCGTCAGGGTGATGTGCAGTAACGACGCCGGGTCGGCCGAGGCTACGCTCGGATTACCCGCCAGCGGCGGGAACATCGCATTCACACCGCCACCGTCCGGACGATGACAGTCGGCACAAAACTGCGTGTAGCCCAGGCCGCCGCGGCTGCTGAACAGCGTCGCCGGAGGTTCAGCCGGGGCAAGCGGCAGGGCTTGCGGCGGCAAGTCATCTTTGCCGGCCGGCAGGGACTTGAGGTAGGTCGCGATCGCGATCAGATCGTCGTCGGTAAAATGCTGGGTGCTGTGATGGATCACCTCAGCCATGTTGCCCGACACCGTGGCAAAGCGATTTTGCCCGGTCTTGAGCAATTGCACCGTGTCGTCGACGGTCCACAGGTTACGCAAGCTGAGCGCGCGCCACTGTTCCACGGTTTCCCCGGCCAGATAGTGCTCGCCGCTGGAACCGGCATCGCTCATGGCCTTCTCCTGGAAGGCAATGCCTCGCGGCGTATGGCAAGCACCACAGTGCCCCAGGCCCTGCACCAGATAGGCGCCACGGTTCACTCGCTGATCCTTGGCCGGGTCGGGTACGAAGGGCGTGTGATCGACAAACAGCCGATTCCAGAACCACAGCCCCCAGCGCTGGTTGAACGGCCAGCTCATGTCCGCCTGTAGATTGGCCTGTTTGACAGGGGTGACCCCTTGCAGCAGATAGGCATACAGGGCCCGCATGTCCGTTTCGCTCATTTTCGCGTAGGACGGATAAGGCATTGCCGGGTAAAGGTTATCGCCCGCCGGCGTGACACCTTCACGCATGGCACGGTCGAACTGCTCGAACGTATAGCGGCCGATTCCGGTCTCCGGGTCCGGGGTAATGTTGCTGGAGTACAGCGTGCCCATCGGTGTTTTCAACTCCAGGCCACCGGCCATGACCGCGCCACCCTTGGCGGTGTGGCAGGCAATGCAGTCGCCGAGCTGGGCGACATACTTGCCCTGCTCGATCAGCGTACCAGGCTGGGTTGCCGCTGCCGAAGCCGGCTCACTGGCGTTGAGTTGATGCACAAACAACAACGACGAGACCAGCATGGCCAGTCGCGGCAAATTCAGATCCATTGAAACACCCCTTTTGGGTCTGGCGACGGGTCGTCCCGTTGGCCAGTTTCCTATTGGTTTTTATCGGCTCATCAGCCAAGAACCGGGACCTGCAAGTCCCACTTTGTTTCTATAGGAATTGGCCGGGGTGGCCGTTGACATGAATCATTGGAGAGCGTGTATGCCGGACAATCGAATGACCGGGCATGTGCAGGAATTGGGGGGAAAGGCAGGAAACAGGCCGTTGCGGGGGACTCGACAGGCGGCAAGCGCTTGCCTTGAGCAAACCCCAGACAGCAAAAAGCCCGCATTGAGCGGGCTTTCCGTGGTGACCTGGCGTTCAGTGTTCCAGGTTACCGAATATGGCGCAGCGGACGGGACTCGAACCCGCGACCCCCGGCGTGACAGGCCGGTATTCTAACCGACTGAACTACCGCTGCGCGTAGCGTTGAAAGTAAATGGTGGGTGATGACGGGATCGAACCGCCGACATTCTGCTTGTAAGGCAGACGCTCTCCCAGCTGAGCTAATCACCCTTTACCTTCGTTGCGGGGCACATTATGCCACAGGTTTTCATAAAGTGTTGATTTAATTGAAATATTTTTCAAAAAATCTGAAAACCGGTGAAACGATGCATCCTGCAGGAACAACAGACAGAAAAAAACCCGCGTGAGCGGGCTTTTCCGTGGTGACCTGGCGTTCAGCGTTCCAGGTTACCGAATATGGCGCAGCGGACGGGACTCGAACCCGCGACCCCCGGCGTGACAGGCCGGTATTCTAACCGACTGAACTACCGCTGCGCGTAACACTTGAAACGAATGGTGGGTGATGACGGGATCGAACCGCCGACATTCTGCTTGTAAGGCAGACGCTCTCCCAGCTGAGCTAATCACCCTTCGCTTCGGTGTGGCGCGCATTCTACGGAGCGACCCAACCTCTGGCAAGCACTTTTTTAAATAATTTTCTCAGGCCTTCCAAAGGCTTAGCGAAGGGTTGGCCTATGACGCCGCGCGGAGAATAATGCCCCCCTTTGTATAAAGGAGAGACTCACCCCATGTGGTTCAAAAACCTGCTTATCTATCGCCTGACCCAAGATCTGCCTTTTGATGCTGAGGCGCTGGAAACTGCACTGGCCACCAAACTGGCGCGTCCATGTGCAAGCCAGGAGTTGACCACCTACGGTTTCGTCGCGCCGTTCGGCAAAGGCGAAGATGCCCCACTGGTGCATGTCAGCGGCGATTTCCTGCTGATTGCCGCACGCAAGGAAGAACGCATTCTGCCAGGCAGCGTCGTACGTGACGCCGTCAAGGAAAAGGTCGAAGAGATCGAAGCCGAGCAAATGCGCAAGGTCTATAAGAAGGAGCGTGATCAGATCAAGGATGAAATCATCCAGGCCTTCCTGCCGCGCGCCTTTATCCGTCGCTCCTCGACCTTCGCCGCCATTGCGCCGAAACAGGGCCTGATCCTGGTCAACTCGGCCAGCCCGAAACGTGCCGAAGACCTGCTCTCCACCCTGCGCGAAGTGATCGGCTCACTGCCCGTGCGCCCACTGACCGTGAAGATGTCCCCGACCGCGACCATGACGGAGTGGGTCACCACCCAGAAAGCCGCGGACGACTTCTTTGTGCTGGACGAGTGCGAACTGCGCGACACCCACGAAGACGGCGGCATCGTGCGCTGCAAGCGTCAGGACCTGACCAGCGAAGAAATCCAGTTGCACCTGAGCACTGGCAAAGTGGTGACTCAGCTGTCCCTGGCCTGGCAAGACAAGCTGTCTTTCGTGCTCGACGACAAGATGGTGGTCAAGCGCCTGAAATTCGAAGACCTGCTGCAGGACCAGGCTGAACAGGACGGCGGCGATGAGGCCCTTGGCCAACTGGATGCCAGCTTCACCCTGATGATGCTGACTTTCGGCGATTTCCTCCCGGCGCTGGTTGAAGCACTGGGCGGTGAAGAGACTCCGCAAGGCATCTGATTCGTCGATACAGACGAAGCCTGACAGGCCCCGTGCAAACGCCACCGCTTCGGTGGCGTTTGCACATGACCGGCAACAGATTACCCACGTAACTTGATCGCCAGGTTAATAATGGGCACTATACTGCGCATCGCGAGGACGACCTCGCGGCTCGATCGAATCATTAATCTGGGGACGGCCCCATCAATCGATGGAGGTTTCCATGTCCTGGATCATTCTGTTTTTCGCTGGCCTGTTTGAAGTCGGCTGGGCCGTTGGCCTGAAGTACACCGACGGCTTCACGCGCCCTCTTCCCACCGCCCTGACCGTTATCGCCATGGCCATCAGCCTTGGCCTGCTGGGCCTGGCGATGAAGGAATTGCCGCTGGGCACGGCCTATGCGATCTGGACCGGTGTCGGCGCCATAGGCACGGTGATCGCCGGGATCATCCTGTTCGGTGAGTCCATGGCGTTGTTCCGCCTGGCCAGCGTCGCACTGATCATTGCCGGGTTGGTCGGTTTGAAAGTCAGCGCCGCCTGACACACAAAAACGCCCGCGGATTGCGGGCGTTTTTTTATCCGGCATCCCTCAACGAACCGCTCCCCGCAACTCCCCCACCGCCGCCTGCAACTGCGCCGGCTGCGCTACTTGCGCCGCCATCGGCGGACCGGCGACCAGGGTCACCCGTGACCACAAACGGTGGAAAAAGCCCTTGTCCGGATCGCGACTGAAGAAACTGCCCCACAGCCCCTGCAGGGCCAATGGAATCACCGGCACCGGTGTCTCTTCCAGAATCCGCGTCAGCCCGCCCTTGAACTCATCGATCTCGCCATCGGCGGTCAACTTGCCTTCCGGGAAGATGCACACCAACTCGCCGTCCTTCAGGTACTGGGCAATGCGCTTGAAGGCGCTTTCGTAGATCTGGATATCTTCCTGACGCCCGGCAATCGGAATCGTCCCGGCGGTACGGAAGATGAAGTTCAGCACCGGCAGGTTGTAGATCTTGTAATACATCACAAAGCGAATCGGCCGACGCACTGCGCCCCCAATCAGCAACGCGTCGACGAACGAAACGTGATTGCACACCAGCAACGCGGCCCCCTCATCGGGAATCAACTCGAGGTTGCGATGCTGCACGCGGTACATGGAATGACTGAGCAGCCAGATCATGAAGCGCATGCTGAATTCGGGGACGATTTTGAAGATATAGGCATTCACGCCGATGTTGAGCAGTGACACCACCAGGAACAGCTGAGGGATGGACAGTTCAGCGAGGCTGAGCAACACCATCGAGACGATCGCCGAAACCACCATGAACAGCGCGTTGAGGATGTTGTTGGCCGCGATCACCCGCGCTCGTTCGTGTTCCGCGGTGCGCGACTGGATCAGCGCATACAGCGGCACGATGTAGAAGCCGCCGAAGACCCCCAGGCCGAGAATATCCAGCAGCACCCACCAGGCGTGGCCGAAACCAAGCACTTCGACCCAGCCATGGCCCTGCTCGCTGGGCGCAATACCGCCGGAGTGCCACCACAGCAGCAAGCCGAATACGGTCAGGCCAAAGGAGCCAAACGGCACCAGGCCGATCTCCACCTTGCGCCCGGAGAGCTTCTCACAGAGCATCGAACCCAGCGCGATACCGACCGAGAACACCGTGAGAATCAGCGTCACCACCGTCTCGTCGCCGTGCATCCACTCTTTGGCGTAGGCCGGGATTTGCGTCAGGTAAATCGCCCCGACGAACCAGAACCACGAGTTGCCGACAATCGAGCGCGACACCGCTGGCGTCTGCCCCAGGCCCAGGCGCAAGGTCGCCCAGGACTGCCGGAAAATATTCCAGTCCAGCCGCAGTTCCGGGCTGGACGCCGCCGCACGGGGAATGCCGCGGCTGGCCAGGTAACCCAGCACGGCGACACCGATGATCGCCGTGGAGACGATGGGCGCGTAGTCACTGGACGACATCATGATCCCGGCGCCAATGGTCCCGGCCAGAATGGCCAGGAAGGTGCCCATTTCCACCAGGCCGTTACCGCCGACCAGTTCTTCTTCGCGTAATGCCTGGGGCAGGATCGAGTACTTCACCGGACCGAACAGCGCCGAGTGAGTGCCCATCGCGAACAATGCCAGCAGCATCAGCCAAAGATGATCGAACAGGAAACCCACGGCACCGACCGCCATGATGGCGATTTCACCGAGCTTGATCAGGCGGATCAACGCGTCCTTGGCGAACTTTTCACCGAACTGGCCAGCCAGCGCCGAGAACAGAAAGAACGGCAGGATGAACAGTAACGCACAGAGGTTGACCCAGATCGAACGATCACCTTCGAGGGTCAGCTTGTACAGAATGGCGAGAATCAACGACTGCTTGAAGAGGTTGTCGTTGAACGCACCGAGCGATTGGGTGACAAAAAACGGCAGGAACCGCCGTTTGCGAAGCAAGGTGAACTGCGAGGGGTGACTCATCTTCCATGTTCCTGAGTGGCCTGGATGCTCTTATAGGAATGTCACACAGCGATCCAGGCCACAACCATAGCTAAACTTTGCTGACTATTTCTTCAAACCGGCGATGCACGGCGAGACAAACAACTCACCACGCCAGGCGCCCTGCAGCGTGCGCCGGGAAACGATCAACCACATCACTGCCAATGCGATGACCAATACGCTGCCAAAAATACTGAAGAAACTCAGGTTCAGCGTGCTCGCCAGTTTCAACGTCGCCAGCGAGTAGACCCCCAGCGGGAAGGTAAACCCCCACCAGCCGAGGTTGAAAGGGATGCCTTCACGCAAGTAACGCAGGGTGATCAGCACGGCCATGAGCATCCACCACAGGCCAAAGCCCCACAGCGTGATCCCGGCGATCAGGCCCAACCCGGCGGCCACTTCACCGATCCCCGGCAACCCATTGGCGGCGAAGATCGCCGGCGCGTCACCGCCCAGCAGCAACATACCCAGTGCCCCGGTACCAATCGGCCCCAGCGCCAGCCAACTCGATGCCGCCATGTTCTCGTGGGGCAACTTGTGCAGGGCCATGCGCAACACGAGGATCGTCAGCACACTGAACGCCACCGGCAGCGAGAACGCCCACAATACATAGCTGGTGGTCAGCATCACCAGTTGCCCATGAGCGTCGGCCAGGTGCGGTGCAAGTAGCCCGCCGCTGGCTGCCGCGACTTCTGCCGCCACTACGGGCAACAGCCATACGGCCGTCATCTGGTCGATGCTGTGCTCCTGGCGGGTGAACATCATGTACGGGATCAGGATGCCGCAGGCCAGCGACATCGCAACGTCCAGCCACCACAACACCTCGGCCACTGGCACCACGCCCTGCCCCCAGCGGGGCAAACCGAACACCAGCATGCCGTTGATGATGGTCGCCAGTCCCATGGGAATGGTGCCGAAAAACATCGACACGGTGGAGTGCCCGAAAATCCTCCGCGCCTCGTCGAAGAACAGTACCCAGCGCGCTGCATACAAACCACTGAACAGCAGGAACAGGAAGATATTGAACATCCACAGGCCTTCGGCGAAGGCATGCACGCCGGGGATCGAAACTGGCAGCTGGGCGAGTGCCAACGCCAGCACCCCGGTGCCCATGGTGGCGGCAAACCAGTTCGGGGTGAACTGGCGAATGGCTTCCAGCGGATGGTGCAAATGACTCAAGGGTCGAACGAGGGTTTGGCTGCTGTTAGGGCATTGCATGATGAACTCCTGTCCTCGGGTGAGGTTGAGCCCATGGTAGAACTGAATCGAATATCTATATAACGGGTAATATCTCTAACTGTTATCTGTTTTGCAGATATAGAGCCTAGACACTGCCCTCCGCCTCTATCACCAGGACCCGGGCCGGCCCTTGCGGATGGGCAACGTGCTCGGTGCCCACCGCTGCATAGAAGATATCGCCGACCTCCAGCATCGTGGCCTGCTCGACACCGTTCTCCCGATAGCGCATCTGTACTTGCCCATCGAGCACGACAAACACTTCCTGGCCGTCGTTGACGTGCCAGATGTAAGGCTGATCGGTCCAGTGCAAACGGGTGGTGATGCCGTTCATATTGGCGATATCCAGCGCCGCCCAAGGGCGGTCACCGGTAAAGGACTGGCTGCGGATGATCTTCATGGCGGGGTCGATCCTTCGATAATCAGGGGCGGTCGAACGTCAGGCGCCAAGGCTAACCCAATCCCCCCTGTCGTGGCTGGCGAAGGTGCCTGTGGCACCGGCATTCACGCTGCCGATATCCCGCTGCGACACCCCGCCACGCTGAGACCATGGTCGACACTGACGCAGCCTGTGCATCGTGCGAGACTGTCCGAACGGGCTGGAGTCCCGTGTGTCTTTTGCCGGGAGTTCCCATGTCGCTGTCCAGCGGGCTGATTGCCGCCGTCGCCCTGGCCTATATGGCCATCATGTTCGCCATCGCCTTCTATGGCGACCGCCGCAGTACGCCACTGCCGCCGCGAATGCGTGCCTGGGTGTACAGCCTGTCGCTGGCCGTCTATTGCACCAGCTGGACCTTCTTTGGCGCGGTGGGTCAGGCCGCCGAACAACTCTGGTCATTTTTGCCGATCTACCTGGGGCCGATCCTGCTGCTGCTTGGCGCACCGTGGGTCCTGCAAAAAATGGTGATGATCAGCAAGCAGGAAAACATCACCTCGATTGCCGACTTCATTGCCGCGCGCTATGGCAAATCCCAGTCACTGGCGGTGGTGGTGGCGCTGATCTGCCTGGTCGGCGTGTTGCCCTATATCGCCTTGCAACTCAAGGGCATCGTGCTGGGGGTCAACCTGCTGATCGGTGCCGGCGCCGATGCCATGGGCACCCGCGCCCAGGACACGGCGTTGATCGTGTCGTTGATTCTGGCGCTGTTCACCATCGTGTTCGGTACCCGCAACCTCGATGCCACCGAACACCACCGTGGCATGGTGCTGGCGATTGCCTTCGAATCGCTGGTCAAGCTGCTCGCTTTCCTGGCGGTGGGAGCGTTCGTTACTTACGGCCTGTACGACGGTTTCGACGACCTGTTCGACCAGGCCATGCTCGCCCCTCGCCTGGAGCAATACTGGAAAGAAACCATCAACTGGCCCTCGATGGTGGTGCAGACCGGCGTCGCGATGATGGCCATTATCTGCCTGCCCCGGCAGTTCCATGTCACGGTGGTGGAGAACATCGAACCCCAGGACCTGCGCCTGGCGAAGTGGGTGTTCCCCGCCTACCTGGCGCTGGCCGCCCTATTCGTGGTGCCGATCGCCCTGGCCGGGCAGATGCTGTTGCCCAGCTCGGTGCTGCCTGACTCCTTCGTGATCAGCCTGCCGCTGGCCCAGTCCCACCCGGCATTGGCGCTGCTGGCCTTTATCGGCGGCGCCTCGGCCGCCACCGGCATGGTGATCGTGGCCAGCGTGGCCTTGTCGACCATGGTCTCCAACGACATGCTGCTGCCCTGGCTGCTGCGCCGCAAGAATGCCGAGCGGCCGTTCGAAGTGTTCCGTCACTGGATGCTGTCGGTACGTCGCGTCAGCATCGTGGTGATCCTGCTGCTGGCCTATGTGGCCTATCGCTTGCTCGGCTCGACGGCCAGCCTGGCCACCATCGGGCAGATCGCCTTTGCCGCGGTCACTCAACTGGCACCGGCCATGCTCGGCGCCCTGTACTGGAAACAGGCCAACCGCCGCGGGGTGTTTGCCGGTCTCGCCGCCGGGACCTTCCTCTGGTTCTACACGCTGATCCTGCCGATTGCCGCCCACAGCATGGGTTGGTCGCTGAACAGTTTTCCAGGGCTGGGCTGGCTGGACAGCAACCCGCTGAACCTGCCGATTACCCCTCTGACCCAAGGGGTGGTGCTGTCGCTGGCCGGCAACTTCACCCTGTTTGCCTGGGTCTCGGTGCTGTCGCGCACCCGGGTCTCGGAACACTGGCAGGCAGGCCGCTTCATCGGCCAAGAGATCAGCGCCCGCCCCAGCGCCCGCTCGATGCTGGCGGTACAGATCAACGACCTGCTGCAACTGGCGGCGCGCTTTGTCGGCGAGGAACGCGCACGGCAAAGCTTCATCCGCTTCGCTTACCGCCAGGGCAAGGGCTTCAACCCGAACTTGAACGCCGATGGCGAATGGATCGCCCACACCGAACGCCTGCTGGCCGGTGTACTGGGGGCCTCTTCGACCCGGGCCGTGGTAAAGGCCGCCATCGAAGGCCGGGAAATGCAGCTCGAGGACGTGGTGCGGATTGCCGACGAAGCCTCCGAAGTGCTGCAGTTCAACCGCGCACTGCTGCAAGGTGCGATCGAGAACATTACCCAAGGTATCAGCGTGGTCGACCAGTCGCTCAAGCTGGTGGCCTGGAACCGTCGCTACCTCGAACTCTTCAACTACCCGGACGGCCTGATCAGCGTCGGCCGGCCGATTGCCGACATTATTCGGCACAATGCCGAACGCGGCCTGTGCGGCCCCGGCGAAGCGGAAGTCCACGTCGCCCGACGCCTGCACTGGATGCGCCAGGGCCGCGCCCACACCTCCGAGCGCCTGTTCCCCAATGGCCGGGTGATCGAGTTGATCGGCAACCCGATGCCAGGGGGTGGCTTTGTCATGAGCTTCACCGACATTACCGCGTTCCGTGAAGCCGAGCAGGCGCTGACCGAAGCCAACGAAGGGCTGGAACGGCGAGTCACCGAGCGCACCCATGAGCTGTCGCAACTCAATGTCGCCCTGACCGAAGCCAAAGGCACCGCCGAACTGGCCAACCAGTCCAAGACCCGTTTTCTCGCCGCGGTCAGCCACGACCTGATGCAACCACTGAATGCGGCGCGCCTGTTCTCCGCCGCCCTCTCCCACCGCGATGAAGAGCTGTCACCCGAAACCCAGCAGCTGGTGCAGCACCTGGACAGCTCGCTACGCTCGGCCGAGGACCTGATCAGTGACCTGCTCGACATCTCGCGCCTGGAGAACGGCAAGATCAACCCGGAGCGCAAACCGTTCGTGCTCAACGAGCTGTTCGATACCCTGGGTGCCGAGTTCAAGGCATTGGCCCGCGACCAGGGCCTGGAGTTCCGCTTGCGCGGCAGCCACTTGCGGATCGACAGTGACATCAAGTTGCTGCGCCGCGTGCTGCAGAATTTCCTGACCAATGCCTTCCGCTATGCCAAAGGCCCCGTACTGCTGGGCGTGCGCCGCAAGGGCGAGCAACTGTGCCTGGAAGTCTGGGACCGGGGCCCGGGCATTCCGGAAGACAAGCGCCAGGTCATCTTCGAAGAGTTCAAGCGCCTCGACAGCCACCAGACCCGCGCCGAAAAAGGCCTGGGCCTGGGCCTGGCGATTGCCGACGGTTTATGCCGGGTGCTGGGCCATCGACTGCAAGTGCGCTCCTGGTCCGGCAAAGGCAGCGTGTTCAGTGTCAGCGTACCGCTGGCCCGCGCTCAAGCGAGTGCGCCCGGTAAAGTGGCGGAACTCAACGGCCAGTTGCCGAGCGGGGCACAGGTACTGTGCATCGACAACGAGGACAGCATTCTGATCGGCATGAACAGCCTGCTCTCGCGCTGGGGCTGCCAGGTGTACACCGCGCGTAATCGTGAGGAGTGTGCCGCCTTGCTCAACGACGGCATGCGCCCGCAACTGGCGCTGGTGGATTACCACCTCGACGAGGGCGAGACCGGCACCGAGCTGATGGCCTGGCTACGTACCCAACTGGCCGAGCCGGTACCGGGCGTGGTGATCAGTGCCGATGGACGACCGGAGATGATTGCCCAGGTGCATGCGGCAGGCCTGGACTACCTGGCCAAACCGGTGAAGCCGGCGGCGCTGCGCGCCTTGTTGAGTCGGCATTTGCCGTTGTAGTCGACACCTCTGGGAAAGGACAGATAACCCGTGGCGAGGGAGCTTGCTCCCGCTCGGTTGCGCAGCAACCGTAAAACCGATGGATGCGGTGTGTCTGAGACAGCGGGCAGGACGCATTCAGGGGCGCTTCACGCCCCAGCGGGAGCAAGCTCCCTCGCCACAGGGAACCCCGATTGCCCGCTCCAGGCCTGGACTACCTGGCCAAACCGGTGAAACCGGCGGCGCTGCGCGCCTTGTTGAGTCGGCATTTGCCGTTGTAGTCGACACACCGAGGAAAGGACAGCCAACCCATGGCGAGGGCGCTTGCTCCCGCTCGGTTGCGCAGCAACCGTAAAACCGATGGATGCGGTGTGCCTGAGACAACGGGCTGGACGCTTTCAGGGGCGCTTCGCACCCCAGCGGGAGCAAGCTCCCTCGCCACAGGGAAAGCCGATTGCCCACTCCAGGCCTGGACTACCTGGCCAAACCGGTGAAGCCGGCGGCGCTGCGCGCCCTGTTGAGCCGGCATTTGCCGTTGTAGTCGACACACCGAGGAAGGGACAGCCAACCCGTGGCGAGGGAGCTTGCTCCCGCTCGGTTGCGCAGCAACCGTACAACCGATGGATGCGGTGTGCCTGAGACAACGGGCTGGACGCTTTCAGGGGCGCTTCGCGCCCCAGCGGGAGCAAGCTCCCTCGCCACAGGGAACCCCGATTGCCCGCTCCAGGCCTGGACTACCTGGCCAAACCGGTGAAACCGGCGGCGCTGCGCGCCTTGTTGAGCCGGCATTTGCCGTTGTAGTCGACACACCGAGGAAGGGACAGCCAACCCGTGGCGAGGGAGCTTGCTCCCGCTCGGTTGCGCAGCAACCGTAAAACCGATGCATGCGGTGTGCCTGAGACAACGGGCTGGACGCTTTCAGGGGCGCTTCGCA
>NZ_FYDL01000004.1:133358-387152 GCF_900187505.1 Pseudomonas sp. Irchel s3h17
AACCGATGGATGCGGTGTGCCTGAGACAACGGGCTGGACGCTTTCAGGGGCGCTTCGCACCCCAGCGGGAGCAAGCTCCCTCGCCACAGGGAAACCCGATTGCCCGCTCCAGGCCTGGACTACCTGGCCAAACCGGTGAAACCGGCGGCGCTGCGCGCCCTGTTGAGCCGGCATTTGCCGTTGTAGTCGACACACCGAGGAAAGGACAGATAACCCGTGGCGAGGGAGCTTGCTCCCGCTCGGTTGCGCAGCAACCGTAAAACCGATGGATGCGGTGTGCCTGAGACAACGGGCTGGACGCTTTCAGGGGCGCTTCGCACCCCAGCGGGAGCAAGCTCCCTCGCCACAGGGAAAGCCGATTGCCCGCTCCAGGCCTGGACTACCTGGCCAAACCGGTGAAGCCGGCGGCGCTGCGCGCCTTGTTGAGTCGGCATTTGCCGTTGTAGTCGACACACCGAGGAAAGGACAGATAACCCGTGGCGAGGGAGCTTGCTCCCGCTCGGTTGCGCAGCAACCGTACAACCGATGGATGCGGTGTGCCTGAGACAACGGGCTGGATGCATTTAGCGGCACTTCGCGCCCCAGCGGGAGCAAGCTCCCTCGCCACAGGGAACCCCGATTGCCCGCTCCAGGCCTGGACTACCTGGCCAAACCGGTGAAACCGGCGGCGCTGCGCGCCTTGTTGAGCCGGCATTTGCCGTTGTAGTCGACACACCGTGGAAGGGACAGCCAACCCGTGGCGAGGGAGCTTGCTCCCGCTCGGTTGCGCAGCAACCGTAAAACCGATGGATGCGGTGTGTCTGAGACAGCGGGCTGGACGCTTTCAGGGGCGCTTCGCACCCCAGCGGGAGCAAGCTCCCTCGCCACAAGGAAACCCGATTACTCGGGCAATTCGGCCAGGCCATCTACATCGGTCATCGCCCGCTCCAGCAATTCCGCTGGCAGGCTCTTGCTGGCCCGGGCGCCCAGCAGCTTGAGCTGCTCGCTACGGCTGACCAGGTTGCCACGGCCGTCGGTCAGCTTGTTGCGCGCGGCACTGTAGGCTTTATCCAGTTGCTGCAAGCGATTGCCGACCTCGTCCAGATCTTGAATAAACAGTACAAACTTGTCGTACAGCCACCCAGCACGCTCGGCGATTTCCCGCGCGTTCTGGCTCTGCCGCTCCTGCTTCCACAGGCTGTCGATGACGCGCAAGGTGGCCAGCAACGTGGTTGGACTGACAATCACGATGTGTCGATCGAAAGCTTCCTGGAACAGGTTCGGCTCGGCCTGCAAGGCTGCCGAAAAGGCGGCCTCGATGGGCACGAAGAGCAACACGAAATCGAGGCTGTGCAGACCGTCCAGACGCTTGTAGTCCTTGTCGGACAGACCTTTGACGTGGTTGCGCAACGACTGCACGTGCTGTTTGAGTGCGGCCTGGCCCACCGCCGTGTCGTCGGCGGCGACATACTGTTGATAGGCCGTGAGGCTGACCTTGGAGTCGACCACCACCTGCTTGTCGCCGGGCAGGTAAATCAGCACGTCCGGCTGGAAGCGCTCGCCATCCGGCCCCTTGAGGCTGACTTGCGTCTGGTACTCACGGCCCTTCTCGAGACCTGCGTGCTCCAGCACCCGCTCAAGAATCAGCTCGCCCCAGTTACCCTGGGTTTTCTGGCCCTTGAGCGCGCGCGTCAGGTTGGTCGCCTCATCGCTCAACCGCAGGTTCAATTGCTGCAAGCGCTCCAGCTCCTTGGCCAGCGAAAAACGCTCGCGGGCTTCGGCCTGATAGCTTTCCTCGACGCGCTTTTCAAAGGATTGAATGCGTTCTTTCAACGGATCGAGCAACTGCCCCAGGCGCTGCTGGCTGGTTTCGGCAAAGCGCTGCTCGCGCTCATCGAAGATTTTCCCGGCCAGTTCGGCAAACTGCGCGCGCAACTCATCCCGTGAGCCCTGCAGGTCGTTCAGGCGCTGTTGATGGCTTTCCTGCTGCTCGCGCAACTCGGCATGGAGTGAGGCGGCCTGGGCGTCCAGGCGTCGCAATTCGGTTTCCTTGCTGCTGCGCTCAAGGTTCCAGGCATGGGCCGCGTCACGGGCATTGTCACGCTCGATCTGCAACAGCTCGACCTCACGGCGCACGGCAGCCAGGTCGGCTTGCTTGGCGGCGTTGGCCTGCCCCAGGTCACTGATCTCGTCGCGGCTGGCATCGAGCTGTGCATTAAGGCCGTCCTGCGCCATCTGCGCAGTGCTCAGGCGTTCTTGCAGCAGTGAAAACCCGGACTGTGCCACACCCAGGCGTCGTTGCAGCTGCCACGCCAATACCAGCAATGGCAATGCAGCGCCCGCCAGCCCCAGCAACACACTGGTCAAGTCCACAGCCATGACGACTCCCGCCGAAGAATTAAAGCCCGAAGGTTAACCAAGCCATCGAGGCTTGGACAGCTCAGTCTTCGATCTGGCCCAATTCGCGCTGGGCACGCCGGTCCCCGGCCCGAGCGGCCTGGCGCAGCAGGTCCTGGCCTATGCGGCGGTCCCGGGCATTGCCGCACTCGCGGCACATCAACTGGCCCAGGCGACTTTGCGCTGCCACCACACCTTCACGGGCCGGCGCCTTGAGCAAGTGGCCGGCAAGATGCTTGACGCTCGGGTTTTCCCCCAGGCGCGGACTGTCGAGCAACCATTCGGCCACACGCATCGTAAAGCGCTTGGGCGGGGTAACACTTGAGGGTACGTCGGTAACAGAGGTTGATACTGAGCGAAACTTCATAAAGCACTGTGGGGCAGATCGGAAGGCGCGCAACTTTACTCCTTTTTTCGTACAGGTAAAGCCGAAAAAAACCCTGCACGCCCGTCCTAGAGCAAGCGCTCGGGACAATCCACAGAAGCTGTGGATAACTCAGTGGACAACCCTCCTCGAACTCGCCAGAAGCCTTGTGGAATGGGGCCTGCGTTCAAACTGACGCTTTTTTCACCAGTAAAAAAAAGCGATGTTTTTCATTGACTTAAACTTTCACTACAGGCACCCACTGTGCTTGAGGGTGAAATGACAGAGTGGTGACAGCCTGCGCAACTAATGTGCACAAGTCCCGATGAGGCGGTTATATCGGCGCACTTTTTTCGTGCGGATGACTGCCAACCCGTAACACCCGGAGGGACTGTCCGCAGTCCAGCACTCACTTGAAGCCGTTACCTCCCCGCATTTGTTGTCACAATTGTGTGCTGCCCTGCCATGGCGCCGATTGACCGTCGGCTACCGAAGACCCCAGGACCTGTAACCAAATGTTTTTTGCCTAGCACACTTCCATTCCCCAATTCAATCCGTTAGTATCCCCGGCGTTAGTACCAAGCTGAAAGTCAATTCTGGTCGAACGACACCCGCGGTATACCTTCCCTAAAGAGAAGCCTCTACCGACACCACGGGATCGACCACCTCGATGGTTTCCAGGTAATGCTTGCGGCAACACGGCCTTTGAATCGAATGCAAAGGGTGTTGCGAAGCTCACTTACTCTGACCGAACCAACCTGCAAATTGATCAGGATCTTCACCCCGGGCCCAGAACCTTTGCCCTTGATGTGTTGCCTGCCCTCCTAAGTACCTACCTGCCGGCCCAAGCGCGCAAAAATCATAGCGCTTCAACTGGCTGCTTTGTTCCAGTCGGGTTCTTCGTTCGATCAATGGTGATCGACGTTACTGGAACGTTTTAACGTTGCACGGTTCTTATCCGTGTCATTTGTAGGAACACCTAATAACTATGTCTACTCAAATCCACACTCAGGATGCCATTCGCACCCTAACCAACGCCTTCGCACCAATGAACTGCCTGATCATGGCCGCTCGCAAAGGCTGCTTCAGCTTCACCCTGGTCAACGAACACGGCATCGCTCGTCACAGCGAACGCCTGTACCCCGACCAGTACTCCAGCGCCGAGCCGCTGCAGGCCGTGATCGAGCGTACCCGTCAGGCACTGGTTGCCTGAAGCGCCAGAAAGGCTGAAAACCCTGAAAGCCCTGCTGAAAATGCGGGGCTTTTTATTGCCCGATGTTTCTCCAGCCGCGGTTCCGGCTTAAGCACCAACCGGTATAAGGTTTATAACTGGAAGCCGTAAATATTTTAAAAACAGTCCTTTACAGCGCGAAATTGACACTAGACTTCAACTCAAGCGGCCTGATCCGCTTCCGGCGAGCCTGAGTCGACCCACTGCTGCCAAGCCCACCCATTCAGGTATCGCCGCCCATTCCACACTTCGAGGGTTTTATGGGTATCGCCGCCAGCGAACTGTGCCGCTTTGTGATCCGCCCCACATTGATTTATCTGGGGCGCCACAGCACGACAGCTGAAGCCTTGCTACTGGGGGTCGCAGCCAGTCAATCCGCCCTGGGTTCCGCCCTGCATGACCGCCGTGGACACGGCCTGTACCGGATTGCCGAGCTTCGCCACCAGGCACTCTGGGATCACTACCTGGCGCGGGACCCGGATCGCGCCAGCCTGGTGCGTGGCCTCGCCAGCCAGCACGCCTTTCTCAGCGGCCCGCACCTGGAACTGACCGTGAACCTGCGCTACGCCACCGCCATCGCCTGGTTACTGATAGAAGAACAAAACACCCCCCTCCCCGAAGCAGATGATCTGCTGGGTATGGCGCGAATCTGGCGCCAGACCTTCCAGCCTCAAGGACGCCTGCGCGATTTCACCTGCGCCTGGCAAGCCTGTGTATCACCCGTGAATCAGATCGCCTGCTGAGCAGCCAAAACTGCAAGATCGTAAAAAAAGCCGCGATTCTAGTCGGATTGTCCTACAAAACCGCTCTATCTCAAGGCATACAGCCTATGGCGCTGAAGCAAAAATGTTGGTAATTTCCGCCCCGGTGATCACCGGGAGTTCTAATAATGAAAAAAGTAATGCTCAAAACCACGCTTGGCCTCGCCGTTACAATGGCATCCACCCAGATCTTCGCAGCTGGCTTCGCCATCAACGAGCAAAGCATCAGTGGGATGGGTACTGGATTCGCCGGGCGTTCTTCTGTCGCAGATGATGCAAGCACCATTTTCGGTAACCCTGCCGGCATGTCGCGCCTCAAGCGCGAACAAGTCACCGGCGGTGTCGCCATGCTCGACGCTCACACCGATATCAACCATGCCACCTCCAACCCCAATGGCGGCACCAACCAAGGCGACATGGTTCCGTTCATCGCCGTGCCAATGGGCTACTACGTCAAGCCAATCGATGACCAATGGGCCGTCGGCGTCGGCATGTATGCCCCGTTTGGCCTGGTCACCGACTACGAGAACGGTTTTGCCGGCAAATACTTCGGCAGCAAGAGTGATGTAAAAGTCGTCACCCTGCAGCCAACCGTTTCCTACGCGTTCAACGACAAGGTCTCGATCGGTTTTGGTCCAACCATCAACCGTATCGAAGGGGTCCTGGAGTCCGACCTGTCGATTACCCAGGCTGCGCCTGACGGACACGTGCGCATCAAGGGCGACGACACCGCGCTGGGCTACAACATCGGTGTCCTGGCACAACTGACCGACAGCACCCGTGTCGGCCTGACCTACCACTCGAAAGTGAAGTACAAGCTCGAGGGCAACACCAAGATCAACTATGGCTTGCTGCCGCTGGCAGGCCAGAGCAAGGACCAGAAGTACGACGCGTCCCTGGACCTGACCACCCCTGAATCGGTGGATTTCTCGGTGACTCACGAGCTGGACGACCAGTGGACCCTGTACGCAGGCAGCACCTGGACTCGCTGGAGCCGCCTGAAAGAAATCACCGTCGAGAACAAAGGCGTTCCAGGCGTACTGGGCGGACAATTCGGCGAAATCACCGAAGAACAGAACTGGCACGACACCTGGGCTCACGCCATCGGTGCTTCGTACCAGCTGAACAAGCAGTGGGTCCTGCGTACCGGTCTGTCGTTTGACCAGGCACCGACCAACAACGTGGATCGCTCCCCGCGTATCCCGACGGGCGATCGCAAGATCTTCAGCCTGGGCGCTGGCTGGAGCCCGACCGATGACCTGACCATCGACCTGGCCTACTCCTACCTCAAGGAAGAAGCGGTCAAGGTCAACAACAGCAACGACCTCGGCCAAAGCTACAACGCCAAGTATGAAAACTGGGCGAACGGTTTCGGTGTCGGCGCGACCTACCGCTTCTGATTCACGGCGAGCCTGAAGGGCTCGCTCGCTTGAATCGCAAAAAAGCCCCGCTCTCTGGCACAGAGGCGGGGCTTTTTAGTGGGCGCCGATCAGGGCCTGGAAGCCAGCGCCTGCTCCACGGCCCGGATGAACTCGGGGTTATCGGGCTTGGTCAGGCTGGAGAAGTTCCCGATCACCTTGCCCTGGCGATCGACCACGTACTTGTAGAAGTTCCACTTCGGCGAACTGCTTTGCTCGGCCAGTATCTTGAACAGATGCACGGCGTCGGGGCCACGGACTTTCTGCATCTCGGTCATGGTGAACGTCACACCGTAGTTCACGTAGCAGACCTTGGCCGTCTCGGCGCCGTCCCCGGACTCTTGCTTGAAGTCATTGGACGGAACGCCAAGCATCTCCAGCCCTTGCCCCTTGTAACGCTGGTACAGCGCCTCAAGGCCTTTGAACTGGGGGGCGAAACCACAGAAGCTGGCCGTGTTGACCACCACCAGCGGTTTACCCGCAAAGCGCTGGCACAGGTCGATGGAGTCCTTGGCATGCAACCGGGTCAACGACCCCGAATACAACGGCGGACACCCGGCCGCCAGTGCCGAACCTGCCACGGCCAGAACAAGAGCGGGAACAGCCAGCCAGCGCAGTGGCATATCGAGCATCCTCAAGAAATCGTCAGGGGGCGACGGTACTCGCCCTCCCCCGCCCGTAGCAAGGGACGATTCAGCAAGCCCCCAACCCCAACTGCATCATCGCCAATCCGCCCTGATGCCAGCCCCACCAGGCCAGCGCCAGCAGCAGCGCCCCACCCACCACCGCGGCGAGCCCGACGGCAATACGACTCATGCGGCACCCGCCTGGGCCTGCAGGCGGGCCACCGGACGCTCACGCACCGGCCAGTTCAGGGCGGCAGCGAACAGACTGAGAAGAATCGCCACTTGCCAGATCAAGTCATAGTTTCCTGTTCGGTCGTAGACCACCCCGCCCAACCAGCCGCCAAGGAATGAACCCAGCTGGTGAAAGAGGAAAACAATACCGCCCAGCATAGAGAGATTTCGGACCCCGAACAGCGTTGCGACCGTACCGTTGGTCAATGGCACGGTGGACAACCAGAGGAACCCCATGGCCATGCCGAACAGATAAGCACTGGTCTGCGTGACCGGCATCCACAGGAACAGGCCAATCACCACCGCACGCATCAGGTACAGCGCGGTCAGCAAACGCGGCTTGGACATGCGCCCGCCGAGCCAGCCCGCGGTGTAGGTACCAAAGATGTTGAACAGGCCAATCAGTGCCAGCACCGTGGTGCCGACGCTGGCAGGCAGGTGTTGGTCCACCAGATACGCCGGCAAGTGCACGCCGATGAACACCACCTGGAAACCACAGACGAAAAAGCCGAACGCCAGCAACCAGAAGCCTGAGTGCGAACAGGCTTCGCGCAGGGCCTCGGACAGTGTCTGCTCATGCCCCAGTACCGGCAGCGGTGCATCCTTGAGCATGCTGACCAGCGGCACGATCAGTGCCACCAGCATGCCCAGCACCAGCAGTGCCGTCGACCAGCCCAGCCAACCGATCAACCCCAGCGTGCCTGGCAACATGGCGAACTGGCCGAAGGAACCGGCGGCACTGGCAATGCCCATGGCCATACTGCGCTTTTCCGGTGGCACGGCACGGCCGACCACGCCCAGGATCACTGAGAACGAGGTGCCGGAAAGGCCGAGGCCGATCAACAGGCCGGCACTCAACGACAGTGTCCAGGCAGAGTCGGACAGGCCCATGAACACCAGGCCCACGGCGTACAACACGCCACCGACCCACACCACTTTCGCCGCGCCGAAGCGGTCCGCCAACGCGCCAGTGAAGGGTTGTGCCAGCCCCCAGATCAGGTTCTGCAAGGCGATGGCGAACGCAAACACTTCGCGCCCCCAGCCGAACTGGGCGCTCATCGGCGGCAGGAACAGGCCAAAGCCATGCCGTACACCGAGTGACAACGCCAGAATCAGCGCACTCCCGAGCAAAACCCAACCACTGGTACGCCACATCGATGTCATTGTTATTCTCCAATTACGGGCATATACCCGTTTAAAATCGAAAAAACCCGCTTCATGCGAGTTCATCCAGCAAGGCCAGCAAGGTGGCGCGCTTCTCGGCGCCCAGGCGATCGATCAGCCGTTGCTGGGCAGCTTCCCAGGCCGGCAAAGCCGCTGCCAGGCGTTCGCGCCCCGTGTCAGTCAGTTGCACGATGCGATTACGCTGGTCTTCTCCCTCAACCATGCGCACCAGCCCCTCGCCTTCCAGCACCCGCAGGTTGCGCCCCAGCGTGCTGCGGTCCAGCCCCATGGCTTCAGCCAGGGCGGAAATACTCGGCTGATCCAGGCGCTGTAAATTGCACAGCAAGGAGTACTGCGCAACATTGATCCCGAAGCCGTCGAGGGCGCCGTCGTAAAACCTGCTGACGCCTCGAGCGGCGCGACGCAGGTTGGTGCATAAACATTGAGAAGCTAGCATGGTGCGTGTATATACCCGTGAATCAGTGAACGCAAGCGCAATGATCGCACGAGCGCAGGCAGATACGTGGGCAAAATGCTCTTCAGGCCAGCGCCAACCCGACCAGCACCGCCACTTCCAGCAACTCCAGCACGGCACCGGCAGTATCGCCGGTCGTCCCGCCCAGGCGTCGCAACACCACCTGACGCAAGCCGAAAAACACTGGAACCGCCAACACCAGGGCAAACACACCGCTCCAACCGCCGATCAGCACGCAAGCCACGGCACTGAGCACCATGACCTGCACACCACGCTGGCGCGGCAGATGATCGGCCAGTGCCTGGCCCAGGCCACCGGCACGCACATACGGGGTCGTGAGGAACAGCCCCAGCAACGCACTGCGGCCGATCAACGGCGCGAGGATCAGACCGATCGTGGCGTGCTGCTCGATCAGTGCCAGCAACGCAGCCAACTTGAGCAACAGCACCAGCACCAGCGTGACCACCGCGATCGGGCCACTGCGCGGGTCCTTCATGATGGTCAGGGTACGTTCGCGATCGCCAAAACCGCCCAGCCAGGCGTCGGCGCTGTCGGCCAGGCCATCCAGGTGCAAGCCACCGCTGAGCAGCACCCAGGCGCTCAAGAGAATCACCGCGTGCAGCAACGTCGGCGTACCGAGCAACAGCCCGTTCAACGCCCACAGCAACACGCCGAACAGCAGCCCCACCAGCGGATAAAACAGCAAGGAGCGCCCCAGCTCCTGGGGGGATGGCATGCCCGGCAGACGAACCGGCAAGCTGCTCAGAAACTGCAGGGCAATCCAGAACGGCAACATGTTCAGCCCTCTTCCCCAAGCACCCCGTCCGCCTCGACGCGCAATGAGAACATCGCACCATGGCCGACTTCGACGTTGAGCAGTTGCTCACGCGGCAAGCCCCGCGCCCGCGCCAGCAATAAACGCATGACCCCGCCGTGACTGATCAGCAACACACGCTGGCCGGCATAGGCCTGATGCAAGCGCTCGACCGCCGCCAGCACCCGCGCCGAAAACGCCGTAACCGGCTCGCCCTCAGGCGGCGTGAAGCTATAAGGGTCGGCCCAGAACCGCCCCAAGGCCTCCGCATCGGTCTCCATCAACGCCGCCGCGCTACATCCTTCCCAGGCACCGAAGTGCAACTCTTGCAGGTCCTTGTCCAGCATCACCGGCAACTGCAACTGCTCACCCAGCGCCTGGGCAAAATGTGCGCAACGCTGCAGCGGCGAACTGACCAAGCGATCCCACGGCCCTCGATCGATCACCGCCGCCCGCATCTGCTCCCAGCCGCTGGCGGTCAGTGCGTCGTCCAGGCTGCCACGCAAGCCGCCGCCGAGCTCGGTCTCACCGTGGCGCAGCAGATCCAGATGCAAGGTCATGCCGGACGATCAGCCACCGCCGCCTCCGCGAAGGTTGCCATTTGCCCGTGCAGGTCGCACGCCAGCCGCAACAAGGGCACCGCCAGTGCCGCCCCACTGCCTTCGCCCAGGCGCAGACCGAGGTCGAGCAACGGCTCGGCGTTCAAGGACTCCAGCACATGACGGTGGCCCGGCTCTGCCCCGCGATGGCCGAACAGCAGCCACTGGCGGCAAGCCGGGTTGAGACGCACCGCGACCAGAGCGGCAACGCTGCAAATGAAACCATCCACCAACACCGCCAGCCCTTCCTGGGCACAGGCCAGATAAGCGCCGACCAACGCCGCGATCTCAAAACCACCGAGGTTGAACAGGGTCTGCAACGGGTCACCCCGCTCAGCGGCATGCAATACCAGGGCACGCTCGATAACCTGAGCTTTGTGGCTCACGCCCGCGGCGTTCAAACCGGTGCCCGGCCCGGTGAGGTGCGCCACCGGACACTCGAGCAAGGCACAGGCGAGCGCACTGGCCGCCGTGGTATTGCCGATGCCCATCTCGCCACCGATAAACAGCTCCGAGCCTTCGGCGATGGCCCGCAACACGCTGTCGCGGCCGGCCTGCAAAGCTTGCTCACCCTGGCTCCGCGTCATGGCCGGGCCCTGGGCAAAGTTCGCAGTGCCCGGCCCGATGTGCAGATGGCGCACGCCCGGCAGACTCAATGACGGCGTCACGGTGCCCAGGTCGATCACTTCCAGCCGCGCTTGCAGCTGCCGCGCCAGGACGCTGATGGCAGCACCACCCGTGACAAAGTTATGCAGCATTTGCCCGGTGACTTCCTGCGGGAACGCCGAAACGCCCTCCGCGACCACCCCATGGTCGCCGGCAAAGATGGCGATCCATAGCTGATTCACGCTCGGCTTGACCCGCCCTTGCAGGCCCGCCAGTTGCACGGCAAGCGCCTCCAGTTGCCCGAGGGAGCCGGCCGGCTTGGTCAGCTGCTGCTGCCGGGCCGCCGCTTGCGCATGAGCCTGGGCGTTAATCGGCTTGCACGGGTTCAGCCACCAGAAATCGCTCATAACGCGGTACCTTTCAGAGTCAGGGGCAGGCCGGCGACGGTCAGTACGACACGCTGACAGCGCTCAGCCAAGGCTTGATGCAACCAACCGGCTTCATCGACATAACGGCGAGTCAGCTCGCCCAGCGGCACGACCCCCATGCCGGTCTCGTTGCTGACCAGCACAATCTCACCCGGCAATGAGGCCAGGCAATCGAGCAGGGCTTCACGTTCTTGCGCCAGGCGCTCGGGGCTGTCGAGCATCAGCAGGTTGGTCAGCCACAGGGTCAGGCAATCGACCAACAGGCAACGCTCGGCACGGGCGGTTTCGCGCAGCACCCGGGCCAGCTCAAGGGGCTCTTCAATCAGCGCCCATTCAGGTGGGCGACGTTCGCGATGATGGGCCACGCGGGCACTCATTTCACCGTCCAGCGGCTGGCTGGTGGCGATGTACGTGACCGCCAGGCCGCTGTCGAAGGCAAGTTTTTCGGCCAGGCGGCTTTTGCCGGAACGGGCACCGCCGAGGATCAGTTGCAGCATGGTGGTATCCCTTGAAATTGGCGCCGTGGAGCGTTCAGTCTTTGCAGGCAAGCCCGCTCCCACAGGCACGCGGCGATCCCATGAGGGAGCAGGCTTGCCCGCGAAATAGGCGGTGCTGCCCCCCTACAAGCCACAGAGTTCACGCAGCAAGCCAGTGTCCAGGTGCGTCTCCACCAGGTCGGCCAGGCGCTCGATATCGCGCTCACGCAAGCCGTGGTAGTCGACCTCCTGCACCGCCTGCAGACCGGCCCAGCGCAACAACGCGCTGCACGCCGCCGGGGACTCGAACAGACCGTGCAGGTAAGTACCGAGCACCTGGCCATCGGCGCTCTGCGCACCGTCGCTACGACCATCGTCCAGCCGTACCGCCGCCTGCTCCAGGGCAAGGCCAGTGGTCACCCCGGCATGAATTTCATAGCCGCTGACGTCGGCGTTTTCCAGCACCAGGCGACCGCGCACATTACGCAGCTGCTTTTCTGCCTCAAGCACGGTCTCGAACGCCAGCAAGCCCAGGCCAGCACTGGAACCCGCCGCCCCTTCCAGCCCCAGCGGGTCGTGCAACTGCTCACCCAGCATTTGCAGGCCGCCGCAGATACCCAGCACCTTGCCGCCGTAGCGCAGGTGACGGGCAATGGCGGCGTCCCAGCCATTGGCACGCAGGTAGGCCAAATCACTTCGCACGCTTTTGGAACCCGGCAAAATGATCAGGTCGGCCGGCGGAATCGGTTGGCCAGGGCCGACAAACCGCAGATCAACCTGAGGGTGCAGGCGCAGCGGGTCGAAATCGGTGTGGTTGCTGATACGCGGCAGCACCGGCACCACCACCTTGAGCACTTGCTCGGCTTTGTCGGCCTGACGCTGGTCGATACCGTCTTCGGCCTCCAGGTGCAGGTCCATGACATAGGGCAGCACACCGATCACCGGCTTGCCGGTGCGGGCTTCGAGCCAGTCCAGCCCCGGCTGCAACAAGGCGAGGTCGCCACGGAAACGGTTGATGATGAAACCCTTGATCCGCGCCTGCTCGGTGGCAGACAGCAACTCCAGCGTGCCGACCAGATGGGCGAAGACCCCGCCGCGATTGATGTCGGCAATCAATACCACCGGGCAATCCACCGCTTCGGCAAAGCCCATGTTGGCGATGTCGCCGGCCCGCAGGTTGATCTCCGCCGGCGAGCCAGCCCCTTCCACCATCACCACCGGGTAGGTCGCGCTCAGCCGTTCGTGAGACGCGAGCACCGCCTGCATCGCGATGACTTTGTAATCGTGATAGGCGACCGCATTCATGCTGGTCACGGCACGACCGTGGATGATCACTTGCGCACCGGTGTCACTGTTGGGCTTGAGCAACACCGGGTTCATGTCGGTGTGCGGCTCAAGGCGGGCGGCCTGGGCCTGCACCGCTTGCGCACGGCCGATTTCACCGCCGTCGGCGGTGACCGCACTGTTGAGCGCCATGTTCTGCGGTTTGAATGGCACCACGGCGACACCCTGGCGCGTCAGCCAGCGGCACAGCGCGGTGACCAGGGTACTTTTCCCGGCATCGGAGGTGGTGCCTTGCACCATCAGCGTGGTCATGGGGCTTCCTTGGTGTAGGCGGCGAAGGCGTGTTCGAGGCGCAGCCAATCGGCCTCATCGGCCGGCAAGCCAAAACGCAGGCTGCTGTTGTGGGTGAACAGGCGCAGCAGAATGCCTTGCCGGGCCATGAATTCGTACAGGTGCTCGGCGTGATCGGTGATCAACCACTGAAACAGCGCGCAGCCGCCCTGGGGTTTGAAGCCATGGCACTCAAGGACCTGCGCCAGGCGCTGGCTCGCGTGCTCGCTGCGCTCACGCTGAAGGGCATGCCCCTGGATATCGCGTAAACAGACTTGCGCCAGGACCCGCGTCGGCCCGTTGACCGTCCAGGGACCGACCTGTTCGGCGAGCAGCTTGAGCAACTTGCGCTCGGCCAACACAAAGCCCAACCGCACCCCGGCCAGGCCGAAAAACTTGCCGAACGAACGCAATACGATCAGGCCGACCTGATCGGCAAACGCCGCCAGGCTCAACTGCGGAGTGTTGTCCATGAACGCTTCATCCACCACCAGCCAGCCACCACGCTGCGCCAGGCGCGCATGCCATTCGAGCAGGCGTTCCGGGGTCAGGCTCAGGCCGGTGGGATTGTTCGGATTGACCACCACCAGCACGTCGAGGCTGTCGAGGAAAAAATCGACTTCCTGCTCCACCACCTCACGCACGATGTAACCGTTGCGGCGCCAGGCTTCGGCGTGCTCGGCATAACACGGCGACAGCACGCCGACCTTGCCGGCACGACGCAGGCGCGGCAGTAACTGGATGGCGGCCTGGGAACCGGCGACAGGCAGCACATGGCTCGCACCGTAGTACTCCCGAGCGGCCTGCTCCAGGCCGTCTTCGGTTTCCGGCAAGCGCGCCCAGGCGCGTAACGGAATCTGTGGGATAGCCCAGGGCCAGGGTGCCAGACCACTGGAGAGGTCAAGCCAATCGGCTTCGGCAATGCCGTAGTGCAAGGCCGCCTTGCGCAGGCGGCCACCGTGTTCAAGCATAAAACTCGGCCCCCACACAGAGAATCAGCAGCCACAACCATACCCCGCGCTGGACCAATTGCCAGCCGCGGTCAATCGAGTCGGCGTCTGCCGGCACACCCTCGCCCAATTGCGGACGCTGATGCAGCTCACCGTGATAGATCGCCGCCCCGCCCAGTTCGACCCCCAGTGCCCCGGCACCTGCGGCCATCACCGGCCCGGCGTTAGGGCTGTCCCACGTGGGCCCCTGAGTGCGCCAGCATTTGAGCGCCAGACGTGTCTTGCCCAGCAGCGCATAGGTCAGGGCCACCAGCCGCGCCGGAACATAGTTGAGCAGATCGTCGATTTTCGCCGCCGCCCAACCAAAGCGTTCGAAGCGCTCGTTGCGATAGCCCCACATGGCATCGAGCGTGTTGCTCAGGCGATAAAGCACCACCCCCGGCGCGCCGGCCACGGCAAACCAGAAGAGCGCGGCAAACACCGCATCGCTGCCGTTCTCCAGCACCGACTCGGTGGCCGCCCGGGCCACCGCGGTCTCATCCAGTTCGCTGGTCTGGCGACTGACCAGATAACCGACGCGGGTGCGGGCTTCCTCCAGGTCATGGCTGCGCAGGGCCTGGGCCACCGGCTCGACATGCTCGCCGAGGCTGCGCAGGCCCAGCGCGCAATACAGCGCGAGAATCTCGACGATCCAGCCCAGATAAGGCAACCAGGAAAACGCGGTGACCACCAAGGTCAGCGGCAACACCGCAATCACCCACGCGGTGACCCCATGACTGCGCCAACCACGGCCGCCCGCATTGAAACGTTGTTCGATGCGATCGGCAAAACGGCCGAACGCCACCAGCGGATGCCAGCGCCTGGGCTCGCCCAGCAGCGCATCCAGCGCTACCCCGGCGACACTCAGCAAGGCCACACTCATTGACTCTCTCCCCAGACATTTTCGTACAACAATTCACTCAGCGGGCGCGGTTGCGCCCAGCCTTCGAGCACCAGCATCGGCGCCGGATAGAATGCCTCGACCGGCCCCAGGCACAACACCGCCAGCGGCTTGGCCCCGGGCGGCAAGCCCAGCAGGTCAGCCAGGGCCTGGGGCTCGAACAGCGACACCCAGCCCATGCCCAGGCCTTCGGCACGCGACGCCAGCCAAAGGTTTTGAATCGCACAGGACAGCGACGCCATGTCCATTTCCGGCAAGGTGCGCCGACCAAAGATGTGCCGCTCGCGATCATCCATCAGCGCGGCGACCAGCACCTCGGCGCAATCGTTGATGCCTTCGACCTTGAGCGTCATGAATTCATCGGAGCGTTCTCCCAGCGCCTCGGCGGTGCGCACCCGCTCCTCTTCCACCAGGTGCTGGATCTTGCCGCGCAATGCCCGGTCGCTGATGCGGATAAACCGCCAGGGCTGCATCAGGCCGACGCTCGGCGCCTGGTGCGCCGCTTCGAGCAGGCGCCGCAGCAGTGCCGGTTCGACGGTGCCACCGCTGAAATGACGCATGTCGCGACGCTCGGCGATGGCGCGATACACCGCATCGCGCTCGGCCGGACTGAAGGCGTTGTCAGTCATGGTTTCTTCACAGTCTCAAGGTCAGGCGCAAACAGCGCGGCAATCGCCGACGGATTGGACGGGAAATAAAAGTGCACGTATGAAGCGGTCATTCTTCCGACACGGTACACCGCCTCCGCGCCTCGTCCGCCATTGGGGCTCAGGCCACGGGCAATCGGCTCGAGCTCGGTACGGGTCAACGAGTGGTGGTAGGTGTGGCCACGCAGCGAGCCCTCGGGCAGGTCGACCGCCTGCAACGCCAAGGCCGCCAAGCGCTTTTGCATCACCGCCTCACCGGCCAGCAAGCCCACCAGCGCCGCCCGCGTGCCTTCGACATCGGTCAGCGAGTCGAGCAAATACAGCATGCCGCCGCATTCGGCGAGCAACGGTTTACCGGCACCATGGTGAGCGCGGATGGCGTCGAGCATCGAGGTGTTTTCAGCCAGGGCGACGTGGTGCAACTCCGGGTAACCACCCGGCAGATACAAACTGTCAGCCTCCGGTAACTCGCGGTCGCGGATCGGCGAAAAGAAGCGCAACTCGGCCCCCATCGCCCGCAACAGGTCCAGGCTCGCACCGTAGGTAAAGGCGAAGGCTTCATCGCGCGCCACGGCGATACGCACACCCGCCAGCAATGGCTCGGCCGTGATCACATCGGGCGCGGCAAACTCGACGGCCGGGGGCAATGCCACTTCGCAACTGCTGGCCAGGGCCTCGGCAGCGGCGTCGAGGCGCAGGTCCAGGTCGTTCAGCTCACTGGCTTGCACCAGCCCCAGGTGACGGCTCGGCAACTCGATACCGGTTTCCCGGGACAAGGCGCCGTACCAGCGCAGGCCTTCGGTCAGGCTGCCTTCGAGCAACTGCGCGTGACGCAAGGTGCCGACCCGGTTGGCCAGCACCCCGGCGAACGGCAGGTCCGGCTGATAACGCGCCAGGCCCAGGGCCAGCGCACCGAACGTCTGCGCCATGGCGGTACCGTCGATCACCCCCAGCACCGGAACGCCAAAGTGCCGTGCCAGATCAGCGCTGGACGGCGTGCCGTCGAACAACCCCATGACCCCTTCGATCAGGATCAGGTCGGCCTCAGCGGCCGCTTCCCACAACAGCCGGCGACTTTCCTGCTCGCCGACCATCCACATGTCCAGTTGGTACACCGGCGCACCGCTGGCGCGCTCGAGAATCATCGGATCAAGAAAGTCCGGGCCGCATTTGAATACCCGGACCTTGCGCCCCTGATTACGATGCAAGCGGGCCAGCGCCGCGGTGACGGTGGTCTTGCCTTGCCCGGAGGCCGGCGCGGCAATCAGCACCGCTGGGCAGTATCGACAGCTATTCATATGAAAAGGCTCACAGCTCGACACCCTTCTGCGCCTTGATCCCGGCCTGGAACGCATGCTTGATCATGCCCATTTCGGTGACGGTGTCCGCCAGCTCGATCATTTCCGGCTTGGCGGCACGACCGGTAACGACCACGTGCTGCCTCGGCGGGCGCGCCTGTAAGTCGCTGAGCACCTGATCCAGATCGAGGTAACCGTGCTTGAGGGCAATGTTCAGTTCATCGAGCACCACCAGGCCGATGGCCGGATCATTCAGCAACTGACGGGATACCGCCCAGGCAGCTTCGGCGGCCGCGATATCGCGCTGCCGATCCTGGGTCTCCCAGGTAAACCCTTCGCCCATGACATGGAAGCGCACTTGCTCCGGGAAGCGCCGGAAGAACAACTCCTCGCCCGTGCTGTTACGCCCCTTGATGAACTGCACCACGCCGCACTGCATACCGTGGCCCATGGCCCGGGCCAGCATGCCGAACGCCGAACTGCTTTTGCCTTTGCCGTTACCGGTCAGTACCAACAGCAGGCCGCACTCGTTCGGGGAGTTGGCAATGCGTTCATCGATCACCGCTTTCTTGCGCAGCATGCGCGCCAGATGGCGTTCGTCACGATCAGGGGAATCAGTCATGGGGGAGCTCTCCGTTGAGGCTGGATAACGGCGGGCAGGCATGGATACAGACGGCAGGAAGCCTGGCATCGCCCACCGTGATGCCGCTGGATGGATCAGGCCGGTCTCCGGGCTCATGAGCGGCTGGTTTGGCCGGACCGCGCGCCTTCCCATGTCGAACGTCGACACAGTGGCTCAAGGCGCGATCTTCACTCATTTACCGTTGCGGGGGCAGCGCCGGGATCGTTGCCCGCTCTGTCGAAGAGCGCGCCCTCACCGGCTTCCCTGTTTCACTCGATCGACCAGAGGGTCACCGAGCACCTGAAACAAGTCGCGAAGGTTAGAGGGTTGGGGGTGGAGCGTCAATTAATGCCGGGCTCATGCCGCGACAGAAACAGACCCCGATCAATAAACCGACGCCCTTGTTGTGCCAGACTTAAAGCAGTGATATCAAATAGCCACAACCTGACACCACAATAAAAAGGGCGAGCACCATGCAAGGCATGATCATCAGTAACCCGAAACTGGAATTTCTACGCCCGGTACTGGAGCGCTGGTTTGACTGTATCGATCGCTACAACGCCGTGCGCGGCGATAACGAAAGCCCCTACTGGTTTGATGAACGCGCCAACCTGGGCCTGCTTTCAGCGGCGGCCTGGATGGCGGAGATGGTCACCCTGGAACACGCGCCCAGCAGAAAGCAGATCGAGGAAGGCGAGCGTAATGGCCGCGCCGACCTGCTCATCGCCAACCAGGAACAACGCGCCTACCTTCAAGCCACACAACGCTGGCCACGGGTCAACCAGTTGAACATCACCCAGGCGCTGCTGGACATTGCCAGCGAAGCCAAGACCATCGCCTATGCCAACGAGCTGAAGATCGGCTGCCTGTTCGTCGCCCCGCAAAAACTCCAGCACAGCGCCACACCGGAAGAACTCCAGGACATGGTCGACGACCTGCAAAAGGAACATTGCTGCGCCGTGGCCTGGTACTTTCCCTACGCTTATCGCAAATTGCGCAACGAAGCCGGCTACTATCATCCGGGTATCGCCGTGCTGCTCAAGGAGGCCCGTAGCTGAGATTGAACCTCAAGGCGATCCGGCTCCTCTGGACTGAAGGGATGCACTCGTGGAGAAGCCCGCATGTTCAAGCCCCGATTCGCCCTGGTTATCACCCTTGCCGCAGGCCTGGCCGCCTGCGGGGAAACCTCCAGCCTGCAGGTGTCGGACGGCATAGGTCCTTCACCCACACTGCCGGAACCGGACAAGACCCTGATCCCCACCGTGAACATCGCCCCCGCCGTGGGCTGGCCTGACGGCACCAAGCCGATTGCCGCGCCCGGCACCCAGGTGGTGGCATTCGCCGAAGGGCTCGAACACCCACGCTGGCTGTATGTGCTGCCCAATGGCGATGTGCTGGTGGCCGAAACCAACGCTCCGCCCAAGCCTGATGACGGCACAGGCGTGGTCGGCTGGATCACCGAAAAAATCATGGCGCGCGCCGGTGCCGGCGTGCCCAGCCCGAACCGCATCACCCTGCTGCGCGACGCCGACCACGACGGCCACGCCGAAACCCGCACCCCGTTCATTGAACACCTCAACTCGCCCTTTGGCATGGCCCTGGTCGGCAACGATCTGTACGTCGCGGATACGGATCGGCTGTTGCGCTTCAACTATGCAGGCGGCGCCACTTCGATCACCTCCGCCCCCATGAAGGTGATCGACCTGCCCGGCGGCACACTGAACCATCACTGGACCAAAAACCTCATCGCCAGCCAGGACGGCAGCAAGCTGTACGTGACCGTCGGCTCGAACAGCAACATCGCGGAAAATGGCCTGGAGCAGGAAACAGGTCGCGCGGCGATCTGGGAAGTTGATCGCGCCACCGGCAACCAGCGGATTTTCGCCTCGGGCCTGCGCAACCCCAACGGCATGGGCTGGGAGCCGCGCAGCGGAAAACTCTGGACTGCCGTCAATGAACGGGACGAGCTCGGCAACGACCTGGTGCCGGACTACATCACCTCGGTCGAGGACGGGGGCTTCTATGGCTGGCCGTTCAGCTATTACGGCCAACACGTCGATGCCCGGGTCACGCCACAAGACCCGGACCTGGTCGCCAAGGCCATTGCCCCGGACTACGCCGTCGGCTCACACACCGCCCCGCTGGGCCTGGCATTCACACAAGGAAGCAAACTGCCGCCGCCCTTCACCGAAGGCGCCTTTATCGGCCTGCACGGCTCGTGGAACCGCAAACCCCACAGCGGCTACAAAGTGATCTTCGTGCCGTTCCGCGCAGGCAAACCGGTCGGGCAGCCTGTCGATGTGCTGAGCGGTTTTCTCGACCAGGACGAACAGGCCATGGGCCGGCCGGTGGGCGTGGTGATCGACCGGCAAGGAAATCTGCTGGTGGCCGATGATGTGGGGAACACGATCTGGCGGGTGTCAGCCCTTCAATGAGCGACTACCAGCGGACGAGGCCTAGACTTTGCGGCACAAGGTCAGGCCATCCCCCAGCGGCAGCAACGACAAGTCCACCCGCGCATCCGCCTTCAAGGCACGATTGAGCGCCTGGATGGCCCGGGTGTCTTCGCTGGCGGGATTGCTTTCCAGCACCCGGCCGCTCCACAGCGTGTTGTCGAATACCGCCAGGCCGCCCTGGCGTAGCAGCCGCAAGGCGCTTTCCAGGTAAGCCGGGTAATTGGCCTTGTCGGCATCGATGAAGATCAGGTCAAAGCAGCCCCCCTGCCCTTGCTGCTCCAACTGCGCCAGGGTCTGCAGTGCCGGCGCCAGGCGCAGCTCGATACGCCCGGCCAGCCCGGCCTCCTGCCAGTAACGGCGCGCCGTGGCATTGTAGTCGCCGGGGAGGTCGCAGCAGATCAGCGAGCCGTCCTGCGGCAAGGCCGCCGCCATGCACAGGGCGCTGTAACCGGTAAAGGTCCCCACCTCGAGTACGCGTCGGGCGCCTGTCAGTTTGATCAACAGGGCGAGGAACTGCCCTTGCTCCGGCGCTACCTGCCAGCGCGCCATGGGCAGCGCCTGGGTTTCATCACGCAAACGGCGCAGCAGCGGCGTTTCGCGCAGCGATACATCGAGCAGGTAGTGGTAGAGGTCATCGTCGAGATTGAGCGTACGAGCGGTCATGACCACCTCTGCGAGACAGGACGCTAGGGATTGCGCGCCAGATGCTCAGGCTGCAATACGCGCTTGGCGCTCAGGTAGGCCTTCTGCCAATAGGCTTTGGACAGGCTGTCCAGCTTGACGGTACCGCCGGTGGCCGGCGCATGCACGAATCGACCTTCGCCGACGTAGATCCCGGCATGGCTGACTTGCGAGCCGCCATTGGTGGCGAAGAAGATCACGTCACCGGTCTGCAAGGCGGTCTTGCCTACACTGGGCGCCTGCATGCCGATCATTTCACTCGTGGTGCGCGGCAGCGTGATACCCGCCGCGTCTCGGTAGACGTAGCCGATCAGGCCGCTGCAATCAAACCCCGAATCCGGCGTATTACCGCCCCAACGATACGGCGTGCCCACCAGGCCCAGCGCGCGGAACAGCACGTCGTCGGCCACCGGGGAGAATGATTGCGAGGGTGCAAAGACAGGGGCGCGAGCCACTTTGGCCGGCGGCGGAGTACGACTGGCACAGGCGCTAAGCAGCGCTGCGAGGAACATGAGTGCGAGGCGGGCCGACATCGTCATCTACAGAGCATCCTGATCTGGCTGCGGCGTTCTCTGCCGAGAGGCTGAAAACAAAACCGCGTAAGCAGGGCTTACGCGGTTAGTTGATCAACAATAGATCAGGATTCTAGCGGCTAAGCGCCAAACTTCAAGTAAGACTTTAAGTTGGGACTACAAATTGAAGGGGTATTGCTCGGCGAGGGTCAATTCTGGGTAGCCGCGCCCGGGTATTGCACCCAGGGCGCAGTGGCTACGCAGACCGCTTACTTGCGCGCGGTAGTGACCGACGTCGGGGCCATGGCGAGTGCACGCTTGGCTTCAATGAAGGTCTTGCTCCAGTAGCTGTCGCCCAGGCTATCGACCCGGACACCGCCGCTGCGGCTGCTGCTGGAGTGGATGAACTGGTTGTCACCCAGGTAGATACCGGCGTGACTGACACGACCGCGACGACCATTGGTGGCAAAAAACAGCAGGTCGCCAGGTTGCAGCTTGCTGCGAGAGACCAGCGGCGCGTCAACGTTGATCATTTCGCGCGTGGAGCGCGGCAGGTTCATGCCCGCTTCTTCGCGGAACAGGTAACCAATGAAACCGCTGCAATCAAAACCGGCTTCAGAGGTACCGCCGAAACGGTAACGGGTACCGATCAGGGACATGCCACGTTCAAGGATGCTGTCGGCCAGGACAGGCAACTGGTAAGGCTTGCTGCCAGCGAAATCGGCCAGTTCTTTTTCGGTTGCCAGTTCTTCCTGATAAAGAGCGGAAGACTGTGCGGTAACAGAGTTTTGAACCTGTTGCTGGGGCGCTTGCTGGGACACTGGAGAGTGCGCGGCGCAACCAAACAGCAGGGTAACGAGTGCGAGAGGCACGAGGGGTGCGAAGCGATTTAGCATGGGCACGACCGTGGCTGAAGGTGTAAAGAAGCCGAGACTATGCCTTCTATCGTCCTCATTTGCAAATTCAATCGATTTAAATGTGACTTATCAGTTTTCTCTTAACATCTAAGCGCTTAAGCCCATTTTAAATCTGCGCGCGCCGGAAACACCCTTCCGGAAGCGGGCTTTCTGACGCCTCGAATAGGCCGAAACGCTCTACAGGCCGCGGTTTTACCAGCCCAGGGTTTCTTTGAGGAAGGGGATCGTCAGCTTGCGCTGGGCCTGGAGCGAGGCCTGGTCGAGGCGTTCGAGCAGCTCGAACAGGGCACTCATGCTGCGCGTACCCCGGGTCAGGATAAAATGCCCGACTTCGTCGGTCAGGTGCAGGCCGCGACGCGAGGCGCGCAATTGCAGCGCACGCAGCTTGTCTTCATCGGACAGGGGGCGCATCTGGAAAATCAGGGCCAGGGTCAAGCGGGACTTGAGGTCAGCCAGCTTTACCGGCAACTCTCGTGGCGACGTTGACGCGGCGATCAGCAGGCGCCGACCGCTGTCGCGCAAACGGTTGAACAGGTGGAACAGCGCCTCTTCCCAGTCAGCCCGCCCCGCGACCGCCTGCAAGTCATCCAGGCAAACCAGTTCGTACTGTTCAAGGTTGTCGAGGATTTCGATACCGCGATCCAGCAACTCGGCCAACGGCAGGTACACCGCCGGCTCCCCCAACTGCTCGAAGCGCAGGCAAGCGGCTTGCAGCAGGTGCGTACGCCCTACCCCGTCCTTGCCCCATAGATAGATCAGGCTTTCGGTCCAGCCGGCGTCGGCTTCGCACAGGCGTTCGACATAGCCGAGTGCAGCGGCGTTGGCGCCAGGGTAGTAGTTGATAAAGGTGGCGTCATCACGCAGACGCACACCTAGGGGCAGCTGAATCGGTTTCATGCTGACTGAACAGTTCCAAACGAACCGTTAGTGGCCTCTGTGTAAAGTTTGCAAAGTTTATACCCGTGACGCCGGCCGCACAATGCGGCAGACCATAAGCAAAATCAAAGGTTTGCGTTAACTTGCAAGGATCGAAGGGGTTTGTTTGACGGTGCATGTGGCAGCCAGGCACCCTGTACAAGAGCGCCCGGCCAGCCTTTTCAGGGCGGATCGCCCGCTATCGGGACTCCGGTTCGTCCACGCTGCCGTACATGGATGAGTCCTTGTACAAGTCATGCACATGACGCACCAGCACCATGATCACCGCAGCCACGGGCAACGCCAGCAAAATACCGGTAAAGCCAAACAGCTCGCCACCGGCCAGGATCGCAAAGATCACCGCCACCGGGTGCAGACCAATCCGGTCGCCCACCAGCAACGGCGTCAGCACCATGCCTTCCAGGGCCTGGCCAACCATGAACACGGCAACGATCCCGATCATCGGATACAGGTCGCCGCCAAACTGAAACAGCCCGGCAACCAACGCCGCACCGATCCCGATCACAAACCCCATGTACGGCACGATCGCCGCCAGGCCGGCGATCAGGCCGATCAACAGCCCCAACTCCAACCCCACCAGCATCAGGCCCGCGGCATAAATCACCCCCAGCGCCAGCATCACCATCAACTGCCCGCGCACAAACGCCCCCAGCACCTCATGACACTCACCGGCCAATGCCATCACGCGCTCCTCACGACCACGTGGCAACAGGCTGCGGATTTTGCCCATCATCAGGTCCCAGTCACGCAACAGATAGAAGCTCACCACCGGAATCAGCACCAGGTTGGCCAGCCAACCCATCAATGCCAGGCTCGACGCCGTTGCCTGGCTCAGCACCATCCCGACAATGTCGGTGGTCTGCCCCATGTGTTCGCTGATGGCCGCCTTGACCTTGTCGAACTTCCAGAAGCCGTCCGCCAACCCCATCCGGGCCTGCACCCACGGCATCGCCGTGTGTTGCAACCAGTCGAGCATCTGCGGTGCCAATTCGTACAAACGAAACAGCTGCCTGGCCAGCATGGGCACCAGCACCAGCAACAACGCCATGACGATCAGGGTAAACAGCGCAAACACGGCCACCACCCCCCAGGTCCGCGACAAGCCGTATTTTTCCAGGCGATCGACCAAGGGATCGAACAGGTACGCCAGCCCCAGCGCAACCAGGAAGGGGGTGAGAATCGGATGCAACAGGTACACAAACACGCACAGCAGGGCGATCCCAGCCAGCCAGACCCAACGCCGAGAATCGGCCATGAACAACTCCATATGCTTCTATATAAGAAAAGAAAAACTACCAGCGGAAACTCAACTGCGCCCTCGGTGCGGGGGCAACCACGGGAACCTGGCCTGCGACCACGGGCTGCACTGGCGCAGGCGCGGCACTGGCCGGCACTTCCCGCAGGTTCGCCAGCGTCAACTGCGAGCGCAACTGATCGGTACTGCCATTGACGCGATAGACAATCCGGTCACCCTCGACACGCTGCAACCGCACGGAAAAAGGCTCCAGCAACCGCCCCAGTTCCGCATAGCGCGCGAGATTCATGCCTTGTACTTCCAGCAACGATTGCTCGCTGGACGCCCCGGCCCTGGACGCGAAGCGCGGCGCCAGGCGCTCGCTCACCGCCAGCAGCACGGCATCCGCCACGGCGGCGCTGTCAGCCCCCTGCACGCTGCCCTGCTCACGCTGATCGCCCAGCCACAAATACCACTTGGCTTGCCATTGGCCACCCTCCTCGCGCGCATGCACCGCCAACAAGGCATCGGCACCATAACGCTCGGAAGCACTGCGCAACGGAGCAGGATTGCCGCTATCAAGATTCGGCGCCGTGGCCACAATCTGCTCGTTCAGGTCCGCCAGTGGCAGGCGCAACGGCAGGCCTCGATGCTGGGCCGCACGCTGCAACGGCTCGGCACTGACCTGACCATCGCCCACCAGGCTTGAACCGTCGGTCGAGTCGTTGAGCCACCATCCGAGAATCGACGGACGATTGGCCCCCCACAGGGCCAGCCCGGCCTGACGCAGTGCACGATCCGTGCTGACCGGGTCAAAGTCGACCTTCAGGCTTTCCGGTGGCCCGGCGTCATAGCCGTACTGACTGATAATTTGTTGCGGATCTTTTCGGATGGCGACAAGCCCGGGACTTTGCAACGCCCGGGCGTCCCCCGTGAGGCGCAGCACCAGGGTGTCGAGCGCACGCTGCGTGGCCTGGTCACGCTCCTGCGGAGTCTGGCTGCTGACCGGTTCGCGGACTTGATAGAGACCCTGGACGGTTTCGGCATGGCTCGCCAGGCTGACCAGCGACAAACAGCCTACAAACAGAAATTTACACAGGCGCATGGGGGATTCCCGTCGACAAATAGCGGCTGGAACAGACCGCGTGAACTAGCGTGAGCAAGGCTGTGACCACACAGACCTGCAAAACATTCACACGATCGATGGAAGTTTTCACACCGTCATAACCATAGACGGTAAACCGCTATACCTTATACAGCGACAGGCAAGGCCACCAGCACGGAGCATTTTCGGTTTTTTTAACACGATATGCCCCTGCCCGTCGGCCCGAGGATGGCCGCTGCCCCTCAAGCCTGATAAAATCGCGCGCCTTCGCAGACCGGCAATGGCCCGGTGTTCTGAATGCTTGCGCGGCAATCCCGCCCATGCCTGTTCAGCACGCTCGCCAGACTCGGTCGTTACCCAGAAATCCCCCCTAAAGGCCTGGATCATGAGCAAGCAACCCTCCCTGAGCTACAAGGACGCCGGTGTAGACATCGACGCCGGTGAAGCATTGGTCGAACGCATCAAGAGCGTCGCCAAGCGCACTGCGCGCCCGGAAGTCATGGGCGGCCTGGGCGGTTTTGGCGCCCTCTGCGAAATCCCGGCCGGCTACAAGCAGCCCGTGCTGGTATCCGGCACCGACGGCGTCGGCACCAAGCTGCGCCTGGCACTGAACCTGAACAAGCACGACAGCATCGGCATCGACCTGGTTGCCATGTGCGTCAACGACCTGGTGGTCTGTGGCGCCGAGCCACTGTTCTTCCTTGACTACTACGCCACCGGCAAGCTGAACGTCGACACCGCCGCTCAGGTCGTCACCGGCATCGGCGCTGGCTGCGAACTGTCCGGCTGCTCCCTGGTAGGTGGCGAAACCGCTGAAATGCCGGGCATGTACGAAGGCGAAGACTACGACCTGGCCGGCTTCTGCGTGGGCGTGGTCGAGAAGTCGGAAATCATCGACGGCTCGAAAGTGGCCGCCGGCGATGCCCTGCTTGCCCTGCCATCCTCCGGCCCGCACTCCAACGGCTACTCGCTGATCCGCAAGATCATCGAAGTGTCCGGTGCCGACATCGAGAACATCCAGCTCGACGGCAAGCCGCTGACCGACCTGCTGATGGCGCCAACCCGCATCTACGTCAAGCCGTTGCTCAAGCTGATCAAGGACACCGGCGCCGTCAAGGCCATGGCCCACATCACCGGTGGCGGCCTGCTCGACAACATCCCGCGCGTGCTGCCAAAAGGCGCCCAGGCCGTGGTTGACGTTGCCAGCTGGCAGCGCCCGGCCGTCTTCGACTGGCTGCAGGAAAAAGGCAACGTTGACGAAACCGAAATGCACCGCGTACTGAACTGCGGCGTGGGCATGGTCATCTGCGTCGCCCAGGAACACGTTGAAACCGCGCTGAACGTACTGCGTGAAGCCGGCGAGCAACCTTGGGTCATCGGCCAGATCACCACGGCTGCCGAAGGCGCCGCCCAGGTCGAACTGAAGAACCTCAAGGCTCATTGAGATGCCCCAGACCTGTGATGTTGTGGTGCTGCTGTCCGGCACCGGCAGTAACTTGCAGGCCTTGATCGACGATGCGCAGAATGCTGACAACTCTGTCCGCATTCGCGCAGTGATCTCGAACCGTGCCGATGCCTACGGTTTGCAGCGCGCCAGGGACGCGGGTATCGATACCCGCGCCCTGGATCACAAGGCGTTCGAAGGCCGTGAAGCCTTCGATGCCGCCTTGATCGAACTGATCGACGCTTTCCAACCCAAACTTGTGGTCCTGGCCGGATTCATGCGCATCCTCAGCGCCGGTTTCGTCCGCCACTACCAGGGTCGCCTGCTCAATATCCATCCTTCGCTGCTCCCTAAATACAAAGGGTTACACACTCACCAGCGAGCGCTGGAGGCCGGCGACACGGAACATGGCTGCAGCGTGCACTTCGTTACCGAGGAACTCGATGGCGGCCCACTGGTCGTACAGGCAGTAATACCGGTAGAGTTGCATGATTCGCCGCAAAGTCTGGCGCAGCGGGTTCACACCTGCGAACACCAGATCTATCCGCTGGCGGTACGCTGGTTTGCCGAGGGCCGCTTGAGCCTGGGCGAACAAGGTGCTTCACTGGATGGTCAGTTGCTTGGGACCTGCGGTCACTTGATTCGTCACTAGGAGATTTTATGCGTCGCGCCCTGCTCTTCGCCTGTGCTCTGCTTACCCTGCCCTTTGCGCAGGCCGCAGATCTGCAACCGTTCTCCGCCAGCTATACCGCCGACTGGAAGCAACTTCCAATGAGCGGTACCGCTGAACGAAGCCTAGAAAAAACCAGCAACGGTGATTGGAAGCTCAGCTTCAAGGCATCGATGATGATTGCGAGCCTGACGGAAGAAAGCACACTGAAGCTGGACAAGGACACCTTGCTGCCCCAGTCGTATCTCTTCGAGCGTGGCGGTCTGGGCAAAGCCAAGAAAGTCAACCTGGACTTCGACTGGAGCACCAAGATGGTCACCGGGACCGATCGCGGTGAAGCGGTCAAGGTACCACTCAATACAGGCATGCTGGATAAGTCTACTTACCAGCTGGCCTTGCAGCGCGATGTAGCCGCCGGCAAAAAAAGCATGAGCTACCAGGTGGTTGAAGGTGAAGACTCGGACACCTACGATTTTCGTGTCCTGAATTCCGAAACGGTCAGCACCAAGGTCGGCAAAATTGACGCCATCAAGGTCGAGCGCGTACGTCCGCCAGTCGAGAGCGGGAACAAGCGCATCACCGAGATGTGGTTCGCCAAGGATTGGGGCTATGTTCTCGTAGCCCTGCGCCAGGTCGAAACCGACGGCAAGGAGTACAACATCATGCTCCAGGACGGTACCGTCGACGGCAAGCCGGTCAAAGGCCAGTAAGCCAGACCAACGTTAACAAAGCCTCGCGATTGCGAGGCTTTTTTTCGTCTGTGGTTTTTGCGCTAGCTGACAGACCGCCATCGCCGACAAGCGGAGCGCCGCCCGGCCCGCGAAGAGCCCTTGAAACATGAAACTTCTGTCATGAAACTTTCCACCCTGCGACCGAATGTCACGGCCGGCGGGGGCTGGCGGATTGTCTTCGATCCTGCAACAGACCGTTACCGATCCAGATCATTTACTTAGCAAGCTATCAAAATATATAACAAAGGCCTGCAGACGCCTTGCTGCAGGTCAATTGAAATTGGAGCTCGCAGATGACTGTAAAAGTAACTGAACGCGACGATTCACGGATGTCCCATGAAGGCCTGGCCGCCGGTATCCGGATCTGGGATGTCCATCAACAAGACATGCTGGTGGGGATGTTCCACTCCGAGAGCGACGCCCACCGCTACAGGATCGAACTGGAAACACTGGAACAGCAACGAGAAAGCCGCTGCGCGTAACGACCGTATTGAAAACGACAAACCCCGCCATGAGCGCAATACTGTTCAGTCAAGAAAGGCTTAAAGCGGGTGAGAGACCCGTGGCGAGCGAGCTTGCTCGCGCTGGTGCGCGAAGCGCACCCAACAAAGCGACTGTGGTCTTTCAGAACGAACTCGACGACAGTTTTTGGGGCTGCTCTGCAGCCCAGCGCGAGCAAGCTCGCTCGCCACGGGGGATGTATTGAGCAACCCAATCCTTAACTGAACAGCATTGCCGCCATGAGCGGGGTTTGTCGAAGAGGGGGCGCTAGCGGGTTACCACATCAGATCGTCAGGGATCTGATAGGCCGCGTACGGATCGTCCTCGGCATCGACCTCTTCGGTCTGCACATTCATCTGCACGATACGTTGTGGGTCGCGCTCCTGGATCTTCAGCGCCGCCTCGCGCGGGATGACTTCATAGCCGCCGGCGTGATGGACGATGGCCAGCGAACCACTGCTGAGCTTGTTGCGCATCAGGGTGTTGACCGACAGGCGCTTGACCTTCTTGTCGTCGACGAAGTTGTAATAGTCCTCGGTGTTCAACTTCGGCAGGCGCGAGACTTCGATCAATTGCTTGATCTGTGCGGCACGGGCTTTCTGCTCGGCCTTCTCCTGCTGCTGGCGGTTGAGCTCCTGGTCGCGCTTGACCTTCTCGGCCATGGCCTCTTGCGCCAGACGCTGCTGGGTGTCATCGAGTTCGATCTGGCCTTTGTGGGCCAGGCGTTGTTGCTTCTGCTTGTCTTTGCCGACCTGCTTGGCCTGCTTTTGATTGACCAGCCCTGCTTTGAGCAACTGGTCGCGAAGGGAAATGCTCATGTGCTTACTCACTTAGGCAACTGCTCAACCGCAGCTGGGCAAATTCTTTTCCTGACGTTTGGCTTCGCCCCACAAGGCGTCCAACTCTTCGAGGGTGCAATCTTCCATGGGACGGTGGGTGTCGCGCAATGCCTGTTCGATAAATCGGAAACGTCTCTCAAACTTGCTGTTGGCGCCACGCAATGCGGTTTCCGGATCAACCTTGAGGTGACGCGCCAGATTGACCACGGAAAACAACAGGTCACCGACCTCGTCGGCTACCGCTTGCGGATCATTCTCGGACATGGCTTCGAGCACTTCGTCGAGTTCTTCGCGTACCTTGTCCAGCACCGGCAAGGCGTCCGGCCAGTCGAAACCGACCTGCCCTGCCCGCTTCTGCAATTTCGCCGAACGTGACAACGCCGGCAATGCGCCGGGCACGTCATCGAGCAACGACAGCTGTTCGGGCGCCGAGGATTTCTCTGCGCGCTCCTCGGCCTTGATCTCTTCCCAGCGCTGCTTGACCTGTTCTTCACTCAGGCGCGGGACATCCAGCGGCGCATACAGATCGCCGGTGGGAAACACGTGGGGATGGCGGCGAATCAGCTTGCGGGTGATGCTGTCGACCACGCCCTCAAACTCGAAGCGCCCTTCTTCCCTGGCCAACTGGCTGTAATAAACCACCTGGAACAGTAAATCGCCCAGTTCACCCTGCAAGTGATCGAAGTCGCCACGCTCAATGGCGTCCGCCACTTCGTAGGCTTCCTCCAGGGTATGGGGGACGATGGTCTTGTACGTTTGTTTGATGTCCCACGGGCAACCGTACTGCGGGTCACGCAGACGGTTCATCAGGTGCAGCAAATCTTCAAGTGAATACATCAAAACAGTCTCTGCCCGCTTTCTGTAGGAGCGAGCTTGCTCGCGATGGCCTTTAACGATGACGCACGCTATCTGAATAAATGCGTCGCCCTCAGGTTCTTCGCGAGCAAGCCGCAAGCGGGCGCCCGCTCCTACAATAAAGCTCTTGCGTCTTATGGCGTACGGTTACGCCGGGTTTCGATGATGTTCGGCAGCTGGGAAATCCGACCCAGCAACCGCCCCAGCGCGTCCAGCCCAGGAATCTCGATGGTCAGGGACATCAACGCAGTGTTGTCCTCTTTGTTCGAGCGGGTATTGACTGCCAGTACGTTGATCCGCTCGTTGAGCAACACTTGCGAAACGTCGCGCAGCAGACCGGAACGATCGTAGGCGCGAATGACGATATCCACCGGGTAGGTGAGCACCGGCACCGGCCCCCAGCTGACCTGGATGATCCGCTCGGGCTCACGCCCGCTCAGTTGCAGCACCGAGGCACAATCCTGGCGGTGAATGCTCACGCCACGGCCCTGGGTGATGTAACCGACGATCGCATCGCCCGGTAACGGCTGGCAGCAGCCGGCCATCTGGGTCATCAGGTTGCCCACGCCCTGGATCTGAATGTCACCACGCTTGCCTGGCTTGTAGCCGGTGGCTTTGCGCGGGATCAGTTCCAGCTGTTCGTTGCCCCGCTCCGGCTCGACCAGTTGCTGCGCCAGGTTGACCAATTGCGCCAGGCGCAAATCGCCCGCACCCAATGCGGCAAACATGTCTTCGGCGGTTTTCATGTTGGCCTTGTCGGCCAGCTTATCGAAATCCACCTGCGGCAGGCCGAGGCGATTGAGTTCGCGCTCGAGCAGGGTCTTGCCGGCGGCAACGTTCTGATCGCGCGCCTGCAGCTTGAACCAGTGAACGATCTTCGCCCGTGCCCGCGAAGTGGTGATGTAGCCCAGGTTCGGGTTCAGCCAGTCGCGGCTCGGCGTGCCGTGCTTGCTGGTGATGATCTCGACCTGTTCACCGGTTTGCAGGCTGTAGTTGAGCGGGACGATGCGCCCGTTGATCTTCGCGCCACGGCAGTTGTGACCGATCTCGGTGTGTACGCGGTAAGCGAAGTCCAGCGGCGTCGCGCCCTTGGGCAAGTCGATGGCATGGCCGTCCGGGGTGAAGATGTACACCCGATCCGGCTCGATATCGACCCGCAACTGTTCCGCCAGGCCACCGATATCTCCCAACTCCTCGTGCCACTCGAGCACCTGGCGCAGCCAGGAGATTTTCTCTTCGTAGTGGTTGGAGCCGGACTTGACGTCGGTGCCTTTGTACTTCCAGTGCGCGCAAACCCCCAGCTCGGCCTCTTCGTGCATGGCGTGGGTGCGGATCTGCACTTCCAGCACCTTGCCCTCGGGACCGATCACCGCCGTGTGCAACGAGCGGTAGCCGTTCTCTTTCGGGTTGGCGATGTAGTCGTCGAATTCCTTGGGAATATGCCGCCACAGGGTGTGGACGATGCCCAGCGCGGTGTAGCAATCGCGCATTTCCGGCACCAGCACGCGCACGGCGCGCACGTCGTAGATCTGGCTGAACTCCAGGCCCTTGCGCTGCATTTTGCGCCAGATCGAATAGATGTGCTTGGCCCGGCCGCTGATGTCGGCATCGACGCCGGTGGCCTGCAGCTCGCTTTTGAGCTGGCTCATGACGTCGCTGATGAAGCGCTCGCGATCAAGACGCCGCTCATGCAGCAACTTGGCGATCTGCTTGTATTGCTCCGGCTCCAGGTAACGGAAGGACAGGTCCTCCAGCTCCCACTTGATATGGCCGATGCCCAGGCGATGGGCCAATGGGGCATAGATGTCGAACACTTCCCGGGCGACCCGGTTGCGTTTTTCGTCATCGGCGGTCTTCACCGCACGAATGGCACAGGTGCGCTCGGCCAGCTTGATCAAGGCAACGCGAACGTCGTCGACCATGGCCACCAGCATCTTGCGCAGGTTCTCCACCTGGCCCTGGGTCCCCAGCACCATCGACTGCCGGGGGCTCAGGCTGGCACTGATCGCGGCCATGCGCAGCACGCCGTCGATCAACTTGGCGACGACCGGACCGAAGCGCTGGCTGACTGCCGGCAGCTGGATCTGACCTTCGCGCACGGCACGGTACAGGATCGCTGCCACCAGCGAATCCTGGTCGAGCTTGAGGTCGGCGAGAATTTCCGCGATCTCAAGGCCGGTACGAAAACTCGACGTCCCTTCGGACCAGAGATTCTTCGCCGCATTGTCTTGCTGTTCGGCCTGGCGAGCGAACTCGCAGGCTTCCTTCAAGGCTTCGCGCTCCAGTGCCGGATCGACACTGACCGCATGATCGAGCCAAGCCTCGAGATTGATACTGCCGTCGGTGTTGATCGGCTGGTGTGCTCTCACCTGTACCATCTTGCTTACCTTCCCTACGACGCAGATTCAATGCGTCAATTCGCTGAACTTTACTGCCCATGCACCGCCGCTGGGCTGACGCAATGGGTGCAGGGGCGGTCCAGTCGGACCAGACGAGCATCCTAGCTCGCTTCGAATAACGCCATGGCCTCGACATGTGCCGTCTGAGGAAACATATCGAGGATCCCGGCACGTTTTAACCGGTAGCCCTGCCTGATCAGTTCGACTGTGTCGCGCGCCAGCGTTGCCGGGTTGCACGACACATAGACCAACCGCTTGGCACCCAGGGAGGCGAGCGTGCGCACCGCCTCGAAAGCGCCATCCCGCGGTGGGTCCAAGAGTACCGCAGAAAAGCCCTCGCCTGCCCATTCGGCATTCGCCAAAGGCTGGGATAAATCGGCCTGAAAAAACTTCGCGTTATGCAGATTGTTGCTTGCCGCGTTCGCCGCGGCACGCTCGACCATGGCCTGCACGCCTTCCACCGCGACCACCTCGCGAACCTGTTGCGCCAACGGCAAGGCAAAGTTGCCCAGGCCACAGAACAGATCGAGAACGCGCTCGTCTGCCGCAGGCTTCAGCCATTCCAGCGCCTGGGCAACCATCGCTTCATTGACCCCGGCATTGACCTGGATGAAATCCCCCGGACGGTACGCCAGCTCCAGGTTCCATTGCTCGAGGCGGTAGCCCAGTGCCTGATCCGCCTGCACCGGTTGCGGCTCGCCTTCGCCATGCAGCCACAATTGGGCGTCATGGAAGGCGCAGAACTCCTTGAGGATGGTCAGGTCGGCTTCGGACAGCGGTGCCATGTGGCGCAGCAACAGCGCCAATGACGAACCGGCAAACAACTCGACATGCCCCAGGGCCTGCGGCTTGCTCAAACGCCGGAGCATCTCGGGCAAGCGGCTCATGATCGGTTGCAGGGGCTGGACCAGCACCGGGCAATCGTTGATGCCGACAATGTCCTGGCTGCCCGCTGCACGGAAACCGACTTCGAGGACCTTGGCCTTGATGTCCCAGCGCACCGCCACCCGGGCGCGACGCCGGTAGGCGAATTCCGGCCCGCTCAAAGGCGCTGCCCACTCATCCGGTTCAACGCCAGCCACCCGCGACAACTGCTCGGCGAGCATGCGCTGCTTCAGGGCGAGCTGTTCGCCGTGGGGCAGATGCTGCACGCTGCAGCCGCCGCAGCGCCCGGCATGGGCGCACGGTGCCGGGCGACGCAAGTCACTGGCGATGAAGACACGCTCGGTGCGCGCCTCGACCACTTTGCCGTGAGCGCCCAGCACCCGCGCCTCGACCTCTTCACCGGCCAGGGCACCGATGACAAACCAGGTGCGACCTTCGAAAAACGCGATACCGCGACCGTCATTGGCCAGGCGCTCGATGATCAAGCGCTGCTTCTTGCCGGTCGGGACTTGTGGGGCCTTGCTGCCGCCAGTGGGTTGGAAGCGCAGGCCTCTCTGTTGCTTGGCCATCAGTTGGGCGCGTCGAAAATGCCGGTCGACAAGTAACGGTCGCCCCGGTCACAGATAATCGCGACGATTACCGCATTTTCAACTTCCTTTGACAAACGCAGCATGGCCGCCACGGCACCGCCCGAGGACACGCCGCAGAAGATGCCTTCTTCGCGCGCCAGTCGACGGGTCACGTCTTCGGCTTCGCTCTGGGCCATGTCGACGATCCGGTCCACGCGATCAGCCTGGTAGATCTTCGGCAGGTACTCCTGGGGCCAGCGACGGATGCCCGGAATTGCCGAGCCTTCCATCGGTTGCAGACCGATGATCTGCACGTTCTCGTTCTGCTCTTTCAAGTAGCGCGAGACGCCCATGATGGTACCGGTGGTGCCCATGGAACTGACGAAATGGGTGATGCTGCCCTGGGTCTGGCGCCAGATTTCCGGGCCGGTGGTGGTGTAGTGCGCCTCGGGATTATCACCGTTGGCGAACTGGTCCAGCACCTTGCCACAACCTTCGGCCTCCATGCGTTGAGCGAGGTCGCGGGCACCTTCCATGCCCTCTTCCTGGCTGACCAGGATCAACTCGGCACCATAGGCCGTCATCGCGGCCTTGCGCTCGGCGCTGGAGTTGTCGGGCATGATCAGGATCATCTTGTAGCCCTTGATCGCCGCAGCCATGGCCAGGGCAATCCCGGTATTGCCGGAGGTCGCCTCGATCAGGGTGTCGCCGGCATGGATCTGCCCGCGCAACTCGGCGCGGGTGATCATCGACAGCGCCGGACGGTCCTTGACCGAACCCGCCGGGTTGTTGCCCTCGAGCTTGAGCAGCAGGGTATTGCTGGTGGCACCGGGCAGGCGCTGCAAACGAACCAGCGGAGTGTTGCCGACGCAATCGGCGATGGTGGGGTACTGCAAGGTCATGGCGTATTCGCAATCCAGACTGCGGGGGTGACCATCATACCGGCAAACGTGCGCAGGCCATATCACGCAAAGTATGGGGCTTATGGCGGATGGCTATAAGCAGCACCTCATCGGTGGCTATCTCTCAGCCCTCCCGTATGTGCCTGCCGGAAAATGGGTGTCCGGTTTCAGTTGATCCGCTCAGGCTCGCCCGCGAAGGCGTCGTGATAGGCGAAGATATTTCAGGGCGAAGTCGTCGGAGATTTCCCGCACGTTTTCGCGGTTTGCATGAACTGGTGAGCAATGGGCTTCACTGATAATCTTTGGCCGTCACTGCACATTCAGTGGCCGTATGCTGGAACCCTTCACAACCATCGGAGACGCTTAGGGGAGAGGCATCAAAAATCGGTAGCTACTTCAGTCCCTCTTTAAAGACCTAAAGACCCTACAACAATGCCCGACAGTTCAAAGGACGAAGTCTCTTTATTTCGCTCTGAAGTTGTTTGTGCGAAGAGCGAACAACGTTTTGGTAGCGTACTGATTCATCAACCATGGGGATATAGCATAGCCGCCATCTTGGCCGGCATATTAATACTGCTAGTCGTGGCCTATTCTTACTTCGGAACCTACTCGCGCAAAGCCACTGCCAATGGCTTACTTATGCCCGAACAGGGCATGTTACGTTTGGCATCTGCCAGTACAGGTCTTCTCACTGAGGTTCTTATAAAGGAGGGACAGACTGTAAGGGCAGGCCAAACTTTATTCGTAGTTTCTGGCGAACGCATCAGCAAAACCGGCGATACACAAGCGCTCATCTCGGAGCAACTCAATCAGCGCGTGCTGGTGTTGGAGCGTAATCGCACCTTGGCGAATGAGCGCCTGACAGGACAACTACGCATGCTCGATAGTCGGCTAGCGGCCATTAGTGAGGAGTTAAGTCAGTTTTTTGAGGAGGTACGTCTGCTAGGACGACGTGTCAATTTGGCTGAGACCCACCAGCAGCGACAGCGTGAGCTGGTGGCGGCTGGCTTCATTTCGGTCGCCCAACTTCAGCAAGGGGAAGGAGAGCTTCTGACACTGCAGGGGCAACAGCAAAGTATCCAACGTGCCCGAGCCAGTCTCAATCGCGAACGCATGGAATTGCTGGCGCAGCGACAGGAGACTGAATTGCGGCATCGTACTGAGATTGCAGAGATAGACAACGGTATCTCGTTGGTTAGACAGGAACAGGCGGAAAATGATGTACGCACCAAGCAGGTTAGTGTGGCGCCGTTTGCCGGCACAATAACCGGATTGAATGTGCAAACAGGCCAACAAATCATGGTCGGTGCATTATTGGCCAGCCTGATCCCCAAAGGAGTGGATCTCATAGCTCACTTATATGTTGCTCCCCGTCAGGCGGGATTCATAGAACCGGGCCAGGCGGTACTGATGCGCTACGCCGCTTATCCCTATCAGAAGTTCGGTATGGCACGAGGTCGGGTCATCAGTCTGGCGAAAAGTCCCTATGCAGTTCAGGAGTTGCCTGCACATATTGCAAGTGCGATTCAAAGTGCAACCCTGCCAGCGGAGCTTTTTTATCGCGTGACGGTTACGCTCGATTCGCAGACGGTTGCCGTGTATGGCCACTCACAACCTTTACAGGCAGGCATGTTGTTAGAGGCCGATATCGTCCAAGACAAACGTCGTCTCTATGAATGGATTCTAGAGCCAATCTACTCACTCACAGGCAAGCGCCTGGACTGAGGAGGATCTAAAAACGAATGGTACGGAGCGATAAAACATGACCAAGAGGGAACAAGAAGTCCTGCAATCACTTCTGCAAGGTAAAACCAACAAACAAATTACTTTGTTGCTTGGGATAAGCGATTTCACAGTGCGTGATTATGTATCTTCAATTTTTCGCAAGAAAGGGGTCGGCTCCAGGGCGCAGCTATTCGCAGCAGAGATGAACAAATCAACATCCTGAGCCACCCTACACCTATAGGGTTATATAAATCGCTCAACCAGACTACTCTCACACTCATCACAGAATAAAAGCCCAACAAGACAAGTCGGACCTTGCCAACGCATCAAGCTTTTAGCAATGCATCCACCAACTAATTTCGGCCGCCTGCAAGCATTCCTAATGCAGCAACCATGAACAAACTCTTGCGACCAAATACATATGGAGCGTAGAAAACCCATGAACAACCAAACTCTTACAGATGCTACCGACGAATGGAGTATGGAAATCCTGGGCGTACGCTTTGTAGAGGGTACCGCATCAGATTTCCTCACCTCTTTCATAGTCACCTCAACTGTAATTTTTTTCTACTACGGAATTTTTAGACTTTTTCGCATGCGATGGGGCATTTACCAAAGCCTGGGCGCCACCTACGCTTTAATCCATATCATTCCACCAGTCACACTCTGGATAATAAAACGAGCCCTTTACTCTAACTGACTGCAACTCCAACATTAAAAACCTAACAATTAAGGATAAATAATGCGAGAACTATCGATCAAAGATCTGGAAATAGTGTCAGGTGCAGTAGGTCCACCTGGAGCCATTATTGGAGGTGTCACAGCTGCTGCTGGTTACATCGGAAATGCTATGGCTACCGGGGAAGGTAATGTGTCAGGACTCATTGGAAATACAGCGGCTGGAGCAGTCGCAGGTTTTGTGTTAGGACCTGCCGGATTAGGTGCTGGCCAAATCGCAGCGTCGACCGCGGCTGGCGCCCAGATTGGCTACTACAGCGGAATGCTCGGCGGCCAGATTCAAAGTGCAATCGATGCGGCCGGGACAAACTATGGAGCAGCGGGCACAAATTATAACTAACCCTTGAACTTATCATGGAGCTTGGCACGAGGTTACTGCCAGGCTTTCAAGGCCTATCTAATGAATATAGCGTTCAATATATCTTTTTGTGATTTCATCGAACAATACCAAGAAAAGAAACCGCTACTTTTGAAGGGCGCAGTTTCTAAGAATCAGTTCTCTTGGCAGGACGTGAATGAAATTTTCGATAGCTGCGATGTTGCATCCGATGATTTCAAGCTCTCCCTGGACGGCATACGTCCCAAACACGAGTATGTGGAGAGCTATCTCGACATAGGAACCTTACGCCATCGCCTGATTAAACCAGTGGTCTATGAACACCTGAAGAACGGAGCAACGCTGATCGCCAACAAGATCAAAAATATCTCGCAAGTCAGTCAGTTTTCAAAGCAGATCGCAGCGTTCACTGGCCGACAGGTCGTCAGCAGTGCTTACGTGGCTTTCGGCAACAGGGATTCGTTTCGCTGCCATTGGGATACACGGGATGTGTTTGCGATTCAGTTGATCGGTCGTAAACGCTGGATCGTATACGAGCCGTCGATGGAGTCTCCCCTGTATACCCAGCAAAGCAAAGACTACGAACATCAGCATCCCTGCCCGTCGAAGCCCTACATGGATATTGTCCTGGAGGCCGGTGACGTCTTCTATATTCCCCGTGGCTGGTGGCATAACCCATTGCCCTTGGGAGAGGCTACCTTTCATCTGGCAATGGGTACCTTCCCGGCTTACACCGTCGACTATCTGAACTGGCTGCTCAAACACATTGAAAATTTCACTGACGCGCGTCGGTCTCTCAGTCAATGGCAACAGGACCGGGAAACTCTTGCATCAGTGGGGCAGCATTTCGATGAGTTGATTAACGATCCCGATAACTACCGGTGCTTCCTTGACGAGTTCATTGGTGCAACGCGGGTGGAGTCTCAGTTGGCTCTGGAGCACTTTGGCAACCCCGATGCTGGTGTACTCCCCGACCACTTCGGCATTCGCCTGTGCGCCGCAAGCCGTCACGGCCTGATTGATGGTTATATCATTGCCAATGGCATCCGTTTGAATCTTGATGAACTAAGCAAACAGCTGATCGGTTGTATTGCGGACTCCCCCGGAGTCAACCTTGAACTACTGATCACTCAATTTTCAGAAGTGCCTGCGAGCAAACTAAGGGGGCTGATTACCGACTTGTGTCGTCAAGACGTCCTGGAGCTCTCCCACCACTGATTGCATCAGTGCAGTCTCAGGATGTATTGACTCATGCGAGTAACGCTTCAAGCGGAAAGCCAGGAGTGCGGCCTCGCTTGCCTGGTCATGGTCGCTGCATTTCATGGGTTGCACTTAGACTTGATGAATATGCGCAGACGCTTTTCGATTTCCCTCAAGGGTACCAATCTGTCCCAGTTGATACGTTATGCCCAGGCACTGAATTTCTCCTGCCGACCATTGCGCCTGGAATTGGAAGAGATGTTCCGACTGCGTAGGCCGTGCATTTTGCACTGGAATATGGACCACTTTGTGGTGCTGGAGAACATAAGGGGTAACCGCGTGACCCTGCTCGACCCTGCACTTGGTCGTAGAGTGATGACACTGACTGAGGTCTCGCGGCACTTTACTGGTGTAGCGCTGGAGTTGACTCCCAACACTGCCTTTCGCCCTGCGCAACAGAAAGTTCGAATCCGTCTGCGCGACCTGACCGGACATGTCACCGGGCTCAAACGGGCGCTGGGCAATATATTCATACTTGCGTTGGCGCTTGAAGTGGTTGCGCTGCTCGCCCCGCAAGTGACCCAGTGGGTGGTTGATGGGGCGCTTGTATCGGCGGATCTTGATCTGTTGTTGCTAGCGGTACTGGGCGGCTGCCTGTTGATGATGATTGATTTCGTGCTACGGATGGCCCAAGGCTGGATGGGGTTGCGCCTGAACCAACAGTTGGCACTGCAGTGGTCGGGAAACCTATTCAATCATATGCTGCGTCTGCCTTGGACGTTTTTCGAAAAGCGCCAACTCGGAGATATCTCCGCTCGTTTCCAGTCGCTTGCAGCTATTCGTAATGTATTAACCAACGGTGCCATCACCGCCGTACTAGATGGACTAGTTACATTAGTTACACTTACCATGATGCTACTTTACAGCTCGACACTTACAGCCATTGTGTTAACTGCACTGGTACTGTACGGAATCTTGCGATTGGCTTTCTACCTGCCGCTCCGTAACGCGTCTGAGGAGCGCATCGTACTGGGTTCCCGAGAGAACTCCTATTTCTTGGAAACCATACGGGCGATTTTACCACTCAAGCTCTTCAATGCCACTCCATTGCGGCTGGCAACTTGGCAGAACCTGATTGCGGACGTGCAAAATCGAGACATAACAACACAAAAAATATTATTGGTATTTGCCAGCCTCAACACCCTGATCTTTGGGCTGGAAGGGATGTTGCTGCTTTATGTTGGAGGCATGGCCGTTCTACAGGGCGCGCTATCGCTGGGTATGTTACTGGTATTCATTGCCTACAAGAGCCAGTTCACTGGACGGGCAAGTAAGCTGATTGACCTGAGCATCGAAATTCGCATGCTTTCGTTGCATGCTGAGCGACTGGCCGATATCGCACTCGAAGTACCAGAGTTGGATGTAGCGATGGAAACCGATCTCATGCGCATTGAGCCTCGCATTGAACTAAAAGAAGTTTCTTATCGCTACGCGCAAGGCGAGCCCTGGGTACTACGCAATCTGTCGCTGCTCATCCACGCAGGAGATTCAGTTGCTATCGTTGGCCGCTCTGGTTGCGGAAAAACCACATTATTTAAGTTAATGCTCGGTTTGCTCACACCGACGGAGGGGGAAATTCTGGTCGGTGGGATACCGATGCGACAGTTGGGATCTCAGGCATTGCGTAGTTTGGTCGGGGCAGTGATGCAGGAGGACCAGTTACTAGCCGGTTCCCTAGCTGAAAACATTGCCTGTTTTGATCCTCACCCCTGCCAAGAACGTGTGGAGGAAGTAGCCCGTCTGGCGCATATACACAATACGATTAGCGATATGCCCATGGGCTACCAGACGCTGGTGGCAGAAATGGGCTGTGGTCTGTCCGGGGGGCAGAAACAGCGAGTTTTTCTGGCGCGTGCTTTGTACCGGAAACCGAAAATACTCGCGCTGGATGAGGCCACTAGCCACCTGGATCTGCACAGTGAACAGCATGTAGTAACGGCATTGTGCGAGATGCCAATGACTCGAGTCATGATTGCTCACCGTCGTGAGACCATCTCTTTCGCCAAGCGCCTTATCTGCCTGGACAAGGGCATAGTGGTAGAAGACGTTCGTCTCGATGAGACGAGGGTCAATGAATGACGGGAGTCAGGAGAGTTGTGATTGGGGCAACAATGCTACTGGAAGGGATAATCGCACAGGCGCACGACAGTGACCTTCTGCAGACTTACCAACAAGCACTGTTGCATGACGCGCAGTACGCTGCGGCGAAAGCCAATCAACGCGTGGGGCAGGAGCAGTGGATACAGGGGCGTGCGTGGCTTTTACCCCAAGTATCGCTAGATGCCCAGAGCCATTGGATGGAGAGCGATTACCAAGTCGCAGCCGGCAACATTCAACAGCGCAGACAGAATCGCAGCTACGGCATCCAGTTGATACAACCTGTCTTTCGCTGGCAAAACTGGGTTCAGTTCCAACAGGGGGGGCTACAGCGTGCTCTTGCACAAATTCACCTTCAAAATGCGGGACAGACCTTACTGCTGCGTGTTGCCCAAACCTATTTTGAAGTCCTGAATGCTACTGACGTGCTCGAAGCCATTCAAGATTTGCGCACCGCCGACGCGGAGCAGTTAGCAAGCGCTCGAAAAAATTTTGAACTGGGCAACGTCAGCATTGCCGATGTGCATGAAGCTCAGGCCAGTTTTGATCGCACTACGGCGCAACTTATCAAAGCCAGAAGTGACCTTGAACTAGCCCGATTTGCCTTGGCTCGAATCACTGGGCAACATCCTGGCACACTGAGAGGCTTGTCGGATGACCTGCCTCTCGTATCTCCGCAACCCGCAGAGATTGACGCATGGATCAGGGCTGCTCAGCGATATAGTCTCGACGTGCAAGCACAGGAACTTCTCTTGGGCATTGCGGACACCGAAGTGCGTATTCGCAAGGCCGAACACTTACCGTCTGTTGATCTGGTAATCAGCCAAAACATGCAACAAAACCCTAACGCCAACACTGAGCACGCCGACATCTCTAGTATCGGACTGCGCTTGAGCATGCCACTGTACAGTGGCGGCCGAATTGGTTCGGCTGCTCGGGAGGCGTTGGCGCTGCACGAGCAAACGGAGTTTGAATTGGAGGATGCACGTCGCGCTGCAGCACTGGCGGCCCGAGAGGCTTGGTCGGGCGTGATGGATGGCATGGCGCAGGTGAAGGCACTTGAGGCGGCAAAAGCCTCCGCACGCTTGGCAGTAGCCTCAAACCAGCTTGGCTACAAGGTCGGTGTGCGAGTTGGTATCGATGTGCTAGAGGTTCAAAGCAAGTTCAGTGATATCGTTCAGCAACTATCCCGTGCTCGTTATGACACCTTGCTGGCCCAGTTACGCCTCAAAGCCGTAGTGGGCGTTTTGAATCAAGACGATATTGTCGAGGTCAACGCTATGTTGAATGACTGAGCAAGCGACCTTCGCGAACATAACCACGTCGACACTATCTAGTTGATCCTGTTGTTTCTGCAAGAGTAATGCTCGCCCACGATCTTTCAGGTTACTACCGAGCGAGTGAGGCTTCTTTATCAGGTAAATGAGCCACTAACCGCATATTCAGCCGCAACCCCTGCCCCGCATTCTCCGCCCACAGGCGCCCGCCCTGTCGCTGCACGGCATTGCGCGCAATGCTCAGGCCCAGGCCAAACCCGCCGTTGCCCGGCCGTGAGCCGTCGAGCCGGGTGAACGGATCAAAGATGCGCTCCAGGTCCCGTTCGGCGACGCCACCGCCCTGATCCTCAAGCCGCAACAGCCAGTAATCACCGTCGCACCGCCCGTCGAGGCGGACAATGCCGCCCGCCGGAGAGTGACGAATGGCGTTGCGCAAGAGGTTTTCCAGGGCCTGGGCCAAGGTATTGAGATTGCCGCGGACCCAGCATGAGGCATCCACGCTGCAGTGCAGTTGCCCCGCGGGCCAGCCGCTTTCGTAGCAGGCATTTTCCGTGAGCATCTCCCACAAGGCCTGAATCTGGATATCCTCATCCGGCAGCGGTGCCCGCTCAGTGTCCAGCCAGGCCAGTTGCAGGGTGTCTTCGACCAGTCGCTGCATGCCATCGACTTCACGGCCAATGCGTTCGCGCAACCGCGCCAGGTCCTGCTCGCTCTCACTGGCCACTCGCAAACGGCTAAGCGGTGTGCGCAACTCATGGGACAGGTCACGCAACAGTTGTTGCTGCAAGACCACCGTACTTTGCAGGCGTTCGGACATGTGATCGAACGCTCGACCCAACTCGCCCAGTTCATCCTGGCGATTGGTCGTCTGGCTCGACAGGCGTACGCCCAACTGATCGGCACGCCAGGCGTTGGCCTGTTCACGCAGGTTGTTGAGCGGGACGACCAGCAACCGATACAGCCCGACACACAGCAGCAAGGTGAACAGCCCGGGAATCACGCCATTGGTGATCACGCGCCAGAATACCTTGTAGCGCCCTGGCATGAACCGCTGGGGCAGTTCGATCACCAGGCTGCCGACAGAGGGATCACTGGGAAACGGCACCCGCAGCCACGGCATGCCTTTGTTATGGATGGGCCAATCCAGGCCGCGCAAAAAGGTCAGGCGTTGGATTTCCTTGTCCGTCAGCGCCTGGCTGCTCAAGGACTGCAGGTCGCCACCAATGACCCCTACCCAACCGGCTTCGCGCTGCTGCATATGCTGCAGCCAGTCATCGACGCCGCTGCTCTGTCGCTGCAACCACGCCTGCTCGGCCTCGGCGGCATAGCGCGTCAGAGTGCCTCGGGCCTCATCCGACAGGAACTGGTCCTGCTTTTCCATGTAGAGCCCCCACGACCAGCTGAGCCAGATCATCAGCAGGCAGAAGGCAACCAGTAAAAAAGCCAGTTTCCAGAACAGCGAATGCTTGCCCGGAACGTCAGGCCACTTCATCGAGGGCACTCAAGACATAACCTTTGCCCCACACCGTCCGCACTTCGCGCTCACTGTAGCCAATGGCCTTGAGTTTGCGGCGGATCTGGCTGATGTGCATGTCCAGGCTGCGATCATGGGGCGCGTAGCCGCGCTGCAACACGTGCTGATAAAGGAAGGCCTTGCTGAGCACTTCGTCGCCATTGCGGTGCAGGGTTTCAAGCAAGCGGTACTCGCTGCGGGTCAGGCCCGCCCACCGCTCACCGTAGTGGACATCGCACAGTTCGTCGTCATAACGCAGGTTGTGGGCTTGCGTGTTGACCACCGGCGGCACATGCCGACGATCCAGCGCGACACGCCGCAGAATGGCTTCAATGCGCACCCGCAACTCGGCCATGCTGAAGGGCTTGGGCAAATAGTCATCGGCCCCCAGGTGAAAGCCGCTGATGCGGTCCGCTTCAGCCCCCAGCGCCGACATCAGCAGCACGGGCGTTGAATCGCGGGTCCGCAGGTTGGTCAATACGGACAGCCCGTCCATGCCCGGCAACAGAATGTCCATCAGCACCACGTCGAATGCCTGGGCGCGGGCCATCGCCAGGCCGTCGTTGCCGTTCTGGCACCAGGTGACCTGAAAACCGCAACGCCCCAGATGCTCATGCATATAAGCACCGAGCACGAGGTCGTCTTCGATCGCCAGGATACGTGGGCAGCCAACAGATACGGGAGTCATTAGCTTCTGCAAGTCATTCTCAATCGCCGATTATTCAAGATTGCCCCGCCGCGAGCAACCCGCTCCTTTAGTCTTGGTTGCCAAAGACGATCGACGGGTGACAACACCGTGGATATTTTGCCGAGATTGCCCGCCGGCAAATCGCTACACTGCGCAGGTGCGGCGTGCCGGATGCACGCATCGGTCATTGATGAGCAGCGTGATAGCAGGAGAGTGGCGTGCTGAAAAAACTGGGGATCAAAGGTCGCGTGTTCTTGCTGACCTTGTTGCCGACCAGCCTGATGGCCCTGGTCCTGGGCGGCTATTTCACCTGGATGCAACTGTCCGATCTGCAGACCCAGCTACTGCAACGGGGTGAAATGATCGCCGAACAACTGGCGCCCCTGGTGGCGCCGGCCATGAGCCACCAGGATGAAGAACTGCTGGAGCGCATCGCCACGCAGGCACTGGAGCATCCAGACGTACGCGCCGTGTCGTTTCTCGCCCCGGACCGCACACTGGTGGCCCACGCCGGCCCGTTGATGCTCAACCCGGCGCCGAGCGGTGACGGCTCGCACATGCGCCAACGTACCGGTAACGACGCCACCCGCTACCTGCTGCCGGTGTTCGGCAAGCATCGCAACCTGGCCGGCGATGTGATCCCGGATGAAGCCGAACGGTTGCTGGGCTGGGTCGAACTGGAGCTTTCCCATAGCGGCATGTTGCTGCGCGGCTATCGCAGCCTGTTCGCCAGCCTGCTGTTGATTGTCGCTGGCTTGATCTGTACCGCACTGCTCGCCTTGCGCATGGGCAAAACGATCAATACCCCGCTCCACAGCATCAAGCAGGCCGTGGCGCTGCTCAAGGAAGGCCATCTCGAAACCCGCCTGCCGCCGCTCGGCAGCCAGGAGTTGGACGAACTGGCCTCGGGCATCAACCGCATGGCCAGCACCCTGCAAAATGCCCAGGAAGAGTTGCAGCACAGCATCGACCAGGCCACCGAAGATGTACGCCAGAACCTGGAAACCATCGAAATCCAGAACATCGAGCTGGACCTGGCCCGCAAGGAGGCCCTGGAAGCGAGCCGGATCAAGTCCGAATTCCTGGCCAATATGAGCCATGAGATCCGCACGCCGCTCAATGGCATCCTCGGTTTCACCCACCTGCTGCAAAAAAGCGAACTGACACCGCGCCAGCTCGACTACCTGGGCACCATCGAAAAGTCCGCCGACAGCCTGCTGGGCATCATCAACGAAATTCTCGATTTCTCGAAAATCGAGGCCGGCAAGCTGGTGCTCGACAGCATTCCGTTCAACCTGCGCGACCTGCTGCAGGACACCCTGACCATCCTCGCCCCCGCCGCTCACGCCAAACAGCTGGAACTGGTCAGCCTGGTCTACCGCGATACACCGCTGTCGCTGGTGGGCGATCCGCTGCGCCTCAAGCAGATCCTCACCAACCTGGTGAGCAACGCGATCAAGTTCACCCGCGAAGGCACCATCGTTGCCCGCGCCATGCTCGAAGATGAACACGAAGACAGCGTGCAGTTGCGCATCAGCATCCAGGACACCGGTATCGGCCTGTCGAACCAGGATGTCCGCGCGCTGTTCCAGGCCTTCAGCCAGGCCGACAACTCCTTGTCCCGACAACCCGGTGGCACTGGCCTGGGGCTGGTGATTTCCAAGCGCCTGATCGAGCAGATGGGGGGCGAGATCGGTGTCGACAGTACACCGGGCGAAGGCTCGGAGTTCTGGATCAGCCTGAGCCTGCCCAAAGCCCGCGACGATGCCGAGGACCTGCCGGCCCTGCCACTGCTCGGGCGACGCATTGCGGTGCTGGAAAACCACGAATTGGCACGCCAGGCCTTGCAACATCAACTGGAAGACTGTGGCCTGGCGGTCACGACCTTCAATACCCTGGAAAGCCTGAGCAACGGCGTCACCAGTGCTCATCAGACCGATCAGGCGATCGACCTGGCGGTGCTGGGCATCACCTCCAATGACATGCCGCCGGAGCGGCTCAACCAGCACATCTGGGACCTCGAGCACCTGGGCTGCAAGGTGCTGGTACTGTGCCCGACGACCGAACAGACGCTGTTCCACCTTTCCGTGCCCAACCCCCACAGCCAGTTGCAGGCCAAACCCGCCTGCACCCGCAAGCTGCGCCGCGCACTCTCCGACCTGGTCAACCCGCGCCAGGTCCGCAACGACCCGGGGGAGCCGGTGTCCAGCCGCGCGCCCAAAGTGCTGTGCGTAGACGACAACCCGGCCAACCTGCTGTTGGTGCAGACCTTGCTCGAAGACATGGGAGGCAAGGTGCTGGCCGTCGAAAGTGGCTACGCCGCGATCAAGGCCGTGCAGAACGAAACCTTCGACCTGGTATTGATGGACGTACAGATGCCCGGCATGGATGGGCGCCAAAGCACCGAAGCGATTCGCCAATGGGAAAGCGAACGGGCTTGCACGCCACTGCCCATTGTCGCCCTCACCGCCCACGCCATGGCCAACGAGAAACGCGCCTTGCTGCAAAGCGGCATGGACGACTACCTGACCAAACCCATCAGTGAGCGCCAGCTGGCACAAGTGGTCTTGAAATGGACCGGGCTGGCGCTGCACAAACACCTTCCGGAACGGGCCGACACCCACGGCTCCAACAGCGACCTGCTGGTACTCGACCCCGATGAAGGCCTGCGACTGGCGGCCGGCAAGGCTGACTTGGCGGCCGACATGCTGGCCATGTTGCTGGCGTCGCTGGACTCCGACCGTGAGGCCATTCGCGTGGCCCGCGATAGCCGTGATCAAAACGCCCTGATCGAACGCGTCCATCGCCTGCACGGAGCCACCCGCTATTGCGGCGTTCCCCAATTGCGCGCGGCGTGCCAACGCAGCGAAACCCTGCTCAAGCAGCACGACCCCAAGGCCCAGGCGGCGCTGGATGATCTGGAACGGGCGATCAATCGCCTGGCCACGCAAGCACGTATCAGTGCCTGACCCAGCGCAATGGCGCTGCGCTCATTGGCCGTTAAACTCAGGGCATACAGAACCAGGACCCGACCATGCGCACGATTCTCTTCAGCAGCCAGACCTACGACCGCGACAGTTTTCTTGCCGCCCCCGCGCACGCCGGTATCGAGTTGCACTTTCAGCCGGCACGCCTGTGCCTGGACACCGTGGCCCTGGCCGAGCGATTCGAGGTGGTCTGCGCCTTTATCAATGACGACCTCAGTGCGCCCGTACTGGAGCACCTGGCGGCCGGCGGTACGCGGCTGATTGCCCTGCGCTCGGCCGGCTACAACCACGTCGACCTGGCGGCGGCGAAACGCCTGGGCTTGAACGTCGTGCGCGTGCCAGCCTATTCACCCCACGCCGTTGCCGAGCATGCCGTGGCCCTGATACTGGCGTTGAACCGGCGCCTGCACCGCGCCTACAACCGCACCCGCGAAGGTGATTTCAGCCTGCACGGCCTGACCGGTTTCGACCTGCACGGCAAGACCGTGGGGGTGGTCGGTACCGGGCAGATCGGCGCCACGTTCGCCAGGATCATGGCCGGCTTCGGCTGCCAGCTCCTGGCTTACGACCCTTACCCCAACCCTGAAGTCCAGGCCCTCGGGGCCCGTTACCTGCCACTGCCGCAACTGCTGGCCGAAGCGCAAATCATCAGCCTGCACTGCCCGCTGACCAGCGAAAGCAAACACCTGATCAACAGTCAGTCACTGGCCCGCCTGCAACCCGGCGCCATGCTGATCAATACCGGGCGCGGCGCGCTGGTGGACACCCCAGCGCTGATCGAGGCCTTGAAAAGCGGTCAACTGGGCTATCTGGGGCTGGATGTCTACGAAGAAGAGGCCCAGCTGTTCTTCGAGGACCGCTCCGACCTGCCCTTGCAGGACGACGTGCTGGCGCGCCTGCTGACGTTCCCCAACGTGATCGTCACCGCCCACCAGGCTTTCCTGACCCGCGAAGCCCTGGCCGCCATTGCCGCCACGACCCTGAGCAACATCAGTGACTGGGCGGCGGGTACCCCGCACAACCTGGTCGAGGGTTGAGCCGGACTGATCGAAGGTCGCATCCGTGGGCCATGCGCCACGCCTTCGCGTGCTAGCATATCGGCCATATTTGGAGGACCCATGGTCGAACACGATTTCCGCTACAACCTGATGAACCCGCAGCACACCCTGACCGAATGCCGCGCACTGACACCGGGACGCTATCAGGTCACCGGCAACGGTGGCTCGATTCGCGCCGATGACGTGTTGCTGGTCACCCTCAAGGGCAGCAAGGATTTGTCCATGCGCCTGACCGTCGAAAACGTCCGTCACCTGCTCAAGCCAATGGGTCAGTGGGTAGCCGTGGCCAGCGGTCCGGTGTTTGGCGAACTGGCCATTCACACCTGGCAGGTGAACTGCGACAACTGCACCAAGGAGCTGAGCTTCGAGTTCGCGGTCGACGCCAAGCTGGGCAACAAGGCTGAAAAGCCGGCCGCCACTGCGCGCATCGCCGAGCTGGGCTGGACCACTGCCGGTGAAAAGCACCGCTGCCCGAAATGCCAGGAGCCGGCGTGATGAAACACCTCGTTCTGGCCGGTATGGCAGGCGCGGGCTTGTTGGGTTGTGCCGCTGAACCGGTAAAACTGCAGCAGGATCGCAGCTACATCCTGGAGTGGATCGGTGAGCGTCCGCTGATCGATTACAGCCACCTGACCATCACCCTGGGTGAAGACGGCCGGGCCTATGGCAACGGCGGCTGCAACCACTGGTTCGCCCCCTACACCCTGGAGGGCGACAAGCTGAGTTTCGGCAAGGTCGGCAGTACCCGCAAGCTGTGTGCTCCGGCCCTGATGGAGCAGGAAAAACGCTTCCTGCAAGCGCTGGAAACCGTGCAACGCTGGGACATCTCGCCGATCGAACAGCTACGCTTCTGGCCGGCCGAAGGCAAACCGCTGCGCTGGTGGCCTGAAGAGGGTTAAGCGAACGCCGGCCCTTGTAGCAGCAGCCAGTCGACGCTCGAGTGCTCGCGATGGACGTTAATGACAACGCGTACTTTCTGATTAAACGCGTTGCTCTTGAGTTCATCGCGAGCACGCTCGCTCCTACAAGTACAACCTCAACGCCACACTCAGTTCGTCGCCTGCAATGCCTTGAGCTTGGCCATCACTCCCGCCGCCGTCTGCTCACCCATCAGTTGCTCACGCACCTTGCCCTTGTCGTCGATGATGTAGGTCACAGGCAACGCTTCGCTGCGCGGTAGCTCAAACCGCTCGGCCGGGTCCTGAGCCAGGACCGTGAAGGCGATACCGAGCTTGCTGCTGGCGCTCTTGAGCTCCTCGCCCTGCACATTGTCGAAATTGACCCCGAAGACATCGATCTTCTGACCCTTGAGCTGTTCGGCCAGCGTGTTGAGTTCAGGGATCTCCGTGCGGCACGGGCCACACCATTCGGCCCAGTAATTGAGCACCAGCCATTGGCCATCCAGGCGCTCGGACGCCACCTTCCGCCCCAGTTGATCGGTGCCATAATCGTAACCACAACCGCTGAGCAGCAAGGTTGTGCAAAGTGCCAGTGCTGCCGTCAATCGCCTTGTCATCGGGTTGATCCTTACTCAAAAAATAGGTACTGCTTGCGACCCATTGCCACCGAAGGTTCAGGACTGCTCGCCGCGCGGGTAGAATAGCCGCCACCTTACGCAAGAAGCGACCCGCTCATGACCGATCTGACGCTTTATCACAACCCGCGCTGCTCGAAATCCCGCGGTGCGCTGGAACTGCTGGAAGCCCGTGGGCTGACGCCGACCGTGGTCCGCTACCTGGAAACCCCGCTCAATGCCGCTCAGCTGCAAAGCCTGCTGGGCAAGCTGGGGATCAGTGCCCGGCAATTGCTGCGCACCGGTGAAGACGAGTACAAGACCCTGAACCTGGCCGACAGCAGCCTGAGCGAGGCGCAATTGATCGCCGCCATCGCCGAACACCCCAAGCTCATGGAGCGACCGATCCTCGAGGTCGGTGACAAAGCCATCATTGGCCGTCCGCCCGAGAGCGTGCTGGAGCTGGTGCCGTGAGCGCGCCGTACATTCTGGTGCTGTATTACAGCCGCAGTGGCTCGACCAATGAAATGGCCCGCCAGATCGCCCGGGGCATCGAGCAGGCCGGCATGGAAGCGCGCCTGCGCACCGTCCCGGCAATCTCCACCGAATGCGAAGCCGTGTCGCCGGACATTCCCGACGAAGGTGCGCTGTACGCCAGCCTCGACGACCTGAAAAACTGCTCGGGCCTGGCCCTCGGCAGCCCGACCCGCTTCGGCAACATGGCCGCACCGCTCAAGTATTTCCTCGATGGCACCAGCAACCTGTGGCTGACCGGCGCGCTGGTCGGTAAACCGGCAGGCGTCTTCACCTCCACCGCCAGCCTGCATGGCGGCCAGGAAACCACCCTGCTGTCGATGATGCTGCCCTTGCTGCACCACGGCATGCTGATCACCGGCCTGCCCTACAGCGAATCGGCCTTGCTGGAAACCCAGGGTGGCGGCACGCCGTATGGCGCCAGTCATCACGCCGGAGCCGACGGTAAAAGCGGCCTGGATCAACACGAAGTCGCCTTGTGCCGGGCCTTGGGCCTGCGCCTGGCGAAAACCGCGAAAAAGCTGGAAAGCCGTCAGCCAATGGAGAGCAACCGTGGCTAAAAAGCCCAAGATCCTGCCCTCCATCGAGTGGCTGGAACCCCGCGTACGGTTCAGCCGTGCCGCCAGCCTGCTGTGCTTTTTCGGCCTGGTTGGCCTGCTGTGCGCCTACTACCTGGTGTTTGCCGACCTGCATGGCGCCCGGCCATGGGTCATCCTGCTGATCGAGCTGGTGCCGCTGGTGCTGCTGGCACCTGGCATGATCAGTGGCAGTGCCCGCGGGCATTCGTGGATGTGCTTTGTGGTGAACCTGTACTTCATCAAGGGTGCGACTGCCGCGTTTGACCCCAATCGCCAGCTGTTCGGCCTGCTGGAAATGGCCGCGAGCCTGACGGTGTTCTGCTCGGCGCTGCTGTACGTGCGCTGGCGCTTCCAGCTCAACCGCAAGCTGGCGGGCGAAGGCGAGCCTGCGGTCGCCTGACCTGACGCCAGAGCACGCTTGCTCCCATAGGGTTCTGCAGTGGGCACACCCTGTGTGAACACTCGATCACCCTGCGGGAGCGAGCGGGTTCACGATGAAGGCGGCGCGGTCTCAATGATTGACGGTGTACGCCAGCATCATCGAAATCTGGCACATCCGCCGGCCACTCTCTGCATGCCACTGGTTGAACGCATTCTGCACCGTCGCCAGGTCCCGCTGGCTGGTAGGCGCCTTGTCGATGATCCCTTGGGCGTTCAGTGCCGCGACCACGTCAAAGGTCGGCACAAAGGTATCCTTGCCCACCATCCGCAGAAAGCGCGGCGCCGACAGGCCACCCAACTGATGCCCATGCCTGGCCAGGTATTTCCACAGGCCTACGATATCCGTCACCGGCCACTCGGCAATCAGTTCGCCAAAACTGCCCTTCTCTTTCGCGACGTCCAGCACCAGCTGCGCATTGCGTGGCACGCTCTTGAGCTTGCCCAGGTGGCGGATGATCCGCGCATCCTGCATCAGCCGTTCCAGGTGTTCGGCGCCCATCAACACCACCTTCTGCGGGTCGAACCGGAAGAACACCTCTTCGAACGCCGGCCACTTGGCGTCCACCAGGCTGTGCTTGAGCCCGGCACGGAACACACGCAGGGCCAGGGTCGACAAGTAGCGGTCATCGCTGATCTGGCGCAGTTGTTCCGCCGTCTTGGGCACGGGCAGGTGGGCTTCCAGTTCGGCCGCCGAGCCAAACCGGTTCAGACAGTATTCGTGCAGCCACTTGTAATCGCGCATGCCCTCTCCTGAGCAAAGAAATAAAAACGGCGCCCATGAGCGCCGTCAGAGCGTAACCGTCCATTGAATCAGAGGTTGACCACATTCACGAACCGCGACGCCGCCGTTTCGTCGATACGCAGGCTGGTGAAGTCGAACAGGTTGCGGTCCGCCAACTGCGACGGAATCACGTTCTGCAGGCTGCGGAAAATGCTTTCGGTACGGCCGGGGGTCTTGTGCTCCCACTCCTGAAGCATTTCCTTGACCACCTGGCGTTGCAGGTTTTCCTGGGAACCACAGAGGTTGCACGGAATGATCGGGAATTGCTTGAAGTCCGAGTAGGCTTGAATGTCTTTCTCATTGCAGTAGGCCAACGGACGAATCACCACGTTGCGCCCGTCATCGGCACGTAGTTTCGGCGGCATGGCCTTGAGCGAACCGTTGAAGAACATGTTCAGGAAAAAGGTCTCGACAATGTCGTCGCGGTGGTGACCGAGGGCCATCTTGGTCGCGCCGATTTCGTCGGCGAAGGTGTAGAGCGTGCCACGGCGCAGGCGCGAGCACAGCGAGCACGTGGTCTTGCCCTCCGGCACCAGTTCCTTGACCACCGAATAGGTGTCTTTTTCGACGATGTGGTACTCCACGCCCAGCGCCTTGAGGTAGGCCGGCAGCACATCCTCAGGGAAGCCCGGCTGCTTCTGGTCCATGTTCACCGCGACGATGTCGAACTTGATCGGTGCCACCTTCTGCAGGTGCATCAGCACGTCGAGCATGGTGTAGCTGTCCTTGCCACCGGACAGGCAGACCATGACCTTGTCACCGTCCTCGATCATGTTGAAGTCGGCAACGGCTTCACCGGCCAGCCGGCGTAGACGTTTCTGCAGTTTGTTCTGGTTGACCGTAAGAGTGCCCATGGCGCTTGAAATCCGCGAGGTGTGACGAAAGGTGCGCATTTTACGCAAAAATACTGAGTGGGCGAAGAGTTCCGCGCGTCCTGACGCGCCACTGATATCAGGTAGGCCACTACCTGGTGTGCTGTCATGCAGTGCAGCGATTAACCCCCGGATTTACAGCGCAATTTGCTCTAAAGGCCCTGCTCCCGCCCTATCCAGTCCTTTCTATACTGCGACATAAGGTCGCATGCACCTGAAGACCTGTACTGACTTGGCCAATGGCCTGTAGGCGCTCCGTTGGGGGGCGATAGCAATCACGAAGGAGTGACTGATTATGATCCATCACGTCGTGGGGCTTTTCACCCACCCAGATCAAGAATGGAAAGAGATTCGTGGCGACCAAGAGGAAAGCATCAGCCACATGTACCTCACTCACACGCTGATTCTGGCGGCGATACCGGCAATTTCCGCGTTTATCGGCACGACCCAGGTGGGCTGGGTCATTGGCAGTCGCGCACCGGTCATGCTGACCATGGAAAGCGCACTGTGGATGACCATCATGTCGTACCTGGCGATGCTTGGTGGGGTCGCGGTGATGGGCGCGTTCATCCACTGGATGGCCCGCACCTATGACGCCAGCCCGAGCCTGGCACGCTGCGTCGCGTTTGCCACCTACACCGCCACACCGCTGTTCATCGGGGGCCTGGCGGCGCTCTATCCACACATGTGGCTGGGCATGATCGTCGGCACCGCAGCGATCTGCTACACGGTTTACCTGCTGTACGTGGGGTTGCCGACCTTCATGAACATTCCATCTGACGAGGGTTTTCTGTTTTCAAGTTCAGTGCTCGCCGTAGGGCTGGTGGTGCTGGTTGCGATCATGGCATTCACCGTGATTGTCTGGGGCCTGGGCGTCGGTCCGGTCTATACCAACTAAAACGGGCGATCACCGCGGGCAACTGGAGCGAGCCAGGGATGCCGCCGATAATACAAATCAGGATCTGCCATCACCGGCCGCCGCAAGGCGGCCTTTTGATTGGACCACGACCACTCGGTACCTGAGCGATTCGCAATGCACGCGGTTTGCAGCATACTCGACGCCTCTGGAGAACCGCCAAGCATGCCCGAGCAACTCAATACCCGTGTCGAAGACTGTTTCCAACAAGCCGAATCCTTTTTCAAACGCCCCTTCAAGCGCCCGGTGGTCAGCCTCAAGTTGCGTGGCCAGAAGGCCGGCGTTGCCCATCTGCATGAGAACCTGCTGCGCTTCAACCCGCAACTGTATCGGGAAAACACCGAAGACTTCCTCAAGCAGACCGTGGCCCACGAAGTCGCCCACCTGATCGCCCACCAATTGTTCGGTGAGCGCATTGCCCCTCACGGCGAGGAGTGGCAACTGATCATGCGCGGCGTCTATGAACTGCCGCCCAACCGCTGCCACACCTACGCCGTCAAACGCCGCAGCGTGACCCGCTACATCTACCGCTGCCCGTGTGCCCGTAGCGACTTCCCGTTTTCAGCCCAGCGCCACAGCCTGGTGCGCCAGGGACGACGCTATCTGTGCCGGCAGTGCCGCGGCACACTGGTGTTCAGTGGCGAGATGCGGGTTGAATAACGGGATTGGCAATGACCAATGCTCCCCCTCTGCGCGCGTATGCACTCATCCCACTCAATCAAGTGTGAACACTTCCCTGTGGCGAGCGAGCTTGCCACGATGCCTGTGATCAGGATCGTTGCTCCCACAAGGAGCCCTGTGGGGGCCTGACCGGCACTAAACAACGACCCTGGCACGGCGCAGCGCTGCAATCTGTTCCTGGCTGTACCCCAACTCACTCAGCACCTGATCGGTATGCGCCCCCAGTGCCGCACCAATATGTCGAGGTTCAGGCAGCCCCTCGGAGAATTTCAACGGGCAGGCCATCTGCGCCTGTGTGCTGCCGTCACTGCGGGGCACCTGAGTCAGCAGTTCCCTCGCTTTGAGCTGGGGATGTTCCACCGCTTCGGCCAGGCTCAAGACCGGCTCGACGCACGCATCGACCCCGGCGAACAACTGGCACAGCTCGGCGAAGTCGTGTTTCTCGAACTCGATCTGCAACGCCAGCTTCAGTGCCTTTTGCTCTTCGGGCCGGGGCGACAATCCCTGCGCCGCCAGGTGCGGCTGGCCTAGCGCCGTACACAATTGCTGCATGAAGCCGGGTTCCAGGCTGCCCACCGACAACCAGCGTCCGTCGCGCGTGCTGTAGTAGTCGTAGAAGCTGCCACCGTTGAGCATCTGCTCCTCGCGCCCCGGCGTCACGCCGCACGCCAGGTAACCCGCACCCGCCATCGCATTCAGGCTGAACGCGCAATCGGTCATGCTCACATCCAGGTGCTGGCCCTGCCCGCTGTGCTGGCGGGCAATCACCGCCGCCAGCAAGCCGATGACACCGTGCAGCGATCCGCCGGCGATGTCCGCCGCCTGAATCCCCAGCGGCAATGGCCCGCTGTCCTTTCGCCCGGTGTAACTGGCCACTCCCGCCAGCGCCAGGTAGTTGATGTCGTGCCCGGCGCGATCCTTGTACGGACCGGTCTGGCCATAGCCGGTGATCGACACGTAGATCAGCCGCGGATTGATCGCCTTCAACGCCTCATAGCCCAACCCCAGGCGCTCCATCACGCCGGGGCGAAATTGCTCCAGGACAATGTCATGGTCTTGCAGCAACTGCTTGACCACCTCCAGCGCCTCGGGCTGCTTGAGGTCCAGCGCCAGGCTGCGCTTGTTGCGATTGAGGTAGGCGTGGCTGGCCGAGGTGCCCTGGTCGTGGGGCGGCAATACCCGCAACAGGTCCATGCGGGTCGGCGACTCGATGCGCACTACCTCGGCGCCCATGTCCGCCAGCAACAGCGAGGCAAACGGCCCCGGCAACAGTGTCGAGAAATCCAGAACCTTGAGTGATGCCAATGGACCCTGCATAAACCTTCTCCTTGAGCGATACCTCAAGCCTAGGCAGACGATGGCCCGGCGGCAATCACCTTTAGCATCAGCGCGAGTGACCGTTGCGCTCAAATCAGGGGCAAGAAAAAACCCGCCGTAGCGGGTTTTTTCATCGACTTGGGTGAATTACTTCACGGAAGTCGGGGTTGGGCCTTCAGCCACACCCAGGTCGTCGACTTCACGGGTGTCGGAGATACCGCGACCACCGGAAGCCAGCTCGACCTGCAGCTTGTCTTCGTCCAGCTCCTTGACCCACTTGGCCACGACCAGGGTGGCAACCGCGTTGCCCACCAGGTTCGTCAGGGCGCGGGCTTCGGACATGAAGCGGTCGATACCCAGGATCAGCGCCAGGCCGGCAACCGGCAGGTGGCCTACGGCGGACAGGGTGGCGGCCAGCACGATGAAGCCGCTACCGGTCACGCCCGCAGCACCTTTGGAAGACAGCAGCAGCACCAGCAGCAAGGTGATCTGGTGGGTGATGTCCATTTGAGTGTCAGTCGCCTGAGCGATGAACACCGCCGCCATGGTCAGGTAGATCGAAGTGCCGTCGAGGTTGAACGAATAACCCGTCGGGATCACCAGGCCCACTACCGATTTCTGTGCGCCCAGGCGCTCCATCTTGATCAGCATGCGCGGCAGTGCGGACTCGGACGAGGAAGTGCCCAGCACGATCAGCAGTTCTTCACGGATGTAGCGGATCAGTTTCAGTACGCTGAAACCGTGAGCGCGGCAGATCGCGCCCAGTACCACCACCACGAACAGGACGCAGGTGATGTAGAAGCAGATCATCAGTTGCCCCAGCTGCACCAGCGAGCCGACACCGTAGGCGCCGATGGTGAAGGCCATGGCACCCAGCGCACCGACGGGCGCCAGCTTCATGATCATGTTGATGATGTTGAACATCACGTGGGCAAAGCGATCGATGAAGTCCAGCACTGGCTTGCCATAGGCACCCAGGCGATGCAGGGCGAAACCGAAGATCACCGAGAACATCAGCACTTGCAGGATGTCGCCGTTGGCAAAGGCACCAACGATGGTGTTCGGGATCACATTGAGGATAAAGCCGACAATGCTCTGGTCCTTACCGGCAGTGACGTAGGCGGCGACCTTGGAGGCATCGAGCGTCGACACATCGATGTGCATGCCGTTGCCCGGCTGCACGACGTTGACCACGACCAGGCCGATCAGCAGCGCGATGGTGGAAACGACTTCGAAGTACAGCAACGCGTAGCCGCCGGTTTTACCGACCGACTTCATGTTCTGCATGCCCGCGATACCGCTGACGACGGTACAGAAGATGATCGGTGCGATGACCATCTTGATCAGTTTGATGAACCCGTCACCCAGTGGCTTGAGCGCCACCCCGGTCTGCGGATAGAAGTGACCGAGCAAAATGCCGATAACGATGGCAACGATCACCTGGAAATACAGGGATTTGTACAGTGGCTGACGAGTCGTCATTGCAAAGTTCCTCAAGAGCACCGCGCTGCAATCATCCATCTGATGCAAGCGACGCCTACCGTGCGAACCCTCCTGCACTGGAGGGATTTGTTGTGTCGAGCTGCACGCTGGCAGACCTCTCGCTTCTAGTGCAAACCCCGCGCCATCTTTCAAAAAACCCTCGAAAGCCTTTTGCTACAAGGGCTGCAGCAAATCTTCCCTTGCCGACCGCGTCGTTGCCGATGGCGGATTCCCGCCCACCCACCGAACCCCGTCCTACAATTTGGCGGATATCCGCCTTGCCCCACCCCGGGGTGATGGCTAAGATCCGCCACTCAATGGACGGACCACCCCCCATGCGCGAACGCACCATTGCCAGTCATTTTGCTCGTGCGGCCACCGGTGGCGCGCGCCGGGCTGGCTACGACTGTTCAAGCCTGCTGCACAGGCTCGGGATCAGCGCCGAACTGCTCGACGAACCCCGTGCCCGGATCGCACCGGAGCAGTTCACGGCCCTGCTGCAAGGCCTGTGGCTGGCGCTGGACGACGAGTACCTGGGGCTCGCCCGCCGCCCAAGCAAGCGCGGCACCTTCGCCATGATGTGTCACGCCCTGATCCACTGCCGCAATCTGGAAAAAGCACTGGAACGCGGCCTGTTGTTCTACAGCCTGTTCCCCGACGCGCCGAGCCTGACCCTGAGCCGCGAAGGCGAATGGGTGCGCTTGAGCCTGGATGATTCACAGCTTCTGGATCCGGATCACTTTCTCACTGAAAGCCTGCTGGTGATCTGGCATCGCCTGGGCAGCTGGCTGATCGGCCAGCGCATTCGCCTGGAGCAAGCCTGCTTCAGCTACCCGAAACCCGGGCACGGCGCCGAATACGACCTGCTGTTTCCCTGCACGCTGGCGTTCGGCGCCGAACACAGCGGCCTGCTGTTTCACAGTCGCTACCTGGCCATGCCCCTGCTCCAGGACGAACGGACCCTCAAGCACTTCCTTGAGCACTCGCCAGCCGACCTGCTGTCGCGACCGGATGACGGCGACAGTTTGAGCAGCCAGCTACGACGCCTGCTCAGCCGCGACAGTGCTCGCTGGCCGGATCTGGAGGCCGTTGCCGCGCACCTGCACATCAGCCCGCAAACATTGCGTCGGCATTTGCGTGAGGAAGGTTCGAGTTTTCAGGAGTTGAAGGATCAGCTACGTCGCGACATCGCGATTTATCACCTGAGCCGCGCCGACCTGTCATTGCAACAGATCGCCGAGCAGCTGGGTTTCTCGGAGCCCTCGGCGTTTCACCGGGCGTTCAAGAAGTGGACCGGGTTAACGCCGGGGGCCTATCGGGCCCAGGAGAACTGAGGATGATCATGGCCCCCCTCCCGTAGCGAGGTGGGCTTCACAGCGCCGGGAAATGAATCCGGAACGCCGCGCCACCCAGGTCAGAATCCCCCAGCGTCAACTGCGCGCCATAGCTTTCGATGATGTCCTTGACCACCGCCAGACCAATACCCTGCCCCGGATGCTGACGGTCCAGCCGTTCGCCACGCTGCAGAATTCGTGCTCGCTGATCCACGGGGACACCCGGACCGTCGTCTTCCACGCACAACTCGATCCCTGCCAATGTCTGGCGCAGGCTGACGTGCACTTCGCCCAGGCACAGGCGATAGGCGTTTTCCAGCAGGTTGCCGAGCATTTCCAGCAAGGCGCCCTGCTCGATCGGTACATGGCACGAGGCAGGCAGGTCGAATGAGGCCTTGACCCGTTTGTCACGGTAGACCTTGTCCAGCGTATCGCACAGGCTCTTGAGCACCGGCTGCAACTGGACCTGATGACGCACCAGGCCACTTTTACGCAAGCTGGCGCGCTGCAACTGGTAGCTGATTTGCTGGCTCATGCGCTCGATCTGCGATTGCAGCACCCACGCCTGTTCCCGGTCTTCAGGTCGCTGGGCCATGTCTTCGCTGACCCCTTGCAGCACCGCCAACGGGGTTTTCAGGCTGTGGGCCAGGTCGTCCAGAGAGTCACGGTAGCGACTGCGTTGCTCCCTCTCGCTGCTCAGCAACCGGTTCAGGGAACCGGTCAGGCGTAACAGTTCCCGCGGGTGTTCCTCGCTGAGGCTTTCGCGCTCACCGCTTTCGATCTGGTCCAATTCCTGGCTCAAGCGCCGCAATGCCTTCAAGCCCCAGGTAAGGCCGATCCAGAGTAACGCGAGCAACACAAGCAACGCTGCGCCAAAGCCCAGGTAGAGATTCTCCCTCACCCCCTCAAGGGTCTGCTGGTATTCACGCACTGGCTGCAGCGCAACGATACTGAACGCCGCACTCTTGCCACCCAGCAGTTTGATTTCGACGTCATAGACGAAGAACTCCTGGCCGCTGTCATCGCGAATCCGCGCGAATTCATTTCCGCGTCCGTCGTAACGTGGCTTGTAGTCGATGTTCTCGTTCTGAGTGGCCCGCGAACGCCAGACCAGATGGCCTTCGCGGTCATAGATGTAGCCCAGCAGGCGGCTGTCGGCGAAATTGAAGCGCTCATCCGGCAACTGCGAGGGCATCTGCAGCAAGTTGTTTTCAACCCGTGCCGCAGAAATAAGGGTGGTGACATCCGAGGCCAGGCGCTGCTCGATCGAGTCTTGCAACGCCAGGCTGAAGGCGCCTTGCATCGCCGGCAACAGCGCCAACATGAACAACACCGCCAAGGTGGTGGCGGCCAGCATCAGCCGTAGCCGAAGCGAACGAATCACTTGCAGCGCTCATTGAACAGGTAGCCAAGGCCCCGCACGGTCTCGATCGGTTTGAAGCCGGACGGCGCCTCCAGCTTGCGCCGCAAGCGCCCGACCAACACTTCGATCACATTCGGATCGCGCTCGTCGTCATTCGGGTAGAGCTGCTCCATCAAGCGATCCTTGGCCACCACCTGCTGATGGTGGCGCATCAGGTACTCGAGGATTCGGTACTCATAGGCGGTGAGCGCCAACGGCTGGTCGTCGAGACTCGCCTGCTTGCGGTTGAGGTCCAGCAGCAACGGCCCGGCGACGATGGTCGACTGGGTGAAGCCACTGGAACGGCGCAGCAGCGCATTCAACCGCGCATCCAGCTCTTCGAACTGGAACGGCTTGACCACGTAGTCGTCGGCTCCGGCGGCCAGGCCTTCGACCTTGTCCTGCCAGTTGCCGCGCGCGGTGAGGATCAGGATCGGGAAGGTCTTGCCCTGAGACCGCAGCTGGCGAATCAGATCCAGCCCACTCATGCCCGGCAGGCCCAGGTCGATCACCGCCAGGTCATGGTTGAACTGGCCGGACTGGTACAAGGCCTCTTCGGCGTTGGCAACAGGCTCCACCACGTGGCCATTTTCGGTCAGGCGAGTGTGCAGGTGATGACGCAACAGCGCCTCGTCTTCGACGACCAGTAGTTTCATAACGCTCTCCCAGGCAAATCAACGTCTCCACGGGTGCCCCGCACCCAGCTTGCTGACACACCCGCGCCAGATCGCCCAAAGGTTGATCCGGCGCGGTTCGATGGTACCCGGATATCAGAACGCGTAGTTGGCGGACAGGTAGGTTTGTGCGCTGCTGGTCAGGCTCAACGAGCCCTGCTTGCTACCTTGGGTGCTCATTTCGGTGCTGGCATTGCTGCGCAGGTAACGGTAACCCAGTTCTACCGACGCATTCTTCGAAACCTGTTGCAAGATACCGGCCTGGACGCCCATGGCATAGCCGATGTCGCTGTCGCGGCTGTAGCCCGGCGAGTCCTGGGTCAGCTTGGTCAGGCCGGCGGTGCCGCCGCCGAACAGTTTGGTGGTGCTGGTCACTGGCAGGAACATATCGTAGCTGCCCAGGAGGTTTTCCTGGCGCAATTTGATGCCGTTATGACTGCCGGATACGTTGTCATAGGTCGCATAGTACCGACGCTCATCGTTTTGCTGACCCAGACGCACACCCCAGGTGGTGTCCTTGCTGATCACGCCATCGGTGTTCGGGTGATTCAGGTTGCGGTTCAGTGAACTGGATTTGCTGACCTTGTCGCTGGTCTGGCCCAGGGTCAGGCTGGCGAAGTTTTCGTCAGCGGCTTGAACAGCGGCGCTGGCGCCCAGTACGGTCATGGCCAGGATCAGTTTCTTGAAAGTAGTCATAGTGTGTTTCCTCGTTCGCATCGTGCTGTAGGGGGATGCGTGCAGGTTAACCACCCACCACTGAACTCCTCCTGAACACGCGCTGAACCTCGGCTGAACGAGTTCGACGGCGCTGAATCCACTGCGCGGGCCCCTGCCGAAGGATCACGCACCCCAGGGCTATCCAGCCCCAGGCCAACCCGGCAAAATGCCGATATGAACTCGCTCCCCCCTATCCCCGCTTGCTGCACGCCCCTCGACGCCCACTGGCCGTTGCCTGATGCACTGCCCGGCACGGTATTGCTCAGTACCCGGTTCGATTCGTCCCGCCTGGAATACGAGGATTTCCGCCGCTGCACCATCGAGCCGCCCCCCAGTATCCAGCGCTCGGTCGCCAAGCGTCAGGCCGAGTTTCTCGCCGGACGGGTGTGCGCACGCGCCGCACTGCAGCAACTGGAAGGGCTGGGCTGTGTACCGGCCATTGGCGAGGATCGTGCACCGGTCTGGCCAGCACACATATGCGGCTCGATCACCCACAGCACCGGCCGGGCCGCCGCGATCGTTGCCCACAAGGCGCAGTGGCGAGGCCTGGGCATGGACCTGGAAAACCTGCTCAGCACCGAACGCGCCGAGCGCCTGGCCGGTGAGATTCTCACCCCTTGCGAACTCGAGCGCATGGCGGCAGATAGCCGGGAGCAACGGGCGTTACGGGTCACCCTGACCTTTTCAGTCAAGGAAAGCCTATTCAAGGCGCTCTACCCCATCGTGCAAAAACGCTTCTACTTCGAGCATGCACAGGTGCTGGAGTGGACTGAGGACGGGCATGTACGCCTGCGCCTGCTGACGGACCTGTCCAGTGAGTGGCATAACGGCAAGGAGCTGGACGCGCAGTTCGGGATGAAGGACGGGCAGTTGCTGAGCCTGGTCAGCATCAAGGCCTGAACCCTCAGCGCTCGGCTTTTTCCTGATTGCGCGGCCAACTCAGGCTGAAACACGCCCCGCCCAGGTTTTTGCTGTTGCTGATCAATGCCCGGCCACCGTGCCAGTGCACGATTCGGCGCACGATAGACAACCCTAGCCCGTGACCACCCGAGGCTCGGGTGCGGCTGTCGTCGAGGCGCAAAAACGGCGTGAAGATTTTTTCCCAGGCACTTTCCGGCACGCCCGGGCCGTCGTCCTCGACGTCGACGCGACACCGTTGCTGGCCCACCTGATAACTGATCGAGACCTGCGCCTGGGCATGACGCATGGCGTTGCCCACCAGATTCTGCAGCGCACGATGCAGATAGCGCGGTTCGGCTTCGACCCAGGCACCGTCACAATCGGCCGCCGACAGGCACAGTCCGCGCTGCACCGTCACGTTGGCCCGCAGCGGCGCCAGCTCGCTGATCACCTGATTGATCAGGGCATCCAGGTCCACCCGCTGGAAGTTCAGTGCCGGCGAGCCCTGCTCCAGTCGCGCATAAGTGAGCATTTCATCCACCAGGCCATCCAGGTCCTGGATGTCGTGATCCATGCCTTCGAGGTACTTGTCGCGCGCCTGCGGCGTGGTTGCCGAACCGATCATTTCCAGGCCAAAACGCAATCGCGCAACGGGCGTGCGCAGTTCATGGGACACCGCGCGCACCAGCTCGCGCTGAATTGCCAGCAGTTGCTGCAGATGTTCGGCCATCCCGTTGAAGGCGGCTGCCAGGCGGCCGACCGAGTCCGCGCCACGTGTCGGCACCCGGGTCTCCAGGCTGCCCTTGGCAATTCGCGTCGCGGCCGACTCCAGGCCACTGAGCCGACGCTCCAGTTGTCGCACCAGCAAATAGACGATCAAGCCGATCAGGCTCAGCCCCAGCGCCGCGATCAAGATCAGCCACTCCGGCGGATAAGGGTTCATCTGATACAGCGGGCCGATTTCCAGTACCCACGGCGTGCCCACCATCCCGGAAAATACCCGGATCGAATCGCCGCCCTTGCCCAGCGCCATCACCGTGTCGCCCTCGGACACACGACGTCGCTGGTCCTCGTCCATGTCGGCCTGGTCCACCGTGACCAGGTTCAGCTCGAAGCCGAACCCCTTGTCCCTCTTCAAGGACTCCAGGCGCTTGGGCTGTTCAGCCACCGGGTAGCGCACCAACTCGTCGGCCAGCAGGTAAATAGTCGCCCGCGCCAGTTGCTCGCTGATCTGCTGCACCTCCCCGGTGAGCACCAACTGCTCCTTGTCGCTGACCAGGCGGTAGACCTTGGCCGCGTGCGGGCCTGTCTGCTCCACCAGCGCCTGGCCACGCAGCACACGGGTGCGCTGCCCCAGGTCGAGATCCGTCTGGCTGAAGGTCTGCACGCTCAACGGAATGCCCAGCAAACGCTCCCACACCAGCAGCGCCCGATGACGCTCGGTCTCGTTCATCGGCCGCAGGTTGTCGGCCATCAGCGAAAACGTGCCATGGGCCAGTCGCTCCCGGTATTGCTCGCTGCGCACCTCATTGAGCAGGTGCAAGGCCAGCACCCCGAGCACGGCCACCAGTATCAGCGCAGCGCACATGCCGCCGTAGATGCGCAGGAAGATCGAGTTCACAGGGGCTGGTCTGCACAGGCTTCGGGAACGAACAGGTAGCCCTTGCTGCGAATGGTCTTGATCAGGCGCGGGTGTTCCGGGTCATCGCCTATTTTCGGGCGGATCCTGGAAATGCGTACATCGATGGAGCGGTCCTGGCCGTCATAGCCAATGCCGCGCAGTGCGGTAAAAATCTCTTCGCGGGACAGAATCCGCCCGGCGTTGGCTACCAGCAGCCACAGCAGGTCGAACTCGGCACTGGTCAACTCGATGCCGTTGCCATGCAGCCAGGCCTCGCGCAACGCGTGGTCGACCACCAACGGGCCGAACTGCAAACGACGGAGCTTCTCGGGAGCCGCCGGCTCGGGCGCCTCGCTACGCCGCAGCAACGCCTGGATACGCGCCAGCAACAAGCGTGGACGTACCGGTTTGCACACGTAGTCGTCGGCCCCCATGTCCAGGCCCTGGATCTGGTCCATGTCGTCGGTACGTGCGGTGAGCATCAGGATCGGTCCGTCGTAGCGATCACGAACCTTGCGGCAAATCGTCAAACCGTCTTCGCCGGGGAGCATCAGGTCAAGGATCACCAGGTCCGGTTGCTCGTCGATGATCCGCGCCGCCGCCAACGCGCCATTGCCTTCGATGGCAACACGCAGTCCATTGCTTTCCAGGTACTCACGAGTCAACTCAGCCAGGCGCTGGTCATCCTCGACAATCAATACCTGCCAGGCTTCTTGCTCCACGGGTGACCTCTGCTTGCCAGAACACTATTAAGGAAGAATCCACCCGTCTTTTTGTAATGATTGGCGTGGATAAAACTGCATGGGCAGCAGCCGATTGTAGCAACGCCTCCCCTCGAGAACACAAGCTGGCAAATGCGCTCGGTAACTGCATTATTTTGTGGTAGGGTTCGCGCCCGCAAAAATCCGCCCCAGGCTATTTCCCAGGGTAAAAAACAGTGACAAACGGTCTACCCCAGCAAGGTCGCGGCCTACACGACGATCGACCGTTTCATACACATTTTACGCACAGCTTTATCCACAGGTAGTACGTTGCAATCACCCCCTAAAACGCATTATCTTGTAGCTCAAGTTCAAAAAATCCCTAGATGTAGGGTTTCGAGCTGAAAACCAAACACAAATCAGACAAGAAACTCAAGTGCTTTTCTTGCATGTTTTTGGTTGAACCAAACGCTTTTTCAGAAGCCCAAACCGCTCCCGCGGATGGCGACCGTTTTCCAGCTCAAAACAGCGAAAACGGTACGGGTGTTGCAGTCATTTACTGTCACCCAAACGGAATCCGGTTTTCAGCCCCTGGCTTGAAACCAAAGACTTCGGCATGGAAGCGGCGCACGACAGCCCCTTCCTACTGTCCCGAAGTTGTTATGTCCGGCGCTTGCCGGTTGTAGTGCTTCAGGACGGAACGGTGGGCACCGTGATGGTGCCCAAACAAACATAGAGAATGTGGAGACACCCCCCCATGCAAACCGACACAACTCGCGAGAACCCGCAAGGCACCTTGCCGCAGGGCGCTGATTCGAATTCGGATCTGTCCGCCACCGCGCCTGGCCAATTGCGCGTGATCAAGCGTAACGGCACTGTCGTTCCTTACACCGATGACAAAATCACCGTCGCTATCACCAAAGCGTTTCTCGCAGTTGAAGGCGGCACCGCTGCCGCTTCGTCGCGAATCCACGACACCGTTGCCCGTCTGACCGAACAAGTCACCGCGACCTTCAAGCGTCGCATGCCCTCGGGCGGCACGATCCACATCGAAGAAATCCAGGACCAGGTCGAACTGGCCCTGATGCGTGCCGGCGAGCAGAAAGTAGCGCGTGACTACGTGATCTACCGTGACGGTCGCTCGAAAGAACGCGCTGCCCACGCACCGGCCGAAGAAGCGGTCAACGCTCACCCGTCGATCCGCATCACCCGCGCCGATGGCACCTTTGCTCCTCTGGACATGGGCCGCCTGAACACCATCGTGACCGAAGCCTGTGAAGGCCTGGAAGAAGTCGATGGCGACCTGATCCAGCGCGAAACCCTGAAGAACCTGTACGACGGCGTGGCCCTGACCGACGTCAACACCGCCCTGGTGATGACCGCCCGTACCCTGGTCGAGCGTGAGCCAAACTACTCGTTCGTGACCGCTCGCCTGCTGATGGACACCCTGCGTGCCGAAGGCCTGGGCTTCCTCGGCGTCGCCGAGAGCGCCACTCACCACGAAATGGTCGACCTGTACGCCAAGGCGCTACCCGCCTATATCGCGAAAGGGATCGAATTCGAATTGCTGAACCCGGTCCTGGCGTCCTTCGACCTGGAAAAACTCGGCAAGGCGATCAACCACGAGCGTGACCAGCAGTTCACCTACCTGGGCCTGCAAACCCTGTACGACCGTTACTTCATCCACAAGGATGGCGTGCGCTTCGAACTGCCGCAGATCTTCTTCATGCGCGTGGCCATGGGCCTGGCGATCGAAGAGAAAAACAAGGAAGACCGTGCGATCGAGTTCTACAACCTGTTGTCGTCCTTCGACTACATGTCCTCGACCCCGACCCTGTTCAACGCCGGCACCCTGCGTCCACAGCTGTCGAGCTGCTACCTGACCACCGTGCCGGACGACCTGTCGGGCATCTACCACGCGATCCACGACAACGCCATGCTGTCGAAATTCGCTGGCGGCCTGGGCAACGACTGGACGCCGGTTCGTGCGCTGGGTTCGTACATCAAGGGCACCAACGGCAAGTCGCAAGGCGTGGTTCCGTTCCTCAAAGTAGTGAACGACACCGCCGTCGCCGTTAACCAGGGTGGCAAGCGCAAAGGCGCTGTCTGTGCCTACCTGGAAACCTGGCACATGGACATCGAAGAGTTCATCGAACTCCGCAAGAACACCGGTGATGACCGTCGTCGTACCCACGACATGAACACCGCCAACTGGATCCCTGACCTGTTCATGAAGCGCGTCTTCGATGATGGCCCGTGGACCCTGTTCTCGCCGTCCGAAGTGCCGGACCTGCACGACCTGACCGGCAAGGCCTTCGAAGAGCGCTACGAGTACTACGAAGCCCTGTCCCAGTACCCGGGCAAGATCAAGCTGTCCAAGACCATCCAGGCCAAAGACCTGTGGCGCAAAATGCTGTCCATGCTGTTTGAAACCGGCCACCCATGGCTGACCTTCAAGGACCCGTGCAACCTGCGCAGCCCGCAGCAGCACGTGGGCGTGGTGCACAGCTCGAACCTGTGCACCGAGATCACCTTGAACACCAACAAGGACGAGATCGCCGTTTGCAACCTGGGTTCGATCAACCTGCCGAACCACATCGTCGATGGCAAGCTGGACACCGCCAAGCTGGAACGCACCGTGAACACCGCCGTGCGCATGCTCGATAACGTTATCGACATCAACTACTACTCGGTGCCACAAGCGAAGAACTCCAACTTCAAGCACCGTCCGGTCGGCCTGGGCATCATGGGCTTCCAGGACGCCTTGTACCTGCAGCACATCCCTTACGGCTCCGACGCGGCCGTCGAGTTCGCCGACAAGTCGATGGAAGCGGTCAGCTACTACGCGATCCAGGCTTCCTGCGACCTGGCTGACGAGCGTGGCGCCTACGAGACGTTCCAGGGCTCGCTGTGGTCCAAAGGCATCCTGCCGCTGGACTCGCAACAGATCCTGATCGAAGCCCGTGGCCAGAAGTACATCGACGTTGACCTGAACGAATCCCTGGACTGGGCACCTGTGCGCGCCCGTGTGCAGAAAGGCATTCGTAACTCCAACATCATGGCCATCGCACCGACCGCTACCATCGCCAACATCACCGGCGTGTCGCAGTCGATCGAACCGACCTACCAGAACCTCTATGTGAAATCGAACCTGTCGGGCGAATTCACCGTGATCAACCCGTACCTGGTTCGCGACCTCAAGGCTCGCGGCCTGTGGGACTCGGTCATGATCAACGACCTGAAGTACTACGACGGTTCCGTGCAGCAGATCGAACGCATCCCGCAAGAACTCAAGGAGCTCTACGCGACCGCCTTCGAAGTGGACACCAAGTGGATCGTTGACGCGGCCAGCCGTCGCCAGAAGTGGATCGACCAGGCTCAGTCCCTGAACCTGTACATCGCTGGCGCTTCGGGCAAGAAGCTCGACGTGACCTACCGCATGGCCTGGTACCGTGGCCTGAAAACCACTTACTACCTCCGTGCCCTGGCCGCGACCAGCACCGAGAAGTCGACCATCAACACCGGTAAGCTGAACGCTGTTTCCAGCGGCGGCAACCACGGTGACGACTCGGTCCTGGCCGCTCCTGCCGGTCCTGCTCCAGTGCCGAAGGCTTGCGCCATCGACGAGCCGGATTGCGAAGCTTGCCAGTAAGCTGAGCCGGCAGGCGCCGCAAGGCGCCTGCCTGAAACCCCCGATAGACCCCCTGGGTTTATCGGGGGTTTTCTTTTGCCCCGGGAAAAGCGCTGACACCCCGCACCCGCCTCCACGCAAACCGGAGCAACGTGCGTCTACGCCCTCCCCCCCAAGCAACGGCTACACGGCCTCCAGAGGCTTTGTGCAGACGAAAAAAAACGCCTCTTGCGAGGCGTTTCTTTTACAAGCGAGTAACCGGGTTACTCAGCCAGCTTGAAGGTAATGAAGCTGGCACGACCCTGACGCAGAACCCGCATCGACACCGAACGGTTCTTCGGCAACGCCTTGGCGATCTCCGTGAACTCCTTGGCCGAACCGATGGCCTGGTTGTTCAGGTGGGTGATCACATCGCCTGGCTGCAAGCCAATCAGCGCGGCAGGACCTTCCAGCACTTCCTTGATCACAACGCCGCTCTTGAGGTCGAACGCTTTCTTCTGCTCATCGCTGAGCTCGACCACGGCCACGCCCAGGCGATTGCTGCTGCGCTCGACACCGGATTTATTAGCAAGGGCATCGAGCTCTTTGCCTTCTTCCGGAATCGCCCCGACGGTCAGCTCGACGTTTTTGCGCTTACCGTCGCGAATCACTTCAAGATTGGCCTTGGCGCCGGCCTTCAGCGCACCCACCAGGTGAGGCAGGTCCGCCGACATGACAATCGGCTGATCGTTCATGGTCAGAATCACGTCACCGACCTGCAAGCCACCCTTGGCGGCCGGACCATCGTCCTGAATCTGGGCCACCAGCGCACCGGCCGGCTTGTCCAGGCCAAAGGACTCGGCGAGATCCTTGTTCACTTCCTGGATGACCACGCCCAACCAGCCACGACTCACCTTGCCACCGGCTTTCAGCTGATTGGAGACATCCATGGCAACGTCGATCGGGATGGCGAACGAAACGCCCATGAAACCACCGGAGCGGGTGTAGATCTGCGAGTTGATCCCCACCACTTCGCCCGCCAGGTTGAACAGCGGACCACCGGAGTTACCCGGGTTGATCGGCACGTCGGTCTGGATGAACGGTACATAGTTCTCGTTCGGCAGGCTGCGCCCGATGGCGCTGACGATACCTTGCGTCACGGTGTGGTCAAAGCCGAACGGCGAACCGATGGCCACGACCCATTGCCCGGCTTTCAGGTCCTGGGACTTGCCCAACTTCAGGACCGGCAGGTCCTTGCCTTCGACTTTCAGCAGCGCCACGTCGGAACGTGGGTCAGTGCCAACCACTTTGGCCTTGAGCTCGCTGCGGTCCGCCAGGCGCACGATAATTTCGTCCGCATCGGCGATCACATGGTTGTTGGTCAGGACATAGCCATCAGGCGAGATGATGAACCCCGAACCGAGGGATTGCGCTTCACGCTGGCGATCACCACGAGGGGGGCGCGTCTGAGGCGGCATGCCACGCTCGAAAAACTCGCGCAGCATCGGCGGCAAGCCTTCCAGGTCAGGCATCTGCTGACTGGATACCTTGCGCTCGGGCAGTTTCTGGGTGGTACTGATGTTCACCACCGCGGGTGAGGCCTCCTCAACCAGCTGTGTGAAGTCAGGCAGCTCGGCTGCCTGGGCAGTGACGGCCTGACCCAGCACCAGCACAGAGGCAAAAATGGTCAGGTAGGATTTCAAACGTGGTATCGACATACGGCTCCCGTTACGACGAGCAGGGTTAAGCGATATGGAGCAATAAACACCGGGAAAACATGCACCGGTACTTTTGTTCCGGGAACAACTATACAAGGCCAGAGCCGAGGGACCCTGACCTATAAAAAAATTTAAGGTTTTTTGCAAATTGAAATGCTCACCAAACATTTCGACAGCTCGATTGCGACGTGGACATTGACTGACCTTGTGCACAAACGAGCTGTCGTTCGATCAGCGTCACCGGATCGACTTACTGCTTGACCGTAGCGGCGTCGGTGCGCATGGAGAGCGCAATCCGCTCAGCGGTACCGATGGGGATTTCCCCCACTACCGTGACCATGATCTCGCCCTTGGGAGTGGTCAGGCGCCGGGAAACGGCAACGGTTGGCCCCAGCTGAGTACGGGTATCGGTGACCGTTGCGCCATTGAGCGGCTCAAGGAATACCGAAAAGCGTGCCAGGCCATCGTCATACATCAGGCTGCTGACTTGGGCCTTGGTCTGGGGATCCTTGTGTGCGCCACTGGCGGTCAGCTCAAAGCCCGGCGGTAACCAGTCGGAATGCCAGTCCTGAGCGGCTTTGACAGCAGACGCCTTGTCGCCCTCGAGCACCACGGGCTTGCACTCGGCAGTGGCCTGCAGATCGTGATCGGTCGGTACGTCGGCCGTGTCCAGGCGAGTGAACTGGAATCGCTCCAGCAACTGCCCTTTTTCATTCAGCAACAATGACTTCAATGGCAGGCCGGTTTCGCGATCCAGGTGCAGTTCGAAACCATAACGATGCTGGTCACGGGGCGTCAGCGCAACAATCACTGCTGGCCGCCCGGCCACGCGCGACTTGCCGATGACGGCAAGGTCGTACCAATTCTTGAGCTTTTGCGAGTCCAGCGCACGAGCAGAGGTATCGGGCGTATCCCCCAGCCCCGCCACCAGGTTACCGCTGACGCATTGAGTATGCCCATCAATGCGTACGACTTCCTGGGCCGAGCCGTCGAGCTGAAGCAAACGCTCGAGGACTTTGCCTTCCTGGACACGATGCCAGATGGTGTGGGTAGAAAAACTACCGTTACGCTCGTAAACGAAAGTGCCTTGAAAGCTTTGCTGCTGCTCGGCCTGGCTCAGACGGGTCAACCATTCCTGAGCCTCATCGGCATGGGCTGGAACAACAAACCAGCCGCTAAGCAAAAGCGTAAGTAGAGGTATGGCGCGCATGATCCTCCTTAACGGTTTTCCAGGCTCGCTGCACGAGCGTAAGGCAGGGCACTTTCAGTGCCTTTGAGTGCAGCTTGTTGAGCATGTTGACGCAAATAGCCTGGCAGACGCTGATCGTGCCAGCCTGGCTGACCTTGCAATACGCCATTGGCCATGGGACCCGTGGCTTGCGAACCTTCATTGTAGCCTGCCAATACGGCGGGGCCTTTGACTTGAGGAACGCTCAGGCCAGGTTGAGTCGATTGCTGGGCCAGTTCGACACCGGCGATCTCGTCCTGGTTGTACAGGCGCACACCCGCCAGGACAGCAAGAGTCACCGAAGCGGCTACCGCCAGGCGACCCAGGCTACGCCAAGGTCCACGACTGGCTTTTGCCGGCACGGCTTCGTCAGCCAGCGCGGCCGAAACGGCCGAAGCAAGGTCAAGACGCGGGATCAGCAAGTCCTTGTGCATGACGGCACGAGCGATCTGGTAGCGAGCCCAGGTTTCGCGGGTTTCAACATCGTCAAAGGCATTCAATACCCGACGCAATTCCAGTTCGTCCGCTTCGTTATCCATCACTGCGGACAGCGATTCCTGCAGGGCTTCACGACTCATGGCGTTCCTCTCTTGGCTGTCGCCGCTGTCTCAGTTTTCCTGCAACAACGGCTGCAGGGCTTTATCGATGGCTTCCCGGGCGCGGAAAATCCGCGAGCGCACGGTACCCACCGGACACTGCATGACGCTCGCAATGTCCTCGTAACTCAGACCGTCGAATTCACGTAAAGTTAAAGCCGTACGCAAATCTTCTGGCAGTTGCTGGATGGTTCGATGGACGGTGCCTTCGATCTCATCGCGTAGCAATGCCCGCTCCGGCGATTCGAGGTCCTTGAGGCCGTGATCGCCATCGTAGAACTCTGCATCCTCGGTACTGACATCGCTATCCGGCGGCCGACGGCCGCGTGAAACCAGATAGTTTTTCGCCGTGTTGATGGCGATACGGTAAAGCCACGTATAAAACGCGCTGTCCCCGCGAAAATTACCAAGTGCACGGTAAGCCTTGATAAAAGCTTCCTGTGCGACATCCTGGGCTTCATGGGTGTCGTGCACGAAACGCACGATCAACCCGAGAATTTTGTGCTGGTATTTCAGCACTAGCAGATCGAATGCACGCTTGTCGCCGCGCTGAACGCGCTCGACCAGCTGCTGATCCTCTTCCTGGGTTAGCATGAACACTCCTCGATAAGCTCGGAGGAGGCTTGCATCACTAATCGATCAGGCTTGCAAACATAGACTCGTGCTTTTCGCAAAAGTTCTCCCCCTCCAGGCAAGTTTCCTGCGTGCTCTGATTTGGCACACACGAAAAGCGCAGCACCGGCTTGGCCGGCTGCGCCAATAATCTTGTCGTCGAATCCATTCGCAAGGACCGAAACACGGATCCTGCGCAAAACCGACGCTGTCCCTTGTCTCAGGTAACCGTCTATTGAGCTTGAGCGCGGTGCAAAAGTTCCCATGTTTTATCGTCGAACCAAACGGACAATGTGTAACCGTGAAGCGAACATGCGCGCTTTGTCCGCGATAAAGCACGCTTGACGGCCTTTCAACAGGTAAATCACCTGACACAACCTTCAGGCTTTTCCATCACGGTAGTCTCACATTGCCACGAAGGCCCGACTATTGTGCCGATCCACCCCTCTATATACTAGTAGGCTGTGTGGCTGCCTTGACTCGCCGAATCAGGTGTCTTGCGCCAACCCCGACCCGGGTCGCTTTGAGCGGAATCCTGAAATGAGCCAACAGTTTCAACACGATGTTCTGGTGATTGGCAGCGGTGCTGCCGGTTTGAGTCTGGCGCTGACGCTGCCCGACCATTTGCGCATTGCCGTATTGAGCAAAGGCAACCTCGCCAATGGCTCGACCTATTGGGCCCAGGGTGGCGTCGCGGCCGTCCTGGATGACACCGATACCGTTGAATCCCACGTTGACGACACCCTCAACGCTGGCGGCGGCCTGTGCCACGAAGACGCCGTACGGTTCACCGTCGAACACAGCCGCGAAGCCATTCAGTGGCTGATCGATCAGGGCGTCCCCTTCACCCGCGACGAACAGTCCGGGACAGAGGACGGCGGTTTCGAATTCCACCTGACCCGCGAGGGCGGCCACAGTCATCGGCGCATCATCCACGCCGCCGATGCCACAGGTGCCGCCATCTTCAACACCCTGTTGGCACAAGCACGGCTGCGCCCGAACATCGAACTGTTGGAGCAGCGGGTCGCCGTCGACCTGATCACCGAGAAGCGCCTGGGCCTGGCTGGCGATCGCTGCCTTGGCGCCTACGTCCTCAATCGCGGTACCGGCGAAGTCGACACCTATGGCGCGCGTTTTGTCATCCTCGCCTCTGGCGGCGCGGCAAAAGTCTACCTCTATACCAGCAACCCCGATGGTGCCTGCGGTGATGGCATTGCCATGGCCTGGCGCTCGGGCTGCCGGGTCGCGAACCTGGAGTTCAACCAGTTCCACCCCACATGCCTCTATCACCCGCAAGCCAAAAGCTTCCTGATCACCGAAGCCCTGCGAGGCGAAGGCGCCCACCTGAAACTGCCGAATGGCGAGCGTTTCATGCAGCGCTTCGACCCCCGGGCCGAACTGGCCCCGCGCGATATCGTCGCCCGGGCCATCGACCACGAGATGAAGCGCCTGGGTATCGACTGCGTTTACCTGGACATCAGCCACAAGCCTGAAGCGTTCATCAAGTCGCACTTCCCGACCATGTACGAGCGCTGCCTGGAATTCTCCATCGACATCACCAAGCAGCCGATCCCGGTGGTTCCGGCCGCGCACTACACCTGTGGCGGGGTCATGGTCGATCAACAGGGACGCACGGACGTGCCCGGGCTGTACGCCATTGGCGAAACCAGCTTCACCGGCCTGCACGGCGCCAACCGCATGGCCAGCAACTCGCTGCTGGAGTGCTTCGTCTACGCCCGCTCGGCGGCTGCGGACATCCTTGAGCAGTTGCCGCACATTGCCGTCCCCAGCACCCTGCCCGCCTGGGACGCCAGCCAGGTCACCGACTCCGACGAAGACGTGATCATTGCGCACAACTGGGACGAACTGCGGCGTTTCATGTGGGACTACGTCGGCATCGTGCGCACCAACAAGCGCCTGCAGCGGGCCCAGCACCGCGTGCGCCTGCTGCTGGACGAGATTGACGAGTTCTACAGTAACTACAAGGTCAGCCGGGACTTGATCGAACTGCGCAACCTGGCCCAGGTGGCCGAGCTGATGATTCGCTCAGCCATGGAGCGCAAGGAAAGCCGGGGCCTGCACTACACCCTCGACTACCCGGACCTGCTGCCGCAAGCACTGGACACTATTCTGGTGCCGCCCACCTACGCCGACTGAACTTGAGCCGCACCCGCAGGCGCCGGTGGACATCCGCCGCCTGCGCGTCGCGCGGCACACAGATCGAACGCACCCGCCGCTCCCCACGCAGTCGAAAGCGCAACACCACGATCAATGGCAAGGCCAGGCTGTCAGGGCGCAGCTGCACCGCTTGCCAACCGCTGGCCTGACTCCACAGCTGCCAGCCGTCGACATCGCGGCGCACACCGCGAATTGCACCGGGATGAGTCAGCAGAATCTGCCGTGGCAGCGCCCACGCCCCATGGGCCAGGCACAGCAAGGCGCCGGGCACGCTTGCCCACCCGGGAACATCGAGGATCAACAGCGACCCCAGCGCGAACAGCTGGGCGAGGAGATAAGCCGCCAGCAATTGCCGTGAGGCATGCCAGCGGCATTCAAACGAATTACTTGGGTTGGACACGGTCCAGGATCATGCGAACCATGCGCTGCAGTTCAGGATCTTCCGATTCGGAACGCTCCATGAACCAGCCGAACATGTCCTGGTCTTCGCATTCAAGCAGCCTGACATAGCACTCGCGATCAACCTGATTCAGGTGCGGATAAACCTCTTTGACAAACGGCACCAGCAACACGTCAAGTTCAAGCATGCCGCGACGGCTGTGCCAGTAGAGGCGATTGAGTTCAACATCTTCGACCATGGAGCGCTCCTCAAATAGGGCGCAAGTATACAGCCCCTGTCCCGGTCGAACAGTCGGCTTTGGTCGGTCACCCACGCTCCTTTGTGAACTACCCATTTCAACAGCGCCCCCTTATGATGTCCCCCAGACTTTTTTACCCTGCGATGACCCATGGCCGATTCCACTTTTTTCTGCACCTTGCCCCATGAAGGCGTTCTCGCCGTCCGTGGCTCTGACGCCAGCAAGTTTCTTCAAGGGCAATTGACCTGCAACCTCAACTACCTGAGCGACACCCGGGCCAGCCTCGGTGCGCGCTGCACCCAGAAAGGCCGCATGCAGTCGAGCTTTCGCATCCTGCTGGAAGGTGACGGGGTGGTGATGGCGATGGCCAGCGAGTTGCTGGAGCCACAACTGGCGGACCTGAAAAAATACGCCGTGTTCTCCAAATCCAGGCTCACCGATGAAAGCGCTGCCTGGGTTCGCTTCGGCCTGGCCGACGCCGACGCTGCACTGGCGGCGCTCGGGCTCGATGTACCGGCGGAGACCGACTCGGTAGTACGCCACAACGGCTTGATCGCGATTCGCGTGTCCCCTGGCCGTACCGAGCTCTGGGCCGCCGCCGACCAGGCGCAAACCCTGACCGAAAAGCTCTCGCCAACACTGGCCCAGGGTACGCTCAACGATTGGTTGCTGGGCCAGATCCGCGCAGGCATCGGCCAGGTCATGCCTGGCACCCGCGAGCTGTTCATCCCGCAAATGCTCAACCTGCAAGCCGTGGGCGGCGTCAGCTTCAAGAAAGGCTGCTACACCGGCCAGGAAATCGTCGCGCGCATGCAGTACCTGGGCAAACTCAAGCGCCGCCTGTATCGCCTGCAACTGGACGCCAGCGAACTGCCCGAGCCCGGCACCGCCCTGTTCTCCCCGACCCATGGCAGTTCCATCGGTGAAGTGGTGATCGCCGCCCACGCCGGCCAGGGCATTGAACTGCTCGCCGTGCTGCAAGCCGAAGCCGTCGACAGCGCCGACCTGCACCTGGGCGCGCTTGAAGGCCCCGCCCTGCACCTGCTCGACCTGCCTTACCAACTGGATCGCGATCTTGAGATCCAGCGTTAAAGCGTCAATAAGCAGCACCTTTTGGCAACACCCTAGAGAAACGAAATGAGCGAGCTGGCGGAAAAGATCCAACAGGACTTGGTTGAGGCCATCGATAACGATGACCTGGTTCTGCCAACGTTACCGGAAGTGGCCCTGCAGATTCGCCGGGCCGCTGAAGACCCGGAAGTCAGCGTCACCGCCCTGAGCAAAGTCATCGGCCGTGACACCGCGTTGTCGGCGCGCCTGATCAAAGTGGTCAACAGCCCCATGCTGCGCGCCACCCAGGAAGTGACCGACCTGAACGCGGCCATCACCCGCCTGGGCGTCAACTACAGCAGCAACCTGGCCATCGGACTGGTCATGGAGCAGATTTTCCATGCCCGGTCCGAGGTAGTGGAACAGAAGATGCGCGATGTCTGGCGCAAGAGCCTGCAAATCGCCGGCATCAGCTATGCCCTGTGCCGCAGCCACACCCAACTGAAACCGGACCAGGCCGCACTGGGCGGGCTGGTGCACCAGATCGGCGTACTGCCGATCCTGACCTACGCCGAAGACCACTACGAGCTGTTGTCCGACCCCGTGAGCCTCAACCACGTGATCGAGCACATTCATCCCCTGCTCGGCGACAAACTGCTGCAGGTCTGGGAGTTTCCGGAAAGGCTGGCCAAGCTGCCGGGCCAGTACCTGGACCTCAAGCGACAACCCCAGCAGGTCGATTATGTCGACCTCGTGCAAATGGCAACCGTGCACGGCTACCAAGGCACCGATCACCCGCTGGCACAGATTGACATCACCGCCCTGCCATCCTTCAAGCGACTCGGTCTCGACCCGAACAACCCGCTGCTGTGCAACGACCTGGAAGAGTCACAGTCGATGTTTTACTGAGCGGGTGCGCCGGCAGGGCCAGGGTTTGCGTGAGTCTCTCGGCAACCCCGTCCCAACCCAGCAAAAAATTCCCGATCCCCGGCAAAAAAATTCTATGCCGGCCAAAGCCCCATAAATGCTCGCTCCGTCTTGAGCAGCGCCCTCAATGGCCGCTTGCTAGGCGATTTCGTCGCACCACAAGCCCAAAAAAACACCTATAATGCGCCGGTAAATCGGGCCTGCAACACCTCCTTACATGAGAGTGAAAGCCACGCTGAAGCCACCACCGGAACTGACCCTGTCGATTCCGCCCTTCAGCGACTTCAGGACACCCGTAGACATTTCTGTTTTTTGCCTGCGTTCTGCTGCAACAAAACGATTCCTTTAGATCCACCGCGGCCACCACGCCGTGTGAATAACCGACCATCAGAGTTTTCACACGGGCATCTGGCCCTCACGCAGGAGACGACACGTCATGCTGAGCTGGGACGAATTCGACAAAGAAGACGGCGAAGTTGTCGCCAAGGGCGCCAATGCTGGCCACGCTACAGAAGCCAACATGGACCGCCTCGACAGCGCCGGTGGTGCTGCAGCGCTTGAAGCGCGCGCCGTAACCGCCACCGACTCGGCCGCGATCATTCGCGCCAAGGCCGCCCTCGACAAACTCGACATCGCCGAAGGCCTGGCCGAACTCGAAGGTGCCTCCGCCCGCGTTGCGGTCGACGAGAAGCGCATGATCAACTGCCGCGCCGACCTCAACCAACTCGTCCCGTTCAAGTACGACTGGGCCTGGCAGAAGTACCTGGACGGTTGCGCAAACCACTGGATGCCGCAAGAAGTCAACATGACCGCCGACATCGCCCTCTGGAAAAACCCGGAAGGCCTGACCGACGACGAGCGCCGCATCGTGATGCGCAACCTGGGCTTCTTCTCCACCGCCGACTCCCTGGTTGCCAACAACCTGGTACTGGCCGTGTACCGCCTGATCACCAACCCGGAATGCCGCCAGTACATCCTGCGCCAGGCGTTCGAAGAGGCGATCCACACCCACGCCTACCAGTACTGCATCGAATCGCTGGCCATGGATGAAGGCGAGATCTTCAACATGTACCACGAGATCCCGTCGGTCGCTAAAAAAGCCACCTGGGGCCTGAAGTACACCCGTTCGATCTCCGATCCGAAGTTCGAAACCGGCACCGTCGAAACCGACAAGGAGTTGCTGCGCAACCTGATCGCCTACTACTGCGTTCTGGAAGGCATCTTCTTCTACTGCGGCTTCACCCAGATCCTCTCCATGGGCCGCCGCAACAAAATGACCGGCGTCGCCGAGCAGTTCCAGTACATCCTGCGCGACGAATCCATGCACCTGAACTTCGGCATCGACGTGATCAACCAGATCAAGATCGAAAACCCGCACCTGTGGGACGCCGAAATGAAGGAAGAAGCCTCGCAGATGATCCTGCAAGGCACCCAGCTGGAAATCGAATACGCCCGCGACACCATGCCTCGCGGCGTACTGGGCATGAACGCTGCGATGATGGAGGACTACCTCAAGTTCATCGCCAACCGTCGCCTGTCGCAGATCGGCCTGAAGGAAGAATACCCAGGGACGACCAACCCGTTCCCGTGGATGAGCGAGATCATGGACTTGAAGAAAGAGAAGAACTTCTTTGAGACTCGGGTTATTGAGTATCAGACAGGTGGGGCTTTGAGCTGGGATTGATTCCTGGGGCTCATCTCTACTGAGTCAACGACCTGTGAAAGCCCTGAGCATGTTATGTGCCCAGGGCTTTTTTGTGGTTGAGATAAAAAGCCTGCTTTCTTGGCTACGGGATTACTCCCGAAAGACACAGCCTGACTCTTTGAAGGTAGCAACACTTCAGCCTGTAGGAAATTTCGTAGACAGCCATGATGGCCACTCAGTATCGTCCGAAGGTATTCAACCCTCGGCGATTGTATGGATATCGAAAAAGAAAAGAATGACTGGAGCGACGAGGAACTGGAAGCTGCAGTCGAAGGCTACTTGAAGATGTTGGCGATCGAGAAAAGTGACCAGAAGCTCAATAAGGCCCACGAGAATCGCCTTTTGCGCGAGGGGGTGCTGATGAGTCGCAGCAGAGTATCCATCGAGTATCGAATGCGTAATATTTCCACCGTACTCCATGATTTGTGCCTGCCTTACATTGTTGGATATCTGCCCGCTAAACATCTTGGCGCCGGAGTCACCCAACGCGTACGAGCAGCGATGATTGCAAAAGGTGCTTTCGATCCTGACGACTATGCACCTACTGCGAATGATCAAACGTTGAACACGAAGGTTCAAAAGCTTGAGCAGAGAGAGTTCATAGGCATCCCGCGAGGTATCGATAAACCACAACGGTTGAACGGTACGATCTCCACGTTCTTGCGCGATCCTCTGGTTAAAACTTGGGTATTGAAGGAGGCGAATGGCGTCTGTGAAGGCTGTGGTCAAGACGCACCGTTCAAGCAGGCTAACGGATCGCACTTTCTTGAGCTTCATCATGTTAAGCATTTGGCAGACCTTGGGTCGGATCGTCCTAGCAATGCTGTGGCGCTGTGCCCGAACTGTCATCGGCGTTGTCACTATTCGAGCGACCGGGATGAGTTCACTGCTTCGCTTTATACGAAGGTAGAGCGGTTAAAGCCTGAATAACTGACTGCTTGAGATTTGTGGCGAGGGAGCTTGCTCCCGTTCGGCTGCGGAGCAGTCGCCGAGCAAACACCTTGATCTGTCTGATGTACCGCGCTTGCCGGTTTTGGGGCTGCTGCGCAGCCCAGCGGGAGCAAGCTCCCTCGCCACAGTAAGTTGCGTTGCCACAGAGTGAGTGCAGGGCATATGGATCGAGTTGATGCTCGGAATCGCGAGCAAGCTCACTCCCACAGGCTTGGTGTTTTACCGCAGATTTTGTGGTGTATTGAAAACAGTCAGTGCAACCCGTCCCACCTCCCGCTATTAATCTCCTCCTCCCTCAAGGACCCGAGCCCGCCATGAAATTCGACCTCGCCTACTGCCTCAGCCTCGACGCCAAGCTGTCGATCTATGACGTGCGCGACCTGAATTTCGACGAGACGATGGCGTTCGATTCCGCCCGGGAGCACTTCCAGTGCCCCAACGATGCCTGTCGGGCGGCGTTGGGCGAGGCGAGTGTGCTGGGGACGTTCAATGCCAAGAATGTGAACTACATCAGGACGCCGCACTTCAAGAACGTGCCCAGTACCCGGCACGTTGAGGGTTGTCCTTATGCCAGCCTCAAGACATCAGGTTCCGAAGGTGCGGAAACGGACGATGGGCCGGAGGAGCATTTTCCGTCGGAGTTACTGCTGACCCGGCGTCAGTATGTGCGTAAGCCGTCCAGTCCGACGACGGCGACAGATGGGGGACAGGCTGCGTCGGAAACGCCTTCACCCGCTCGCCACATCGAGCACCCGCCCCAGGATTCGGCACCGAACAAGACCAGTGTCTTTGCCCATCCCGTGGAGTGCTTCGTTTCGAACTTCGATAACAAGGACCTGCTCAAGCGCATGCCGCTGAAGATCGGCGAGCACACGGCGTCTTACGGTGCATTCTTCAAGAAGATCGAGTACCTGCAGGACAACAAGGGGCTGATTTACTGGGGCAAGATCAAGGCGATCAAGGACTACAACACCAGTTTCCGCATCGATTTCGAAAAGAAGGTCTGGCTCGACAAGAAGCCCTACTCGGTGAACGTTTACCTGAGCAAAAGCCTGGTCGAGAACTACCGCAAGCGCAAAGCCTTCCTGGAGGAGATCAAGAGCGCCATCGACAGCGACCGGGAGTTGTTTTGCTTTTTCTATGGTGTGACGCCGGAGTTGAAGCAGGTGCCGAGCAAGAAAAACCCCGAGCAGACGTTCGGGGTGTTCAGTGGCGATATCGAGAATCTGGATCACTTCATCATTCGGGAGGTACCGGGATTGGAGGGCTGAGCACCCAATAGCCCCATTGCTTCACCACCACCGATCCCCCGCCCCGCGGGGCCGCGACGCCACCCATCAAAAAATTGAGTTTGATCCGGACGCAAAACAACTGTACAAAAACACAGTACTTGTTGATTTGCCACTCTCGACCCCGGAGAAAACCCATGGCCGCTCTTGCGATGAAAATTACCCTGGAACGTATCGCCCTGTTCCAGTTCACCCCCAAACACAGCACGCAGGCCCGTGCGTTGCTGGGTTGGTCTCTGGAGACGTTGTCCAGGGAGGCCGGGGTCAGCGTTGAAGCGATACAACGGTTCGAGGCCGGCGCTGAAGTGCTCGACGTCACCCGCCTGGCCCTCGCCTATCGGCTGGAGGCAGAGGGCCTGGTGTTCTTCCCGGGCTTTGCGCCGGGCAGAGCCATGAGTGTCCGGGGTTCAACCCCCGACCCGGTGGGACGCGCGGATTACGCGATGATTGAGTGATCGCGTTTCACGGCTTGACGATTATCCCTAAATAGGTATATTTCACATGAGTACAGGGAAGCCACTCTTGTGGGTCGGTAGCAGTAAAAAGGACCTGAAACAGATGCCTGAAGGCATATGGACGTTTTTGGGTTCGCCCTCCACTTGGCACAGGACGGCGCAAAGCATCCTCAAGCGAAACCATTGAAAGGTTTTGGTGGCGCGGGTGTACTTGAGGTCGTTGAAGACTTCAATACCAATACGTATCGAGCCGTATATACCGTTCGTTTTAAGACTGCGATTTACGTTCTCCACTGCTTTCAGAAGAAATCGACCAAGGGTATCGAAACCGCCCAGTACGATATCGAACTGATCAAAACGAGGCTGCTTGCGGCCCAGAATCACGCAAAGGGATCAGGACATGATTGAGATCGAAGAAAGCACAGGCAATGTGTACGAAGACCTGGGTGGGGCCGACGCCAACGAAATGCGGGTTAAAGCGCAACTCGCCACCAAGATCGGCGAAATCATCAAAGCTCGTCACCTGACCCAGGTTCAGGCTGCCGATATCCTGGGATTATCACAGCCCAAGCTTTCCGAAATGCTCCGTGGAAAATTTCGAGGCGTCAGTGAGGCCAAGATGATGGAATGTCTTTCCCGTCTTGGCCGCGATATACAAATCGTCGTCAAGACCGTGCCGAGATCAAGGCGCGAAGGGCGGATTGAAGTGGTCTTTGCCTGATCACTGACCATGGCGGAAGAACCAACGACTTCCGCCCGCCTCTCTAGCCGCTGACAACCACCGGCTCGACCTCCCCTTCAACCTCCAGCCACCAGGCTTCGCCCCGTTGCGGTTGACTCAGGCTGAAAGCCTCACCCATTTGCGGCGTGGCAATGGAGACATTGCGCTCCCAGGCCAGGGCCAGGATGCGATCGAAGGGTTCGTACCAGGCGTGCATCGACAGGTCGAAGGTGCCGTTGTGAATGGGTAGCAGCCAGCGCCCCTTGAGATCGATGTGGGCTTGCAGGGTTTGCTCCGGCTGCATGTGAATCAGTGGCCAGTCGACGTTGTAGGCTCCGGTTTCCATCAAGGTCAGGTCGAAGGGCCCGAACTGTTCGCCGATTCGCTTGAAGCCGTCGAAGTAGCCGGTATCACCGCTGAAGAAAATGCGCCGGTCGGCGTCGATGATCACCCAGGAAGCCCAGAGCGTGCTATTGCCATCGAACAGTCCGCGACCGGAGAAGTGTTGCGAAGGGGTGGCAATGAAATGAATCCCGTCGACCTGGGTGCCCTCCCACCAATCCAGTTGACGCACTTTGTTGGCATCAATGCCCCACTTGATCAGGGTATCGCCGACACCCAACGGGGTGAGGAAGTACCGGGTTTTTTCGGCGAGCTTCAAGATGGACTGATGGTCCAGGTGATCGTAATGGTCATGGGACAGGATCACCGCTTCGATTTCCGGCAGTTCATCGAGGCTGATCGGTGGCTGGTGGAACCGTTTGGGGCCGGCCCATTGCACCGGGGAGGCGCGCTCGGCGAACACCGGATCGGTCAGCCAGAATTTGTCGCGCAGTTTCAGCAGTACGGTGGAATGCCCCAGGCGAAACACGCTGTGATTGGGGGCGTCCAGCAGCTGTTGGCGGGTCAACCCCTGAACCGGCACGGCACCCGTTGGCCGTGTATTGGCAGGTTTGTGGAACAGCATGTTCCAGAAAACCCGCAAGCTCTTGCGCAAGCCCAGTTGATGGACGACCGCATGGTTGAGATAGCGCCCCTGTTCCTGTCGGGAGGTTTTCAGTTCCTTGGCGGTATCTGCCTGGTAAGAGAACGTGGCCATGTTGGTGGGACTCCAGAAAAACCAATGAGGCTGAGGGTTTTCTTTTCGGACGATAAATGGCCAATGCACGCACGCGTCAGCCGCAAACTCTAATTTTTTTTGCCGCACAATTACACTGTACGGTGTAGTTTCAAGATTGCATCAAAGCCGGGACTAAGTAAACTGTGGAGTGTAATTATCCATTTACCTTGCCGAAGCGTATTTATGACAGCTCTACAGCGCCTGACCGACCGTAAACGCGAAGCCATCGTTCAGGCGGCGATTGCCGAATTCCGCACCCACGGTTTCGACATCACCAGCATGGACAAGATCGCTGCGACGGCAGGCGTGTCCAAGCGCACCGTGTACAACCACTTCCCTAGTAAAGAAGAGCTGTTCGCGGAAATTCTGCAACGATTGTGGACCAACGTCACCGCGCAGGAAGACACCGTCTACAACCCCGACCTGCCGGTTCGCGAGCAACTCAGCCAGTTGCTTCACTGTAAATTGACACTGCTGGCAGACAACAGTTTCCTGGATCTGGCACGCGTGGCCATTGCCGCCACCATTCATACCCCGGAGCGGGTCCGGGACATGGTCTTGCGCATGGGCGAACGTGAAGAAGTACTCAGCGCCTGGATTCGCGCCGCTCAAGCTGACGGCAAGCTCAAGCCCGTCGATCCCGGCTTCGCCGCCCAACAAATGCACGGGATGCTCAAGGCCTTCGCCTTTTGGCCGCAGATTTCCATGAACGAACCGGCGTTATCTCCCAAGATGCAGACACAGGTCATAGAGTCGGCGCTGGACATGTTCCTGGCCTGCTACCAGCGCTGAACTCCGGACTATCCTGACAACTGATGCCCCCTCCACCAGCGACTGGCTGGCGAGGGTGTTGATGAACGCGCGTGCAATAAATGACACTATTGATGCGTGGCATCCGCTGGATGAACGCCCTGAATAAAACACAACAAAGTATTTCAGCGCGAACCGGGCACAGGGACTTATGGAAAACCAACGCGGCAAAGGGCTGTCGTTTGCCAAGCGCATCTACAAACCCCGCATCATCGGCCTGAGCATTGGCGCCCTCAGCGTAGCAGCGGCACTCCATCCACTACAGGTTCCCGCCTGGGTCTGGGCCGCGCTGCTGTTCAACGCCGTGGTCTGGCCACACCTTGCATATCTACTGTCGACACGCTCGCCGTTTCCGTACAAGGCCGAACGCCACAATCTGCTGTTCGATTCGCTGCTGGGCGGCTTCTGGGCCGCCAGCATGCAGTTCAACCCGCTGAGCACCGTGACCATCCTGTCAATGATGACGATGAACAACGTGGCAGCCGGTGGCGTGCGCCTGCTCGTGCAGGGCAGCCTGGCACAACTGACAGGCGTAGCGGTTTCATGGTTGCTGCTCGGTGCAGCCTTCTCGCCGACGGTCAGCCAGCTCCAGGTTTACGCCTGCCTGCCGATGCTGACGCTCTACCCCCTGGCGGTTGGCATGGTCTGTTATCAATTGGCGATCAAACTGTCCGAGCACAAACGCACCCTCAGTGCCTTGAGCCGTACCGACAGCCTGACCGGGTTGCTCAATCACGGTGCCTGGAAAGACCTGCTGCAGATCACGTTCCAGCAGTGCCAGCAGCAACAGACCCAGGCCACCGTTGGCTTGATCGACATCGATCATTTCAAACTCATCAATGACAACTACGGGCATATCGTTGGCGATACCGTGCTGCGTCAACTCAGCCTCGAGCTAAAACGCAACCTGCGGGAAAACGATCTGGCGGGACGTTATGGAGGGGATGAGTTCTGCGTGATTCTGCCCGATCTGCCGCTGGAACATGCCACCGCGGTCATGGAGCGCCTGCGTGAAGTGTTCGGCAATTATCGCCACCCGCAAATACCCGGGCTCAGGGTCAGCCTGAGTATCGGCCTGGCCACCTGCCAGCCTCACTTCACCGATGCCGCCAGCTGGCTGGATGCCGCGGACAAGGCGCTGTACAGCGCCAAGAGCAATGGCCGCGACAGAATCAGCAGCGCCGGCCGGTTCACGCCCTCAATCGCGTGAAAGGCGTCAGTGCGGCAAGCGAATGGCCCGCGCCAATTGATCAAACAAGGTCACCACCGAACGCAATGCGCGACAGTCCGGCCGGGTCAGTAACCACAGGCTGGTGTCGTAGCCTTGCAGGGGGTCGCTCAGGGGTCGCACGCCTTGCGCGGGATCGATCAGAAAGTCCGGCAGCGCTGCCACACCCAGCCCGGCGCGCACCAACTCGGTCACGGCGAGCATGCTGTTGCAGCGATAGCCCGGGATCACGCCAGGCAGTTGCTGACGACGCCAGATGACCGTCGGATGGTCGGGCAGAAAGTCATCCGGCGCGATCCAGCTCAGGCGTGACAAATCACCCTGATCCACCGCCTGCAAATAGGCGGTACTGGCGCACACCCTGTATGACACCGCCCCCAATCGCCGCCCTACCAGATGCTCCGGGGGAGAACGGGTCAGGCGCAAGGCGATATCGGCATCGCGACGGCTGAGGTTGGCGAAATCATTGGAGGTACTCAGCTCCAGGGTCAACGCCGGGTACGACGGCATGAACTGCGCCAAGGCAGGCAACAGCAAGGCATGCAACACCGAGTCGGTACAGGTCAGACGCACGGTGCCACTGATGACTTCACCGCCCTGCTCCACCCCGATACGCGCCGCTTCCAGCGCCTGCTCGGCACGCTCGGCCTGTTCGGCGAGGGTTCGGGCCAGGCTGGTCGGCAAGTAGCCCGCGCGGCTCTTGTCGAACAGCACCTGGCCCAACGCGGCTTCCAGGCGCCGCACCGCACGAAACACCGTGGACACATCGACCTTCAACAGTGCCGCCGCCCGGGCCAGGGAGCCGCCGCGCACCAACGCCAGAATCAGGGCCAGGTCAGGGTAGTCCAGTCGATAGTGCAGCGGTGCATTGATCACTTGGGCAAACGCCAATATTGATTGCGTGAACGCCAATTTATAGTGGCCTCCAGGAATCAACAAGCCTCGGGAGCCTCCATGCAAACGTCCCCTCACCTGCGCATCGCCCTGATCGGTGACTACGACCCACACGTCATCGCCCACCAGGCCATTCCTGTGGCGCTGAACCGGGCCGCGCAGCACGCCGACCTTGATGTTCGGTTTCACTGGCTGGCCACCGACCAAATCGACGCCGGTACCCGTTTCACTGACTTCGATGGCTTCTGGTGCGTGCCCGCCAGCCCTTATCGCCACACCAACGGCGCGCTGCGGGCGATTGAATATGCCCGTGAACAACGCCGGCCGTTCCTCGGCACGTGCGGCGGTTTTCAGCATGCGGTGCTTGAGTACGCCCGTAACGTGCTGGGCTGGGCCGATGCCGAGCATGCTGAAACCTCGCCGGACGCCGCTCGCGCCGTGCTCTCGCCACTGGCCTGTTCACTGGTCGAGGCCGTCGACCGCATTCACTTGATCGAGGGTTCGCTGATCGCCCGTGCCTACGTCAGCCACGACATTCAGGAAGGTTACCGGTGCCGCTACGGGGTCAATCCCGAGTTCGAGCGCGCGCTGCTCAATCAGGACCTGCATGCCACCGGCCACGACGCGGCGGGTGAGGTGCGAGCCGTGGAATTGCACGATCATCCGTTTTTCGTCGCGACCTTGTTTCAACCCGAACGCGCAGCGCTCGCCGGCAAACACGTGCCCTTGGTCGACGCCTTGGTCCAGGCCTGCGCGAGGCACCGCTGATGATTGCCAACACACCGGCGGCGCCTTACTACGCGGTCATCTTCACTTCGCTGCGCACCGCTGGGGATCAAGGCTATGGCCAGGCCGCGCAACGCATGCTCGACCTGGCCCGCGATCAACCGGGGTTTCTCGGCGTGGAGTCGGCGCGGGGTGAGGACGGGCTGGGGATCACCGTGTCCTACTGGGCCAGCGAGGCAGCAATCCTCGCCTGGAAGCATCACGCCGAACACAGTGCCATCCGCGAGCAAGGACGCTCGACCTGGTACGAAGCGTTTCACACCCGGGTGTGCAAGGTTGAGCGCGCGTACGGCTTCGAGCGGTAAGTTGCAGCACGCCTCAGGCGCCTTGAAACCCTCAGCCCTGCACCAGACTCCTCACCGCCGAGATCTCCGGCAGGTCCTCACGACGCATGTACACCCGCAACGGTTCGGTGATGTTGATCCGGTCATCGATATTCTGCTCCAGCAGCAACCGGATCAACTCACGCTTGAGGGTCATGGTCTGGCCGTCTTCGCACGCCCAGACGAACTCGCTGGCCGGGATGATGGCATCGTCGGCGACATCCATGCCGAACGAGTCTTCGCTGAAACGGACGATGTAGTGAGCGGTCTTGCGATTGAAGCCGACGAAACCGTTGAGTTGGTCGGCGGCCTGGCAGATGAGCTCGGACGTGATGCGCATGGTAAACCTCACAGGTGCGTCCCGAAGGACAGCTGAACGATGGTTTACACGCAGGGCGGGCTGAAGATTGTTGCGGGTTTCCCTCTGGCGGGGAAATGGCTGGAGCGGATCGTACTGCAAAGGACTGCACAAATGCGCGGGAAAAATCGCCCTCATGGATGTTTATGTCGGTCTGGCGATAGCACATCCTGCGCTCAATTGTTAAAAGGTACTCTTTTGCAATTGCATCTTACGAAAGGACCTCGACCATGCCTGTTACCTTCACTCAAAGCGCCCTGCTGCTGAGCCTGATGCTCGGCTTCGGCCAGGCACAGGCTACCGGCCAACAGAGCCCGACCGCACTGGCCACGGCCAACGGAATCCCGCATCCGGCCGTGATCGCCCACCGTGGTGCGTCCTTCGATGCACCGGAATCCACCGCCGCCGCCTACAAGCTGGCACGCGACCTGGGGGCCGACTACCTGGAACTGGACCTGCAACGCAGCAAGGACGGCGTGCTGTTTGCCCTGCACGACGACAACCTGCAACGCACCACCGATGTCGCCATCAAGTTTCCAGAGCGCAAGGACAGCCCGGCCAACGCGTTCACCCTCGCCGAACTCAAGACCCTGGACGCCGGCAGCTGGTTCAACACCGCCTACCCGGATCGTGCACGCGCCCACTACGCGGGCCTGAAAATCCTGACCCTGGACGAAGTCATCGACATTGCCCAGGGCAACCCGTTGCACAAACCCGGCCTGTACATCGAGACCAAAGAGCCGAAGCAGTTTCCGGGGATCGAGCGCGACCTCAAGGACAAGCTGCAAGACCGTGGCTGGCTGAGCCCGATTGGCTCCAAGCTGGCCAAAAGTGAACTGAGCGTTGGCCAGGGCAAAGGCAAAGTCGTCCTGCAGACCTTCGACAAGAGCAGCCTGGAAATGCTCCACAAAGAAATGCCGCAAGTGCCGAAGATCCTGCTGCTGTGGGTCGGCGTCGGCGGTATCGACGCGAAGTCCAACCTGAGCTTTGCCGAGTCCGGCGACAAGGACAAAGCCACCTACTACGCCAGGCAGGAACCCAAGGACAACGCCGCCTTCGAACAATGGGTCGACTACGCCAAGGCCCAGGGCGCAATCGGCACCGGCCCTTCGGCAACCTTGACCCAGCTCGGCGATCAGAGTTATTCGGACCTGGTGAAGCCATGGATGAACCGCTACGCCCACGACAAGGGCCTGTTGGTACACGTCTACACCATCGACGATGACGTGGATTACAAGAAGGTGATGGACGCCGGTGTGGACGGCATCTTCACTAACCGCGCCAGCGAGCTGCTCAAGTACTACAAGCGCCCGATGACGGGCAGCGTTGCCCAGTTGCTTGAGGTCAACGGCTACTGAGTCGTCATCTGCTAGTGTGCAAGATCGTTGCCGCGTACCGCGCGGGAACGATCCTGCTGCTGGACATCCACTCGGGGGAATTAAGGATCAATTAAGTTGCGCCGGTTAACCTGCCCCCACTTAAACAGCTCACCAAGGAATGCCCCCATGAAGAAGTTGACCACCCTGTTCACTGCCGCCGCCCTGACCCTGACCGCCGGTTTCGCCATGGCCGACGTGCGCCCGGACCTGATCCCGGGCCTGCTCAAGGCCGGCACCATCATGGACATGGAAAAGCTCAATCAGGCTGCATTGGCTCAGCACCCGGGCAGCACCGCGGCGAACATCGTCGACACTGAACTGGATCACACCGCTGCGGGTGCCTATGTGTACGAAGTCGAAATTCGTGACGCCAAGAACGTGAAGTGGGACGTAAAACTGGACGCCAAGACGGGCGCAGTACTGAGCAACAAACAAGACACTTGATCCACAGACGTCAACAGCCGCACCGCCTCAGGGCCGTGCGGCTTTTTTACGTCTTAGGCACTTAGGCGCGCGGTCACAGCATTGAGCTGGCCCGACAGGTCGTGCAGGTTGTTGCTCGCGGCTTCCGTACGCTGCACGTTGTCCAGGTTGGTACTGGCGATACTGGTGATCTCGGTCAGGTTGCGCGAAATGTCCTCGGCCACCGAGGTCTGTTCTTCCGCCGCGGTGGCGATCTGGCGGTTCATGTCGCGAATCGCTTCCACCGATTCGGTGATGCGCTCCAGCATGGCACCGGCCTCAGTCACTTGCTCGACACTCTCCTCACTGCGCGACTGACCGCTTTCAATCGCCTGCGCCGCATCCACGGCGCCCATTTGTACGCTCTGGATGATCTGATTGATCTCGATGATCGACGCCGCCGTGCGCTGGGCCAGGCTGCGCACTTCATCGGCCACCACGGCAAACCCGCGTCCGGCTTCCCCGGCCCGCGCCGCTTCAATGGCAGCATTGAGCGCCAGCAGATTGGTTTGCTCGGCAATACCGCGAATCACCTCCAGCACCTTGCCAATCCGGCCGCTGTCGGTTTCCAGGCGACGGATCACGGTCGCTGTGTTGGCGATTTCCTCGCGCATTTGCGTGATCGCATGAATCGTATTGTGCATCACCTTTTCGCCCTGCTGGGCCGACTGGTCGGCATCGTCGGCCGCCCGCGCCGCATCGGCGGCATGCCGCGCGACTTCCTGGGCCGTGGCCGACATTTCGTTCATCGCCGTCGCCACTTGATCCGTGCGGCTGAACTGTTCGCTGGTGCCGTGGGACATCAGGGTGGCGATGGAGTTGAGCTCGCCACTGGCGCTGTCCAGATCCGAGGCGCTGCGTTGCAGGCGGCCGAAGGTTTCGGCCAGAAAGTCGCGCAAGGTATTGGCCGCCACCGCCAACCGGCCCAACTCGTCCTGACGATCGCTGGCCACGCGCTCGGCGAAGCGCCCCTGGCTCAATTCGGCAACGTAGCCGATCAGCCGGCGAATCGGCTCCACCAGATGGCGGTTGACCAGCCACAAGCTCAGCAGGCCAATCAACAGCCCCGAGAGCAGCATCACCACAATACCCGCCAGCACGGTGCGATCGGCGTTGGCACTGATCAGCCTCGACTGCTCGTCACCCTGCTTGCGCAACGCATTGACCAACTCGCTCATCTGCTCGCTGGTCGCGCGGTCCACGCCTTTGACTGCGTTGTCACCCACTGCCGGATCGCCCCCGGCGGCCAGGTATGCGTCACGCCCCTTTTGATAGGCCATGCCCAGCATCCGATGCTCTTCACGCAAGCGTTCGATTCGGGCCTTGAGCGACGTGTCGATTGCCGGTTGACGGGTCAACTCGCCGAGGATGTTCCGCACATCGCCCTGACGGTCCTCGAATTGCTTCCAGTACTTGTTCAGGTCGGCCGGCTGCTTGCCGCGCAGCAGGACGTTTTTCCACTCCTGCACCTGCGCCTTGAACTGCAGGTTGGCTTCATCGATCAGTTGCGAGGTGTGCAACGGGCCTTCGATCAGGTTGCGATAGTTCTGCACCCCGTTGGAGAGGAAGTGAAAGCTGGCCAGCGCGATCAGCAACATCGCAAACAGGCTGCCACTCAGCAGTGCAAGGATTTGAGCTCTCAGGGACTTCTGCAAAAACATCGAGGGATATCTCACGACAGGAATAAGGCGGGCACCGGGGTGCGCAAACCAGCCTAGGCATCATCGGCGCCGCCGTGGATTTCTTGAGCGGCTCCGACCAGTGGTCCTGGGCTTTTCGCGGGCAAGCGAAGCGCCAGCGGCGCCCCACTCCCATACTGTGCGCGTACGCACTCATACCGATCAATCAAGCGTGAACGCCGTCCCGTGGCGAGCGAGCTTGCTCGCGCTAGGGCGCATAGCGCCCTCAACACGCCTATTGCAGGCGTTCAGATAAATCCCGGTGACCGGTTTTGGGGCTGCCGCGCAGCCCAGCGCGAGCAAGCTCGCTCGCCACGGGGCATGTGTTTGGCATCCCCACGCCTGACAAGACCATGCATCTGTTCAAGACAATTGCTCCCGCACTGATCGGCAATGCACACGCCCGCCACGGGGTTGAGAGGAGGTCGGATCAACGGATCTGCAAACATCCAAAACACTGACCCACCGCAGCGTTTGCGCAATGTTTAGCGCCGATCATGACGAACACCCCTCCTCTCCACAGGATTGTCCGGCAATGGCTACTCCCCTCTCGACTGCCGCCACCCCCTCTTCTGCTAGCGGCGTCAGCCCCAACGTCGATAAAAAACCCAGCGTACTGACCGTCGTGGTGTTCTTTTCCGTGCTGGCCATGGGGCTGTTGTTCACGGCCTACAGCCTGATGCATGACATCAATCGGGTCGGCACCACGATGACCACCTGGACCCCGTTTTTGCTGCTGGGCGTGGCGCTGCTGATTGCCTTGGGCTTTGAGTTCGTCAACGGTTTCCACGACACCGCCAACGCCGTGGCGACAGTGATCTACACCCATTCGCTGCCGCCGCAATTCGCGGTGGTCTGGTCGGGCTTCTTCAACTTCCTCGGGGTGCTGCTGTCCAGCGGCGCCGTGGCCTTCGGCATCATCGCCCTGCTACCGGTGGAGCTGATTCTGCAAGCCGGCTCCTCGGCCGGGTTCGCGATGATCTTCGCCCTGCTGATTGCGGCGATTCTGTGGAACCTCGGCACCTGGTGGCTAGGCCTGCCGGCATCCTCCTCGCACACCCTGATCGGCTCGATCATCGGCGTCGGCGTTGCCAATGCCCTGATGCACGGGCGCGATGGCACCAGTGGCGTCGATTGGGCCCAGGCCACCAAAATCGGCTATGCGTTGCTGCTGTCACCGCTGGTCGGCTTCGGGTTCGCCGCGCTGTTGCTCCTGGCCCTGCGCGCCTTCGTCAAGAACCGCGCCCTGTACCAGGCCCCGACCGGCAACGCCCCGCCGCCATGGTGGATCCGCGGGATGCTGATCCTGACCTGCACCGGCGTGTCCTTCGCCCACGGCTCCAACGACGGCCAGAAAGGCATGGGCCTGATCATGCTGATTCTGGTCGGTACCCTGCCGATGGCCTATGCACTGAACCGCACCATGCCCGCCGATCAAGCGTTGCAGTTCGCCGCCGTGGCCGAGGTGACCCAACAGGCGCTGGTCAAGGGTGCGCCACGACTCGCCCCCGCCGATCCACGTTCGACACTCACCGATTACGTGCGCAGCAAGCAGGCCACGCCCGAACTGGTCCCGGCCCTTGCCGCGCTGGCCGGTCATATCGGCAACGAAGTGAAGGGCTACGGCTCGCTGGCCAAGGTGCCGGCCGAAGCCATGGGCAACGTGCGCAATGACATGTACCTGGCCAGCGAAACCATCCGCCTGATGGACAAGAACAACGTCGGCCATTTCGATGCCGACACTACCGGCAAGCTGCAACTGTTCAAGCAACAGATCGACAGCGCCACGCGCTTCATTCCGTTGTGGGTGAAAATCGCCGTGGCGATTGCACTGGGACTGGGCACCATGGTCGGCTGGAAACGCATCGTGGTGACCGTCGGCGAAAAGATCGGCAAAACGCACCTGACCTATGCCCAGGGCGCCTCCGCCGAAACCGTGGCCATGCTGACCATCGGCGCTGCCGATATGTTCGGCCTGCCGGTCTCGACCACTCATGTGCTGTCGTCGGGGGTGGCCGGGACCATGGTGGCCAATGGGGGTGGGCTGCAGATGAAGACCATCCGCAACCTGTTGATGGCCTGGGTACTGACCCTGCCCGCGGCGATTGTGTTATCGGGCAGTCTGTACTGGTTGTTCACCCGGTTGTTCTGAACAATCACCGACTGCAGCCGAAAGAGCCGATGGGAACACCCATCGGCCCGGCCGGCAATTGGTCAACCGCAACTGTTCTTTCACCGGGTGGCAACTACGCCCTGGCCAATACCATCCGCTCACGCAGCACGTCGTAGGCCCAGTGGTAGATGTAGGTGTACGGCAGGAAGAACAGCAGTACCCCGATGTCCAGAATCAGCGCTTCCATCAGGCTGACCTTCAGCCACCAGGCAATCAGCGGGATACTGATCGCCACCAGGCCACCTTCAAACATCAGTGCGTGCAAGACCCGGGTCCCGGCACTGGGGACCAGCGCCAGACGCTTGAGCAGCCGATCGAACAGGCCGTTGAACACCACGTTCCAGCCCAGGGCGATCAGGCCAATGCCAAGCGTGACCACGCCCATGTCGACCATCGGTTTGTCCATCAGCCAGGCCAGCAGCGGAGTACACAGTATGATCGCGAGCACTTCGAATCCAATGGCTTGGAAAACACGTTCAGTGAAGGATTTATGGGTGCTCATCATCAAGCTCCTTGGTAAGTGTGGTTGCCATGATCTCTCACCAAGACGATACTTCATAATCAATAACCATCGATCAAGGCGATAGTTCATGCCCTCCCATGAAGTGCTGCTGGCGTTCGTCCAGGCGGCGACCCAAGGCTCGTTTTCCGCTGCGGCGCGCAAACTGGGCAAGAGCCAGTCCACCATCAGTGCTGCCGTCGCCAGCCTGGAAATCGACCTGAACGTGAAACTGTTCGACCGCAGCAGCCGCAAACCCGGCCTGACGTCGGCCGGGCATGTCATGTTGCAACGGGCCGAGGAGATCCTGGCAGCCACCAGCCGCCTGAAAATGACCGCCGCCCAACTGTCACAGGGTGTAGAGGCCAAGCTGACGGTGGCGCTTTCCGATACCTATCATTCCGATCGGTTTGATGCGGCACTGAGCAGCTTCGAACAGCGCTACCCGGACCTTGAGCTCGAATGCCTGATTGCCGAATGCGATGACTTGGTCGCCCTGGTGCAAAGTGGCCGCGCGCATATCGCCCTGGCCGAGATGAAGGACAGCTACCCCGCCGACCTGGACTGCGCGGCCCTCGACGAACGCACGGAGATCGCCTTGTTCGTATCGCCACGGCACCCGCTGGCGGCGTTGCACACGGTCGACCAGCAAACCCTTGCGCAACATCGCGAGCTGCGCCTGGCGACCATCATCAACCCCTACGAAACCCGCGCCAAGGGACGGGTGTGGTCAACCCCCAGCTATCTGATGCTGCTGGAAATGGCGCAGGGGGGTTACGGTTGGGCGCCCTTGCCGCGCTGGGTGGTTGCACGCTTTGGCGCCGGGACAGTGCAGGAACTCAAGGTGCGCGGCTGGCCAAAATCCGTATCGGTTCACGCACTCTGGTCACGGCTGCATCCACCGGGGCCGGCGGGGAGCTGGTTACTGGCCAAGATACTGGAGTGAGGCCTTCAAGCTGCCCCGACAGCGGGCGGCCGGTTGGTCTGGCAGTACTCGTGCAGGACGCGCACCGTGGGCAATTCAAGTGCCTGGGCGACGTAGCACAGCCCAACCCGACGCGTCGGCGCCGGCCCGTGCAAGGCCCGAGTGACAACCCGCGGGTGCCCATCCACCAACGACTGCGGCAACATGGCCACGCCAACGCCTGCAGCCACCATGCGCAGCGCCTGCATCAGTGACCCCGCATGCCCGGCCACCGCTTCCGGCGAGCGCCCGTAGAGCGCCATCAAGCGCTGATGGGAAACGTGTTGCGGGCAGGTGATCCAGTTCTCGATGGGGGCGGAATCTGCTCCCGAGTCGAGCCGGGCCATGGGATGCCCAAGGGGCAGCGCCATGACGTAGGGTTCTTCCCAGAGCGGCAGAAACAACTCGTCCTCGCAGCACAGCTCCTCCACTGCCAGTCGCGCATCGCCCTGACAACCTTCCTGCAATGTCAGCAACAGATTGGGCAACGCCTGGTGGATCATGCGGACAACCCCCTCGACCTGGCTGTCGGCAATATCACCCTCCACGCCCAGCTCCAACGATGCACGGTCTTCACCACCACGAAACAAGCGCCGCAGAGCGTCAGCCTCAAGCACCATCCGGCGTGCCTGCGGATAGAGCACTCGCGCCTGGTCCGTGACCTCCACACCGCGCGGCTGACGAGTAAACAGCGCCGCCCCCAGGTCCTCTTCAAGCTGCTTGATGGTGACCGACAGGGTTGGCTGGCTGATGAACAGCCGCTGCGCCGCGCTGGTGATGTTGCGCTCCTCGAAGACCGCGAGAAACGCCTTGAGGTGACGAATACCCATAGAGCATTCCGATAGCAGACAGAGAAACAAGGCATTTTTCAGCCTTGAAACTGGTAAATATACTGCGACCCAAGATCAGCCATCCGTTTTTATTATTTCAGGAGCCATTCCATGAGCAAGCCATTGATCATCATCACCGGTGCCAGTTCCGGCATTGGCGAAGCCTGTGCCCGTCTGTTTTCGGCAGCCGGCCACCCTTTGCTGCTACTGGCCCGACGCATTGAGCGCCTGGAAGCCCTGGCCCTACCCGACACGTTGAGCCGTGGCGTCGACATCACCGACCGTTCGGCCCTGATTCAAGCGGTCAAAGAAGCCGAGGCACAGTTCGGCCCAGCCGACGCCCTGATCAATAACGCTGGCGTCATGCTGCTGGGGGACATCACGACCCAGGATCCGGCACAGTGGGAGCAGATGCTCGACGTCAATGTGAAAGGCCTGCTCAACGGCGTTCATGCCGTGGTGGCCGGCATGGTCGAGCGCAAGCATGGCACGATCATCAATGTCAGCTCCGTGGCCGGGCGCAAGACCTTCCCCAACCACGTGGCCTACGTGGGCACCAAGTTCGCGGTGCACGGGATCTCTGAAAACCTGCGCGAAGAACTTTCGCCACATAACGTGCGGGTCATCACCATCGCACCGGGTGCCGTGGAAACCGAGTTGCTGAGCCATACCACGGATGAAGCGATCAAGAGCGGCTACCACGCCTGGAAGCAGGATATGGGCGGCACCGTGCTAAGCGCGCAAGACGTCGCATCGGCGATTCAATACGCCTATGCACAACCGCAGAACGTGTGCATCCGCGAAATCGTGTTGGCCGCGACACGCCAACAAGCCTGAGTTGCGGCGAGGGCGTGCGCGCCCTCGCCACTAACTCAACTCCGCCAATCGCCGCTCGATAAACCGTCGCTCCGGCGCTTGCCGAGTCAGCTCCAGCGCACGCCGATAGGCCGCCTTGGCTTCCTCCACACGGCCCAATTGTCGACAGAATTCGGCTCGCGCCGAATGGGCCAGGTGATAGTCGAGCAGTTCTCCCCGGTTCAATATCCCCTCGACCAGGTTCAGCGCCACCAACGGTCCATCGCGCCGGGACAGTGCCGCCGCGCGATTGAGCTCGATCACCGGCGAAGGCATGGCCTGCAACAAGACGTCGTACAGGCCGACAATCTGTGGCCAGTCGGTGTCCTCGGCCACCTTCGCTTCGGCATGCACGGCCGAGATTGCCGCTTGCAGGCAGTAAGGCCCGAACCCCCGGGTACCCAGCGCCCGCTCGACCAGGGCACTGCCTTCGGCAATCATGTCGGCATCCCACAGCGAACGGTCCTGCTCATCGAGCACAATCAACTCGCCCGCAGCCGAGGTCCTGGCCGGACGTCGCGACTCATTGAGCAGCATCAGTGCCAGCAACCCCATCACCTCGGGCTCCGGTAATAGCTCCATCAACAAACGGCCGAGACGAATCGCCTCGCGGGTCAGGTCTTCACGGGTCAACTCACTGCCTACCGACGCCGAATAGCCTTCGTTGAACACCAGGTAGATCACCCGCAGCACACTGTCGAGGCGCTCGGGCAACTCGGCCATGGACGGCACTTGATACGGGATGGCGGCGTCGCGAATCTTTGCCTTGGCGCGCACGATTCGCTGGGCAATGGTCGCCGGTGTGGCGAGAAACGCCCGGGCGATTTCTTCAGTGGTCAGGTCGCAGACTTCACGCAAGGTCAACGGCACTTGCGCATCGGCTGCCAGGGCCGGGTGACAACAGGTGAAGATCAGCCGCAGGCGATCGTCTTCCACGTCTTCGACACTCCACTCGGCCTCTTCCAGCGCTTCGAGCTGCGCCACCAACAGCGCCTGCGAGGCGACAAATCGTGCCCGGCGGCGCAAACCGTCAATCGCCTTGAAGCGCCCGGTCGACACCAGCCAGGCGCGAGGATTGTCGGGCACGCCATCGCGCTGCCAGCGCTCGACCGCGACAAAGAAGGCTTCATGCAGCGCCTCTTCGGCCAGGTCGAAATCCCCCAGCAAGCGAATCAGGGTGGCGAGGATGCGCCGCGAGTCGTTGCGATATACCGTCTCGACCAGCGCCTTGACCGCCTCGCCCGGCATCAGTCCGGCATGCCCGTGGTGACCAGGGTAACCAGCCGGTCCAGGCTCTGCCCCCAACCGTCATGAAACCCCATGGCCTCATGCGCCTTGCGATCTTCTGCACTCCAGTGCATGGCCCGGGCGGTGTACAAGGTCTTGCCATCGATGTCGTCGAAGGTCACTTCAGCGGTCATGAAGGGTTTACCCGAGGGCGTCCAGCCTGGTGTGAACGCATCGGTGAAGACCAGTCGCCGGGGCGCATGAATCTCCAGGAACACCCCACTGGTCGGGTACTCGCTGCCGTCCGGCGCACGCATCAGTGTGCGGAATTGACCGCCGACCCACAGGTCCATTTCGCACTCCGGCGTGGTCATGCCGTGCGGCCCCCACCACTGGGTGAGCCATTGCGGCTCGGTCCAGGCGCGGAACACCTTATTGCGCGGCGCATCAATCAAGCGACTGATGGATAACTCGAACTCGGCCGGCTGGCGGTCAGCGTGATGAGTACTCATGAACAACCTCCTGTTTATCGTTGTTATTGATCGTGGTTATCAGGGATTCAACTCACGTATCGGACGCACTTCCACACTGCCGACCCGGGCCGCCGGAATCTTGCCGGCGACCTGGATGGCTTCGTTCAGGTCCTTCGCCTGAATCAGATAAAAGCCTGCCAACTGCTCCTTGGTCTCAGCGAACGGACCATCGGTAATCGACAACTTGCCGGCGCGCATGCGCACCGTGGTCGCGGTCTGCACGGACTGCAACGCCTCGGCGGCGAGCATCCGGCCGCTGCCCTGGACAGACTCGGCATAGGCCATGCACTCGGCGTCTTCGGGGCTGTCGGGCGAGCTGTGCAGCACGCGCTCGTCGCTGTAGACCAGACATAGGTATTTCATAAGGCTCTCCAACATCAGGCTGATCAACTATGGCTGCAGATCGAGGGTTTGGCGAAAAACCCGACGATCAGGGCTGCAACTCGAACAACGCGGCGCCACTGGTCATGTCGAAGGGGGCCGACCAGTGTTCGTGAACGATTCGCCAGTGCTCACCGACCCGTTGATAACCGGCGGTCACGCGCATCCAGCAACCTTTGGTCTCACCCTTGTCGTCGGTACCGCCGCAGTGAGCCAGCCAGTGGGCAAACGCTATGTCTTGGGCACGCAGGACGTTGACCTGATGAAACTCGAAGAGGTCCGGGCCAGGGCACATCGTCATGCACTCTTCCCAGTGCGCGCGGTAGGCCGCCTTGCCCTTGAACTGCAGCGCCTTGACGGCATCGAACGAGACAATGTTGTCGGCGTACAGCCCCATGAGCCGGTCAATGTCCTTGGCGATCACCAACTGCCGGTACGTCTCGATCAGGTTCTGGATATCGGTGTTTTCTGTGTGTGCATTCATGACGCAACTCCGAGTGTTTTGTGTGAGGACACCCTTAGTCGACTGACCCAAAAGCAAATCGACAGCCGAAATAAAAAAAACTCGAAGCGGCAAACTGGCTAGAATCCGAACCTCACATTTGTCGGAATACGGACACCGTCGGTGACCACTCAACTCGTTCCTTATGAACAGCTTTCGCCCCACCAGCGCGAGCGTGTGCAAGACATCGAGATCCACCCGGCGCAGAAGTCATTCTCCGGGGATATTCACGGTGCCCTGCACTCGCTCAGCGCGACCGCGGGCGACGCCATCAGGGGCTTTGCCCTGATCGCGGACGAAAGGCCTGTCGCCTTCCTGCTGCTCAAGCGCCCACCGTTCCTGCCGGACTGGGCCCACGAAGACACCGCCACCCTGCACGCCCTGCAGGTGGACCACCGCTGCCAGGGCCAGGGCTATGGCACTGCCTGCCTGCAAGCCTTGCCGGAGATCGCGCGCCAGGCCTGGCCGGACATCAAGGGCCTGGAATTGTCGGTGGATGCCCATAACGAAGCGGCGCTGGGGCTCTACCTCAAGCAAGGCTGGGTCGACAGCGGCCATGCCTATAAAGGCCGGATCGGCCATGAGCGGCGCATGACCCTGGACTTCTGACTCCCCGCCCACTGTCACGGATGATACAAGCGATGCTCACGACCATCGAACAACTGGAAGCCCTCTACGGCCTGCCCCACGACCGCGCCGTCAACAAGCAGATCCCCTGCCTGAACCTCGGCTATCAGGCGATGGTGCAGGCCTCGCCACTGGTGATCATCGGCTCGGTCGGGCCGCACGGCATGGACTGTTCACCCCGTGGCGATGCACCGGGATTCGTGCGGATCATTGACGAGCGGACCCTGGCGATCCCCGACCGCCCGGGCAACAACCGGATCGACACCCTGCGCAACATCGTCCTCGACTCGCGGATCTCGTTGCTGTTCATCATTCCGGGTATTGGCGAGACATTGCGGGTCAACGGCACGGCAACCATCAGCGCCGAGCCGCAGCTGCTGCAAAGCTTTGCCGTGAATGGCAAACCGGCGCGGACGGTGATGGTGGTGACGGTGGAAGCGGCGTTTTTCCACTGCTCAAAGGCGATCGTGCGTTCGGATTTGTGGAACCCGCAGAAGTACCTGGACCGCTCGGCACTGCCCACCGCGGGCGCCTTTCACAAGCGCCTGAACGATGGCCGGTTCGATGCCGAACGTTATGATCAGGAGGCGCCCGCGAGGTTGCGCGACAGTCTGTATTGAGCCTCCTCGCATTGCCCCGGCGGGGAGGCTTACAGGTCCAGGGCCATTTCGTGCCAGGCCAAGCCGCCATGGTCTGACTCGGAGGCCTTGAGGTAGGCAAAGCCAAAACTGGCGTACCAGGCAACGTGTTGTTCCCGGCACATCAGATTGATACGGATCTTGCCCATCTCCCGCATGCGCTCGATGAACTCGGTCATCAACTGTTTGGCCAGGCCTTGCCCCTGATAGTCCGGGTGCACCACCACGGACATGATCACCACCTGTGGGCCGTCCGGGTCGTGACCGATCATTTCCTTGAAGGCCTCATCGGCCATTTCCACCTGATACGCCGCACCCGAATTGATAAACCCGACCACGACACCGTCGACCTCGGCCACGATAAAACCCTCTGGCCAGGTGTCGATGCGCGTGGCGATTTTCTCGCGAGTGGCTGCCTCATCGCCTTCATACGCCTCGGTTTCAATGGCGAAACAGCGATCAAGGTCATCCGGTGTGACCTGGCGTATGACAGTCGTGGAGGTGTTCATGGCGTGACCCGATCAGCGAGAAAAGAGGGGGCGAATCATAAATGAATAAGCACCGCATATCGATCATACGCGCGGCCGTAAAGCCTTCGTATAGCCTTTGCATCGCGGCTTTATATCGCCCTGGTTTCGGACTATTGGTAATCCCTGTCTCTCACCACACACAAGGAATTTCACCATGACGAGCGTTCAGGCTGGCCTGCTGATGCTGTTCACCATCAGTGCTTTTGGCTTCATCTCCCTGATGTTCGATGTGATCCGGGCACGCCGTATCGGCAAAGACCAACAGTGAGCCATCAAGAGGCGAGCCGCAGGTAACTGCGCCGCCTCTCGCATCGTTCAGATCGCCTTGAGCGGCAACCAGATTTCCAGCACACCTTCCCTCGTTTGCGGATTGAAGTCGGCGCTGTAGCGCTCGAACTCCGGGGCGTCCGCCGCTTCACGGCCCGACGCCGGCAGCCAGGTTTTCCAGATGTACTGAAAGGTCCGGGGCAAGTCGCCCAGTGAGCCTTTGTGTTCGAACACCGCATAGTGCTGGGGCTGCACTTCGATCCAGCGGTACTGTTCCGGCAGGTCATCGAGCCTGCTGATCTCGACACCGGCGATGTACTCAAAACCGCCTTTGCCATCCGGATTGCAGCAGATGCCGTAGGTCACATCGCCCATTTGCCCAGGCACCTTACCGATATGGGGGATGAATTTATCCCAGAGAGCGGGAATGCCTTCGGTGGTCTCCTGGGTAAACCGTTCGCCTAGCCCGGCGATCAACAAGAAATGCCCTTTTTCGAGGCGCGGTTCGGCGACGACGCCCTTTTTTGGATCATCCATGAATCAACTCCTGCCGCTCAAAGGTGGGTTCAGCCAAGGAGTATAGAAGGCAAACCGGATTCTCCCCCATCAGAGCCCGGGAAGTTCTTCGACACCCGTCGAGCCAATAAACTCCTGATAGCCGGAAACGATCACGTAGACCGCGAAATAGCAGAAGATCGCCGCAGATGCCAGATAGGAATACCGCAGCAGCTTATCGCCCAACAGTTTGCCTCCCTGGGTCGCCGCCAGGCACAAGGCAACGCACCAGAGTAGCCCGGCACAAAAGAACCCCGCCAGGAACAACCCGGCGCTGGCCAGGCTGCCGCCCCCGGAACGGGCGATCAGCGTACCGCCCACGGCCGCAAACCAGAGAATGGCACTGGGTGACGACATGGCCAGAAAGATCCCGCGAAAGAACTCTCGACGATGGGAACCGCTACTCACCTCGCCCGCCTCCGCCAGCACGGCACTGTGATGGATCGCCGAGTAAATCATCCTGGCGGCGAAATAGAGCAACAACGCCGAGCCACCGACCCACAACACCCAGCGCACCGCCGAGTACTGCAGCAGCACGGTCATGCCGGCCAGCGCCAGCACCGCATAAACCAGGTCACCGACACAGGTCCCGAGCCCCAGCGCGAAGCCCTGGAAATACCCCCGCTGCATGGCCAGGGTGATCATCGCGATGTTGGCCACGCCGATGTCCAGGCACAGTGAAAGGCTCAGCAAAAAGCCGCTGGAAAACTCCATGTTTCATCCCGTTCGAAGGTGGTTGAGTCAGTGGCGCGTAGCTATGCAAGAAGCAGGCAAGACGGTGTCTTGTCCGCAACAATCCACTGCGAGCGGGTCAGTGTCGTCGAAAAAAGTTGATCTTCGCTACTGGACAAGCCGTCATCGGCGCCCTTATCTTGCGTCCAGGCCACCGCAGTGGCCAGCGTCGCTCGGACGGTTCCGGGCGCTTACGTACTCCAGAGGCAACAATGGCAGACCAAGGTTCGCCGCGCCGCTTTGCGCGCATAGATCGACTCCCCCCTTACGTATTCAATATCACTGCCGAGCTGAAGATGGCCGCCCGTCGTCGTGGCGAAGACATCATCGACTTGAGCATGGGCAACCCCGATGGCGCGACCCCGCCGCACATCGTTGAAAAAATGGTCACGGTCGCCCAGCGCGAAGACACCCACGGCTACTCCACGTCCAAAGGCATTCCTCGCCTGCGCCGGGCCATTTCGCGCTGGTACAAGGATCGCTACGAGGTCGACATCGACCCGGAAAACGAAGCCATCGTCACCATCGGTTCCAAGGAAGGCCTGGCGCACTTGATGCTCGCCACCCTGGACCAGGGCGACACCGTGCTGGTGCCCAACCCCAGCTACCCGATCCACATCTACGGTGCCGTGATTGCCGGCGCCCAGGTGCGGTCGGTACCACTGATTCCTGGCGTGGACTTTTTCGCCGAACTGGAGCGCGCCATTCGCGGCTCGATCCCCAAGCCGAAAATGATGATCCTCGGCTTCCCGTCGAACCCGACCGCGCAGTGCGTGGAACTGGACTTCTTCGAACGCGTCATCGCCCTGGCCAAGCAGTACGACGTGCTGGTGGTCCACGACCTGGCCTACGCCGACATCGTCTATGACGGCTGGAAAGCCCCGTCGATCATGCAGGTACCGGGCGCCAAGGACATTGCCGTGGAGTTCTTCACCCTGTCCAAGAGTTACAACATGGCGGGCTGGCGCATCGGTTTCATGGTCGGTAACCCGGAGCTGGTCAACGCACTGGCACGGATCAAGAGCTACCACGACTACGGCACATTCACCCCGCTGCAAGTGGCTGCCATCGCGGCACTGGAAGGTGATCAGCAGTGCGTCAAGGATATCGCCGAGCAGTATCGGCAACGTCGCAACGTGCTGGTCAAGGGCTTGCATGAACTGGGCTGGATGGTCGAGAACCCGAAAGCCTCGATGTACGTCTGGGCCAAGATTCCCGAAGCCTATGCCCACCTGGGTTCGCTGGAGTTCGCCAAGAAATTGCTGGCCGAAGCCAAGGTCTGCGTCTCGCCGGGGGTTGGCTTTGGCGAGTATGGGGATGATCACGTGCGCTTCGCGCTGATCGAGAACCAGGACCGGATTCGCCAGGCTGTCCGCGGGATTCGCGGGATGTTCCGGGCCGATGGGTTGGTTACCAAAACCAACGCCTGACATACAAAAAACCTGTGGAGAACAAACATCTGTGGCGAGGGAGCTTGCTCCCGCTGGGTCGCGAAGCGGCCCCAAAACCAATCACTGTGTTTTTTCAGATAGAACACTGTGGACGGATTTACGACTGCTGCGCAGCCGAGCGGGAGCAAGCTCCCTCGCCACAAAAAGCTTGCTCGACATTGGGTTAAATCTCACCCACAAAAACCGCATCGCTGCGGTTTTTGTGTCTGCTCCAAACTGTTTAAACGAACATCGACAGCAGCAGGATAAAGCCCAGCGCCACCACGGACAGGATGGTTTCCATCGCGGTCCAGGTCTTGAAGGTTTCCGCCACGGTCATGTTGAAGTACTGCTTGACCAGCCAGAAGCCCGCGTCGTTCACGTGGGACAGAATCAACGAGCCGGCACCGGTCGCCAGTACCAGCAGCTCACGGTTCACACCCGGAATCATCCCCACCACCGGCACCACGATACCCGCGCCAGTAATGGTCGCCACGGTCGCCGAACCGGTCGCGATACGAATCACCGCCGCCACCAGCCAGGCCAGCAGGATCGGCGAAATCTGCGCGTTCACCGCCATGTGACCGATCACATCACCCACACCGCTTGTCACCAGCATCTGCTTGAAGCCACCACCGGCACCGATGATCAGAATGATCGCGGCGGTCGGGGCGAGGCTCGCGTCCAGCCATTTGAGCATCTGGCTGGAACCGATGCCCTGCTTGTAACCGAAGGTGTACAGCGACAACAGCAACGCCAGCAGCAGCGCCGAGATCGGGTGGCCGATCATGTCCATCCAGGTGCGGAAGAAGTTGCCGTCCGGCAGCGTCACGTCAGCAAAGGTCTTGAGCAGCATCAGGAACACCGGCAACAGCACGGTGAGCAGGGTGATGCCGAAGCTCGGCAGTTCGCTTGAATCCGACTCACGGACCAGTTGATCCACCAGCTCCTGGTTCGGATGACCGGGAATGTGCTTGGCGATGAACGTACCGAAGATCGGACCGGCAATGATGGCTGTCGGCAGCGCCACGATCAGGCCATAGAGAATGGTTTTACCGATGTCGGCACCGAACACGCCGATGGCCAGCAGCGGGCCCGGGTGCGGTGGCACCAGGCCGTGGACCGCCGACAGACCGGCGAGCAGCGGGATACCGATCTTGATGATCGACACGCCGGTGCGCCGGGCAACGATGAACACCAGCGGAATCAGCAGCACGAAGCCGATTTCGAAGAACAGCGGAATGCCCACCAGGAACGCGGCGAACATCATCGCCCACTGCACCTTGTCCTTGCCGAAAGCACGGATCAGGGTCTGGGCAATCTGATCCGCCCCGCCCGACTCGGCCATCATTTTGCCGAGCATGGTGCCCAGCGCGAGGATGATGCCGACAAAACCCAGCACGCCACCGAAGCCGTCCTGGAATGCCTTGATGATGGTGCCGATCGGCATGCCCGAGGTCAGCCCGAGGAAGGCTGCAGCGATGATCAGGGCGATAAAGGGGTGAAGCTTGAACTTGGTGATCAGGACAATCAAGCCGATCACCGTGACCACTGCATCGAGCAGCAGAAACGTCTCGTGGGACATGCCAAACATTAGGGGTGTCTCCTGGTTGTTGTTGTTATGAAAGCAGGGAATTTGTAAGCCATCAGGACAGCGCTACCTTTCAAAGCAAAATTCATACGGCGAGCTTCAAACCATGGCCCAGCCACCAGTGGTGCGCTTGCACGGCCAATTCATCGACACTGTGGGTCGATGCATCCAGCGCCAGGGTCAACGGCTCCCCGACGGGTGATTCAAGGGTTGCGAACTGGCTGGCGATCAAGGTCGACGGCATGAAGTGACCGGGACGATGGGACACTCGGTCGGCGGCGACTTCCGGAGTCAGTTCCAGGAACACGAACCCCAGCCCAGGCAGAGCGCTGCGCAGGCGTTCGCGGTAAATATGCTTGAGCGCCGAACAGGTCAGCACCGGGTGCCCGCCCGTGGCATCGACACGACGCAATTCTTCGCACAGGCTGTCGAGCCAGCCGGCACGGTCGTCGTCGTTCAGGGGAATGCCAGCGCTCATCTTTTCGATATTGGCCGCAGGATGAAAGCTATCGCCTTCAATGCCGGTCGCACCGCTGAGCTGGCACAGGGCCTCGCTGACGCTGGACTTGCCGCAGCCGGCCACGCCCATGATGACCAGGGCGGTGATTGGTTGACTCATCTAACACCTCAGCGCGCAGACAGCGCTACCTTTGCCAATGGAAACTCTCGTGCAAAAGCAGGCATTGCCGACGCCTTCTTGTCATTTTTATGGGTTGCAGCAGGTTCTTTCCCAACGCCAAAAAGCAGGGATCAGGCAACCCCTGCTCAAGCATTTGCAGCCGCATCGAGACAGCGCTACCTTAGTGCCTTGAATTTTGTTTGGCAAGCCGTCCGATGACCTCCTCTAAAAACGATAAAAATACCCGCACCACTGGCCGCCCTACCCTGAACGAAGTCGCCCGCCTGGCCGGGGTCAGTCCGATTACCGCGTCCAGGGCCTTGCGCGGCATCAGTACGGTTGCCACCGAGCTGGTGGAAAAGGTCCAGCAGGCCGCCCTGGAACTGAACTACGTGGTCAACCCCGCCGCCCGCGCCCTGGCCTCGGCCCAGAGCCAGTCGGTCGTGGTGCTGGTGCCGTCGTTGTCGAACCTGCTGTTCATCGAAACCCTGGAAGCCATTCATCAGGTACTTCGCCCCAAAGGCTTCGAAGTATTGATCGGCAACTACCACTACTCGCGCGACGAAGAAGAAAACCTGCTGCGCAACTACATGGCCTATCAGCCTCGCGGCCTGTTGTTGACCGGTTTTGATCGCACTGAAAGTGCCCGGCGCATGGTCGAGACCAGCAACATCCCCTGCGTCTACATGATGGACCTTGACCCCGGCGCCGGTCTGAACTGCGTCGGTTTCTCGCAGCTCAGTGCCGGTGAAACGGCTGCCCGGCACCTGATTTCGCGAGGCCGCAAGCGCCTGGCCTATATCGGTGCACAACTCGACCAGCGTACCTTGCTGCGCGGTGAGGGTTTCCGCCGTGCCCTGCAACAGGCCAACCTCTACGACCCGGCCCTCGAGCTACTGACGCCGCGTCCGTCCTCGGTAGGCCTGGGCGGTGAGTTGTTCCTGCACATGATGGCGGCCCACCCACAGGTCGACGCCATTTTCTTCGGCAACGACGACCTGGCCCACGGCGCCTTGCTCGAAGCCATGCGCCACGGAATCAAGGTCCCCGAACAAGTGGCCGTACTGGGCTTCAACGACCTGCCGGCCTCGGCGCACATGGTGCCGCGCCTGAGCAGCATCAGCACCCCGCGCGAGGCCATTGGCCGCCGCGCGGCCGAGCACATGCTGACCTTGATGGCCGGCAACACGATCGCCAGGCCAGTGGTCGACCTGGGCTTCGAGCTCAAGGTGCGCGAGAGTACGTAACAGCGGCTCAGTGACGCAGGCTGTGGGCACCAGCACGACAAATGCCGTTCACTCAGGCCTGCCCGGCCATCAATTCGACAAACGCCAGCGCGCCCTTCTGCAGCGGCTGGTTTTTGAGCCACACCGCGTGCACCGGCAGCACCAGGCCATTTTCGATGTTCCTGAAACTCAAACGCTTGAGCCGCCCGGACGCCAGCAACGGCTCGACCACCGACTTATCCGGCCGGTGCCGAGGGCTTTCTGGACGAGAAACGGTTCAGCCGGGAACAGATTGCCAACACAACGGTGGCGGCACGGGAAGGGGGTTCGACTTGTTCAGGCAGGTGTGGATCACGTAATGGGACATGCCTCGGTTCAAAACAAGTGCAAGCCAACAGTCAACGCTGGCCCTCTCCTTCTGTGCCACGGTGCAGGGAAATCTTGCAGATCGATTGCTGATTTGCCTGGAGGTGATAACGGAGCCCGATTGCCGGGCTCCGTCAAAGCAGGCTCAATGGCCGAACACCCCAACCTTTTTAGCCTTCTTGTCAGCGCGTTTTTCATCGGCGCTTTTCGCCGGCTTTTTTTTCGCAGCTTTCTTTGAATCCATGCCTTTGGCCATGATACGTACTCCACTCATACGGGATGTGAAGTCAGGTATACACCTATCCTGGTGCGCGCGTTCTTTTATAATCGCCGGCTTTGCGCACTGGCGATCCCCTTTATGCCCGACACCCGATACATCCAGCTCGACGAGCCGCTGTGGCCCTTGATGAACAAGTTCTACCGCACACACCAGTCTTCGATGAAAGCCGTGCGTGATGCGCAATTGTGGGTTGGCAAACGCGACGAAATCATCGCCGGACTCTGTCTACGGCCGATTGCGGACGGGTTCTGGCTGACCGGCTTGTTTGTCGACCCGGGATGTCGTGGGCAAGGCATTGCGGGCGCCTTGATGGCCGAGGCGCTGCAGCCGATCAGCGCCCCCGTGTGGCTGTTCTGCCACCCGGACTTGCGCCAATTCTATGAACGCAACGGCTTCGCCGCCGGCCCGCAGCTGCCTTATGCGCTGGCCGAGCGCCTGCTGCGCTACAGCCGCAGCAAGCCGATGATTGCAATGGGCCGAGGCCTGGTCACTGACGCGGCTTAGCCGTCTGCCCCAGGGTCCAGGTCGGGGAACATCACCTCGGTAAACCCGAACTTGCGAAAGTCGCTGATTCGCGACGGGTACAACCGGCCGATCAGGTGATCGCACTCGTGCTGCACGACACGGGCATGGAACCCAGACGCGAAACGCACGATCGGTTGCCCCTTGGGATCGACACCTTCATAGCGAATGTGCTGGTAACGCTCCACCGCACCGCGCAACCCGGGCACCGACAGGCAACCTTCGAAGCCTTCCTCCAGCGTGGGCTGCAGGGGCGTGATCAGCGGGTTGATCAGGATCGTCTGCGGTACGGCTTCAGCATCCGGGTAACGTTCGCTGTGCTCGAAGCCGAAGATCACCAGTTGCAGATCGACGCCAATCTGCGGGGCGGCCAGGCCGACACCGCCGACGCTTTCCATCGTCTGGAACATGTCGTCGATCAACTGCCACAGCTCAGGGCTGTCGAACATCTCGTCCGGTACTGGCGGGGCAATACGCAGCAGGCGCTCATCGCCCATTTTGAGAATTTCACGGATCATCGTCAGGCTTCGTCAGAGGTCGGTTTGAGCGAGTGATCCCGACCCAATCCCGATACGTGTTGTTTGGGGATGTCGTGTTCACCGAAGGGCGTTTGGCCAGGCCCCTTGCCCTCGGTCGACATGTGATCGATCACCGCGTTCATCTCCGCGCCCAGCAACAGGACCGCCGCGGAAATGTAGAAGTACAGCAACAGCACGATGATCGCACCGATACTGCCATACATGGCGTTGTAGTTGGCGAAGGTTTTCACGTAGAAACCAAAGCCCAGCGATGCAATGATCCAGACCACCACCGCCAGCACGGAACCGGGGGTAATGAAGCGAAATTCCTGCTTCACATCCGGCATCACGTAGTACGTCAGCGCCACGGCCACCATCAACAGGATCACGATCACCGGCCAGCGCAAAATCGTCCAGATCGTGACAATGACCTCCTGCATGCCGATCTGCGAGGCGATCCACTCCATCACCTGCGGGCCGAGCACCATCAGGGCCGCCGCCACCAGCAACATGCCGGCGATGCCAACGGTGTAGATGATCGACAGTGGGAAACGCTTCCAGATCGGGCGGCGCTCGACCACGTCATACGCCGCATTCATGGCACTCATCATCAGCCGCACACCCGCCGATGCCGTCCACAAGGCGATGACGATACCGACCGAGAGCAATCCGCCCTTCGATTGCTGGAGCTGGTCAATGACCGGATTGACCTGCTCCAGTGCCTGGGGCGGCAACACCAGCTCCGACTGCAGGCGCAACCAGGAAAAGAAGTCCGGCAGGTGCAGGAAGCCGATCAGGGCGATCAGGAAAAGAATGAAAGGGAACAGTGAGAACAGCATCTGATAGGCCAGCGCCGAGGCATAGGTCGACATCTCGTCAGCGATGAACTCCGTGACGGTGCGGATCATCACACGGTGCAACGGCAAGCCTTTCAAATCCGGGAAAAACATAGCGTCTCCTTTCGCCGCAACAGGGTTGAAGTCAGGGGGGGCGACTCAAGGGCCGTTCGTTGCATCAAAGTAACCTACTTGGCGACCTTGAAACAGTTTCGAGGGTAGCAACCAGCGGACAATAGCCGACGTCAAAACGGCCATCCGCCCATGACCGTTGCACCGCACCGGGGCCGGCGACCCGATCAAGCCTTGTCGACGGTGGCTTGAGCCCATCGCCAACCGTGACGTTCACTCGATCGACCCAGTGGTTCGCCGTGGTTACCGGTGAACATCCAGGGTTAACCTCGTGCGCTGCGATTGACCGCCGAGCCCTGGGCAGAGTTTCATCTGTTTTAACTGCATCATTTCATCACCCCATGCAGGTTGGGCTTTATGTTTGCGGGCTTTGCCGGGAGAATGCATCACGTATTCAGGCCATGGCACTGAAGAACCAATCCCGTAGGAACGTTATGAAACTCGATAAAAAGCAGGCCATTGCCCGCAGGAACCAGGAACTGGGCGGTGCAGTGCTGGGTGTGAACAACTGCCACTTCACCGAATTGAACCGCAACCGCAACATCTGGTGGTTTGATATCCCGGTGTCGCGTCTGGCCATTGGTCAGTACGAGTGGGTTCACCTGCTGATGCACACACCCGATACCGACGAACTGCTGCACCTGAAAGTGCCGACCGTGTTTCTGCGCGAGAAGCTGGAAGGCCTGGTGGTGCGCAACGAAGGCAAGCGCAAGGCGGCCCTGAGCCTGGAACTGAGCGCCGACAAGGACTCCTACCTGCAGGACATGCGCCCGGCAGGCACCAACGTGAATTTCACGCAGTTCCAGCAGTAACGCGAGCACTGTGGCGAGGGAGCTTGCTCCCGCTGGGGCGCGAAGCGCCCCCTACAATGCTACTGCGGTCATTCAGAATGAACTCGGCGATAGTTTTTAGGGCTGCTTCGCATCCCAGCGGGAGCAAGCTCCCTCGCCACACAAGCGCTGCGGGTATCGCAGATAGCAAAAAGCCCCGCATCCGCGGGGCTTTTTGGTGATCGGCGCCTTACTTCTTCACGCCCAGCTTCTTCAACTCTTCGTCGCGCAGTTCACGACGCAGGATCTTGCCCACGTTGGTGGTCGGCAGCGCATCGCGGAACTCGACAGCCTTGGGCACCTTGTAGCCGGTGACATTGGCGCGCATGTGCGTCATCACCTGCTCTTTGGTCAGCGTTACACCCGGTTTGGCGACGATGAACATCTTGATCGCTTCGCCCGATTTATCGTCCGGCACGCCAATGGCCGCGCACTGCAGCACGCCCGGTACCGCAGCCAGCACGTCCTCGAGCTCGTTCGGGTACACGTTGAAACCGGAGACCAGAATCATGTCCTTCTTGCGATCGACGATTCGCAGATAGCCATCTTCCTGGATCAGCGCGATGTCACCGGTCTTCAGCCAGCCTTCGCTGTCGAGCATTTCATCGGTGGCTTCCTGACGCTGCCAGTAGCCCTTCATCACCTGCGGCCCCTTCACGCACAGCTCGCCGATTGCGCCCAGCGGTTGTTCAACGCCAGCATCATCGATGACCTTGCACAGGGTGGATGGCACCGGAATGCCGATGGTGCCGATCTGGATGTTCTGGATCGGATTGACGGTCGCCACCGGGCTGGTTTCAGTCATGCCGTAACCTTCGCAGATCGGGCAGCCGGTCACTTCCTTCCAGCGCTCGGCCGCCGCCAGTTGCAAGGCCATGCCACCGGACAGGGTCACTTTCATGGCCGAGAAGTCCAGCTTGCGGAAGCCTTCGTTGTTGCACAGCGCCACGAACAGCGTGTTCAACCCGACAAAACCGCTGAACTTCCACTTCGACAGTTCCTTGACCATCGCCGGCAAATCGCGCGGGTTACTGATCAGGATGTTGTGGTTGCCGATCAGCATCATGGCCATGCAATGGAAGGTGAAGGCATAGATGTGGTACAGCGGCAGCGGCGTGATCAGGATCTCGCAACCCTCATTGAGGTTGGACCCCATCAGCGCCTTGCACTGCAACATGTTCGCTATCAGGTTGCGATGGGTCAGCATCGCGCCCTTGGCTACGCCGGTGGTGCCGCCGGTGTACTGCAGCACGGCCACGTCGCTGCTGGCCGGGCTGGCTTCGGTCACGGGCTGGCCGTGTCCTTTGCTCAACACGTCATTGAACTTGATGGCCTTGGGCAGGTTGAACGCCGGCACCATCTTCTTCACGTACTTGATGACGCTGTTGATCAGCAGGCGCTTGAGCGGCGGCAGCAGGTCGGCCACTTCCGTGACGATGACATGCTTGACGCCCGTCTTGGGCACCACGGCCTCGGCCAGGTGCGCCATGTTCGCCAGGCACACCAGCGCCTTGGCACCGGAGTCGTTGAATTGATGTTCCATTTCCCGCGCGGTGTACAGCGGGTTGGTGTTGACCACGATCAGGCCGGCGCGGATGGCGCCAAACACGGCGACCGGGTATTGCAACAGGTTCGGCAGTTGCACGGCGATTCGATCACCGGGTTGCAAATCGGTATGCTGTTGCAGATAAGCGGCAAATGCACCTGACAGTTCGTACAGCTCACCGTAGGTGAGTGTCTTTCCGAGGTTACTAAAGGCCGGCTTGTTGGCGAAGCGTTGGCAGGACTGCTTCAACACTGCCTGAATATTCGGATACTCGTCTGGATTGATGTCGGCAGCAATCCCAGCTGGGTACTTATCCTTCCAAAAGTCTTCGATCATGGAAGCCCACTCCTCAGCAACGCGAATTCTTCACCGCATTTGATGCGATTATTATTGGTGTGTGTTTTTGGTGAATCTGGCTTACAACATTAAGGCCGAGAAGTCACAAAGCGCGCCGAGAGTAGCAGCTTTGCAAAAGCCCTACTAGGGCCAAAGAAAGCCCATACAGTCACTTTGATGACTCAAGACAATTTAATAGTCAATTTTAGAGTAAAGATTCTACACGATCTTCGAACCCTCTAATTCGGGCAACCGAGCCAGATTCAAGGGACAAAAAAGGGGCGCCTGGATTCGGGCGCCCCTTTTTGGTGCTGCGCTGCTAACAAAACATTACGCGATGTCGCGCAACTCCCTGCGCAGGATCTTGCCCACCGGTGTCATCGGCAGCGACTCACGCAACACGATGTGCTTGGGTACTTTGTAGGCAGTGAAGTTCTCCTTGCAGTACGCCTTCAGCTCTTCGAGGCTGATCCCCGCTTCGCGCGCCACCACGAACAGTTTCACCGCCTCTCCGGAGCGGTCGTCCGGCACGCCGATGACCGCGCAGTTGGCCACTTTCGGGTGCGCCATGACCACATCCTCGATCTCGTTGGGGTACACGTTGAAACCCGAGACGATGATCATGTCTTTCTTGCGGTCGACGATGCGCACAAACCCGTCCGGGTCGATCACCGCGATGTCGCCGGACTTGAACCAGCCCTCGGCATCCAGCACTTCGGCCGTGGCGTCGGGTTTCTGCCAGTAGCCCTTCATGATCTGCGGCCCCTTGATGCAGAGCTCGCCGCGCTCGCCCAGCGGCTGCTCGACACCGTCGTCGTTGATCACCTTCAACGTGGTACCGGGTACCGGCAGGCCCACGGAGCCAATGCGCGACTGGTCGCCGTAGGGGTTGGTGCAGGCGACCGGCGAGGTTTCGGTCAGGCCGTAGCCTTCGGTAATCCGGCAGCCGGTCATGGCTTCCCAGCGCTCGGCCGTGGCCTTCACCAGGGCGGTACCGCCGGAGTTGGTCAGCTTGAGGCTGGAGAAGTCCAGGGTCTTGAAGTCCGGGTGATCCATCAGCGCGACAAACAGCGTGTTGAGCCCCAGCAGTGCCGAGAATCGCCAGTTCTTCAGCTCCTTGATGAAGCCGGCGATGTCCCGTGGATTGGTGATCAACACGTTGTGGTTGCCGGTCACCATCATGCACATGCAGTTCGCCGTGAATGCATAGATGTGGTACAGCGGCAGCGGCGCGATCATCACTTCCTGGCCTTCGCGCAGCAGTGGCTGGCCATCCTTGCCATGTTGGCCGAGGCACGCGCGGGCCTGTTGCATGTTGGCCACGAGGTTGCCATGGGTCAGCATCGCCCCCTTGGCCAGGCCGGTGGTGCCGCCGGTGTATTGCAGCACGGCGACGTCGTCGAGGCTGACCTTCAGTGGCTTGATGCCCTGGCCACGGCCCATGCGCAATGCGCCCTTGAAGGAAATGGCCTGCGGCAGGTCGTAGGCCGGCACCATCTTCTTGACCTTGTCGACCACGGTATTGATCAGCCAGCCCTTGGCGGTGGGCATCAGGTCGCCCATCTTCGCTTCGATCAGGAACTGGATATCGGTGTCGGGCAGCACTTCCTGGACCTTCTGCCCGAACATGTTCAGGTACACCAGCGCCCGGGCACCGGAATCCTTGAATTGATGCCGCATCTCGCGCGCGGTGTACAACGGGTTGGTGTTGACCACGATCAGCCCGGCACGCAGCGCACCGAACACGGCAATCGGGTAATGCAGGACGTTGGGCATCTGTACCGCGATGCGATCGCCCGGCACCAGGTCGGTCTGGCTTTGCAGATAACCGGCGAAGGCTGCGCTGTAGCGCTCCAGGTCGGCGTAGGTCAGGGTCACCCCCATGTTACTGAACGCTGGACGGTCGGCGAACTTCTTGCAGGAACGCTCGAACACCTCGATCACCGACTTGTAGCCACCCAGATCGATATCGATGGGTACGCCGGCCGGGCGTTTATCATTCCAGAAATCAGGTTGCATTATTCTTGTCCTCTTTACCTGAGCGAGTCCGTGCCGCATCTCGATGATAGTGAAAAGCGGGGCTTCTGGGACACTAGCAGTTATGGCAATTCAGGCAAATATAAGCACGACTGTCATTGATGGTGTGAATCTTGCCGCCTTGGGAGGCCCGCATCGGACGCCAGGCGCTTGATCAGCTATACAATGCAACGACTCAGCGCAAAGGAATCGCCATGATCCACGACACGTTCTGGTTGACCGCGAATGACCACAGCCAGCTTTTCGTCAACCAGTGGTTACCCGAAGGCCCGCTCAACGCGGTGATCCTGCTGTCCCACGGGATGGCGGAACATAGCGCAAGGTACGAACGCCTGGCGCAGGTATTGTGTAACCAAGGGTACGGCGTCTATGCCCTGGACCAGCGTGGCCATGGCAAGACCGCGGAAAACGGGGTACTCGGGCATTACGCGGACAAGGATGGCTGGCGCAAAGTGGTCGGTGACCTGGCCAGCCTGAACCAGCACATCGGCCAACAGCATCCGGGCACGCCGATTGTGTTGCTGGGCCACAGCATGGGCAGCTACATTGCCCAGGCTTACCTGCTGCACCACAGCGCCAGCCTGTATGGCGCCGTACTCAGCGGCTCGAATTTCCAGCCCGTGGCGCTGTATCGCATGGCGCGCCTGATTGCCCGCCTCGAACGCTGGCGCCAGGGCGCGACCGGTCGCAGTGCGCTGATCGAGTGGCTGTCGTTCGGTTCGTTCAACAAGGCGTTCAAACCCAACCGCACCCCGTTCGACTGGCTCAGCCGCGACCCGGCGGAAGTCGACAAGTACGTCAACGATCCACTCTGCGGCTACCGCTGCACCAACCAGTTGTGGATCGATATGCTCGGCGGCTTGCAGCAGATCAGCAAAGCGTCCAATCTCGCGCAGATCGATCCGGGCCTGCCGTTGCTGGTCATTGGCGGAGAATGTGATCCGGTGAGTGAAGGCAAGCGTCTCAAGGCGTTGGCCGAAGCACTGCGCCAGGCCGGCAACCAGTGCCTGCAACTGACGATCTACCCGCAGGCACGGCACGAACTGTTCAACGAAAGCAACCGCGATGAAGTGACCGCGGACCTGCTCACCTGGCTGGCCCAGGCATTGAGCCACCGCCGGCCACCCAGAACCGAATAACGTTTGGTTATTACACTTAACTCGTCACAGGATTCAAGACACATGACCCAGGTTACCAACACGCCGTACGAAGCCCTCGAAGTCGGCCAGACCGCCAGCTACAGCAAATCCGTCGAAGAGCGCGACATTCAGCTGTTTGCCGCCATGTCCGGCGACCATAACCCGGTGCACCTGGATGCCGAGTTCGCAGCGGCGAGCATGTTCAAGGAGCGTATCGCCCATGGCATGTTCAGTGGCGCACTGATCAGTGCCGCGGTCGCCTGCGAGCTGCCTGGGCCCGGGACCATCTACCTCGGCCAGCAGATGAGTTTCCAGAAGCCGGTGAAGATCGGCGACACCCTGACCGTGCGCCTGGAAATCCTCGAGAAACTGCCGAAATTCCGCGTGCGCATCGCCACCCGCGTGTTCAACCAGCGTGATGAGCTGGTGGTCGATGGCGAAGCCGAGATCCTCGCGCCCCGCAAGCAACAGACCGTGACCCTGCCTACCTTGCCGACCATCAGCATCGGCTGATTGACCGCTCACCGGTGGCGAGGGAGCACGCTCGCTCGCCACAAGGCCGAGCCCCTTTACGATTGTTCAACGCTTGCGAACGGGCGCGCTCCTGGCTGCTCCGCCCGCACGTCGCCGTGAACAGCGCCTGATCGCTTGGAGCTGTCCGCTGCATCACCCGCAAGCATCTGTATGCTGGTTATTGGCAGGATCTGTCGATTGGCGTGCCTGCGCAATGCCTGTATTTTCCGGACTGTATGAATCAAGACGACTGACCGATGAACCCCGAAACGCTTGAACTGCTGGTCACCCGAGAAATGCCCTTCGGCAAATACAAAGGGCGCATCATTGCCGACCTGCCCGGCCCGTACCTGAACTGGTTCGCCCGCCAGGGTTTCCCCCACGGTGAACTGGGGGGCCTGCTGGCCCTGATGCAGGAAATCGACCACAACGGTTTGTCCGACCTGCTCGACCCACTGCGCGCCAAGCACGGCAAACCCAAGCCTCGCCACTGAACCACCGAATCCAGACCGAGTTCTCCCCATGCCCGATAACACCTTCCGCGCCCATGATGAAGCCTTCTGGCGGACCTTTGCCGATCGCTACGATGTCCAGCCTGGCCCCATCAACCTGGAAAACGGTTACTTCGGCCGCATGTCGCGCACGGTCATCGAGGAATACCAACGCAACATCGAACTGATCAACAGCAGCAACTCGGTACACGTGCGTCAGCGCTTCGAAAAACTCGAAAGCGTGGAGATTCGCAAGCAACTGGCGGACTTGCTGCGAGTACCCGCGCAAGCCGTGGCCCTCACCCGCAATGCCTCGGACGCGCTGCAATCGTTGATTCGCAACTACAACCGCTTGCAGCCGGGTGACCAGGTACTGATCTGCGACCTGGAATACGACACGGTCAAAAGTGCGATGCGCTGGCTGGCACGCTATCGTGGGGTCGAGGTGATCGAAATCGAGCACTCCCACCCCGCCAGCTTCGAAAGCCTGGTGGCGAGCTATCGCGCGGCATTCGAGCAGCACCCACGAATCAAACTCATGGCCCTGACCCACGTCACCCACCGCACCGGCCTGGTGATGCCGGTCAAGGCCATTGCCGCCAGTGCCCGTGAGCACGGGATCGACGTGATCCTCGACGGCGCCCATGCCCTGGGCCAGATCGAATTCGACCTCGATGAACTGGGCATCAGCTTTGCCGGCTACAACCTGCACAAATGGATCGGTGCACCGCTGACCCTGGGCTTCCTCTACATCGCCCCGCAACGCCTGGCCGACATCGATCCAGACATGGACGAGTTTCATTTCCCGGCCACCGACATCCGCTCACGCACGCCGTACAGCACGCCGAACATTCCCGCCTTGCTGACCTTGCCGCTGGTGTTCGAAGAACATCGCGCCATCGGCAGCGCGGCCGCCAAGGGCGCCCGGCTCAACTACCTGCGCAATCTGTGGGTCGACGCCGTTCAAGGCGCGCCAGGCATTGAGGTCATGACCCCGAATGACCCGCGCCTGTATTGCGGCATCACCTCGATGCGCTTCACTCGCCAGGCCGACCAGCAGGCGATGGTCGACCGCCTGCTCAGCGACTACAACCTGTTCACCGTGGCCCGCAGCGGTTCGGCCTGTGGGCCGTGCATTCGCATCACCCCCGGCCTGATCAGCACGGCAGCGGACATGCACCTGATGGCGCAGGCGCTGATCGAACTGAGTTGAGGCCCGCCGCCCCTTGAATGCAACGGGGCGGCACTTTTCGCCAGGCAAAAAAAACGGCGCACCGACCAAGTGCGCCGAAAAGCCGTAGAACGCAACTACTACAATTCTTCGTAAAACCCTGCGGGCTACCCCGTCAGTCCAGCAGCGCCAGCGCCTCGGCGGTGCACTCCTGAATGCGTGCCCAGTCGCCGTTCTTGATCCACTCCGGATCCAGCATCCAGCTGCCACCCACGCACATCACGTTTTTCAACGCCATGTAGCTCTTGATGTTGGCCGGGCTCACGCCACCGGTGGGGCAGAATTTCACTTCGCCGAACGGGCCGCCAAGGGCCTTGATCGCCGCCACGCCACCGCTGACCTCTGCCGGAAACAGCTTGAAGCGGCGGTATCCCAGGGCATAGCCTTCCATGATGCCGGAGGCGTTGCTGATGCCGGGCAACAGCGGAATCGGGCTGTCCACGCTGGCTTCGAGCAAGTCGCGGGTGATGCCTGGCGTAACAATGAACTGCGAGCCTGCCGCTTCAGCGGCGGCCAGCATGGTGCGATCCAGCACGGTGCCGGCACCGGTGAGCAACTCCGGACGCTGCTCGCGCAGAATCTGGATGGCCTTGAGGCCGAACTGCGAGCGCAGGGTCACTTCCAGGGCCGTCAGGCCACCCGCTGCCAGGGCATCGGCCAACGGCAACACGTCCTGTTCGCGAGCGATGGTGATGACCGGCAGGATCCGCGCCTTGGCGCAGAGACTGTCGATCAGGGCAACTTTATCCGCCATGGAAACGGCAAGGGATGGGGTTGTCATAGCGGATGATCCTTGGCTCATGGGCACCAGTAAATCTCTAACGTGGGTTGCAAAAACGCGCGAATCGGCATTGCGGCGACATCGTCACCGGCCAGTGCGGCGCTCAGGGTGATCAGCTTGGACTGACCGGAAATCGATAGAACGGTATGCGTCGCCGACGCCAACAATGCACGACTCATGGTCAGGCGCTGATGCGGCACGGTGGGCGCCAGCATTGGCCAGCAACGGCGCGTACCGTCGGCCTGCAACGCTTGCGCAAGATTCGGACTGTCCGGGAACAGCGAGGCGGTGTGACCGTCATCGCCCATCCCCAGCACCAGCACGTCAATCCCTGGCAGCTCGGCGAGCAAACGATCCGCCTGCTCGGCGGCCAACTCCAGGTTGGCGCTGGCGCTGTACAGGCTCAGAAACTGCGCCTGGGCCGCCGGGCCTTGCAGCAGGTAACGCTTGAGCAGGCCGGCATTGCTGTCGGCGTGTTCGACGGGCACCCAGCGCTCGTCAGCCAGGCTGACCACCACCTTCGACCAGTCCAGTTTCTGCTTGGCCAGGTGCTGGAAAAATGCCACCGGACTGCGCCCACCGGACACCACCAGCGTTGCCGTTCCCGTGGCGTCGAGCGCATCGCTCAGTTGCTTGGCCACCTTCAGTGCCAGGCCTTCGGCCAGCAGCACCGGGCTTTTGAACTCATGGGCGCTGACGCCCCGGGGCAGTTTCAATTTAGATATCGCCATACCACGACCTCCCGTCCCGCGTGATCAGAGCAATGGAGCTCATTGGCCCCCAGGATCCGGCTGCGTACGGCTTGGGCGCATCACCGGACTTCTTCCATCCGGCGATCAACTGGTCGCACCATTTCCACGCGGCCTCGATTTCATCTTTGCGGACAAACAGGTTCTGATTGCCGCGCATCACTTCCAGCAACAACCGCTCGTAGGCGTCGGGGATCCGCGCACTGCGCCAGGTATCGGAAAAGTTCAGCTGCAACGGCCCGCTGCGCAACTGCATGCCCTTGTCCAGGCCCTGCTCCTTGGTCATCACCCGCAAGGAAATGCCTTCGTCCGGCTGCAGGCGGATGATCAGCTTGTTGCTGATCTGCAAGCGCTGCTCGGGGGCGAAGATGTAGTGCGACGGTTCCTTGAAGTGGATGACGATCTGCGACAGCTTTTCCGGCATGCGCTTGCCGGTACGCAGGTAAAACGGCACACCGGCCCAACGCCAGTTGCGGATGTCGGCGCGCAGGGCGACGAAGGTCTCGGTGTCGCTCTGGGTATTGGAGTTTTCTTCCTCCAGGTAACCCGGTACCGCCTTGCCTTCACTGTGCCCGGCGATGTACTGGCCACGCACCACCTGAGTGCTCAGGCCTTCCGGACTGATCGGTGCCAGCGCTTTGAGCACTTTGACTTTCTCGTCGCGGATGCTGTCGGCCGACAGGTCCGCCGGAGGGTCCATGGCGATCAGGCACAGCAGCTGCAGCAGGTGATTCTGGATCATGTCCCGCAACTGCCCGGCCTTGTCGAAATAGCCCCAACGGCCTTCGATCCCGACCTTCTCGGCAACGGTAATTTCCACGTGGGAAATGTAGTTCTGGTTCCACTGGGTTTCGAACAGGCTGTTGGCGAAACGCAGGGCGATCAGGTTCTGGACCGTTTCCTTGCCCAGGTAGTGGTCGATACGGTAGGTACGGTTTTCCGGGAAAAACCGCGCCACGGCGTCGTTGACCTTGCGCGACGATTCCAGGTCCGAACCGATGGGTTTTTCCAGCACCACGCGGGTGTTTTCAGTCAGGCCAACCTGCGCCAGGTTCTCGCAGATTGCCCCGTAGACCGCCGCCGGCGTGGCGAAGTAGGCAATCATCCGCTGCGTCGTGCCTGCCAGTTCAGCCAGGACCACATAGTCATCGGTCTTGAGAAAGTCGACATGCAGGTACGTCAGCCGCGCCAGGAAGCGATCGATCACGGCTTCGTCCAGTTCCTTGGCAGGCACATAGTGGCGCAGTTCCCGGGCGATGAAGGCCAGGTGCTCCTGCGCGCTGCCCGGCTCACGGGCCAGTGCGATAATGCGCGAGTCCTCATGCAGCAGGCCTGCACCATCGAGTTGGTACAAGGCAGGAAACAGCTTGCGCAGGGCCAGATCGCCCAAGGCGCCGAACAAGGCAAAGGTGCACGGTTCAACCGTAATCGAAGGCATGATGTTTGTTCTTTTATCAAGTTAAGCTACAAATACCTTTTTTCAAGGCATCACTCAAGGGAAAATGTAGTAATAACCACAACATTATTCCAAAATACAGATTCCCGGTGGTGGTCAGTCAGGGCCACCAGTAGGATAGGCCACCGCAAAGGGCCTTACCAAAGGCCCGATTTTCATAGCCGAGCCTTTACTTGCAAGCAGCGAGTCTGCTGGCATAGCAGCCGCTCTAAGGAAACATTTATGGACCGCGTGCGAAATTTACTGGAACAGATCCAGAATCGCCTTGCCGACCTGAACAAGGCTGAGCGTAAAGTCGCCGAAGTCATCCTGCTCAACCCGCAGCAGGCGACTCGCTTCAGCATCGCCGCCCTCGCCCAGGCCGCCTCGGTCAGCGAACCGACGGTCAACCGTTTCTGCCGCTCGTTCGGCGTCAGCGGCTACCCGGAACTCAAACTGCAGTTGGCCCAAAGCCTGGCCAGCGGTGCCGCCTATGTCTGTCGCGCGGTGGAAGCCGACGACAACCCGGAGGCCTACACCCAGAAGATCTTTGGCAGCGCCATCGCCTCGCTGGACAGCGCCTGCCAGGCCCTGGACCCGAACCTGGTCAGCCGCGCCGTGGACTTGCTGATCCAGGCCCGGCAGATCCACTTCTTCGGCCTCGGCGCATCGGCGCCGGTCGCGCTGGATGCCCAGCACAAGTTCTTTCGCTTCAACCTGGCCGTCACCGCCCACGCCGATGTGCTGATGCAGCGCATGATTGCTTCCGTGGCCCATACCGGTGAGCTGTTCGTGATCATTTCCTACACCGGTCGCACCCGTGAGCTGGTGGAAGTGGCGCGCATTGCCCGCGAGAACGGTGCCTCGGTACTCGGCCTCACGGCTGAAGGCTCGCCACTGGCCAAGGCCAGCACCCTGAGCCTGAACATCCCGTTGCCGGAAGACACCGACATCTACATGCCGATGACCTCGCGGATCATTCAGTTGACCGTGCTCGACGTACTCGCCACCGGCATGACCCTGCGCCGCGGCGTCGACTTCCAGCCGCACCTGCGCAAAATCAAGGAAAGCCTCAACGCCAGCCGGTATCCGGTGGGGGATGAGTTCAACTGAGACCAGATGCTTCTGTGTTGAATGATCCGGCCTCTTCGCGGGCAAGCCCGCTCCCACAGGTTCAATGGCAGCCGCAAGTTTTGTGCTCGACATGGACACTGTGGGAGCGGGCTTGCCCGCGAAGGGGCCAGTCCAGACACCGCAATATCTTGAACTAAGCCGCCGCCCACGCCTGCAAACTCAAATGCGCCCGCTCCCCCGGGGCCAGGCTCAGGCTGTCGGTACCACCGCTGGCCGCTTCCACGCAGACAAACTCGCTCACCTCATTCCAGCTCACCCCCAGCAGCGGGCGCGATCCGGGGTGCCAGACCACGGTGTCCGCGCTGTCGCCGGTATCGATGCACAATTGGCGCTGCCAGGCATGGTCCTTGAGCTGTAGCTCGCCCTCGTGCTGAAACACGCGCTGGCAGCCACCCTCGACCCGCAACTCGCCTTTTTGCTCGCACGCCTCACGCTTGAGCTGGTCATAACCCTGCGCGCCATCCAGCCCAGACAGCGCTACCTCACCAACATCGCCAATACGCCAATACGCATGCAAAGCATGACTCAACTGGCACGGCAGGCTGTCCTGGTGCTCGGTGCTCAGGCGCAGGTCCATACGCTCGCCCAAGTGCGCGTGCAGCTCGACTTGCCAATCGCACAGCTGTAACTGCCAGTGCAGGTGCACGCCGTCGTCATCGCTGCGACTGTCGATCAGCTTCCAGTCCAGCAGCCGTGCCCAGCCATGGGATGGCCAGGCGTTTTCACTCGGATGCCGGCCATACCACGGCCAGCACACCGGGACTCCGCCGCGAATGGCGCCGACCTGCGGCCACTTCGCCGCGCACCACAACCAGGGTTTCTGGCCTGTGGGCTGGAAGTGCAACAACTGCGCGCCCTGGCGACTGAACACCGCCTGGCACAGCGGATGATCAATCACCAACACGTCGCGCTTCTGATAGCGCTCCCACGCGAACACCGGACGCTCGCGCAAGGACTTGAAGAAACGTTGTAGCGGATGCTCTGGCATGTGCCACGGTCCTGAAAATCAGCGATCACCAAGGGGCGCGCCACCCCAAAAAAAAGCGGACAGCCTGGGCCGTCCGCAAAAATGCGCACATGGGAAGGAGCTTATCGCAACAGCGTTAGAACACCGACTGAATTTTCAGGCCGGCGACCAAAGCGTTATCGACTTCATCCACGCCACCTGGGTGAGTGACGTATTGCAGGTTAGGACGCACGGTCAACCAGTTGGTAACGTGGAAACCATAGTTGAGTTCGTAGTTGTACTCGGTGTCACGCAGCGGCGAGAACAGCGGATCCTCGTAGTTGGCGACACCGTTGGCGGCGTTGGTCAGCTCGGCGTTTTTCTTCACGTCATCGTTGACATGGATACGGGCAAAACCGATACCGACATCATCTTTTGGACGTGCATCGAACGGGCCCTTGTACACAAACATCAGCGACTGGTAGTTGTCGACGATGTTGGTGTCCTTGTCGTGGAAAGTGGCGTTGGCCGCAATGTTCAGGCCGCGCGTAGCGTCACCGCCATGGCTGGTGAGTTGCTGCTGTGCAACGAACCAGTAGCCGTGCTTGCTGCTGTGGCTGCGATAGGCATTGCCGCTGGTGGCCGCATCATTACCGTTGTCATCCTCACGGACGTCATCGGCCTTGGCCGTACTTTTGTAGTAACCGACACGGTACTCGCCCGGCAGGCTGTTGACCTTCGGCGACCAGACCAGCTCGACCGGCAGCACGGTGCCTTCGGTACCGCTGCCGCTGAGCTTGAAACCATTACCGTGTTCCAGTTGCGACGGGGTCTGGTTGTACGCGCCGATCTGCGCATAGAACTCGGGCGAGATGTTGTACTTCACTCGGATCGCCGCCTGGCTGACCGGCCAGTTGTACCAGATGTTGGTGGCCCAGTTACCCACCTGGGAGCCGCAGAACGCCAGGTTCTGGAACTCACACGGGAAGGTGTTGAAGTCTTCGCCTTCACCGAAGTAACCGGCCTTGACGTCCAGTGTGTTGTCGAAGAACTGATGCTGGATCCACAACTGGGTCAGGCGGACCATATGGCCACGGCCGTAGACTTCCTGAGAGGAACTCAAGGTGCCGGCACGCGGGTCGCCGATACGGTCATTGGAGATGTTCTCGCCGTTACGGTTGGTGAGCTGGATCTTGGCCTGGGTGTTATCCCAGCCGAGCAATTTTTCCAGGTCCAGCGCCGCGCCCAGGCCAAACTGGTCGGCGTAACGCGCAGTCTTGTCGTCGTTGTAGCCGCCGTGGAGGTTACCGCCGACTTCACCGACGTAGTCCATTTTGATGTCGATGCCTTGATCGATCAGCTTGGTCCGCTCGCCGCCCCAGTCACCCGTCATCCACTTGGAATCGGCACTGAACGCCTCGGCCGCGTGCACGCTGCCGGCCAGGCTCATCGCCGCAATCGCGGACAGCTGGCAGATAATCCGGGCACTGGTGTTGTTCTTCTTCATCCCTACATCCTCGTCTTATTGTTATTAACTTTTCTTTTTCTAACGCGGTTACTACGGTGGTGTCGGACGACAGGCCGTCCGTCACGGATATCCCCCTTGTAGGAGCGAGCTTGCTCCGGGCGGCGTTCCGACGATGGTCTCAAATGCACCGCGTTCACCCAGACGGCGCACGTCATCGTTAACGTCCATCGCGAGCAAGCTCGCTCCTACAGTTTTGATTTTCAGCGGCCTTTGAATTGGGCGACGTTGGCTGTGTGCAATTCGGTTTGTGGTTGACCGGCAGCCCCCAAACGCTCCCCGGTCCTGGCATCGAACAGCAGAACTTTCGATGGGTCGAATTGCAGCGTCAGGGTCTCGCCCACGGCCGGCGCGACGTCCGGTGCCAGGCGGCAGCAGACCTTGGTTTCGTTCAGGTTGACGAACACCAGGGTGTCGGGGCCGGTGGGCTCGGTGACCTGTACTTCGGCCCGAATGGTCGGCAGGCCATTGGCCTCGCCGTTCGCCAGCACGATTTGCTCCGGGCGCATGCCCAGGATCACTTCTCGATCCTCGAGCCCCGCGTCCTGCATGCCCAGCGGCAGCTCGCAGCGGGCCTGGCCACTGTCGAGCAACGCCAGCAGGCGGCCGTCCTTGCGCTGCAGGCGCAGGGGAATGAAGTTCATCGGCGGCGAGCCGATGAAGCTGGCCACGAACAGGTTGGCCGGGTCGTTGTAGATCTGCTTCGGGGTGCCGAACTGCTGAATGATCCCGTCCTTCATCACCGCCACCTTGTCGCCCAGGGTCATGGCTTCGATCTGGTCGTGGGTCACGTAGACAGTGGTGGTTTTCAGGCGCTGGTGCATCAGCTTCATTTCGGTGCGCATCTCGACCCGCAGCTTGGCGTCGAGGTTGGACAACGGTTCATCGAACAGATAAATCTTCGGCCGCCGCGCCAATGCCCGGCCCATGGCCACGCGCTGTTGCTGCCCCCCCGAGAGCTGACCCGGCTTGCGGCTGAGCAGGTGTTCGATTTGCAGCAGCCTGGACACCCGCGCCACTTCTTCATCGATGTCGGCGGCGGGCATTTTGCGAATCTTCAAACCGAAGGCGATGTTGTCGCGCACGCTCATGGTCGGGTACAGCGCATAGGACTGGAACACCATGGCGATGTCGCGATCCTTGGGGCTCATGCCGCTGATGTCGGCGTCATCCACCAGGATCGCCCCGCCGCTGATGTTCTCAAGGCCGGCGATGCAGTTCATCAAGGTCGATTTGCCGCAGCCGGACGGGCCGACCAGGATCAGGAATTCACCGTCATCGATCTTCAGTTCGATGTTCTTCAAGGTGTCCGGCAAGCCAGCGCCGTAGGTTTTGTTGACGTTGCGTAATTCGAGCGTTGCCATGTTCTACCCCTTGACCGCGCCGGACGTCAGCCCGCGCAGGAAATACTTGCCAGCGAATATGTAGACCAGCAGTGTCGGCAACCCGGCGATCATCGCCGCCGCCATATCAACGTTGTATTCCTTGGCCCCGGTGCTGGTGTTGACCAGGTTGTTCAAGGCCACGGTGATGGGTTGCGCATCGCCGCTGGCGAAGACCACACCGAACAGGAAGTCATTCCAGATCTGGGTGAACTGCCAGATCAGGCAGACCATCACGATCGGGATCGACATCGGCAGCAGGATCTTGCCGAAGATGGTGAAGAAGCCCGCGCCATCCAGGCGTGCCGCCTTGACCAGTGCATCGGGAATGCTCACGTAGTAGTTGCGAAAGAACAGCGTGGTGAATGCCAGCCCGTAGACGATGTGCACCAGCACCAGCCCGGTAGTGGTGTTGGCCAGGCCCAGCTTGCCGATGGTGAACGAGGCTGGCAGCAGCACGGTCTGGAACGGCAGGAAGCAGCCAAACAGCAGCAGGCCGAAAAACAACTGCGAACCGCGGAAGCGCCACATCGACAGCACATAGCCGTTCATTGCACCGACGAAGGTGGAGATCAGCACCGCCGGCACGGTGATTTTCACCGAGTTCCAGAAGTAGCCGCCCACGGTGTCCCAGGCCTTGATCCAGCCAATGCCGTCGATCACTTGCGGCCAGCTCAACAGGTTGCCGGTGCGAATGTCTTCCGGGGATTTGAAGCTGGTCAGCAGCATCACCACCAGCGGGATCAGGTACACGGCCGCCGCCAGCAGCAGCGTCGCGTAGATGGCAATGCGGCTGAGGCTCAGGGTGGGTCTGGCGAGTGGATTACTCATGGCGTTTGCCCCGCAGTTCGGAGTACAGGTACGGCACCAGAATCGCCAGGATCGCACCGAGCATCATCATCGCGCTGGCCGATCCGATGCCCATCTGGCCACGGCTGAAGGTGAAGGAATACATGAACATCGCCGGCAGGTCGGAGGAGTAGCCCGGCCCCCCTGCCGTCATCGCCGCCACCAGGTCGAAGCTCTTGATCGCGATATGCGCAAGGATCATGAAGGCACTGAAAAACACCGGGCGCAGGCTCGGCAGGACGATCTTCAGGTAGATGGTCGGCAGGCTGGCACCGTCGACCTGGGCAGCACGGATGATCGACTGATCGACACCGCGCAGCCCCGCCAGGAACATCGCCATGACAAACCCGGAGGCTTGCCACACGGCAGCGATCACCAGGCAGTAAATCACCCGGTCCTGATCCACCAGCCAGTCCAGGCGAAATCCTTCCCAGCCCCAGTCGCGGAGCATTTTGTCCAGGCCCAGGCCCGGGTTGAGCAGCCACTTCCAGGCAGTACCGGTGACGATCATCGACAGCGCCATCGGGTACAGGTAGACCGTGCGGATGAAGCCTTCCCGGCGGATGCGCTGATCCAGCAGCACCGCCAGAAACACCCCCAGCACCAGGCTGATGGCGATGAACATGCCACCGAAGACCGCGAGGTTCTTGCTGGCGACCCACCAACGGTCGTTGTCCAGCAAGCGCACGTACTGCTGCAGGCCGACCCACTTGTAGCTCGGCATGAAGCTGGAGTTGGTAAAGGACAGGACGAATGTCCAGAGGATGTAACCGTAGAAGCCGACCAGGACGATCAGCATGCTCGGCGCCAAAACCAGTTTGGGGAGCCAGCGCTGCAGTGCGTCGAACGGTGAGGCTTTGCTGAAAACCGCCACAGAGCTCATCGGGATTATCCAGGTGAAGAGAAGTGAATGCGCACAGTGACCCCTTGTGGGAGCGGGCTTGCTCGCGAAAGCGGACTGACATCCAACACAGATGTCGACGGATTCACCGACTTCGCAAGCAAGCCCGTTCCCACAGGATCAGGCAGTGTTCGGGATTACTGGGCGGCTTTGACGGCCGATGCCAGTTGGGCGCTGGCCTTGGCCGGGGCAGCATCCTTGTCGTTCATGAAGTTGGTCACGACGTCGAAGATCGCACCTTGCACGGCCAGGGACGTGGCCATGTTGTGGGCCATGCTCGGCTGCAGGCCGCCGGACTTGTCGCTCGCCAGGAAGTCCTTGGCCGAGGCCTGGGCACAGGCGTCGAAGCCCAGGGCACTCATGTCGCCGAGCATGTCGGTGCGAACCGGGATCGAGCCCTTGTTGACGCTGAAGACCTTCTGGAAGTCCTTGCCCAGCGCAACCCGGGCCAGGTCCTGCTGAGCCGCGATGTCACCCTTGCGATCGGCGTTGAGCTTGAACACCGCCAGGGAGTCGATGTTGTAGGCGAAGGCTTTTTCAGTCCCCGGGAACGGTACGCACAGATAGTCCTTGCCGGCGACCTTGTTGGCGGCGGTCCATTCGCTCTTGGCCCAGTCCCCCATCATCTGCATGCCGGCCTTGCCATTGATCACTTCGGCGGCGGCGATGTTCCAGTCACGGCCCGCACGGTTAGGGTCCATGTAACCGGTGAGCTTCTTGAGTTCGGCGAAAGACTTGACCATCTCGGGGCCGGAGAGGGTTTTCTGGTCCAGGTCCACCAGGGCTTTCTTGTAGCCGTCCGTACCCATGACCGACAGCACCACGTCTTCAAACACGGTGCTGTCCTGCCATGGCTGACCGCCGTGGGCCAGGGCGATGAAGCCGGCAGCCTTGAGCTTGTCGCCAGCGGCGTAGAATTCCTCGAGGGTGGTCGGGGCCTTGTCGATACCGGCTTGCTTGAAGACTTGCGGGTTGATCCACAGCCAGTTGACACGGTGAATGTTCACCGGGACGGCCACATAGTCGCCTTCATACTTGACGGTGTCGGAGACTTTCTTCGAGAGCAGGCCGTCCCAGTTTTCCGCTTTGGAAACGTCCTTCAGGGTATCGGTGCTGAGCAGGCCGGTGCTGCCCCACTCCTGGATGTCCGGGCCTTTGATCTGGGCAACGCCCGGTGGATTGCCCGCGACCGCGCGGCTCTTGAGGACGGTCATGGCGGTAGCGCCACCGCCACCGGCGACTGCACCGTCCTTCCAGGTAAAGCCGTCTTTTTCGACTTGCGCCTTGAGGACATCGACGGCGGCTTTTTCACCACCGGACGTCCACCAGTGCACGACTTCCACGGCACCTTTGGAATCGGCGGCATGGGCGTTCAGAGGAAACAACGAGGCGAGAGTAATGACCGTGGCGAGGCGGGAAATCCCATTCATCTGAAGTACCTTTCTTGTTGTTATGCATGCAAGTCTGGTGCTTGCGCTGCAAACGAGTTTAAACAGCGTCGCGCGCCCGGCAGGTAACGAAGCGACGGCAAAATGTCACAGCATGGTTACATAGACGCCGGGACAGACACCCGGGCCAATGCACTGGCCATGCTCGGCGCCAGCGGCAGGCGTGGAATCAACACTGCTTGCCAGGCGTGATACAGGTCCGGCTTGCCTCCCCAGATCTCGGCGCTCGGGCGATTCGAGGCGTCGAGTTCGTGGTGCCAGCTGCCATGGGTTCGGTCGATCAGGTAGCGTTCGCTGTATTCCCAGAAACACCGGTACCAGGTTTCGTACTGCGCCTCGCCCGTGCGCTTGAGCAAGGTGCTGGCCGCCGCGCTGGCCTCGCAGTGAACCCAATGCAACCGCTGGCGCACCACCGGCTGGTTGCCCCAGTCGAGGGTGTAGACCAGGCCTGGCGCTCCATCGACGTGCCAGGCGTGAAGACAGTTGCTGGCAAACAGTCTTTGCGCGTCGACCAACAGCCAGCCAGGGGCCGGCATGCCCGCCACAACCAGCGCCGCCTCAAGGTGCAACAGCAACCGCGACCATTCAAAGCCATGGCCTGGCGTGGTGCCGTAGGGGCGGAAACCATCGGCCGGACAGGCCTGGTTGTACTCGCGCAACGGCTGCCACTGTCGGTCAAAATGCTCGACGACCCGATAGTCGTTGGCCGCCGCGTGACCGTGGATCACCCGCTCGACAATCCGCAACGCGCGGCGTAGCCAGCGGCTGTCCTGGGTGACATCGGCCAGGGCGAGAAAGGCTTCGGTCGCGTGCATGTTGCTGTTGGCACCGCGATAGGCCTCCTCGACGCTCCAGTCGCGGTTGAAGGATTCGCGCAGGGCGCCCTCCTCCTCGCTCCAGAAATGCTGGTCGATGACATTGACCGCCTCCATGAGTAAAGCCTCGGCGCCCGGTCGCTGAGCGACCACCGCAGAGCTGGCCGCCAGCGCGACGAATGCGTGCAGGTACGCCGCCTTGTCCGTGTGGCCATCAGGGTACTCGGGCGCGGCGAACCAGCCACCGAACCTGGCGTCACGCAAGGGTCCCATGAGGGCATCGAGCCCATGATCCACCCACTCGGCAAACCCCGGCAGCCCCTGGATATGGGCCATGGCAAAGCAATGGGTCATGCGGGCGGTAGTCAGGGTGTGGGCCTGGGCATCGGCCGGCATCTGGCCGTGAGCGTCCAGGTTGCCAAAGCCTTCGGGCAGCTTCGAGGCCTTGGCGAACGCGAGCAGGCGCAAGCCTTCATCGGCCAGCCATTGTTGATGGGCAGGTGCGTTCAGCCAACTGCTGAATGCAGGTTGGAAGGTGTTCATGGGGTGCCTTTTTTTGTTGTTATGACTGCGGTGAGTCTAAACAACGTGGAGGAAGGTGCAGGTAACGAAGGGGGCTGGGTGTGTCACTGACGTGTGACAAATGCTCAGAGCTTTTGTGGCGAGGGCGCTTGCTCCCGCTGGAGCGCAAAGCGCTCCCAAAACCTGCCACCGGAGTTGAGCTGACGTACTGAGGTGCAGACTTTACGACGGCTGCGTCCGAACGCGGACCGGCCGACGGGAGCAAGCTCCCTCGCCACAGGATCGGTGCCAGTCAGTCAAGAGAGCGCGGCAGCTGCAAGGTCACCCGCAAGCCGCCCTCGCGCAGGTTCTGCAAGCTGACTTCACCGCCATGGCTATGGGCGATGTTGCGGGCGATGCCCAGTCCCAGGCCATACCCCTGCTGTTGCCCGGCCAGGCGAAAGTGCGGTTCGAACACCTGCTCCAGGCGCTGCTCAGGCACGCCCGGCCCTTCGTCATCGACGTGCAGGATAAACGCACTGTCGTCGTCATCGATGTGCAGGTGAGCGTTCTGCCCGTACTTGAGGGCGTTGTCGATCAGGTTGCCAATGCAGCGCTTGAGCGCCAACGGCTTGCCGGGATAGGGTGCCAGCGCCCGCCCCTGCTGGGTCACGCGGCCGTTGCCGTTGGGCGCCAGGTAAGGTTCCACCAGGCAATCGAGCACATGGTTGAGATCCACCGGTTCGATGTTCTCGTGGATGTCGGTGTCCTTGACGCATTGCAGCGCGCCTTTGACCAACAGCTCCAGCTCATCCAGGTCTCGCCCGAACTTGGCTTGCAGCTGTTCGTCCTCCAGCAATTCGACGCGCAGGCGCAGACGGGTGATGGGCGTGCGCAAGTCATGGGAAATCGCACTGAACAACTGGCTGCGTTCGGTCAGGTAGCGGCTGATGCGCTCGCGCATCGCATTGAACGCGCGCCCCACCTCGACCACTTCACTACCGCCGCCCTCGGCCACCGGTTCCACCTCGGCCCCCAGCGACATGTCCCGCGCCGCCCGTGCCAGGCGCTTGAGCGGTCGGCTTTGCCAGTGCACCAACAGGCCGATGAACAGCAACAGGAAGCCGCTGGTGAGCACAATGAACCAGACCTGCTGCGAAGGCAGGCCCTGCTCTTCAAGGCTGGTATAGGGCTCTGGCAACAGGGAGGCGATGTACAGCCATTCCCCCTCGGCCAGCTTGATCTGGGTGACCAGCACCGGCGGGTTGACCGGCTCCAGGGTCAGCGCGTAATGGGCCCAGGAACGCGGCAGCTCATCGAGCTTCAAGCCGCCGTTGAAAATCCGCAGGTCGTCCGGGCTGACAAATTGCACCGAGAGATCGGTATCGACCCCCAACGACTTGCGCAGCACCTCATCCACCGCCGCCAGCACCGCTTGCTTGCGCGGGGTCGCCGGCAGCAATTGCATGTCCAGCGGCTTGTCGTTGAGGGTCACCACGAACCGGGTACCGCCCATGCTGCGCAGCTGATCGAGGACCAACGGCCGATAGGCCACCGGCAACGAACGAAAGTAGCTGACACTGGCGGTCATCGAATGGGCCAGGCTGCGGGCGGCCGTCACCAGGCCTTCCAGCTGCGTGGCGCGCAATTGCGACACCCAGATCACGCTCGACAGCGCCTGGGCAAACAACACCGCCAGCAAGGTCAGCAGCAACATGCGCCCAAGCAGCGAGCGCGGCACCGGCACCTTGCGGATCAGCCGGGTGAAGGCTTCAGTGACCATTGCTGGCGACCACACTGGCGGCCAATTGATAACCGCTGCCGCGCACGGTGCGAATCAGGCGTGGCGGTTTCTCGGTATCGCGCAGACGCTGGCGCAAGCGGCTGACCGCCATGTCGACAATGCGGTCCAGGGGCATCAGGTCACGACCCCGGGTGGCATTGCCGATGGTGTCGCGATCAAGGATTGCCTGCGGATGATCGAGGAAGAGCTTGAGCAGGGCGAAATCGGCACCGGAGAGGATCACCTCTTCGCCGTCAGTGTGAAACAGGCGGTGACTGACCATGTCCAGGCGCCACTCATCGAAGGCCAGCACCTCACCGCCAGGGCGGTCCTGGCCAAACTGCGCCCGGCGCAACAGGGCCTTGATCCGCGCCTGCAGTTCACGGGGGCTGAAGGGTTTGCCCAGGTAGTCATCGGCCCCCAGTTCCAGGCCTATGACCCGGTCGGCTTCGTCGGAACTGGCAGTGAGCATGATGATCGGCACATGGGGCTGGCGCGGGTGTTGACGCACCCAGCGACACAGGCTGAAGCCGTCTTCGTCCGGCAGCATCACATCAAGGATCACCAGATCGCTCGGAGCCTCGTTCAGCGCCTGGCGAAAACCCGCGCCATCGGGGGTGGTACGCACCTGAAACCCGGCTCGGCTGAGGTAGGTGTCCAGCAACTCACGTATCTCTTGATCGTCATCGACCAACAAAATCGACTTGTTGACTGAGCTCACTTCGAAGGCGTCCTTGTTGTGATGGAGGGGCGGATTATGCCTGATCAACAATGCATCGCGAACGAGCCTTTGTGGCGAGCGAGCTTGCTCGCGCTCGGCTGCGAAGCAGTCGTAAACCTGAAATCGCGGTTCTTGGATAATCCGCGTTCGCTGGGTTCAGGAGCGCTTCGCACTCCAGCGCGAGCATGCTCCCTCGCCACAGGTTTCAAGCCTGTTCCAGCGCCACACCCGCACCGGTCAAACCGGAATACGGTGCCGTCACCAGCCACACCGGAATGCCATTGAAATAATCGCTCATACAGCCTTTGTCGGCGAAGCAGCGGGCGAAACCGCTTTCGAGGAAGACCTCGGCGAACCGCGGAATCACTCCACCGACGATGTACACCCCGCCGCGCGCACCGGCGGTCAGCACGTTGTTGCCGGCCACGCGCCCCAGCCAGCAGCAGAATTGCTCCAGCACTTGCAGGGCAATCGGGTCGCCCGCCAGAGCGGCCGCGGTGATCGCCTCGGGGGTGTCGAGTACCGGCGCATGCCCATCCACCGCGCAAATCGCCCGATAGACACGCGGCAAGCCGCCACCGCTGAGGGCCGTCTCTGCACTGACATGGCCGATCTCGTTGAAGAGGTGCTGCCACAGCTGGACTTCACGCGGGCTGCCCAGTGGCAGGTCGACATGCCCGCCCTCCCCTGGCAATGCGCTCCAGCGACCGTCACCCTGATCAAGCAAGGTGCCGACCCCAAGGCCGGTGCCGGGGCCGATTACCACCGCCGGGCGCAACGGCTCGGGAGTGCCTTCGCAGACCACTCGGAACTCGCCCGGCTGCAGGCGCGTCATGCCCAGGGCCATGGCCGAGAAGTCATTGACCAGCAACAGCCGGTCGACCTGCAAGGTCTGGCAAAATCCCCGGCGACTCAGTCGCCAATGGTTGTTGGTAAACCGAAACGCGTCACCACTGACCGGACCGGCCACCGACAGGCACACCGAGCCAATCGCGCCCGGTGCCAGGCCCAGGCCGGCCAGGTAAACGCCAATGGCGTCTTCCGGGCACTCATAGTCGGCGGTGGCCAGCACCTGGATCGATTCCAGTTGCCGGTTCTTCCACAACGCAAACCGTGCGTTGGTCCCTCCGATGTCACCGACCAGCGCTAGCTTCACTTAAGGCTCTCCAGAGCAGAGGTAAAGGCGCTGGCGCCCTGCTCTGCCGAGCTGAAGGCCATGCGCATGAAACCAAACAGTTCGCGACCGCTGCCGACGTTGTCCGCCAACAGGCACTTGGCCGGCTCGCGCGCGGCGAATTCGTCGGCGTCCACCTTCAGCTCCAGGGTGCCTTTGACGCCGTCGACGCGGATGATATCGCCCTCTTGCACCCGCGCCAAAGCGCCGCCCACATAGGCCTCGGGGCTGACGTGAATGGCCGCCGGGATTTTCCCCGAGGCACCGGACATGCGTCCGTCCGTCACCAACGCGACCTTGAAGCCCCGATCCTGCAGCACACCGAGGAATGGCGTCATCTTGTGCAGCTCCGGCATCCCGTTGGAACGCGGGCCCTGGAAGCGCATCACCGCGACGAAATCTTTCTCCAGCAAACCGGCCTTGAACGCGTCGGCCAGGTCCTGTTGATCCTGGAACACCATGGCCGGTGCTTCGACAATCTGGTTTTCCAGCGCCACTGCCGAGACCTTCATCACACCGCGACCGAGGTTGCCCTCCATCACGCGCAGGCCACCTTCGGCGGAGAACGCACGAGCAACCGGGCGCAGGATGGTTTCATCGAGGCTTTCGGTCACGCCTTCGCGCCACACCAGCTCACCGTTGTCGAGGAACGGCTCCTGGGTGTAGCGGCTCAGGCCGTGACCCAGCACGGTGTTGACGTTTTCGTGCAGCAGCCCGGCTTCCAGCAGCTCGCGGATCAGGAACGACATGCCGCCGGCGGCCTGGAAGTGGTTGATGTCGGCTTTGCCGTTCGGGTAAACGTGGCTCAGGGTCGGCACCACCTCGGAGAGGTCGGCCATGTCCTGCCAGGTCAGTTGAATGCCCGCGGCCATGGCGATGGCCGGCATGTGCAGCGTGTGGTTGGTCGAGCCGCCGGTGGCGTGCAAGGCCACGATGGAGTTGACCAGCGCACGCTCGTCGACGATTTCGCCGATCGGCATGAAGTTGCCGTTCTGCTTGGTCAGGCGAGTCACCTGGTGCGCCGCCTCACGGGTCAGGGCATCGCGCAACGGGGTGTTCGGGTTGACGAAAGAGGAACCCGGCAAGTGCAGGCCCATCACCTCCATCAACAGCTGGTTGGTGTTGGCGGTGCCGTAGAAGGTGCACGTGCCCGGGCTGTGGTAGGACTTCATTTCCGATTCCAGCAGCTCTTCGCGGCTGGCCTTGCCTTCGGCGTAGCGCTGGCGAACGTCGGCTTTCTGCTTGTTGGAGATCCCCGAAACCATCGGCCCACCCGGGACGAAGATCGTCGGCAGATGACCGAAGCGCAACGCGCCCATCATCAGGCCGGGCACGATCTTGTCGCAGATGCCGAGCATCAGCGCGCCATCGAACATGTTGTGGGACAGCGCCACGGCGGTGGACAGCGCGATCACTTCGCGGCTCGGCAGGCTCAACTCCATGCCCGGCTCGCCCTGGGTCACGCCATCGCACATGGCCGGTGTGCCGCCGGCGAACTGGCCGACCGAGCCGATCTCGCGCAGGGCTTTCTTGATCAGCTCAGGAAAGACTTCGTAAGGCTGATGCGCCGAGAGCATGTCGTTATAGGACGAAACAATCGCAATGTTGGCGGCGTTCATCATCCGCAGGCTGTTCTTGTCTTCACTGCCGCAGCCGGCCACGCCATGGGCGAAGTTGGCGCACTGCAGCTTGCCGCGCACGGGACCGTCGCTCGCCGCACCGCGAATCAGTGCAAGGTATGCCTCACGCGTGGCGCGGCTGCGGGCGATAAGCCGTTCGGTGACCTCAAGGACGCGGGGATGCATGTGTAGAACTCCAGGCTAACGGATGTGGCGACCTGATTGTCTATGCTGATCAAAGGCCGTTGTGATTGGGATGACAAACGGTTTTCTTGACCACTCGGACCAGTTGATTCAGGTCACTCGTTGTAGATAAGACAAAATATTGCCACTAAAAAGGCTTGTTTTCTATTTTTTTGCGAATAATCTTGTAATTCCAATAACAAAACGACGGCGGCGCAGTTAAAAATGACTCTTCGAATCGCAATCAATGGTTTTGGCCGTATCGGCCGCAATGTCCTGCGCGCCCTGTATTCCCAAGGTTATCGCCAGGATTTGCAGATCGTTGCCATCAACGATCTGGGCGACAGTGCAATGAACGCCCACTTGCTCAAGTACGACACCGTACACGGCACCTTCGATGCCGATGTGCAGCATGACCTTGAAAGCCTGACCGTCAATGGCGACCGGATCGCCGTCAGCGCCATTCGCAACCCCGCCGATTTGCCCTGGGCCGCGGAGAGAGTCGACGTGGTATTCGAATGCACCGGCCTGTTCACCGACCGTGCCAAAGCGGCCGCGCACCTTACCGCCGGTGCGCGCAAAGTGATTATCTCGGCACCGGCCAAGGGCGCCGATGCCACGGTAGTGTACGGGGTCAACCACGACATTCTGCGCCAGTCGCACCAGATCATCTCCAATGCATCGTGCACCACCAACTGCCTGGCACCGGTGGCCCAGGTGCTGCACCGCGAGCTGGGCATCGAGAGCGGCCTGATGACCACCATCCACGCCTACACCAACGACCAGAACCTGACGGACGTCTATCACAGCGACCCGTACCGCGCCCGCTCCGCCACCCAGAACATGATCCCGAGCAAGACCGGTGCCGCTGAAGCCGTGGGCCTGGTGCTGCCGGAGCTGGCAGGCAAGCTGACCGGCATGGCCGTGCGCGTACCGGTGATCAACGTGTCACTGGTGGACCTGACCGTGCAGCTCAAGCACGACGTCACCGCCCATGAGGTCAACGAACTGCTCAGGGAAGCCAGCCAGCACTCCAAAGTCCTCGGCTACAACACCCTGCCGCTGGTCTCCAGCGATTTCAACCACAACCCGCTGTCATCGATTTTCGACGCCAGCCACACCAAGTGCAGTGGCCGGCTGCTCAAGGTCCTGGCCTGGTACGACAACGAATGGGGCTTCTCCAACCGCATGCTCGATAACTGCCTGGCGCTGTGCAACGCCGAATGACCCCCGTTGCCGTGGAGCCGCCAATGATTGGTATCAGTTTTACCCACACCACCATGGCGGCGCGTAAACGCATCGCCCTGGTCGCCCATGACCACTGCAAGGTGTTCTTGCTCGACTGGGCCGAACGCCAGAAGCACAAGCTCGCGCAACATGAACTGGTCGCCACCGGCACTACCGGCCTGTTGTTGAGCAAACGCCTGGACCTGCCGGTTGAAAGCATGATCAGCGGCCCGCTTGGCGGCGATCAACAGCTCGGTGCGCGAATCGCCGAGCAGCGGGTGGACATGCTGGTGTTCTTCTGGGACCCGTTCGAGCCACAACCTCACGATCCGGACATCAAGGCGCTGTTGCGCGTGGCGGCGGTGTGGAACATTCCGGTGGCCTGCAATGAATGCAGCGCCGACTACCTGCTCAGCAGCCCCTTGATGGATCAGCCGCACGAGTACCGGATTCCCGATTACCCGGCGTACCTGCAGGGGCGCAGATAATTCCTCAAAGTAGAGCTTGACCTTTCATATAGATGATAAGCATTATCATTCGCTTGAAATGGATCAGGTCCTACTGTGAGTCAGTCACGCTTCAATCATGTCTTCCTCGCTCAGCGCGTCTCGCTGCTGCGCACCCTGGAGCGGATGGTCAACAACCACAGCACCGCCGAGGACCTCTTGCAGGAAACCTACCTGCGCGTGACCCGGGCACTGAGTGAGCGGGCCATCGATCACCTGGAACCGTTCGTGTTTCAAACCGCCCGCAACCTGGCACTGGATCATTTGCGCGCACGGCGCATCCAGTCGCGAACCATGGTTGAAGACGTTCCGCTGGAGGTCGTGCAAAACGTCGCGGCGCCGCTGAGCAGTGCCGAGGACGCTGCCCACGCCGAACAGATGCTCGAGCGCCTGAACGTCAGCCTCAACCAATTGACCCTGCGCCAGCAGCAGATTTTCATCCTCAGCCGCTTGCACGGCCACAGCTATCTGGAGATTGCCGAGAAGCTTGGCGTCTCTCTGAGCACCGTGCAGAAAGACCTGAAGCTGATCATGGCAATCTGTGTCGGCGTTGCCGATCGCCATAACCGCCATTGATTCTGTCGGACAATGGTGTTGCACGACTGCGTCAGGACGCAGGCTTTGTTACCCTTGGCCGACGTTTGCATCACCCCAATTAAAAACCAGCCGTGCGCAGACACGGTCGAGGAACACCCGTGACGGACACCCCGCCCTCCCACCCGCCAGCCTCGGCGCGGGACGCTGCCAGTACCCGCGCGATGGATCAGGCGCTGGACTGGCTGATCGTGCTGGACAGTCCGAGCGAAGCGCAAACCCGCGAGTTCCAGGCATGGCTCACCGCCGCCCCGTGCAACGCCGAGGCGTTCGCCAGGGCCCAGGCCATCTGGGAAGGACCGCAGGTCGCGCAGTGCGCCCAGACCCTCGATACCGCCAAGCACAAAGTCAGTGTGCTCGGACGCCTGCGCCCTCACTGGAAACCGCTGGCCACGGCGGCGGTGCTGATCCTCGGCTTGTTCAGCTTCAGCAACCTGCCCATGCGCCTGCAGGCCGATCACCTGACCGTGATCGGCGAGCGCCAGCGCTTGCAGCTCGAAGACGGCTCAAAAGTGCTGCTCAACACCAACTCGGCGTTCTCCAGCACCATCAACGATCAGCAACGCATTGCCCGCCTGTATCAGGGCGAAGCCTACTTCGAGGTCCCCGCCAATCCCGGCCTGCCGCTGGAAATCGACGCCGGGCCGGTCACCGCCAGCGTGCGCGACACGACGTTTGCCGTGCGTTACCTGGACGGTATCGCCCAGGTCCGCGTGCAACGCGGCGATGTCGACTTGCGCAGTACCCACAGCGACGCCCGTGTCCGCCTGAGCGCGGGCGAAAGCATCCGGATCGGCCCCAATGGCTTCGACCAGCCGGCCAGGCTCGACCCGGCGACCGACCTGGCCTGGGTCCAGGGGCGACTGGTGTTTGAAAACTGCCCGTTGAACCAGGTGCTGGCCGAACTGCGTCGCTACTACCCGGGCTGGATCATCAACACCAACGAACAACTGGCCAACGTCGCGGTGACCGGCAATTACCGGCTGGACCAACCGCTGGATGTGGTCCGCTCGCTGGCCCACATCACCTCGGCCAACGTCCGGGAGTTTCCGGCGCTGGTGATCCTGAATTAACCCGCCACGCACTGAATGAGAATTATTTTTACTCGATAGCGATGCCCAGTACGTCTCGTCTTAGCCAATGCAATTGATTCGCATCATTGATGCCGATCTGCACCTATACGATTCGTGCGACACGGAGCGCTCTCGATGTCCCCTCGCCTCACCCACCGATCCTCGTCACCTTCCACTCGCGTGCAGCACTGCACGCTGTCCTTGCTGACCGCGGCTATCCTGCTGGCCGGGGCGCAAGCGGCGCCTGTCATGGCCGCCACTGCGACCCAACAGCCAAGCCGCAACATGGGCGACTACACCTTCGCCATTGCCCAGCAGCCACTGGTGTCGGCCCTCAACGCCTTCACCGTCGTCACGGGCTGGCAGGTCGGCTTGTCGGCTGAGCTGGCCGAAGGTGTTGCCTCGCCGGGGGTTCAGGGCGCACTGACACCGGAAAAAGCCCTGGATCGTCTGTTGGCGGGGACCAACCTGAGCTATCGCAAGCTGGGCAATAACAACATCGTGCTGGAGAAGCGCAACCTCGGTGGCACCGTTGCCCTGCAACAGATGACCATCAGCGCCACGCGCCAGGAACAGAGTGTCGACAGCGTGCCGGGCACTGTCACCGTGCACACCCGCGAAGAACTGGACCGCAACAACGTCAACACCATCAAGGACCTGGTGCGCTACGAACCGGGTGTTTCGGTCGGCGGCACCGGCACCCGGGGCGGCATCAGCGGCTACAACATCCGGGGTATCGACGGCGACCGGATCCTGACCCAGGTCGACGGTGTCGAGATTCCCAACGGTTTCTTCAACGGGCCCTATGCCAAGACCCAGCGCAACTACGTGGACCCGGAAATCGTCAAGCGCGTGGAAATCCTGCGTGGCCCGGCCTCGGTGCTGTACGGCAGCAACGCCATCGGCGGTGCGGTGAGCTACTTCACCCTCGACCCGGACGACATCATCAAGCCTGGCCAGGACGCCGGTGCCCGCCTGAAAACCGGCTACAGCTCCGCCGATGACAGCTGGTTGAAATCCGCCACGGTCGCAGGTCGCGCCGAGCAGTTCGACGGCTTGCTGCACTTCAGCCAGCGCGACGGTCATGAAACCGAGTCCTACGACCACTACAACGGCACCGGCCTGGACCGTACCGCCGCCAACCCGGAAGACGTGCGCACCACCAACGTGCTGGCCAAGGCCGGCTGGAACTACGCCGACGACGCACGCCTGGGCCTGACGTACGAGAAGTACAAGGACGACCGCGACACCGATCAGCAAAGCGCCATCGGCGGCCCGTTCAACAACGGCCAGCCACTGGGCATGTACCGCTCGCGCACCGGTAACGACACCATTACCCGCGAACGCTATGGCCTGGAAAACACCTTCGCCCTCGATTCCCTGCTGGCCGACAACGTCAAATGGACGCTGAACTATCAGATCGCCAAGACCGACCAGAGCACCCTGGAAAACTACTTCCCGTTCAGCCGCAACGTGATGCGGACCCGCGAAACCCTGTACGAAGAAAAACAGTGGGTGTTCGATGCGCAACTGGACAAGGCGTTTGCCATTGGCGAAACCGGCCACGTGCTGACCTACGGCACCACCCTCAAGCAGGAGAAAGTCACCGGCTCGCGCAGCGGTAGCGGCTACTGCCTGGCGGTAGGACGTGGTTGCAGCGCAATCGGTGCCATCAGCCCCGCCGATGTCCTGAAAAAGTCCAGCGACTTCCCGGACCCGACCATCAACACCTACAGCCTGTTCGCCCAGGACCAGATCAGCTGGAACAACTGGACCTTCCTGCCGGGCCTGCGCTACGACTACACCGAACTCAAGCCGCACGTCACCCAGGAGTTCCTCAACACTGTGTCCCCCGACGGACGTGGCACCGTCAGCGACGAGAACAAGACCTGGAACCGCGTCTCGCCCAAGTTCGGCCTGACCTACGCCCTGACCGACAGCTACACCTGGTACGGCCAGTACGCCGAAGGCTTCCGCACCCCAACGGCCAAGGCGCTGTACGGTCGCTTCGAGAACAGCACCATCGGCTACAACATCGCACCGAACCCGGACCTGGAACCGGAAAAAAGCCAGAGCTACGAGACCGGCCTGCGCGGCAACTTCGAGTCGGGCAACTTCGATGTGGCGGTGTTCTATAACAAGTACCGCGACTTCATCAACGAAGACGCCGTCTCCCCCGGCTACAACGAGCTGACTTTCCAGAGCAACAACATCAAGCACGCGACCATCAAGGGCGTGGAACTCAAGGGCCGCCTGAACCTGGACGTCTTCGGCGCACCCCAGGGCCTCTACACCCAAGGCTCGATTGCCTATGCCCACGGGCGCAACAACGACACCGGCGAGCCACTGAACTCGATCAACCCGATGACCGGTGTGTTCGGCCTGGGCTATGAGCAGGACAGCTACGGCGCCTTGCTCAACTGGACCCTGGTGCAGAAGAAAAACCTGGTCGACGACAGCAGCTTCAAGTCGCCGGACGGCGTCAACAGCCAGTTCAAGACCCCCGGGTACGGCGTGCTCGACCTGGCCGGTTTCTACAAGGTCACCGACGACGTGACGGTCAGTGCGGGTGTGTACAACCTGGCCGACAAGAAGTACTGGCAGTGGGACAACGTACGCGGCTACGACAGCGTGGGTGAGGCCGCCGTGCTCAGCCCGGCCAACCTGGACCGGCTGACCGAGCCAGGCCGCAACTTCGCGATCAACCTGATCTGGGATATCTGATCGCCACACCGTGAAGGGACACTCACTGCGCTTTCTATAAAGGCGCGGTGAGGATTTTTTACTGTGCCGCGTTCCCTGGTTCGTCTAGTTACCAAGCGCACCTCATTCTCAAGGACTTCTACATGACCGCTGTCGACACCACCCAACGCGCGAGCCTGCGCTCACAACGCCTGAACCAGATCACCCACGAGCCGCACGCCAAACTCGATGCCCTGGTCAAAGCCCATGCGCCCTTTGAAACCCAGGCCAACTTTGCTCGTTTCGTCGTGGCCCAGTACCTGTTCCAGTCGGAACTGGTGTCGCTGTACAACGATGCGCAACTGACCGCCATCGTGCCCGACCTGCCACAACGCTGCCGCGCCGAGGCAGCCAAGGCTGACCTGGCCGACCTGGAAACCGAGGTTCCAGCGCCAGTGGCCGGCGCCGTGAAAAACCCGGGCAAGGCCGAGGCCCTGGGCTGGGTCTTCGTTTCCGAAGGTTCGAAACTCGGTGCGGCATTCCTGATCAAGCGTGCGGTTGGCCTGGGCCTGAGCGAAACCTTCGGTGCCCGTCACCTGGGCGAGCCGGCCGGTGGTCGCGCCGAAGGCTGGAAGAGCTTCGTCAAAACCCTCGACGGCCTGGCGTTCAGTGCAGAAGAAGAAGCCGCGGTAGAGAAAGGCGCGATTGACGCATTCAACCGTTTCACCGTGCTGCTGGAACAGGCGTACGCCACCGCACCTGAATTGGCCTGACTCATGAAGGAGCGGGCTAGCCCCAATGCCGGTAGGAGCGAGCGTGCTCGCGATGGACGTTAACGATAACGCGTGCTTTCTGATTGAACGCGTTGCTCTTGAGTTCATCGCGAGCATGCTCGCTCCTACAAAGGTCGGCGTTCGCCTAACTGACCGGCATTGGGGCTTGCCCGCTCCCACTGAGACAGGTGCCCTGCGCACGACCAAACCGGCCCTTGCCGACCGAACGCCACACTCGTCACCATGAGTCCCATGTCTCACCTCGCCACCTCCAAACTCGCCCGCCTCCTCTTCGGCCTGCTGGCCTACGTCAGCCTGGGCATCGGTCTGCTGGCCATCGTCATTCCCGGCCTGCCCACCACTGAATTCATCCTGCTGGCCGCCTGGGCGGCGACCAAGAGTTCACCGCGCCTGAGTGCCTGGCTGGAGAACCATCGGTTGTTCGGACCGATCCTGAGCAACTGGCGTAACGGCAGAATCATCGCCCGCCGGGCCAAGGTCAGCGCCACCGTCAGCATGCTGCTGTGCGCCGGGCTGATGCTGGTGATGCTCGACCCTGGCTGGCCGGTCTACCTGGCCATCGCCGGCATGAGCCTGGGCAATCTGTGGATCTGGTCCCGGCCGGAGTCCCTGGCACCGGCAGCCTGAGATCACGCGTTAATTTTTCTCAACGAAAATGGGCTGAACGCGAGTCGATAATCCATTGATCCTGCCAAAACACCCGTCATTCATGACAAACACATGACCGTTCATCGGCTTCGATTCATGCCCGCTAACAGTAAGCCGATGTGACAAACATGGCGCTGAATGGATTTGGCGAAGAGGTCGACACCGACCCGATGCCAACCAGTCATCCATTCGCGAGATCGCCCCATGTTCGACTCTCTTTCCATCCGCCTTAAAATCGTGCTGTTGTCCGGACTGTGCCTGCTGGGTGTGGTCGGGCTGATTGTCGGTATGAACATCTACCAGACCAATCAGAACGATGCGCTTGTCAGCACCTCCAGCACACAGATGCTGACCGCCAGTGTCGAGAACCTACTGCAGGCCCGGGCCGCGGAACAAGCGGTGCGGGTACAGAAGACCTTCGGTGAAAGCCTGCTGGTGGTGACCGCCCTTGCCGATCAGGTGGCGGACCTGCGCGCCATGGCCGCTCACCGCTCGCTCGACGCCGGGGCCTTGCGTGAGGCGTTGAACCAGAGCCTGAAAACCGCCTTCGAACGCAACACCGGGGTACTGGGCATCTGGCTGGCCTATGAACCCAACGCCCTGGACGGCAAGGACAGCGAGTTCGCCAACGACGCCGCCCGGATGTCCAACGAGGCCGGACGCTTTGCCAGCTACTGGAGCCGCGCCGCAGGTCAGGGGAGCAACACCGTCATGGTCGAGGAAGACATGACCAAAACCACCCTGAACCTCAGTGGCACGCCCTACAACAGTTGGTACACCTGCCCACGCGACAGCAAACGCACGTGCCTGCTGGACCCATACGCCGACATCGTCAACGGCAAGGAAATGTTGATGACCACCATTTCCATACCGCTGCTGGTCGATGGCAAAGCCATTGGCGTGATCGGTATCGACATCGCCCTCGACGCCTTGCAAGCAGCTGCCGTCAACGCCCAGCACGCGCTGTTCAACGGTGCCGGGCACATGCTGATCGTGTCCGGCAGCGGGGTGCTGGCCGCCTACAGCACCGACACCAAACACGTCGGCAAAAGCATCGGCGATACCCTCGGCAGCGACGGCAAGGAAGTGCTGCAACAGCTCGCGGCCGGTAGCCCGGACATCCTCAGGCAGGGCGACCTGATTCGCGCGGTGTTCCCGGTCAGCCCGATTGCCGACACCAAGGCCTGGGGCGTGGTGATCGACCTGCCACGGCAGGTGCTGCTGGCCGACTCGGTCAAACTGCAAGCCGTGCTCGATGACGCCCAAAACAGCGGCACCTTCAAAACCCTGGCCGTGGCCATCGGTGCCGGGGTGCTCGGCCTGTTGCTTATCTGGCTGACCGCCTCCGGCGTGACCCGGCCGATCAATAGCGTAGCCGCCATGCTCAAGGCCATTGCCAGCGGCGACGGCGACCTGACCCAACGCCTGAACTACAGCAAGCAAGACGAACTGGGCGAACTGGTGAGCTGGTTCAACCGCTTCCTCGACAAACTGCAACCTACCATCGCGCAGATCAAGCAAAGCATCGCCGATGCCCGAGGCACCGCCGACCAGTCTTCGGCAATCGCGCGCCAGACCAGCGAAGGCATGCAGGTGCAGTTCCGCGAAATCGACCAGGTCGCCACGGCGTCCAATGAAATGAGCGCCACCGCCCATGACGTGGCCAACAGCGCTTCGAATGCAGCCAACGCCGCCAAGGGGGCCGACCAATCGGCCCGTGACGGGATGTCGATCATCGAGCGCAGCACCCGCGACATCAACCAGCTGGCCGAGGAAGTCAGCAAGGCCGTGACCGAAGTCGAAGCGCTGGCGGTGAACAGCGAGCAGATCGGTTCGGTACTGGAGGTGATCCGCAGCATCGCCGAACAGACCAACCTGCTGGCCCTCAACGCCGCCATCGAGGCGGCCCGCGCCGGGGAAAGCGGTCGTGGTTTTGCGGTAGTGGCCGATGAAGTGCGCAACCTGGCCAAGCGCACCCAGGATTCGGTCGAGGAAATCCGCCTGGTGATCGAACGGATTCAGAGCGGCACGCGCGGCGTGGTCGCCACCATGCACTCGAGCCAGACCCAGGCCCACAGCAACGCCGGGCAGATCCAGCAAGCGGTGCAGGCATTGGGCAAGATCAGCGAAGCGGTCACGGTGATCAGCGACATGAACCTGCAGATCGCCAGCGCCGCCGAACAGCAGAGCGCCGTGGCCGAAGAGGTCAACCGCAACGTCTCGGCGATTCGCACCGTCACCGAAACCCTGACCGAACAAGCCACCGAGTCGGCGCAGATCAGCAGCCAGTTGAACTCACTGGCCACCCAGCAGATGAAACTGATGGATCAGTTCCGGGTGTAAAAGGGCGAGTGCATCCCAGTGGCGAGCGAGCTTGCTCGCGCTGGGTTGCGCAGCAACCCCAAAAAGGTCGCCGAAGTTTTTCTGAGAGACCGCAATCACCCTGTCAGGGCCGCTCCGCGCCCCAGCGGGAGCAAGCTCCCTCGCCACGAAACATCGAGCACCACCCCCTATGACGCATCGACACCTCCCGTGGCGAGCAAGCTTGCTCGCGCTGGGTTGCGCAGCAACCCCAAAAAGGTCGCCGAAGTCTTTCTGAAAAACCGCAATCCCCCTGTCAGGGCCGCTCCGCGCCCCAGCGGGAGCAAGCTCCCTCGCCACGAAACATCGAGCACCGCCCCCTATGACGCATCGACACCTCCCGTGGCGAGCGAGCTTGCTCGCGCTGGGTTGCGCCGCAACCCCAAAAAAGTCGCCGAAGTCTTTCTGAAAGACCGCAATCACCCCGTCAGGGCCGCTCCGCGCCCCAGCGGGAGCAAGCTCCCTCGCCACGAAACATCGAGCACCGCCCCCTATGACGCATCGACACCTCCCGTGGCGAGCGAGCTTGCTCGCGCTGGGTTGCGCAGCAATCCAAAAAAGGTCGACGAAGTTTTTCTGAGAGACCGCAATCACCCTGTCAGGGCCGCTCCGCGCCCCAGCGGGAGCAAGCTCCCTCGCCACGAAATATCGAGCACCGCCCCCTATGACGCATCGACACCTCCCGTGGCGAGCGAGCTTGCTCGCGCTGGGTTGCGCAGCAACCCCAAAAAGGTCGCCGAAGTCTTTCTGAAAAACCGCAATCCCCCTGTCAGGGCCGCTCCGCGCCCCAGCGGGAGCAAGCTCCCTCGCCACGAAATATCGAGCACCGCCCCCTATGACGCATCGACACCTCCCGTGGCGAGCGAGCTTGCTCGCGCTGGGTTGCGCAGCAACCCCAAAAAGGTCGCCGAAGTCTTTCTGAAAGACCGCAATCACCCCGTCAGGGCCGCTCCGCGCCCCAGCGGGAGCAAGCTCCCTCGCCACGAAATATCGAACACCTCCCCCAGTGATGCATCGACACCTCCCGTGGCGAGCAAGCTTGCTCGCGCTGGGTTGCGCAGCAACCCCAAAAAGGTCGCCGAAGTTTTGCTGAAAGACCGCAATCACCCCGTCCGGGCCGCTCCGCGCCCCAGCGGGAGCAAGCTCCCTCTCCACGAAACATCGAGCACCGCCCCCTATGACGCATCGACACCTCCCGTGGCGAGCGAGCTTGCTCGCGCTGGGTTGCGCAGCAACCCCAAAAAGGTCGACGAAGTTTTTCTGAGAGACCGCAATCACCCCGTCAGGGCCGCTCCGCGCCCCAGCGGGAGCAAGCTCCCTCGACACGAAATATCGAACACCTCCCCCCTGTGACGCATCGACACCTCCCCCGTGGCGAGCAAGCTTACTTGCCACAATTGCTCTATGCTCAGCCCTCTCTTGCGGAGGGCCTTCGATGACCGATTTCCTGACGTCTATTCAAGCCGCGCTCGGTTTGCCTGCGACGGCCATCACGTTCACCGGCGACGGTGCCCTGCCCTCGGCGTTTGCCGTCACCGACCTGGCCTGCGCCAGCATCGCGGTGGCCGGCCAGGCCGTCAGCGAACTGCTGCGACAACAGACCGAGCGCCTGCCGGCCCTTGAAGTCGATCGCCGCCTCGCTTCGTTCTGGTTTTCCACCTCGCTGCGCCCACTGGGCTGGAGCGTGCCACCGCTGTGGGACCCGATCGCAGGCGATTATGCGACCCACGATGGCTGGATCCGCCTGCACACCAACGCCCCGCACCATCGTGCCGCCGCCGAATCGGTCCTCGGTGCCTGTGCCGACCGCAAGACGATGGCCGCCAAGGTCGCGCAATGGGCGAAAGACGATCTGGAGCGTGCGGTGATCGAAGCCGGTGGTTGCGCCGCGCAAATGCGTTCATGGCAAGCCTGGCAGGCGCACCCCCAAGGAATGGCGGTCAACGCAGAACCACTGATTGATCTCTCGACCGATGACGGCGCACGTTCGCCGGCCTGGCAAGGTTCGGTCGCGCAACCCTTGGCGGGCGTCAAGGTACTGGACCTGACCCGCGTGCTGGCCGGCCCCGTTGCCAGCCGATTCCTCGCGGGCCTGGGTGCCGATGTGCTGCGCATCGATCCACCGCACTGGAACGAACCCGGTATGACTCCGGAAGTCACCCTCGGCAAACGCTGCGCACGCCTGGACTTGCACGACAGCAGCGACCGCCAGGTATTTGAAAGCCTGCTCAAGGAGGCCGATCTCCTGCTGCATGGCTACCGTGCCGACGCCCTGGAGCGCCTCGGCTATGGCGCCAGCGAACGGCAGACACTCGCCCCGGGCTTGATCGACATCAGCCTCAATGCCTACGGCTGGAGCGGCCCGTGGCAGCATCGCCGGGGCTTCGACAGTCTGGTGCAGATGAGCTGTGGCATCGCTGAGGCCGGCATGCACTGGAAGCACGCTGGCACGCCCACCCCACTGCCCGTTCAGGCGCTCGACCACGCCACCGGCTACTTGATGGCCGCCAGTGCGATCATGGCTCTGACCCAGCGCCTGAAAACCGGGCAAGGGAGTACGGCACGCTTGTCATTGGCGCGAACCGCGAAACTGCTGATTGAACAAGGCCCCGGGACCGGGGCGCCATTACGGGCTGAAGAGAGCCGCGACCGAGGCTCGCTGATCGAGCAAACGGCCTGGGGCCCGGCGCATCGCTTGCAGGTACCGCTGAAGATCAGCGCAACGCCGTTGCAGTGGGCAGTCCCGGCCGGGGAGCTGCGCGCGCATCGGGCACAGTGGTGAGGCTCACGCCACGGACGTGCTCGCGCTGACCACCTGACACTCAGTCGGCTCGACTCAACGACGTCCACAACACCTGAGCCGCATACGCCCGGTGCGGTCGCCAGGCCTCGGCGCGGGCCAACAACCCGCCCGGCGTCACCGGCCCGCCTTCCAGCGCCGTCAGTGCGTTGATCAAGCCCGCATCCCCTGACGGAAAGGCATCGACCTCACGCATCTGCCGCAAGGCGATGTACTGCGCCGTCCAGTCACCGACGCCCCACAGCGCCAGCAATGGTGTGGTGGAGGCAGGTAAATCCCCCTTCGGCTCGAACAGCCGGGCATCCTCAAGCAGTGCCTGCGCCACCCCCGACAAGGTTCGCCCACGGCTGCGGGGCATGCCGAGGGTCGCCAGGTCCGCCTCGGCCAGCACCCGGCTCGACGGAAAGACGTGGGTCAGCGGCGCGAACGACGGCGGCAGGCGCTCGCCATACTGCGTAACCAGCTTGCCCGCCAGCCTGATCGCCGCGCCGACGCTGATCTGCTGCCCCAGCACCGCGCGAATCGCCAGTTCCAGGCCATCCCAGGCTCCGGGAACGCGCAGACCGGGATGCCTGGCAATCAATCGCGCCATCAGTGGGTCCGTCGACAGGTGCCGATGAATCACGGGCAAGTCGGCGTCCAGGTCGAACATCCGCCGCAGCCGCCGCACAATTCCCGGCACCGCCAACGGGTCAGGAAACCGCAGCACGGCCTCCAGGGCATCACCGGGCGCCTGGGTGATCGAAACCGTGCCATGCATACCGCTCAGACTGATGCTGCGCGAATACACGCCATCGACCACCGTCTCCAATCCGGCAATCGCCCGGGCCGATAGAAACCCCAGCATCGCCGGCCAGTCATAGGCCCCCTGATAGTCGAGCCGCAGCCTCACAACGACAGCACACCACTGTACAGTCCATAGGAGGCCACCCCGGCGCCCGCGATGACACAGGCAAAGATGCCTTTCTCGAGGTGGGTGAACAGTGGCTGGCCCTGCTCCCGCTTGGCCTTGGCGAACAGAATCACCCCCGGCGCATACAGCAGCGCCGATAACAGCAGGTACTTGACCCCGCCGGCGTACAACAACCAGACCGCGTAACTGAGCGCGATGGCACCGATGATCAGGTCCTTGGTGCGCTCGGCGGACGCGTGCTCATAGGTTTCGCCACGCCCGCTCAACAACACCGCATAAGCCGCCGACCACAGGTAGGGCACCAGGATCATCGACGACGCCAGATAGATCAGGCTGGTGTAGGTGCCTTCGGAAAACAGGGTGATCAGCAGGAAGATCTGGATCATCACGTTGGTCAGCCACAACGCGTTGACCGGCACGTGGTTGGCGTTTTCCTTTCTCAAAAACGCCGGCATGGTCTTGTCCCGGGCCGTGGCGAACAGGATCTCGGCGCACAGCAACGCCCACGATAGCAACGCGCCCAACAGGGAAACCGCCAGGCCGAGACTGATCAGCAACGCCCCCCATGGCCCGACAATGTGCTCCAGCACCGCCGCCAACGACGGGTTCTGCAGGTTGGCCAGTTCCGGCTGGGTCATGATGCCCAGCGACAACACGTTGACCAGCACCAGCAATGCCAGCACCCCGACAAATCCGATGACCGTGGCCCGGCCCACATCCGAACGCTTTTCGGCACGGGCCGAATAGACGCTCGCGCCCTCGATGCCGATGAACACGAACACCGTGACCAGCATCATGTTGCGCACCTGATCCATCACGCTGCCGAAGTCCGGGTTGCTGTGCCCCCAGATGTCACGGGTGAAGACATCCGCCTTGAACGCCACCGCGGCAATCACGACGAACATCACCAGCGGCACGATCTTGGCGACGGTGGTCACCTGGTTGATGAACGCCGCCTCCTTGATCCCGCGCATCACCAGAAAATGCACGGCCCACAGCAACAGCGAAGCGCAGCCGATGGCAATCGGCGTGTTGCCCTGGCCGAAAACCGGAAAGAAATATCCCAGGGTGCTGAACAGCAGCACGAAGTAGCCGACGTTCCCCAGCCAGGCGCTGATCCAGTAGCCCCAGGCAGAGGAGAAACCCATGTAGTCGCCAAAACCGGCCTTGGCGTAGGCATAAACCCCGGAGTCCAGTTCGGGCTTGCGGTTGGCCAGGGTCTGGAAGACAAACGCCAGGGTCAACATGCCCACGGCCGTGATGGCCCAACCGATCAGGATTGCCCCGGCGTCAGCGCGAGCCGCCATGTTTTGTGGCAAGGAGAAGATCCCCCCGCCAATCATCGAGCCAACCACCAGGGCGATCAACGCACTGAGTCGTAGCTTTTGCGCCGGTTGCGACATCGTTACCTCTCAAATCGACTGTTTGTCATGTTGGCGAACCATAACAAGGGTTCACCCGATTAAATATCCAACGCGGCATATCGTTTATCAGATAAGGATAAAAATAGACCGCTTTTAGAACTATCTCATCTATACCGCCTGGGTATTTTCGCCAGTTTTATGGCTTATTCCAGATAAATCCATGCTGTACTGAAAACAGACGCCAAAAATTTGCAGATTCTGGAAAACGAACTAGCTTCATACCCTGCGGCAATAGCAACAATTCCCGTTCCAATCCATCCGAGGCCTCTGGGAGAGGCTTCTCAGCCCGTTTCGCGAGCATCCATAAGTCACTCATTAACAATGGAATGTCGCAATGAACTGATCTACGTCAGCTGATGGAAATGCAAGCAGTTCTACTCTGTGGTCTCACTTCTCCTGCATTGGAGTCACGCAATGTCTGAATCTCCCGGAAAACTACGACTTGGTGCCTTAGTCGCGCTGGTGGTCGGCTCAATGATTGGTGGCGGGATCTTCTCGTTGCCACAAAACATGGCGGCAAGTGCCGATGTCGGTGCCGTCCTGATTGGTTGGGCCATTACCGCTGTCGGTATGTTGACCCTGGCGTTTGTGTTCCAGACGCTGGCCAACCGCAAGCCTGACCTGGACGGCGGTGTCTACGCCTACGCCAAGGCCGGTTTCGGCGACTATATGGGTTTTTCCTCCGCCTGGGGCTACTGGATCAGTGCCTGGCTGGGGAACGTCGGTTACTTCGTGCTGCTGTTCAGCACCCTGGGCTACTTCTTCCCGATTTTTGGGGAGGGCAATACCGTAGCCGCTGTGATCGGTGCCTCGGTGCTGTTGTGGGCCGTGCATTTCCTCGTCTTGCGGGGGATCAAGGAAGCGGCGTTCATCAACCTGGTGACCACCGTCGCCAAGGTCGTACCGCTGTTGCTGTTTGTCATGATCGCAGTGTTCGCGTTCAAGCTGGATATCTTCACCGCCGACATCTGGGGCCTGAAAAACCCTGACCTGGGCAGCGTGATGGACCAGGTGCGCAACATGATGCTGGTCACCGTCTGGGTGTTCATCGGTATCGAAGGCGCGAGCATCTTCTCCGCCCGTGCCGAAAAGCGTTCTGACGTCGGTAAAGCCACCGTGATCGGCTTCATCACCGTGCTGCTGTTCCTGGTGCTGGTGAACGTACTGTCGCTGGGCATCATGACCCAACCGGAACTGGCCAAACTGCAGAACCCATCGATGGCCGCCGTGCTTGAGCATGTGGTCGGTCACTGGGGTGCGGTGCTGATCAGCGTCGGCCTGGTGATCTCCCTGCTCGGCGCACTGCTGTCGTGGGTCCTGTTGTGTGCGGAGATCATGTTCGCCGCCGCCAAAGACCACACCATGCCGGCGTTTTTGAGAAAGGAAAACGCCAACCACGTGCCGGTCAATGCCTTGTGGCTGACCAACGCGATGGTGCAGGTGTTCCTGATCATCACCCTGTTCTCGGCCAGTACTTACCTGTCGCTGATCTACCTCGCCACCTCGATGATCCTGGTGCCTTACCTGTGGTCGGCGGCCTACGCCCTGCTGCTGGCGGTGCGCGGCGAGACTTACGAGAACGCCCTGGCCGAACGCAAGAAGGACCTGATCATCGGCGGTATCGCCCTGATCTATGCGGTCTGGCTGATCTATGCCGGTGGGTTGAAGTACCTGCTGCTGTCCGCCCTGCTCTATGCCCCTGGCGTGATCCTGTTCGCCAAGGCCAAGCACGAGTTGGGCAAACCGGTTTTCACCAACGTCGAGAAGCTGATTTTCGCCATGGTGGTCGTTGGCGCCCTGGTGGCAGCCTACGGTCTCTACGACGGCTTCCTGACCCTGTAACAACCAAGTTTGTATTGTCATCTGGAGGATCACTGTAATGAGCACGGAAAAAGTTAAGTACGGCGTACATTCCGAAGCCGGCAAACTACGCAAAGTCATGGTTTGCTCCCCGGGCCTGGCCCACCAGCGGCTGACCCCGAACAACTGTGACGAACTACTTTTCGATGACGTTATCTGGGTCAACCAGGCCAAGCGTGACCACTTCGACTTCGTGACCAAGATGCGCGAGCGCGGTGTCGAAGTGCTGGAAATGCACAACCTGCTGACCGATACCATCCAGAACCCGGAAGCCCTGAAGTGGATTCTGGACCGCAAGATCACCCCGGACACCGTGGGTGTAGGCCTGTGCAACGAAGTACGCAGCTGGCTCGAAGGCCTTGAGCCACGCAAACTGGCCGAGTACCTGATTGGCGGTGTGGCCGGTGAAGACCTGCCGGACAGCGAAGGTTCCAGCGTCATCAAGATGTACCGCGACTACCTGGGCCACTCCAGCTTCCTGCTGCCGCCGCTGCCCAACACCCAGTTCACCCGCGACACCACCTGCTGGATCTACGGTGGCGTGACACTCAACCCGATGTACTGGCCGGCACGACGCCAGGAAACCCTGCTGACGACCGCCATCTACAAGTTCCACCCTGAGTTCACCGGTGCCGAGTTCGAAGTCTGGTATGGCGATCCGGACAAGGATCACGGCCAGGCCACCCTCGAAGGCGGCGACGTCATGCCTATCGGCAATGGCGTAGTGCTGATCGGCATGGGCGAGCGGACCTCGCGCCAGGCCATCGCCCAACTGGCCCAGTCGCTGTTCGCCAAAGGCGCCGTGGAGAAAGTCGTGGTCGCCGGCCTGCCGAAATCCCGCGCGGCGATGCACCTGGACACCGTGTTCAGCTTCTGCGACCGCGACCTGGTCACTGTCTTCCCTGAAGTGGTCAAGGAAATCGTGCCGTTCGTGATTCGTCCTGACAGCAGCAAGCCTTATGGCATGGACGTGCGCCGGGAAAACAAATCCTTCCTCGACGTGGTGGCCGAGTCCCTCAACCTCAAGACCCTGCGCGTCGTGGAAACCGGTGGCAACAGCTTCGCCGCCGAACGCGAGCAGTGGGACGACGGCAACAACGTGGTGGCCGTGGAGCCTGGCGTGGTGATCGGTTACGACCGCAACACCTACACCAACACCCTGCTGCGCAAGGCCGGGATCGAGGTCATCACCATCAGCGCCGGCGAGCTCGGCCGCGGCCGTGGCGGCGGCCACTGCATGACCTGCCCTATCGTGCGCGACCCAATCGATTACTAACCTTTAGCCAAGGCCCACGCTTATCCGGCGGGGCCTTGGGGATAACCGAAACCCAAGGAGATCCAAAATGGCTTTTAACATTCATAACCGCAATCTGCTGAGCCTGGAACACCACACCCCTCGCGAATTGCGCTATCTGCTCGACCTGTCCCGCGACCTCAAGCGCGCCAAGTACACCGGCACCGAGCAGCAACACCTCAAAGGCAACAACATCGCGTTGATCTTCGAAAAAACCTCGACCCGCACCCGCTGTGCGTTCGAAGTCGCGGCCTATGACCAGGGCGCCAACGTGACCTACATCGACCCGAACTCCTCGCAGATCGGCCACAAAGAAAGCATGAAGGACACCGCCCGCGTGCTGGGGCGCATGTACGATGCCATCGAATACCGTGGCTTCAAGCAGGAAATCGTCGAAGAACTGGCCAAGTTTGCCGGTGTACCGGTGTTCAACGGCCTGACCGATGAGTACCACCCGACCCAAATGATCGCCGACGTCCTGACCATGCGTGAGCACGCCGACAAGCCGATCCACGACATCAGCTACGCCTACCTGGGCGACGCGCGTAACAACATGGGTAACTCGCTGCTGCTGGTCGGCGCCAAGCTGGGCATGGACGTGCGGATCTGCGCTCCTAAAGCGCTGTGGCCGGCGGACGACCTGGTCGCTCGCTGCAAGCAATACGCAGAAGAAAGCGGTGCCCGCATCACCCTGACCGATGACCCGAAAGCCGCGGTCAAAGGCGTGGACTTCATCCACACCGACGTCTGGGTCTCGATGGGCGAACCGGTTGAAGCCTGGGCCGAACGCATCAAGCAACTGCTGCCGTACCAGGTCAACGCTGAACTGATGAAAGCCACCGGCAACCCACGCACCAAGTTCATGCACTGCCTGCCGGCCTTCCACAACAGCGACACCAAGATCGGCAAGCAGATCGCCGAGCAATACCCGCACCTGGCCAACGGTATCGAAGTCACTGACGACGTGTTCGAATCGCCGGCCTGCATCGCCTTTGAGCAAGCGGAAAACCGCATGCACACCATCAAGGCGATCCTGGTATCGACCCTGGCTGACTTGTAACGGCTGACAACTGCCCGTTCCAACTGGAACGGGCTCCTGTGGCGAGGGAGCTTGCTCCCGCTCGGCGGCGGAGCCGTCGCAAACGCTTCAACCGCAATGCATCAGAGTGGCCGCATTGCAACCGATTGCGAGCGCTACGCGCTCGAGCGCGAGCAAGCTCGCTCGCCACAGGAATCCGTCGTTTCCACGGTAAACGCTTTTCCTAGAAGGACTGCAATTATGCGTATCGTCGTTGCCTTGGGCGGTAACGCCCTCCTGCGTCGTGGTGAACCCATGACGGCGGACAATCAACGCGCCAATATCCGGATCGCCACCGAACAGATCGCCAAGATCCACCCTGGCAATCAACTGGTGATCGCTCACGGTAATGGCCCGCAAGTCGGCCTGCTGTCGTTGCAAGCTGCAGCCTACACCTCTGTCTCCCCTTATCCGCTGGACGTGCTCGGTGCCGAAACCGAAGGCATGATCGGCTACATCATCGAACAGGAACTGGGCAACCTGCTGGCCTTCGAGGTGCCGTTCGCGACCCTCCTGACCCAGGTTGAAGTCGACGCCAACGATCCGGCGTTCAAGAACCCGAGCAAGCCGATCGGCCCGGTCTACACCAAGGCCGAAGCCGAAGCGCTGGCCGCCGAAAAAGGCTGGGCGATTGCCCCCGATGGCGACAAGTTCCGTCGCGTGGTGGCCAGTCCGAAACCCAAGCGCATCTTCGAGATCCGCCCGATCAAGTGGTTGCTGGACCAGGGCAGTATCGTGATCTGCGCCGGCGGTGGCGGCATTCCGACCATGTACGACGAGAACCGCAAGCTCAAGGGCATCGAAGCGGTGATCGACAAGGACCTGTGCTCGGCGCTGCTGGCCGAACAGCTGGAAGGTGATCTGCTGGTCATCGCCACCGACGTCAATGCCGCGTACATCGACTTCGGCAAGCCGACCCAGAAAGCCATCGCCCAGGCACACCCGGACGAAATGGAAAAACTCGGCTTCGCGGCAGGCTCCATGGGCCCCAAGGTTCAAGCCGCCTGCGAGTTCGCTCGTAACACTGGCAAAGCCGCGGTAATCGGTTCACTCTCGGACATCGAAGCGATTGTCCAGGGTAAGGCCGGGACCCGCATCAGCACCGAAAAACCTGGTATCACTTACCTATAAAAACCGACGGGGCAGGACGTGAGCCCGCCCCGCTTCAATGCCTTCGAAGGAGAAGACGCCCATGGCTATGTTCGAGCCCGGTCACTTGCATATCGAGCGCCACGCGCTGAACAGGGACGACTTCAGCTACAACCTGCACATCACGTATGAAGTCAGCACCGATCCCCGGGATGGCAAGGGCATGTTGTTCAAGATGAACGGCATGATCGAGGGCAAGGAGGTCAAGGAGGAATTCTTCCTGCCCAAGGATCAGGCGTACAACTTTGCGAGCAACGTGACGAAAATCGCGGAAAAGTACGGCATCCCCAGAGAGGCCAGCAGCATCGGCTCGAAACACGTGCACTACGACAAGATGTTCGAAGACGTGAGGGTGCAACTGAACATGAAATCCGGCGACCCGGTCAAACCGGAACACCTGGAATAACCGGCAGCACAACACCCCGTGGCGAGGGCGCAAGCTCGCGCTCGGCTGCGCTGCGGCCGCAATCCGCTTAGCGCAGCCGGTTTGTTGAGACACAGTGGCTAATGCCAGTCAGTTAAGAGAAATAAAGCCGAACACGAAACCCGTGGCGAGGGAGCTTGCTCCCGCTGGGGCGCAAAGCGACCCTGTTTTTGGGCTGCTACGCAGCCCAGCGGGAGCAAGCTCCCTCGCCACGGGTACTATGTTCGGCTGGTCTTCGGCTTAACTGATCGGCATTAGACACAGTGGCTTCTTTTCGGACGGCCTTGCCGTCCGGCCGGAGCAAGCGCCCTTGCTACATCCTGATTTCCCCCACGCATCCGCTACGTGGGATTTCACCTAATCCCCCCGCTCCAAGGCATAATTGCCACCCTCCGCACTGCAGAACACTGAAACCGCCCCATGCGTATCCACGTCAGCTTCATCGACCGCGTCGGCATTACCCAGGAAGTCCTGGCCTTGCTCGGCGGGCGAAATCTCAACCTGGATGCGGTGGAAATGGTCCCGCCGAACGTTTACATCGATGCCCCGACCCTCAGCCCTCAAGTGCATGAAGAGTTGCGCGATGCGCTGTTCAGCGTACGCGGCGTGCAAGCGGTCACCGTGGTCGACATCCTTCCCGGCCAGCGTCGGCACCTGCAACTCGATGCATTGCTGGCGGCCATGACCGACCCGGTGCTGGCCCTCGACAGTGCCGGCAACATCCTGCTGGCCAACCCGGCACTGATTGCCCTGTACGGCCGTGAGCCGGCCGGGGAAAGCGTGACCGAGTTGTTTGCCGACCCAGCGCTGCTCGACGCCCTGCTCGAACACGGCTTTCGCCTGGCGCTGCGCGAGATCACGGTCAATGGCCAGACCTTGCTGCTGGACGCGACACCGATCACCGATGCCGGCGCCCTGTTGACCCTGTACCAACCCAACCGTATTGGCGAACAACTCTCGGCACTGCACCACGATCACGCCGAAGGGTTCGATGCCTTGCTTGGCGAGTCCCCGGTCATTCGCACCCTCAAGGCCCGCGCGCAACGGGTCGCGGCCCTCGATGCACCGCTGCTGATCCAGGGTGAAACCGGCACCGGCAAGGAGTTGGTGGCCCGCGCCTGCCACGCCATCAGCGCCCGGTACAGCGCGTCATTCCTGGCGCTGAACTGCGCGGCATTGCCGGAAAACCTCGCCGAAAGCGAGCTGTTCGGCTATGCCCCCGGCGCCTTCACCGGCGCGCAACGGGGCGGCAAGCCGGGGCTGATGGAGCTGGCGAACCAGGGCACGGTGTTTCTCGACGAGATCGGCGAGATGTCGCCGTACCTGCAGGCCAAGTTGCTGCGCTTCCTCAACGACGGCAGCTTCCGCCGGGTGGGCGGTGATCGTGAGATCAAGGTCAATGTACGGATCCTCAGTGCGACCCACCGTGACCTGGAAAAAATGGTCAGCGAGGGCCAGTTCCGCGAAGACCTGTTCTACCGCCTCAACGTGCTCAACGTCGAAGTGCCGCCGCTGCGCGAGCGCGGCCAGGACATTCTGTTGCTGGCGCGCTACTTCATGCAGCAGGCCTGTGCGCAGATCCAGCGCCCGGTCTGCCGCCTGGCGCCCGGCACCTACCCGGCCCTGCTCGGCAACCGCTGGCCGGGCAATGTGCGGCAGTTGCAGAACGTGATTTTCCGCGCGGCCGCGATCTGCGAAAGCAGCCTGGTGGACATCGGCGACCTGGATATCGCCGGCACTTCCGTGGCACGGCAAGGCGACAGCGAGGTCGACAGCCTGGAGCAAGCCATGGAGTCGTTCGAAAAGACCCTGCTGGAAAAGCTCTACGTCAATTACCCCTCGACCCGCCAACTGGCCAGCCGCCTGCAAACCTCCCACACCGCCATCGCTCATCGGCTACGCAAGTACGGGATTCCCGGCAAGGTCTGAGCCCCGATAACGGCCCCGTGGCGAGGGAGCAAGCCCCTTCGCCACAATTGAGCACAAGGCACCGGTTCTTCGCGCCAAAAGCGACCTCCACCTGTACTGAAAGCGCTACAGCGGAACGATATCGCTACACACCCCCTTCAGCGTGGCTACGCAAGGCTTTGATCCCCATAGGCTTTTTTCCACCCCTTGTTCTGTAGCGATTTCGCTACAGATGTATTCGCCCGCCCTCCAAAAACAATTCGTAACTTATTGATTTGAAACAATTTAATAACGTTGGCCGCGATTTTGCTTTGTAACCATTCATAAAACAGGGCCTTGCCCGAACAATCCATCGCGTCCACCAGACAAGTCTGGCCCCCTGAGGAGTTTCCATGAGCGAGTTGCGTTTTACTGAAGATCACGAATGGCTGCGTACCGAAGCTGACGGCAGCGTTACAGTCGGCATCACCGCGTTCGCCCAGAACGCCCTGGGGGACGTTGTTTACGTACAGCTGCCAGAACTGCAGTCCTACGAGCAAGGCGCCGAAGCCTCCACCGTTGAATCGGTCAAGGCCGCCAGCGGCGTGTACATGCCGTTGACCGGTGAAGTCGTCGAAACCAACTCGGCACTCGAAGGCAACCCTGAGCTGGTCAACGAAGACCCGCTGGGCCAAGGCTGGTTCTTCCGCTTCATTCCGGCGGACGCCGGCGCTGTCGGCCAACTGCTGGACCAGGACGCCTACGACCGCCTGATCAAAGCCCAAGCCGAAGCCTGAGGAGACCGCACATGACTCAAGTCAACCTGAGCACTGCCAACGAATTCATCGCGCGCCACATCGGCCCGCGTTCGGGCGACGAGCAAGCCATGCTCAACAGCCTGGGGTTTGATTCCCTGGAAGCCCTGAGCGCCAGCGTCATCCCCGACAGCATCAAGGGCACCAGCGTGCTGGGCCTGGGCGACGGCCAGAGCGAAGCCGAGGCCCTGGCCTCGATCAAGGCCATCGCTGGCAAGAACCAGCTGTTCAAGACCTACATCGGCCAGGGCTACTACAACTGCCATACACCTTCGCCGATCCTGCGCAACCTGCTGGAAAACCCGGCCTGGTACACCGCCTACACCCCGTATCAGCCAGAAATCTCCCAAGGCCGCCTGGAAGCGCTGCTGAACTTCCAGACCCTGATCAGCGACCTGTCCGGCCTGCCGATCGCCAACGCCTCGCTGCTCGACGAAGCCACCGCCGCCGCCGAAGCCATGACCTTCTGCAAGCGCCTGAGCAAGAACAAGGGCAGCCATGCATTCTTCGCTTCCAGCCACTGCCACCCACAAACCCTCGACGTGCTGCGCACCCGTGCCGAGCCATTGGGCATCGACGTGGTGGTGGGCGATGAGCGTGAGCTGACCGACGTCAGCCCGTTCTTCGGTGCGCTGCTGCAATACCCGGCCAGCAACGGTGACCTGTTCGACTACCGCGAACTGACCGAGCGCTTCCACGCCGCCAATGCCCTGGTCGCCGTCGCGGCCGACCTGCTGGCCCTGACCGTGTTGACCCCGCCGGGCGAGTTCGGCGCCGACGTGGCCATCGGCAGCGCCCAACGCTTCGGCGTGCCGCTGGGCTTCGGTGGCCCGCACGCGGCTTACTTCGCCACCAAGGACGCCTTCAAGCGCGACATGCCGGGCCGTCTGGTCGGTGTATCGGTAGACCGTTTCGGCAAGCCGGCCCTGCGCCTGGCCATGCAGACCCGCGAACAACATATCCGTCGCGAGAAAGCCACCAGCAACATCTGCACCGCCCAGGTGCTGTTGGCCAACATCGCCAGCATGTACGCGGTGTACCACGGCCCCAAAGGCCTGGTGCAGATCGCCACGCGCATTCATCACCTGACCGCGATCCTGGCCAAGGGCCTGGGCGCGCTGGGCCTGAACGTCGAGCAAGACAGTTTCTTCGACACCCTGACCCTGGCCACGGGTGCACAAACCGCGGCCCTGCACGACAAGGCCCACGCCCAGCGCATCAACCTGCGCGTGGTCGATGACCAGCGCCTGGGTCTGTCCCTGGACGAAACCACGACCCAGACCGACATCGAAACCCTGTGGAGCCTGCTGGCCGACGGCAAGTCGCTGCCGGACTTCGCCGCACTGGCCGCCTCGATCCACAGCCGCATCCCGGCGTCGCTGGTTCGCCAATCGGCGATCCTCAGCCATCCAGTGTTCAACCGTTATCACTCGGAAACCGAGTTGATGCGCTACCTGCGCAAACTGGCGGACAAGGACCTGGCCCTGGATCGCACCATGATCCCGCTGGGCTCGTGCACCATGAAACTCAACGCCGCCAGCGAAATGATCCCGGTGACCTGGGCCGAATTCGGCGCCCTGCACCCGTTCGCCCCGGCCGAGCAAAGCGCCGGCTACCAGCAACTGACCGACGAGCTGGAAGCGATGCTCTGCGCCGCCACCGGCTACGACGCGATCTCGCTGCAACCGAACGCTGGCTCCCAGGGCGAATACGCCGGCCTGCTGGCGATTCGTGCCTACCACCAGAGCCGTGGCGAAGACCGTCGCGACATCTGCCTGATCCCGTCCTCGGCCCACGGTACCAACCCGGCCACCGCCAACATGGCCGGCATGCGCGTGGTGGTCACCGCTTGTGATGCCCGTGGCAACGTCGACATCGAAGACTTGCGCGCCAAGGCCATCGAGCACCGCGAACACCTCGCCGCGCTGATGATCACCTACCCGTCCACCCACGGTGTGTTCGAGGAAGGCATCCGCGAAATCTGCGGCATCATTCATGACAACGGCGGCCAGGTGTACATCGACGGCGCCAACATGAACGCCATGGTCGGCCTGTGCGCCCCGGGCAAGTTCGGCGGCGACGTCTCGCACCTGAACCTGCACAAGACCTTCTGCATCCCTCACGGCGGTGGCGGCCCGGGCGTCGGCCCGATTGGCGTGAAGTCCCACCTGACCCCGTTCCTGCCGGGTCACGCGGCGATGGAACGCAAGGAAGGCGCGGTCTGCGCGGCACCGTTCGGCAGCGCGAGCATTTTGCCGATCACCTGGATGTACATTCGGATGATGGGTGGCGCGGGTCTCAAGCGTGCTTCGCAGTTGGCGATCCTCAACGCCAACTACATCTCCCGTCGCCTCGAAGAGCACTACCCGGTGCTGTACACCGGCAGCAATGGCCTGGTGGCCCACGAATGCATCCTCGACCTGCGCCCGCTCAAGGACAGCAGCGGTATCAGCGTCGATGACGTGGCCAAGCGCCTGATCGACTTCGGTTTCCACGCCCCGACCATGTCGTTCCCGGTGGCGGGCACGTTGATGATCGAGCCGACCGAAAGCGAATCCAAGGAAGAGCTGGACCGTTTCTGCGAGGCCATGATCCGCATCCGCGAAGAAATCCGCGCGGTGGAAAACGGCACCCTGGACAAGGACGACAACCCGCTGAAGAACGCCCCGCACACCGCGGCGGAAATCGTTGGCGAGTGGTCGCACCCGTACAGCCGTGAACAGGCGGTGTACCCGGTGGAGTCCTTGATCGAAGGCAAGTACTGGCCACCGGTCGGTCGCGTCGACAACGTGTTTGGCGACCGCAACCTGATCTGCGCCTGCCCGTCGATCGAAAGCTACGCTTAAACGAATGAGGGGGCGGGTTTGACCGCCTCCACTTTCAAGAACACCGCATTCCCCTCGTGGGAGCGGGCTCGCTCGCGAAGGCGGTGTGTCAGCCACCACCGGTGCTGCCTGTTACGCCGCCTTCGCGAGCAAGCCCGCTCCCACAGGGATCTGTGTCAAGCCCCTGATTCCGCCTATTCCTATAACAAGAAACCGGAGAAACACCATGTCGTTAAGCGTGTTCGACCTGTTCAAGATTGGCATCGGCCCCTCCAGCTCCCACACGGTTGGCCCGATGCGCGCCGCGGCACGCTTTGTCGAAGGCCTGCGTCGGGAGAACCTGCTCAAGGACACCACCTGCGTCAAAGTCGAGCTCTACGGCTCACTCGGCGCGACCGGCAAAGGCCACGGCAGCGACAAGGCGGTACTGCTGGGCCTGGAAGGTGAACACCCGGACACCGTGAACACCGAGAACATAGCCGCCCGCCTGCACGATATCCGCAGCACCGGACGCCTGAACCTGCTCGGTGAGCACCCGATCGAATTCAATGAAAAACTCCACCTGGCGATGATCCGCAAGCCGTTGGCCTATCACCCCAATGGCATGATCTTTCGCGCCTTTGATGCCGCTGGCCTGCAAATCCGCAGCCGCGAGTACTACTCGGTGGGCGGTGGCTTTGTGGTCGACGAAGACGCCGCCGGTGCCGACCGCATCGTCGAAGACGCCACGCCCCTGACCTTCCCGTTCAAAAGTGCCAAGGACCTGCTGGGTCATTGCAGCACCTACGGCTTGTCCATCAGCCAGGTGATGCTGACCAACGAAAGCGCCTGGCGCCCGGAAGCCGAGACCCGCGCCGGCCTGCTGAACATCTGGCAAGTGATGCAGGACTGCGTCGACGCCGGCTGTCGCAACGAAGGCATTTTGCCCGGTGGCCTGAAGGTCAAGCGGCGCGCGGCGGCGTTGCACCGGCAACTGTGCAAGAACCCGGAGTCCTCGCTACGCGACCCACTGTCCGTGCTGGACTGGGTGAACCTGTATGCCCTGGCCGTCAACGAAGAAAACGCCAACGGCGGGCGCGTGGTGACCGCGCCCACTAACGGTGCAGCGGGGATCATCCCGGCCGTCTTGCATTACTACATGCGCTTTATCCCCGGCGCCAATGAAGACGGTGTGGTGCGCTTCCTGCTCACGGCGGCCGCCATCGGCATCCTGTACAAGGAAAACGCCTCGATCTCCGGCGCCGAAGTCGGCTGCCAGGGTGAGGTCGGCGTGGCCTGTTCCATGGCTGCCGGCGCCCTGTGCGAAGTGCTGGGCGGCAGTGTCCAGCAAGTGGAGAACGCCGCCGAAATCGGCATGGAACACAACCTCGGCCTGACCTGCGACCCGATTGGCGGCCTGGTGCAAGTGCCCTGCATCGAGCGCAACGCCATGGGTTCGGTCAAAGCCATCAACGCGGTACGCATGGCCCTGCGTGGCGACGGTCAGCACTTCGTCTCCCTCGACAAGGTCATCCGCACCATGCGCCAGACCGGCGCCGACATGAAAAGCAAATACAAGGAAACCGCCCGTGGCGGTTTGGCGGTCAACATTATCGAGTGCTGAGGCATACCCGTCTGCCCCAGTACATTTTCCAGGAGTTGTCTATGTCCACCGAAAACCTGTCGAAAACCCCGCTGCACGCACTCCACATCGAGCTCGGCGCCCGCATGGTGCCCTTCGCCGGCTACGACATGCCGGTGCAGTACCCGCTCGGCGTGATGAAGGAGCACCAGCACACCCGTGAGCAGGCCGGCCTGTTCGATGTCTCGCACATGGGCCAGATCCGCCTGACCGGCGCCCAAGCCGCCAAGGCCCTGGAAACCCTGGTGCCGGTGGACATCATCGACCTGCCCGTGGGCATGCAGCGCTATGCCATGTTCACCAACGAAACCGGCGGTATCCTCGACGACCTGATGGTCGCCAACCTCGGTAACGACGAACTGTTCCTGGTGGTTAACGCCGCCTGCAAGGACCAGGACCTGGCGCACCTGCGCAAATACCTCGGTGAGCAGTGCAGCATCGAGCCGCTGTTCGAAGAGCGCGCCCTGCTCGCCCTGCAAGGTCCGGTCGCGGTCACCGTGCTCGCCCGCCTGGCCCCTGAAGTGGCAAAAATGACCTTCATGCAGTTCGCCCGCGTGACCTTGCTGGGTGTCGAGTGCTTTGTCAGCCGTTCGGGCTACACCGGCGAAGACGGTTTTGAAATCTCCGTACCGGCCGCCAATGCCGAAGCCCTGGCCCGCGCCCTGCTGGCCGAACCGGAAGTCGCCGCGATTGGCCTGGGTGCCCGCGACTCGTTGCGCCTGGAAGCCGGCCTGTGCCTCTACGGCCATGACATGAACACCGAGACCACCCCGATCGAGGCGAGCCTGCTGTGGGCTATCTCCAAGCCTCGGCGTGCCGATGGCGCCCGTGCCGGCGGCTTCCCGGGGGCTGAAAGCGTATTTGCCCAGCAACAGAACGGCGTCGGCCGCAAACGCGTCGGCCTGCGGCCTCAAGAACGCACACCGGTGCGCGAAGGCGCGGAAATCGTCAACGAAGCGGGCGAGATCATCGGCAGCGTCTGCAGTGGCGGCTTCGGGCCCACCCTGGGTGGTCCCTTGGCAATGGGTTACCTGGACAGTGCGTACATCGCACTCGATACCCGGGTCTGGGCCATCGTGCGTGGGAAAAAGGTGCCTTTGCTTGTAAGCAAAATGCCATTTGTTCCGCAACGCTACTATCGCGGCTGATTGACTGTTCCTATAAGTAACGCGGTTGCGTAACAGCGCACTAATCTGTAACGCAACCGCCATGAAACAGTGCAAACGTTTGACTCTAAGCTTCGATAATGAACTTGCGTTATAACGTTCGAAAACATGTGAACAACGGTATCGATCAAGCCGCAGCAAAACCCGACGAAACCGCCACAAGCCCAGCGGCACAAGGCTTACAGGGGGCTTGTTTTTTCTCTCGTAGTTGGCGTAGAGTTTGTTCACTGTGTTTGCATGGGTCGCCTGGAATCGTGACCTGGGCAGTAGCCAACAAGTTTGCTACACCCGTTCTACGTCTTTCTACTTTCCTGCAACCAGCCCCAGTACTCTTTCATGAGAAAGAGGCTGCCATCAATTTTTGCGTCATAGGAAATAAGAAATGTCCCAACGTCAGAGCGGCACCGTCAAGTGGTTTAACGACGAAAAAGGTTTTGGTTTTATCACTCCAGAAAGCGGCCCGGATCTGTTCGTACATTTCCGTGCCATCCAGGGCAACGGCTTCAAGAGCCTGAAAGAAGGCCAGAAAGTGACCTTCATCGCGGTGCAGGGCCAAAAAGGCATGCAAGCTGACGAAGTTCAAGCAGAAGGCTGATCTTCTGTTACTAAAAAGCCTCTGATGCTGACATCAGGGGCTTTTTTGTGCGCGTAATTCCGTAAAATGGCTTCTTTTTATCAGCCGAGAGCCATTCCATGTCGAAACACCTGCTCAGTCCCCAGGGTGAGTTCCCCATCGCCGGCCTGGGTCGTCGCCTGGCAGCGATGTTCTACGACTTCCTGCTGTGCACCGCCCTGCTGATCGTCACAGGCGGCGTCTACAAGATGATCCAGATGGCAATCATCGGCGAAGAGCGGATGCGCGCCCTGACCGATGCCGGCGCACTGGACGGCGATCCCCTACTCTCCACCATCTTGCTGTTCGTGTTGTTTGGTTTCTTCGCCAAGTTCTGGACCTATTCCGGCCAGACCCTGGGCATGCAGGTCTGGTGCATCCGCGTGCAGAACGCCGACGGCTCGGCCATCAGCCTGTGGCAGGCGCTGCTGCGCTTTGTGGTCTCGATCGCGTCGCTGCTGTGCGTCGGCCTGGGTTTCTTCTGGATGCTCTTCGACAAACAGAAACGCAGCTGGCACGACATGTACTCCAACAGCCAGCTGGTGCGGATCCCGAAGAAGAAAAAGTGACCCGCCAGATACCAAAACGCCCAAAGTCATCGGGCACCACTGCTGTTAAGAAAAATTTGAAGCGAGTGAAGAACCCGTGGCGAGCGAGCAAGCGCTCTCGCCACGAAGAGGATGTATTGAGCACCCTCCCCTTAACTGACCAGCATGACGAACCATCGGGGCGTTTTGCCAGGCAGTCAAAGTAGACGATCAGGCATTACCCGCCAGCTTCATCCGCGCAGCCGCGGTGAAGTCGAGCATGCGCTTGAGCGGGCGAATCGCCTGGGGGATCAGCGCCGGCTCGACGAAGATCTCGCCTGAGCCCTCTCGCAGGCACTGCAACGTGCGCTCAAGGGTGTTCATCGCCATCCACGGGCAATGCGCGCAACTGCGGCATGCCGCGCCGTTGCCGGCCGTAGGCGCTTCGATAAACACCTTGTCCGGACACAGCTGCTGCATCTTGTAGAAAATGCCGCGGTCGGTGGCCACGATCAGGGTCTTGTTCGGCAGGCTTTGCGCCGCTGCGATCAACTGACTGGTGGAGCCCACCGCGTCGGCCAACTCGATCACCGCCGTTGGCGACTCCGGGTGCACCAGGATGGCCGCATCCGGGTACAGCGCCTTCATGTCTTCCAGCTGCTTGGCCTTGAACTCTTCATGGACGATGCACGCCCCGTCCCAGAGCAACATGTCGGCGCCCGTTTTGCGCTGGATGTAGGTGCCCAGGTGCTTGTCCGGGCCCCAGATGATCGTCTCGCCGTTGTCCATCAGGCTTTCGACGATTTCCAGCGCGCAACTGGAAGTCACGACCCAGTCCGCTCGTGCTTTCACCGCTGCCGAGGTGTTGGCATACACCACCACCGTACGCTCCGGATGCTGGTCACAGAACGCCGAGAACTCGTCTACCGGGCACCCCAGGTCCAGCGAACAGGTCGCCTCCAGGGTCGGCATCAGCACGCGTTTTTCCGGGTTGAGGATTTTCGCCGTCTCTCCCATGAATTTCACGCCTGCCACCACTACGGTCTTGGCCGGGTGTGCATTGCCGAAGCGGGCCATTTCCAGGGAGTCGGAAACACAGCCGCCGGTTTCTTCGGCCAGGGCCTGAATGATCGGGTCGCAATAGAAGTGGGCAACCAGCACCGCATCCTGAGCCTTGAGCTCGGCGGCGATGGCACTGCGGTAATGGGCTTGCTCTTCGGCAGTCAGCGGCTTGGGCTGCTTGGCATCGAGGTGAGCTTGAACCAGAAGGCGTTCGGAAATTTGCGTCATGATCGCAAGACCTGCGGGCGCTTTCGCGCGAAAGTCAAGTATACACCCGGCTCCGGACCTTTCGAGGTACCGCCGGGAGAGTGAGTAGTCATCAGGCACGGACAACATTGAAGCCGGGCAAGGCTACAGAATATCCCGCGGATGCAAAAGATCATTCTGACCTGCGTGATGAATAGAAGCGTCCTGAAACAAATCCTAGGGCCTTGATCTTTCAGAAAAAACATCCGCTGCGGCATTTAATGCGCAGGACTTGAATGGATTTACCACTAGCCTGCGCAACTGCGGCCGGCAGTGCTATGTCACTGCCACATATGCCCCACCCTCCAGGGAAACAGGGTGGACAACAAAAGGATGGAACAACAGCATGTCGATCCAACGCTTCATTAAAACCATAAACAGCCACTCGGCATCGCTACTGACGGCATGGCTGATGTCTTCAGCGCTCGTATTGTCGGGCGCTGATCTGCATGCCGCCGCGACAACCGAGCGTTGCGAAACACCCCCCCTGTGCTCCCAGTCGATCCAGGCAGGCAGCAGCACCTGGTCCTATTACGAAGGCGAGCGACATGGAGCGACCGTCATACTCGTCCACGGCTTTTCATCACGCAAGGAAGTCTGGCTCGAATTTGGGCAGGCGCTAAGCTCCCGCTTCCACGTCATCATCCCCGACCTCCCCGGCTGGGGAGCGTCCAGCTACATTGAACATGCGAACTACGATATCGATGCTCAAGCGGCCCGGCTCCATGAGTTTGTTCTTGCACTCGACGCGGACAACATCATTCTCGTCGGGCATTCAATGGGTGGAGCCATTGCCGGCGTATACGCAGCCAATCAACCACAACGGGTAAGCCGGCTGGTGCTGGTTGGGGCGCTGGGGCTGAGTTTCGCTGAGAACGACTTCATGCGGATGCTGAATGCCGGGGGCAATCCGTTTATCTACGATAATCGCGCAGGCGTCGAACGCACCGCCCGCCTCGTGTATCTGGACCCACCGTACATGTCTGATCAGCAGGTGCAGCAAGCGATTCTTGCCAACCGTGCGCAGCGAGCGTTTATCGACTCCACACTGGCGCAGATCCGCCCGCCCGCCCAATGGTTCGCGCTCAACCACCGACTGAAAGAGTTGAGCATGCCGGTACTCGGCATCTGGTGCCGCAAGGATAAGGTGATCGATGTCTCGGCGCTGGACACCCTGCAAAATGGCCTTCCTGCCCGCCAAACGAACAGCACGGTCACTCTTGAAGGCTGCAACCACCTACCGATGATTGAACGCCCGGCCGAGCTTCTCAAGGCGCTGAGCACTTTCATTGCAACAAGCGACTAGCCCATGCAGAGCAGACTCGCACGCCAAGAAAACCGACCTGCCAGAGCCCGTCAGCTCACCGATGGCGTGAGCACTGTTTCGAAGGCAAAAAAACCCGGAAATCCTCACTTGCGTGGGCCTTCCGGATTTTTAGAACAGCTTGAAAACCAATTGAACAGTCTGCTCCTGCAAGCGTCTGACGGATGGTTGTGCCTAGACAATATGATGCCGCCCTTCAAGGATCACTTTGACCCTTGTACTGATCTAATCTCACCCTGACAGTCGACGCACGTACAATCGAACAATCGGTGTGCGAGATATTTAGGACAACAATAAAATCATCGTTCTGAACTGCACCCTTCCTATCGCTGTGGTGTTTCGTAACGCCGCGCCCCTAGTCAAACCGGCACATCGCCTGAAGTACCAACCGCCGTCCAACCGCCCATTGTTATCCTTGCCAGTATCTGCCAGCTAGTCGTTGAACTTTTTCCAGCGCGGAGTAAGCGTTTCGAAGGCTTAACCCAAAGACCATCCTGTACGACTACCAGGGAGAGTTTATCGACAAACCCATGACGCGACAGAGCTCCTCTACTCAATGTATCTATCTGTCACTTCTTAGGAACCTCCCTACAAAACAAATATCAATCTCCCACAAAAACAGTGATGACACATTAATTAGGAACGGATAACCTCTGCCTGCACAAAAAAAATAACTACACTCGCGCGCACCGATTGTTATCGGACAAGGATGTGACATACATGTCTTCCCTAACGACTTCGCCAACCACTCTCTACGAAACCGTCGGTGATGGCGTAGAGTCCAGTAATGCCTCATGGAGTTTCGGAGGCGCGACCCCTGAGCACTTTGACTCCCATGTATCGAAATCCGTACCCAAATACAAGGATGGACACGATATCGTGCTGTCGCTCAGCGACTTTTTTGTAAAGAACGATAGCACCTGCTACGAACTTGGCAGTTCCACCGGCACCCTCACTCGGCAACTTGCACAGCGCCATTGCGCCTCGGTGAAGTGGGTGGGAATTGATGTGGAAGAAGCCATGACCCGCAAGGCGAATGAGCTTTTGAGCGCATTACCGCAGCATAATGTCAGCTTTATTACTGATGACATTCTGACCTTTCCCTATGAAAAAAGCGATCTGATAGTTGCTTATTACACTATCCAATTCGTGCACCCGCGTATTCGCCAAACCTTGTTCGATCGTATCTACGAATCCTTGAACTGGGGTGGTACTTTTATCATGTTTGAAAAAGTACGCGCCCCAGACGCACGCTTTCAAGACATCCTCAGTAGCCTGTATGTAGATTATAAGCGGAACCAAGGTTATAACGCCGATGAAATCCTGGCGAAAACCAGAAGTTTGAAAGGTGTACTTGAGCCTTTTTCCACGACCGGCAATATCGACATGTTATCTCGCGCCGGCTTCAAAGATACAACCAGTATTTTCAAGTACATTTGCTTTGAAGGCTTCTTCTGCATCAAGTAACCAGGATGTGATCGTGAGCGCAACCATAGAGCAACAGTACTTGCAACTTTTGCAGATGCCAGACACGTTTCGCGCGCGAAAAATGATTTGTGAGTTGTGCAATTCAAAAGAACATTGGGTTTTGCTGGAAAACATCCGGGGTCCCGGTGACCAAGCAGTGGCATTACCGGTGTTAGGTTGCCAGGATTGTGGACATATTTTCCAAAAATACCGCTTCGAGGAAGCTTTCTACAGCGCGTACTACGACAAATTCTACCGCTTAAGTTTGTTCGGCAATACGGAACCGGAGCGTACCTTCTTTCTCGATCAGGTACGCCGCGGCGAATACCTGTATCGGTACTTGCAAGATGTGCTTCCCGCCCAAGGCAAAATGCTTGACGTCGGTTGTTCCGCCGGTGGCGTGATGATTCCTTTCGCTAAACGGGGCTGGACAGTAAGAGGCAATGACCCCGACCGGGCCTATGTGAAATACGGCAAAAACATCGGCCTGGACATCGACCCGGTGGGTGCCGAACGTATGAGCGCAAGTGGTGATTTCAACCTGATCATCATCAATGGTTCGCTGGAACATGTTCATGATGTCAACCAAGTCATGCAACTTTGTCGGCAGGCCAGTGCCGAAGACGGGTTGTTGTTGATTGAAGGTCGCGCGCTGGGTTATGGCATCGAACAAGGGTTTCTAACCCATAACCATCGCCGTTACTTGAGTGCCAGCAGCATCGAGTACCTGATGTGCCGGCATGGTTGGGTACCGATCCAGACCACCCATGAGCCCGTATGCGGGCCGACCCGGCCGGGAGCTGTATTCGTGCTAGGGCGCGTCTGTGCCCAACCTGTCACCGAACACCTCGAAAGCATTAAGGCCCAGGGCCGCAAGGCACTTCAGGATTCGTACATGCCCAGCCTGCACGCGTTGCGAGCCCGCGCATGAGTGCCTCTGCATGTGCCCTCGAAAAGTCGAGGGCCAAAATCCATTCCTGCTTCAGGGATGACCTGGTCGTGACCCCGCCGCCAGCCGATTCGGTCATGTGGCGCTACAACCTCTACGACCCCCGTAATGATATTGGCTTTGAACTGGGCAGGGCCGAGTACTCACTTGCTTTGCTCTTCGATGGCCAGCGAAGCCTGCACGATATTGCCGAGGCCGCCCTTGCGCAGCATCGAATCAAGGTCAGCCCTGAGAAGCTTGCGCAGTTCGAGCGCAAGTTGCTCAACCTGAAACTGCTGAGCAGCGAGCAAACCGCGCATAAAAAGGACCTGCGCGACCCCGCCACGGGCATCACCTACGGCCCGCTGAAAGAGCATCTGCTGATTAATCTGGTGAAAACCAACCCGCAGCCACTGCTCGATCACATTTACCGGTTGGCGCCCTGGTGCTGCCGCGCGACATTCATTTTGCCGCTGCTGGCGCTGGCCCTAGCGAGCTTCGTGTACCTGGGCGCGCACTTCGGCACGTTCATGACCGATGCTGGCGACACATATATCCAAAGTTACCGCTGGTTGCTCTGGCACTTCCCGGTCATTTTGACTTCCATCGCCCTTCATGAACTGGGGCACGCGATGGCCTGTCGTCACTATGGGGTCAAGGTCAACGATTTCGGAATCGGCATTTACTTGTTGCTGGCTACCGGCTGGGTACGTCCGGTGCAGGCGCAGTGGTCGCGGCTGCCGCTGAACCAACGAGTGATCACCATTCTTGCAGGCCCCTTGGTCAGCCTTCTGTATGCAGGTGTGGGCATTGTCCTGTGGGCAATGTTCCGTGATTCCCAAGGGGGGTTGCCTGCTCTTTTTGTGGTGATGATCGTGGCTTCGTTAGTTTCCCTCGTACCGACGCTGCTGCCCATTTTTAATGGTGACACGTACCTGGCGATTACCGAAGTTCTCGGACAACCGCGCCTGCGCCAGCGTGCATTCAACTATGTAAAGCGGCATTGGCGCACCGCGCCGCTGGAAGCGGTTTCCCCTGCATTGCGCAGGCTCTACTGGAGCACATTCCTGTTGACCTGCCTGGGCTGGGTAATCGCCTGGTGTTTCACCGCAGCCACCCTGATTCGCCTTTTCAACCACCCGTAAGGACAGTGTCATGACTCAATCTACAATGGCCCCAGCTATCGCCAACACGGATGAACTCACCACCGAATCCGCTAGCAGCGTAGCGCCGCAAGCCCTCAACGATACGCCGTTCGAGGAATTCGACCTCGACGATATCGAAATCATCGAAAGCAAAGTTTTCGCCTGATCGTCCCGCGCTTCCTCGGCTTTACGCCGAGGGAGCCGCCTTCTTCCTCTGACTGGGCAACCACATGGCTCACTTCGTTAAGCCCGAACCGATTGGTGTGGGTATCCAGTACAACCCCGAGATCCTCGACTGGTTTCCATTTGAGGACATCGAAGTCGATGTGCTGGAAATACTGCTCGACAACATCATGGCCCCCATGGATGGCCCGCAGATTATCAGGCCCGCGGCCCAGGCGATGATCAACCGGCTGGCTGAGAAATTCACGCTGCTGGCGCATTCCAATTACGGTTGCGACTTTGGTTTCAGCCCTCTTGAAAAAACCGCCGCCGTGCAACGCCACGTACCCCTAGCCAAGATGCTGAACAGCCCATGGGTCGCCAACCATTGTTTTTATGGCGACAACTCCTGGCTGGATATCTGGAGCAGCCCGCTGCAGTTTTCCAATGCCGAGGTGCTGCGCTGCGCCGAACGCGCGAAGACGTTGCAGGCGCATTACGGGACGCCGCTGGCCCATGAAAACGCCGCCTATTATCTGCAATGTCCGGGCGCAGAAATGCGTGAAGCCGAGTTCCTGGCCCGACTCGTGCAGCAGTCCGGCACCTTTTTGCATCTGGACTTGCACAACATCTACACCAATCACCTGAACCTGAAAAACTTCGACTTGCGCGACTACCTCGACACCTTGCCATTGGACAAGGTGATCTCGGTGCATCTGGCCGGCGGCAGTTGGCACGAAGGGCTTTACCACGACTGGCATGACTCGTGTGTACCCGAACCTGTTTGGGATCTGTACCAGGAACTCATGTCACGCACCCAACCCTCGGCGATCATCCTGGAATACCAGGGGCAGGCTCACCACGCACGGACACGAGTGATGGAAGCCAATGACGAACACATGATCGTCACCGATGTGCGGCGCGCACAGAAAATCTGGAACCACTACACAAAACCGATACAGGAGCTGATGCATGGATGCTGAGCTAGTCTGGAAGCTATGGCGACGCCTGCTTCGCGATGAAACACTGCAGAAGCAGTTATATGAGGCTCAGGGCGCGACTCAATGGCTGCAACACTTTCCCAATGACGAGCGGGCGATTCTGCACGCCTACGCCAGTCAGTTTGATAGGGTGAAATGGTTCGTCGAAAACTATCAGTTCCGCTTGGCCAATTCCTTTATCAATGCGCTGGAAACCGGCGCCCCATTGACTTTGCGTGCACTGATCAACATCGGGCTGGATCTACCGACACTGTCCAAGGCATTCCTGCGTCAACAAGAGTGGTTCGACTACGGACCAAGGGTTTATGGCTATTGCGATTCGGCGCTGGGCTTTTTGCTCGAACGCCAGGAACTCGCTGACTACCCGCAGATTCGCGACCTGATGGGGCTTGAACGCGAATGTGTGCGCCTCTACACCGGGCTGGTAGAAGCCAGCGACGTAGTGCCGGGATATTATCAGCGCACTGACGGTGCACGCATTTACCAGAGCCGTTATGCGCTGTCGCACTGGTTGCGTGATAAAAGCCTGCTGGGGCGTAGCAGCCCTGAGGAAACCAGCCAACACATCCTGGTGTATTTGCCCACCCCTGAGGCCCGCCACAAATTTACGCTGATAGGCCCGCGCGCGGCGCACCTCTACCAATGCCTGGAGCAACCGCAGTCTCAAGACACCTTGATGCAGATGCTGAGTTCCACAGCCGCCGCGCAACCCAGCGGCGAAGACCTGGCACTGCTCGGTAAACTGCATCGACTCAACGCAATCAGGATGCCGGTCTAGAACATGGAAAGCTCACAGTACTTTTGGCTGCGATCGACCGGTTTCCCCATTCATCACTTGACGAATTTGGGCCGATTCGCTGAGCTGCCATCGTGCCGCGCCTTTGAACAAGACTTCCGCTCATTGCAGGCACAGAAGGCAACGTTACTTGAAGAGGCCAACTCGCATTCACCCCAGGCCTGCCGAAAACTCATCCGCAAACTCAACGAGGACCAAGTCCTGCAGTCCTCCGACCTGCCGGAAGTGTTGCGCGAATCTCTGGCCGAAGCTTTGCAGCGTTGGAACGGTTTGTTGGAGCGAACTTCGGCGTGTGAAGAGGCCACCCAGGAATACGACGCCTATCTGGAAAGCGCCCGCCAAGGGCTGATCGACTTCCTGGATGACGAAGCGGTGGCCGAGGCCTTGTTCATATCCAACCCGTCGGCGATGACACGCATCCGTGAGCTGGTCAGGGACCGGCACAACAGAAACGACACCCGCAAAAAGCAGAAGCTGCGTTTGGGCTGGAGCTACGCGCAACGTTTCTGCGCCAAGAACGATACCTCAAGTTTTTTCGGACCTTTGGCCTGGGGCCGGTTCGATGACCGCCAGACGGAGCATATACGGCTAACCCAGGGCGACACGGCGTGGATCAAGGAACGCCGCACCTTCTTCGAAAATTGGGTGGTACAGCGGTTGGTAGAACAGATCAACCTGCAGTGTCCAGACACCGACCGCATGCCCTTGCAGCTCAATTTCGGTTGCTACCTGAACGAACAGACCCTGTTCATGCCGATTGGCAAAAGCCAGCCCCTCAACCCGAAAACCGCACAGGTACTGCACTACATCAGTGACCAACAGGGTCGAGAACCGACGTTTGCCGGGGTGTTGAGCGCCTGTTCGGAAGTCGCTGCCAGCACATTGCACGATCTACTGGAACACCTTGTGAGCAACCGGATCGTGCACCGAGGCTGGCAAATGTCCCCTCGTGAGCGTAATCCAATCGTGCGGCTACAACACTGCTTGGCCAACGCAGGGGTATCCCATAGATTCAGCCAGGTCTGGCAATCGCGCCTTGAAGCACTGGAAGGTTTGCGCCGCGACTATGCCCACGGCGACCTGCTGCGCCGGACCGAATGCCTGGAGGGCTTGAACCAACTGCTGGGCGAGGCAGGGGTCGACCTCAGCCGAGAAACCGGCGCCATGTATGTCGGCCGTTACCCGGTGTACGAGGATTGTTCGAGAAACATGGACATCAGCCTCGGCCAAGCCATGCTCAATCAAGTCAACGAAGAGCTGGCGCCGCTGATGCGCATCAATCAGTGGCTGATCAAAGCCATCGCGCATCAACTCAATGAGGCTTTCATTGAGGTCTGGGAACAGCGCCACACTGATAACCCCGGGCAGCAGGTTGATTTTCTCGATTTGATCAGCACGCTTGCTCCTCTGTTTCCGGCACTGGAAGCGCGCATCATCCTCGACCTCGATCAGCGCCTGAAAACGGCCTGGACGCATCTACTTCAGGACTTCCCAGCGCATCCTGAGGTGCATCTTTGTGCGGCGGACATCGAACGCCTGATCACCCTGTTGAACGCCGATCTGGAGGTCGCCGGCTTCGAGGTCTTTGGCAGTGACTATCACTCTCCGGATATCCTGCTTTCCAGCGCGTCGGTGGCGGCGTTCAATCGTGGCGATTACGAAATCATCGTGGGTGAAGTGCATCCGGCAGTCCATACGCTGAGCCAGCCCGTTGCCGCACCGTTCGGACCGTTCAATACGCAGATAAACCAGCAGGTAGAGGCGATTTTCCAACGCCCTCGCCTGATGCTCGCGGACTCGCCCGACAGTTATCAACGCTCGCACATAGACTGGCCGCTGCAGCCCTCTTACTTGCAACTGGTACTGCCTTCTGGTGGCGGTTGTGTCGCGGCGAACCAGCAGTTTGCCGCCGGTAGGGCAAAAGTGCTGCGAGTGAATGGTCGCCTGCAAGTGGTCGACGCCCTGGGGGAGTTCAGCGAAGACTTGCTGTGTGTGTATTCCACCGCTATTCATCGGCTGGGCTTCGCCCTGGCCGGTAGTGCCGTGGCCAAACACGAGCACCGACGTATCTGGTTGGGTCGTACCCTCTACAAGCGCGCTTCCTGGCTATTCACCAGAGATCGCCTGCCAGAGCCGAAGGGCTCGGTCGACGAGCTTGAACACACTCTGCAATGGCGTGCCTGGGCCGCCGATCATGGCTTGCCCCGTTATGCCTTCATCAAGATCGATACCGAACCCAAACCGCTGTTCCTCGACTTCGATAACCCGTTGTCCTTCGACGGCATCAGCAACGCCCTGAAGAACGCTGGTCACGTAAAGTTCTCGGAAATGCGACCGTGCCCCGATGAGCTTTGGCTTGAAGATGAGCGGGGTCGTTTCTGCTGTGAAATACGCACAACCTTTTCCACATGCGAGACGCCTGCGACGTGAGTAATGAGAACATAGACTCCTGCACCAAAGCCGATAAGGAAGCCAAACACTCGTTTTTGTACTTGTTTTTGACCATATTCATCCCATTTGGCCTCGGGCATTTTGTTTCGTATCTGTTTCGCACGGTCAACGCCTTGATCTACGTGGATCTGGAACGGGAACTGCACCTGCCCGCCAGTAGCCTCGGCCTGTTGACCGGCGTGTACTTTCTGACTTTCGCCGCAGCGCAGATTCCGCTGGGCGTCATGCTCGACCGCTACGGTCCGCGTAGCGTGCAGGCACCCATGCTGCTGTTCGCTGTGTTGGGCTCGCTGATTTTCAGCTTCTCCCATACGGAACTGGGCCTGATCATTGGTCGCGGCCTGATCGGCCTAGGTGTTGCTGGCTCGCTGATGAGTGCGATCAAGGCGTGCGCGATCTGGCTACCTGCCGAACGCCTGCCGCTGAGTACAGCATGCCTGTTATCTGTGGGCGGCTTGGGCGCAATGGCATCCACCACGCCGCTGCATGAACTGCTCAAGTGGATCTCATGGCGTGAAGCATTCTTGATTCTGGCGCTGCTGACTTTGTTCGTCTGCGTAGTCATACATCGGAGCGTGCCGCGCACCTACAACCCCAAACACACCACTCTTGCCGAAATGTCCAAGGCCGTGGGAACGCTTTACTCCTCCTGGGTATTTTGGCGACTGGCGTTGTACTCGGTGTTTGCCCATGCGATCTACATGTCGGTGCTGTCGCTATGGATGGGGCCGTGGCTACGCGATGTCGCCCAGTTGAACGAGTCCGGCATGGCCAATACCTTACTCTGGGGCACCGTGGCAATGGTGGCAGGCTCGCTGGCCTTCGGCTCGCTCACCGACTACCTGCGGCGCTTTGGTGTGCAGCCGATCATGGTGTGCGGCGCCGGGGTTTCAATCTTCATCGTATTTCAATCACTGATGATCAGCGAACTACCCGTATCGCCGCTACTGATTGCAATGGGGTTCAGCTTCTTCGGCACCTCCACCACCATGAACTACGCGATCGTCGCTCAGTCGGTATCGCCTGAACTGGCCGGGCGGGTCAGTTCATCGTTCAACCTGGTGGTGTTCGTGCTGGCGTTCGTCCTGCAATGGTTGATAGGGGAAATCCTGAACCTGTGGCCAAGATCTGGACAAGGGCATCCAGTGGAGGCTTATCAGTGGTCGCTGGGAGTGATGATCGCGTTGCAGGTACCAGGGGTGTTGTTGTGGCTGAGTTTTAAACCGTGGGAACTGAAAATCGCGGCGACGCGGTAAAACCGGGCAACCACTACTACCTTAGCGAAAGCCCCACCCTCCAGACCTGCGAGCACTGAATTTCAGGCAAAAAAAAACCCGGAAATCCTCACTTGCGTGGGCCTTCCGGATTTTCTAAACCGCCAAATATGGTGGGTCGTGTGGGATTCGAACCTACGACCAATTGGTTAAAAGCCAACTGCTCTACCAACTGAGCTAACGACCCGCTGTGTGGTGCGCGTATAATACTGATTTTTAAGGACTATTCAACACCTTTTTGAAAATAATTCAAAAATAAGGTGTTGGGTCGCTGATCCCGGCCGCCGCGAAGCCTTCCGCACGCAGGCGGCAGCTGTCGCACTTGCCGCAGGCACGGCCGTTATCGTCCGCCTGATAGCAGGATACGGTCAGCCCATAATCGACGCCGAGCTTGACGCCGGCCTGAATGATTTGCGCCTTGCTCAGGTTCTGCAGCGGCGCCTGGATACGGAAGCCCTGCCCTTCCACCCCGGCCTTGGTCGCCAGGTTGGCCATGCGCTCGAAGGCTTCGACGAACTCGGGACGGCAATCCGGGTAACCGGAGTAGTCCACGGCGTTGACACCAATGAAGATATCCCGCGCACCGAGCACTTCGGCCCAGCCCAGCGCCAATGAAAGGAATACGGTATTGCGGGCCGGCACATACGTCACCGGAATGCCTTCGCTCGGCGCTTCAGGGACGTCGATGGAACTGTCGGTCAGTGCCGAACCGCCAATGCCGTTCAGGTTCAGGCCAATCACTTTGTGCTCGACCACGCCCAGGTCACGCGCCACGCGCTCGGCCGCATGCAACTCGGCACGGTGACGCTGGCCATAATCGAAGCTCATGGTGTAGCAGCTGTAGCCTTCGGCTTGGGCCATGGCCACGACAGTCGCCGAGTCCAGTCCGCCGGACAGCAGAATGACAGCACGTTTTTCTACTTGATTCAGTTGTTCAGTCATCTCAGCGCCCCGGCTCGTCGTTCCAAAGATATTTGTGCAACTGCAATTGCAAGCGCACCGGCAGGTTGTCCGCGACAACCCAGTCCGCCAGGTCGCGCGCATTCAGGTCGTGATGGCTCGGCGAGAACAACACCTCACCGGCTCGCTGGTCGAGGCCGTACTGAATCAGCTTGGACACCGCCCAGTCATAATCCTCCCGCGAGCAGATCACGAACTTGACCTGATCGTTGGGGGTCAGCAGCTCGATGTTCTCGTAGCGGTTACGATGCGCTTCCTTGGAGCCCGGGGTCTTCAGGTCGACGACGCGACTGACCCGTGGATCGACCGCACTGATATCCAGGGCGCCACTGGTTTCCAGCGACACCTCGTAGCCGGCATCACAGAGTTGCTTGAGCAAAGGGATGGCATTGGGTTGCGCCAGGGGCTCGCCGCCAGTCACACAGACATAACGGGGCCTGAAGCCGGCAACCTGCTCGAGGATGTCGTCGAGGGATCGAACCGTGCCGCCGCTGAACGCATAGGCACTGTCGCAGTAACCGCAACGCAGTGGGCAACCGGTCAGGCGCACGAATACAGTGGGCAGCCCGGCAGTCCGCGTTTCACCCTGCAACGAGTAGAAAACTTCGGTAATTCTCAATGTGTCTTGCATAGTCGCCACGGGCGTAACAGCTAAACAGGCTGTCCGCCTCCGTCAGGCACTTGATGGAACCCCGCCAACGCGCAGATCCCAAAAAGCGGTGTTGCTAAAAAGGGCGTGAATTCTAACGAAAAAACCCGCGGCAAGCGCGGGTTTCTTGTAAAGCCGGTCAAACAACCTTACATGCGCTGCAGATCGCGCTGTGCCAACTGAGCGGCGGAAGTCCCCGGATACTGGGAAACGACCTGCTGCAGAATGCCCTTGACCTTGTCAGTATGACCCAGGCGGCGCTCTACATCAGCCAGCTTGTACAGCGAATCCGGCACCTTGGCGTGCTTGGGGTACAACTGCGAAACCTTGGCAAATGCCTGGCCGGCGCCTTGCAGGTCGCCTTTGGCCAGGTTCACTTCGCCCAGCCAGTACTGGGCGTTACCCGAATACTGGCTGTTGGGGTACTTGCGCAGGAATGCGGTAAACGCCAGGCTGGCCTTGTCGAAGTCCTTGGCCTTGATCAGGTCGAAGGCCGCATCGTAGTAGAGCTTTTCCTTCGCCGGATCACCCGGTTCGCTGCTGGCCGCTGGCGCCTGGGTAGCAGCACCCGCGCCTGCCGCAGCACCGGCGGCATCGCCACCGGCTGGAGAATTTTCAGGAGCCGCAGCGGATGCACCGCCGGTTCCAATACGCCGATCAAGATCCTGGTATCGCTCCAGGCTTTCTTGCTTCATGCGCGCAACATCGTTTTGCAGAACCTCGATCACGCCTTGTTGGCGTGCGATCTGTTCCTGCATTTGTTGCAGTTGGTTGAACAGCTCGCCCTGTGCCGAGACAGGGGTCGAAACCCCTCCCCCGGCATAGGCGCCGTTCGTACCGTAACCTGCAGGCGGATAACTGCTCCCGCTATTGTTATAACCGGAATCGTTATCGACCACAGGAACCGCAGCCCACACCGCAAGCGGGGCGAGACTGAGAGCCAAGACAGTTACAGCACGACGGCATGTTCGCATGACGAATTACTTACGCAGTTCGACGCGACGGTTTTGAGCCCAGGACTGCTCGTCGTTGCCGGTAGCAACTGGACGCTCTTCGCCGTAGGAAACCAGTTCCAGCTGGGCTGGGGAAACGCCTTGCAGTACCAGGTAGCGCTGAACGGCTTTCGCACGACGCTCGCCCAGTGCCATGTTGTACTCACGAGTACCACGTTCGTCGGTGTTGCCTTCCAGAACAACGCGAGCGCCGTTTGCTTTCAGGTCCTTGGCGTGAACGTCCAGAGCGCGCATGGCTTCTGGCTTCAGGTCCGAGCTGTCGTATTCGAAGTAGAAGGTGGTGATTGCGCGCAGAGCAGCTTCTTCGCTCAGGGAACCGTCAACAGCACCAGTGTTAGCGCCGTAACCAGCGTTTGGATCTACTGCGCCTTCACCGGCATTGTCGCCGCCTTTGGACGAGCAACCTACAGCTACAGCCATGGCCAGGGCCAGCGCAGCAAACTTACCAAACTTCAGCATTTCCATCGTGAAACTCCTAATGAACCCCAATGTGTTATGTAATACGTGTTGCGCCGCGTCAGTTCAGGTAAGGGGACCAGGACGGTTCTCTGACTTCGCCTTGTGCGGTAGGAAGTGGGAGCCTTACGCGTCCATTGATGGACACGAGCATCAAGACTCCCCGGCCCTGCTGGCGGGTGGCGTAGATTACCATGGTGCCGTTAGGCGCGACAGTAGGCGACTCGTCCAGAGTGCTATCAGTGAGGATTTTTACGCTACCGCGCTGCAAATCCTGGGCCGCCACCTTGAAATTGGTGAAGCCTTGCTGACGATGGATCATCACCAGGGTCTTTTCATCGGCCGACAGTTTCGGGTTGGCGTTGTAGTTACCGACGAAAGTCACACGCTCGGCACCGCCGCCGCTGGCACTGGTCTTGTAGATCTGTGGCTTGCCACCGCGATCGGAGGTGAAGTAGATGGTCGAACCATCCTTGCCCCAGAACGGTTCGGTGTTGATGCCGGGACCGGCTGTGACACGACTGATCTGGCGCGACCCCAGGTTCATCACATAGATGTCCGGGTTGCCGTCCTTGGACAGCACGAACGCCAGGCGAGAACCGTCCGGCGACCAGGCTGGCGCACCATTCAGGCCTTCGAAGTTGGTGATCTGCTCACGACGACCGGTGTCGATGTTCTGCATGAAGATACGCGGACGCTTCTGCTCGAACGAGACATAAGCGATGCGCTTGCCATCGGGCGCGAAACGCGGCGACAGGATCGGTTCACGCGATTGCAGCAGGGTCACCGCGCGAGCACCGTCGTAGTCGGAGCGTTGCAGGGTGTAGCGGGTGTTCTTCTCGGAGAAACGCTCGGCCGTCACGTACAACAGACGCGTGGAGAACGCGCCCTTGATACCGGTGAGCTTTTCAAACGACTGGTCCGAGATGTAGTGCGCCATGTCACGCAGTTGATCGACACCGCCCGACACGCTACCGGTCAGCACTTGCTGCTCGGTGTTGACGTTGAACAGGGCGTACTGCACCTGCAGGCGACCGCCCGCCGGAACAATGCTGCCGACCATGATGTACTGGGCACCCAGGGCCTTCCAGTCGCGGTAGATGACTTCGCTGGCCTGGGTTGGCTGGCTGATCATGTTCTGCTTTGGAATCGGCGAGTAGTAACCCGAGTTGCGCAGGTCGTTACCGATGATTTCCGCCATGTCATCCGGCAGGACGCTACCGCCCTGCCAGCCAAACGGCACGACTGCAATCGGGGTTGCCCGGTCACTGCCGCTGGTGACCAGAATGTTTTTTTCATCCGCCGCCGCTATCCCTGCCATGCAGCAAATAACGACAAGCATTCCTCGAAGAAGGTTTCTCACAAGGCTAGATCCTCAGGTGTGAATGTCATCTTGAATGAACGATAGGGAGCGAAGTCGCTTGGCTTCATTCCCTGCATTTCCGTCAAACGACCAATGTTTTTGACCGCCGCCACAGCCGAGCTGTCGAACGGACCATCGCCACTGGACTTGGCCACGCTGACCGAAGTCACCGTGCCATCTGGCAACATGCCAATTTGCAGCACGACCGTCATGTTCTTGCGTGCCGAAGGAGGACGAGCCCAGCCTTCCGCTGCCCGAGCACGAATCAGATCGTCGAAACTGCCCGCGACTTCATCGCCCAGCTCATCGGCCAAGGCCTGCTGGCGCTGCGGCGTGTCGGAAAGCAAATCAGCCAAGGCCTGGGCCTTTTTCTCTTCGGCGGATTTACGTGCTGCTTCCTGCGATTTCTTCTTCGCAGCATCGGCAGCAGCTTTCTTCTTCGCATCTTCGGCGACTTTCTTCTTCGCCTCTTCAGCTTCAGCTATCTTCTTGGCGTCTTCCGCGGCTTTTTTCTTCGCGTCTTCGACTATCTTTTTCTTCGCTGCTTCAGCGGCCGCTTTCTTGGCCTCTTCTTCAGCGACTTTCTTGGCTTCTTCTTCGGATTTCTTCTTGGCTATATCAGCCAATTGTTTCTCTTCAGCCTTCTTGGCTTCGGCGGTCTTCTTCGCGTCGTCGGCTTTTTTGGCTTCATCAGCCTTCTTCGCCTCTTCCGCTTTCTTGGACTCGTCGGCCTGCTTGGCTTCCTCGGCTTTTTGAGCCACCTCTTCTTTCTTTTGTTCCGCAGCCTTCACCGCTTCCTGCTCGACCTTCTTCTGCTCCATCTGTTCGACTTCGGTCTGGCGCGCAGCGGATTTCTTCGCTTCACCCGCAATCTTCTGATTGGTCTGGGTCGTCGCCTGACTTTTCGATTTCAACTGGTACAGGGTCGCCTGGACGATCGGCTTGGCCGGCGGCAATTCCGGGGTAAAGGCAAAACTGACGAACAGCATGCCAAACACCAGAATGTGCAGGGCAATCGCCCAGACACTAGGCCAGAAGTAGCTTTCCGAGGCTGTTGGCTCTCGCTGTTGCTGCATCAGGGCGCCTCGGTAATCAGGCCAACGTTACCGACCCCGGCTTTCTGCAGCCCACCCATGGCGCCCATGACGGAACCATAGTCGACGGTCTTGTCGCCGCGAATGAATACCTGGGTGCGCTTGCCGCCTTCGGTGCCGGCGCGAATGATCTTGGTCACCGCGTCGGTCATCTGCGGCAAGGTCATTGCCCGATCCTGTTGCTTGTCGGTGTCGACTTCGCTGCCAAGGTTCCAGTAATAGGTCTTGTCAGCCTTGATCGAAATGGTCAGGACCTGGGTGTTGTTGTCCTGCGGCAAGGCTTCGCTGGAAACCTTGGGCAGATCAACTTTCACGCCCTGATTGAGCATCGGCGCGGTCACCATGAAGATGACCAGCAGTACCAGCATCACGTCGATGTAAGGCACCACGTTCATCTCGGCAACCGGCTTGCGCTTTTTGCGAGCTCGAGCGATTAAAGCCATTGGGAAATACCTGCTTATTCTTCGCTGGTGTGCACTTTACGGTGCAGGATCGCCTGGAACTCATCGGCGAAGGTGTAGTAACGGCTGGTCAGGGTTTCGCTGCGCGCCGCAAAACGGTTGTACGCGATGACGGCCGGGATGGCGGCGAACAGGCCGATCGCCGTGGCGATCAGTGCCTCGGCAATGCCTGGAGCCACGGTGGCCAGGGTCGCTTGCTGGGCAGTGGCCAGGCCGCGGAACGAGTTCATGATGCCCCAGACCGTACCGAACAGACCGATGTACGGGCTCACGGAACCGACGGTGGCCAGGAACGGCAGGCTCTGCTCGAGCTTTTCTTCCTCGCGGGAAATGGCCACGCGCATGGCACGGGCCACGCCTTCCATGACCGCTTCCGGGTCAACGCCCGGCTGCTGGCGCAGGCGGGAGAATTCCTTGAAGCCGGCACGGAAGATTTGTTCCACGCCCGAATCAGGGTCCGGGTTGCTGCCGGCCTGACGGTACAGCTTGGACAGGTCGATACCGGACCAGAAGCGCTCCTCGAAGCTCTCCAGGGCACGTCGACCGGCGCGCAGCAAGTTGCTGCGCTGAAAGATCATGATCCATGAGGTCACCGATGCGGCTACCAGGATCAGCATTACCAGTTGCACAACGATACTGGCATTGCTGACCAGGCTCCACATGGAGGAATGGTCGACGACGTTAGCTTCCACGCTTTATCTCCTGCTCTGAGTGTGTACCCGCGCCGCTCTCGCCGGCAAAAGCCGCGCGTAGAGCTTCGGGAATGGCCCGGGGTTTCAAACTATGGGTGCGCACACAGGCCACCAAAAACTGCCCTTCGCAGAGCAGTGCATTATCCGCGGCTCGCCTGACCTGCTGTTTAAAGCGCAGGCTGACACGGTTCAATTCGATTACTTGTGCACTTACCAGAAGCTCGTCGTCCAGTCGCGCCGGCGCGTGGTAGCGCGCTTCGCTGGAATGCACGACAAACAACAGGTCCTCGCCTGCCAGCTGCGACTGGGCAAAGCCCAGCTCACGAAGCCGCTCGGTTCGAGCCCGTTCCATAAACTTGAGGTAATTAACGTAATACACGATGCCGCCGGCATCGGTGTCCTCGTAATAAACGCGACAACGATGTGCGAACGACTCTAGCCCGTTTTGCGCGCGCATACTCTAGTGCTTACTCCTCAGGTTGCCAATCCGCCAGGCAACTGTTTTTCATACTTCTGCGCCTTTCCTGGCAAAGAAGGGTTTCGCAGCCACCTGAGACAGCGCAAAACCCGAAAAAATCGGCGCAGACCGCTTATTAATCGTCCACTGCATCCAGAAACTCGTCTACCACGGGCATCTCACCCATGCGCGACGGAATATTCAACCCAAAATGCAGATACGCGTGCCGCGTAACCACCCGGCCACGGGGCGTGCGCATGATATAGCCTTGCTGGATCAGGTACGGTTCCAGCACATCCTCGATGGTGTGCCGCTCCTCACTGATCGCCGCCGCGAGGCTGTCCACCCCCACCGGCCCGCCATCGAACTTCTCGATCATGGTCAGCAACAAGCGCCGGTCCTGATGATCGAAGCCACGCTCGTCGACGTCCAGCAGGTTCAACGCCAGGTCGGCAATCGGCTTGGTGATATGCCCCTTGGCCCGGACTTCGGCAAAATCGCGCACCCGACGCAACAAGCGGTTGGCAATACGCGGCGTGCCACGTGCTCGCCGGGCAATTTCGAACGAGCCTTCTGGGTCCAGCGGCAGCCCGAGAATACCGGCCGAACGGCTGACGATGGTCGCCAGGTCCGCCGTGCTATAGAACTCCAGGCGCTGGACGATACCGAAACGGTCACGCAGCGGATTGGTCAGCATCCCCGCGCGCGTGGTTGCCCCCACCAGGGTGAACGGCGGCAAATCAAGCTTGATGGAACGGGCAGCCGGCCCCTCACCGATCATGATGTCGAGCTGGAAGTCCTCCATGGCCGGGTACAGCACTTCCTCGACAATGGGCGACAGGCGATGGATTTCATCGATGAACAGCACATCGTGAGGTTCCAGGTTGGTCAACAGCGCCGCCAGATCGCCCGGCCGCTCCAGCACCGGCCCGGAGGTGCTCTTGATCGACACCCCCATTTCCTGGGCGATGATGTTGGCCAGCGTGGTTTTACCCAGCCCGGGCGGTCCGAAGATCAGCGTATGGTCCAGGGATTCATTGCGCCCGCGGGCAGCCTGGATAAACAGCTCCATTTGCTCGCGCACGGTTGGCTGGCCGATGTACTCGGCCAGGCTGACCGGACGAATCGCCCGGTCCTGGACTTCTTCGCGCTCGCGCGGGCCACCGGTGGCGGCAATCAGACGATCAGCTTCAATCACTTAGATCATTCCCTTCAGGGCACGACGAATCAGGTCTTCGCTGCTCAAGCCTTTCTCCTTGATGCCTGCGATCGCCTTGCTGGCCTCCTGCGGCTTGTAACCCAGGGAAATCAGCGCGCTGACCGCATCGTTTTCAGCACTGTGCAGCGGCGCCGGCGCATCCGGCTGGTTCGGCACCAGCGCGAACATGCTCGGCACGGTCTCCCAGGCCTTGAAGCGATCCTTGAGCTCCACCAGCAAACGCTCGGCGGTCTTTTTCCCGACACCCGGCACCTTGGTCAGCGCCGAGGTGTCCTGTGCCTGGACGCAGCGCACCAACTCATCGACCTCAAGGCTCGACATCAAGGCCAGCGCCAGCTTCGGGCCCACGCCATTGAGGCGGATCAACTCACGGAAGAAGTCACGCTCGCGCTTGCCGATGAAACCATAGAGCAACTGGGCGTCCTCCCGCACCACCAAATGGGTGTGCAAGGTGATCGGTTCACCGACCGACGGCAATCGGTACAGGGTGGTCATCGGCACTTCCAGCTCATAGCCCAGGCCGTTTACATCCAGAATCAGGTGCGGCGGCTGCTTCTCAGCCAAGGTGCCGCGTAAACGTCCAATCACGTTTCAAATCCTTAAGCGTTGGCCAGATCTGGCTTTCGGGTAGCAAAATGAGCGTGATCGCCGACGGGACAGGCGCAAAACGCTCAACGGAAAAAACACGAGGGCTGATGCTATCAGATCACAGGCGAAGACGACCGCCGCGACTGCGAGCAGCCCCCAGGCCATGAGGCAACAGGCTGGAACGGGTGTGGGCATGGCAAATGGCGATGGCCAGGGCATCCGAGGCGTCGATTTGCGGCTTGCTGGTGAGTTTGAGCATGTGCATGACCATCATCTGCACCTGCTCTTTATTCGCCCCGCCGGTCCCGGTCACTGCCTGCTTGACCTGGGTGGCGGTGTATTCGGCGATTTCCAGGCTTTCTTCTGCCCCGGCGACAATGGCCGCACCACGTGCCTGCCCCAGCTTCAGGGCCGAATCGGCGTTACGCGCCATGAAAACCTTTTCGATGCCCATGGTCACCGGGCCATACGTCTGAATGACTTCGCGCACGCCGCGGTAAACAATTTGCAACCGTTCATGTAGCTCGCCGCTGCCGGTACGAATACACCCCGAAGCCACGTACACGCAGCCACGACCGGTATCGCGCACCACGCCATAACCGGTAATGCGTGAACCGGGGTCGATACCAAGAATTAAAGTCATAACGCCTGCGGGTTAAGAGAGTGAGGCCAGCATAGAGCAGGCTGTGCCGGATGCACATTTTGTAGCCCTACCGAGAACCCTGTGGGAGCCGGGCTTGCCCGCGATAGCGGTAGAACATTCAACATCAATGTCGAGCCTGCCGACGTCATCGCGGGCAAGCCCGACTCCCACACTAGATCTGCGTCGCCCTTCAGCCGAGCTGTTGGGCCACCGACTCGGGGATGTCCGCATTGGAATAGACGTTCTGCACGTCATCCAGGTCTTCGAGCATGTCGATCAGCTTGAGGACCTTCTCGGCCCCCTCCAGGTCCAGTTCGGCACTGGTGGTCGGCAACATCACGATCTCGGCATCGTCAGCCTTGAAACCCGCCGCTTCCAGGGCGTTACGCACCGCATAGAAACCGGCGAATGAGGTGAACACATCAATCGAGCCGTCTTCGTTGGTCACGACGTCATCGGCGTCGGCCTCCATCGCCGCCTCCATGAGCGCATCTTCATCAACGCCCGGAGCGAAGGAAATCTGCCCCTTGCGCTCGAACAGATACGCCACCGAGCCGTCGGTCCCCAGGTTGCCGCCACACTTACTGAAAGCATGGCGAACAGCCGCCGCCGTACGGTTGCGGTTATCGGTCATGCACTCGACCATCACGGCCACGCCACCCGGGCCGTAACCCTCGTAGCTCAGCTCGACCATGTCATCGGTATCGGCCGCACCGGCACCACGGGCAACGGCACGATCGATGATGTCGCGGCTCATGTTCGCGCCAAGGGCCTTGTCCAGCGCCAGCCGCAAGCGCGGGTTGGAACCCGGGTCACCGCCACCCTGACGGGCCGCGACAGTCAGCTCGCGAATCCACTTGGTGAAAATCTTGCCCTTCTTGGCATCCTGACGTTCTTTGCGGTGCTTGATGTTCGCCCACTTGGAATGACCCGCCATAACTCGCTCCGAATTCTCTAAAAAAACAATGCCCGCACGCCCTGGAAGGCGAGCGGGCAACGTAATCTGCTCTGACACCCCGTGACGCATACTGCGATGCGCCACGGCGATCAAGCCTTACTCAGCCTTCGGCTGTTCGCGCAAACGGATGTGCAGTTCGCGCAGTGCCTTCGCATCCACCAGACCCGGGGCCTGGGTCATCACGCACGCCGCGCTCTGGGTTTTCGGGAACGCGATCACTTCACGGATCGACTGGGCGCCGGTCATCAGCATCACCAGACGGTCCAGGCCGAAAGCCAGGCCGCCGTGGGGCGGTGCGCCGTACTTCAGGGCGTCCAGCAGGAAGCCGAATTTCTCTTCCTGTTCCGCTTCGCTGATACCCAGCAGGCGGAATACCGATTGCTGCATTTCCTTGCGGTGGATACGGATCGAACCGCCACCCAGCTCGGTGCCGTTGAGCACCATGTCGTAGGCACGCGACAGCGCGGTCGCCGGGTTGGCTTCCAGCTCTTGCGGCGTGCACTTCGGCGCGGTGAACGGGTGGTGCAAGGCGGTGAAGCTGCCGTCGTCGTTCTCTTCGAACATCGGGAAGTCGACGACCCACATAGGGGCCCACTTGCAGGTCAGCAGGTCCAGGTCGTTACCGACCTTGATCCGCAATGCGCCCAGGGCTTCACTGACGATCTTGGCTTTGTCGGCACCGAAGAACACGATGTCGCCGTCAACCGCGCCAACGCGATCGAGGATCACATTGAGGTTAGCTTCAGGAATGTTCTTGACGATAGGCGACTGCAGGCCTTCGACGCCTTTGGCGCGCTCGTTGACCTTGATGTATGCCAGGCCCTTGGCACCGTAGATGCCGACGAACTTGGTGTAGTCGTCGATCTGCTTGCGCGGCATGCTCGCAGCACCAGGAACGCGCAGTGCGGCAATCCGGCATTTCGGATCGTTGGCCGGGCCGCTGAAGACTTTGAAATCGACTTCTTTAAGCTGGTCGGCAACGTCTACCAGTTCCAGCGGGTTACGCAGGTCCGGTTTGTCGGAACCGTAACGGCGCATGGCCTCTTCGAAGGTCATGTGCGGGAATTCACCAAATTCCAGATCCAGCACTTCCTTGAACAGGTTGCGGATCATTTTTTCGGTGATGCCCATGATCTCTTTTTCATCGAGGAAACTGGTTTCGATGTCGATCTGGGTGAATTCCGGCTGGCGGTCAGCGCGCAGGTCTTCGTCACGGAAGCACTTGGCGATCTGGTAGTAGCGGTCGAAGCCAGCGACCATCAGCAGTTGCTTGAACAGCTGTGGCGATTGCGGCAATGCAAAGAACGAACCGGCGTGGGTACGGCTCGGCACCAGATAGTCACGAGCGCCTTCTGGTGTGGCGCGGGTCAGGATCGGCGTCTCGACGTCGAGGAAGCCGTTCTCGTCGAGGAAGCGACGAATGCTGGTGGTCATGCGCGAACGCAGACGCAGCTTCTCGAGCATTTCCGGGCGACGCAGGTCGAGGAAGCGATAACGCAGGCGGGTTTCTTCGCCGACGTCGGAGAACTCGTTGAGCGGGAACGGCGGAGTTTCCGCTTCGTTCAGCACTTCCAGTTCGTAACCCAGGACTTCGATCATGCCCGAGGCCATGTTGGCGTTGGTGGCTCCGGCCGGACGCAGACGCACCTTGCCGGTGATCTTGACGACGTATTCGCTGCGCACGCGATCGGCGGCGGCGAAGCTCTCGGCGCGATCCGGATCGAATACCACTTGGGCCAGACCATCACGATCACGGATATCGAGGAAAATCACCCCGCCGTGGTCACGACGACGATGGACCCATCCGCAAAGGGTAATTTCCTGACCTTCCAGGCTTTCGTTCAGTTGGCCGCAATAATGGCTGCGCATCATGGTAGTGGTTTCACTTCTCGTAATTCGAAATTCGATGGAGGTCTTGCCGACCGCTGCATTTGAATGAAGCGTCAGATAATGCAAGAGCCCGGTGTGTCGTTCAACTCAGTCAGCTTTGTCGCCGCCAGCCAGATTTTTCTTCGAACCGGTCTTGAAGTCGGTTTCGTACCAACCGGTACCGCTCAGGCGGAAGCCTGGCATCGACAGCATTTTTTTCAGTTCGGGTGCCTGGCAGGCGGGGCAGTCGACCAACGGTGCTGCGCTGATCTTCTGAATGGCTTCCAACTGATGACCACAGGAAGCACATTGATAGTCGTACATCGGCATGGGGTTGTCTCGGCGATCAGATAGTTCCCGCGTAAACATTCGGTTTCGCGGCAAAGAGCGGGATTATATCCATTAAATCGAGCCTGTGCAGCCGTAACGCTGTACGGGCACGCGCTCAGCGGGGTCTGCCACCGACAGGCACCTGAACACGGAGCCGTCCAGACCGGCAATCCACCGATCACCGCGGGTGATGGCCGCCCTCGCTCAAACTGTGCACAACACACACCACCCGGACCAACCCACTGAAATTCTTCACACCGCCATGACGCAGGTGCACCTCCCGATCGACATAAGAAAGCAGGGCGCTTACCGAACAATCATTGCGCCTTGCCATATCGGCCAGAATATCCCAGTAGACCCGCTCCAATCTCAAGCACGTCGCGAATCCGTTCAACCGAACCGATCGCGACAACGGGCACACCAGCCCCATATCAAACTCCCGGACAAAGGGATCAATCCTTATATCCGGAAACCTGGCAATCTCACTTACATCACGCCCTGATAATCGAGCCATACCGTCGACACTCCCTTGCCTTAGTTCCATAACAGAAACAACGATCCGTTCCGTTATATAAGCGCAAGCCGACCGTTATTTCCAGATGCCTTTATAACAACGCACGTAGGACAAACCAACTAAAGAAAGAAGATTATTAACGCAGCCCTGACTTAATCTATAAAAACAGGCACGCTGAAAAATCCAATAACCGCGCACGCAAAAGCGTTGCACGCGATCAGGAAACAGCCCCCCACCACCCCGCAGGACGGAACGCACCGATGGCACCGCAGGACGCCACCCGCCAACGGGCGGCTACCGATTGTCCAACAGCGAGCGCAACATCCACGCGGTCGGTTCATGAACGCGCATGCGCTGCGCCAGCAGGTCCGTCGTGGACTCGTCACAGACTTTATCCAGCAGGGGCAACAGACTTCGTGCAGTGCAAGTGACCGCTTCCTGCCCTGGGACAAGTTGCTTGATCATGTCCTAGGCACTTGGTATGCCCTCTTGTTCCGTGATGAAATAAAGACGCGCACAGATCGAATATGCGCCCGACCGTGGAAAACCCATTGCACGAATACGCTCGATAATCAGATCCACCGCCGACGCCAACTCGCTACATTGTTCTTTAAACATCAAATGAAGGATGCGAAACATCGACCTTGTCACATCCCAGTGAAATCACGGGCTTTCAGATAAAACACATAAGTATCCGATAACAATCACAAAACCCCGTCAACGATGGACTTGCAATCTGCCTCACCGATACCGATATCAATGACCATGCCTTTGCCCTTGTTGGTAATGAATCCATTCCACGGGTGCGCCACCACTGCAGCAAGAGCTCCCGCACCTCACAGACTCGCTTCACGCCCCTCCCGCGACAGATTGTCCCTCCCATTACGCATTGCCTGGTGACACCTCGCTCAAGCCCCCCGAAAACCGGGCAAACCCTCTAGGACAGGCGCTCAGACGGCACCGGGTTCAGCTCTCGCGCTGATTGCTCCGTGCCCTTGGTCACACGCCGCCCGCGCTGATTTGAGAAGGTACGGTCTTTGCTGTTAAATAGGCGATGTGTCACTGCCGCTCTTTCCTTGCGTGCCGTGCATAGGCTGATAGCGGGCGCGTGTCCAACGCCTCCCATTGTTCAGAAGCGAACCGCGCTCAATCAGCTCTTCCTTGCGATCCGTCTTAACGTGAGTCAATCAAAATGTTGAAAATCGTCCACCTGCTAACGGGCGCAGCAGCCTTGCTGTTGTCCTTTATCCCTAGCTTGCGAACCGAAGCCATACCCTACCTGCAACAACCTGACGCGCTGTACCTGGCGTTCTTCGGCCTGCTCAACCTGACCCTCGCGCCGGTGATTCCGTACTGGAACAAAGGCGTTCGTCAGCAACTGCAAAATCTGGTCAGCGCCTTGCTGGTGCTCACTGTCGTCCTGCAAACCCTGACACTTCTGGCGCCCATGCCGGAAATTGGCGGTCATCCCGCCGTTCTGTTCAGCCTTATCGTCGCGCTGGTCGCGGTAGTGCTGCATCTGGCCGTCAGCTTCTACAAGTCCTCGCCAGCAGTCGCCACCCATCAAAACTATGACATGACCAACCGTGATACCGGGACCGTCAAGTGGTTCAATACCTCCAAGGGCTTCGGCTTCATTTCTCGCGACTCGGGAGATGATATTTTCGTGCACTTCCGCGCCATTCGCGGCGAAGGTCACCGTGTCCTGGTCGAAGGCCAGCGCGTGGAGTTCTCGGTCATGAACCGGGATAAAGGCCTGCAAGCCGAAGATGTGATCGCAGCGTTGCCGCGTCGCTGATTCCAGCCACGCTTCCACGCTCAAAAAAAACCGCGAGCAGCCAGGCTGCTCGCGGTTTTTTTATTGCCAGCCGACAGGCGGCACACAGCAACACTCAGTAGTGCGGTGGCGGAGCTTCCTCTTCAAAGGACTCAAACTGCCCCGCCATTTCCTCCTGTCGCTTGAGCAACGCGGTCATCTGCAACTGCAAGCGCTCCACGACCCGTTGCTGCACCACCAGCACGTCGTTCATTGCCTCAATGGTGTCGTCCTGGAAAGCCAGACGACTTTCAAGATCCATGACGCGCTCTTCCAGGCTCATGACTCAACCCTCCAGAAACGTGAAATCATCGGTCAACACCAAACGCAGCCGCTCTCGAATCGCCGCCACCTGCTCGGCCGTGTAAGGCGTGGCCGGGTGCTTGCCCCAGACTGGCGCTGGCCAGGCCGCATCCTCGCGCTTACGGACAATGACATGCATGTGCAACTGACTGACCACATTACCCAGGGTCGCGACATTCAACTTGTCGGCATCGAACGAGTCCTTGAGCAACTCGGCAAGTCCTGTAGTTTCTCGCCACAACTGCGCCTGGTCTTGACTGTCCAGTTGAAACAGTTCGCTGATATCCGCTCGTCGCGGCACCAGGATGAACCAGGGGTAATTCGAATCGTTGGACAGCAACAACCGACAGAGAGGGAAGTCCCCGATCGGCAGGGTGTCTTGTTCCAGTCGTGGATCTAAAGCGAACACCGCACACACTCCCGCATATTCAATGAGTTTTGCCAAGCGCCCGCCTTCGAGACTGCGGCGCGTGCCATACCAGACCAGCATACCCGCGAACCGGGCACGGTTCACGACCAATGTCACACCCCGACCAAGGGGGAACCTGCCACGCACGACAACGCCCCACCACGTAACAACCTCACCTTCCCACGCACCAATCCGGTACGAACGTACAGGCTCCGGATCGAGCATTTTCTCTGTCCAGGCCGGGCAACGCCCTATCCAAAGCTCTCTGGATCGCTGACCTGATTAAAATTTACAGAGTTTTTGCGGCACGAATCTGTAATGCGTCTACGCTGAGTTCCTCAAGCATCCGCCGTTTACTCACTTGAAAGGGTGGACCGGTAACATTTCGTGTTGATCACCACGCCCAGTCTTGGTGCAACACCAGAACAACCTGGGAGTCAAGCACGAACAATCGGGCCTCGTCCCCCCGTATTCATGAGGCCTTGCCCACAGAAACGACGTTTATTGAAAAAATCGAGAGAAAAAAGCCGTTTTGTGCACGTTTGTTGCATTCATTCCCACATCGTCTATAAGGCGGCCGCCGGAAGCGGAAACCTCTAGACCATAAAAAATAGCGGCAAGGTAGCCCAAGGAGATTCAAGTGCGGGACAAGGACTCTTTTTTCTGACACCCAAGCCTTGCCAAACAACGCTGAAGTTGTCGGTCCGATTGCACAGAATTTGCAGAATTACGACCTCGAGCGAGCATTTTGCGACAGGCCCGTACAGATGCAGAAAGGATGAAAGCGCAAGTATCGCCAACATTGTCGGCGTGATATAAGTTTGCGCCGACACAAAAAGAAAGAGCCGCCCAGATAATAAATCAGGTGGGACGGCAGAACTCTTCAAAAAAACCAAAGGAGCAAATCACGATGCGCGTGATGAAGTGGAGCATAATCGCACTGGCTGTTTCAGCAGGCACCTCGCAGTTCGCAATCGCGTCCTCTCAGGACGAAGCCAAAGGCTTTATTGAAGACCAAAGTCTGAATGCCAAGACTCGTATCGAGTACATGAACCGCGACTTCAGGAACGGTGCTGGCAACATTGCCAAGTCCGGTGGCGGCTACAAAAGCGGCTATCGTCAGGACACCGGTATCAGCGAGCTGGTGACCTATGAGTCCGGTTTCACCCAAGGCCTCATCGGCGTAGGCGTGGACGCAATGGTCATGGGTACCGCCAAGCTGGATGGCGGTGAAGGTCGCTCCGGCAACGGCATGTTCGCCCGCAATGGCGCTGGCGAACCTGAAGACGCACAAGGCAAATCCGGTGCCGCAGTCAAGTTCCGCCTCTCCGACACCACCCTGAAGTACGGCCGCCAGTTCGTTGCCAGCCCGGTATTCGCGACCGACGACAGCCGCTTGCTGCCAGAAGTTGCCGAGGGTACCTACCTCTCCACCAAAGAAATCAAAGGCCTGGAAGTCAGTGCAGGTCGTTTCACCGCCCTCAGCTCGCAAACCGGCATGGGCAAGGACAGCATCAACGGTGCTGGCAACCCTGGTCTGACCAGCGCCAATATCGCTGGCGCCACCTACCAGTTCACCGATAACTTCGTGGCTGGCATCGCGGCATCCGACGTTGAAGACTACTTCAAGAAGCAGTACATCAACGCCAACTACACCCTGCCGATCAACGAAGACCAGTCTCTGAACTTCGACTTGAACGCGTACAAGACCAAAGACCAGGGCCAGGCGCTGTACGGCGCGCAGGACAACAAACTGTGGAGCTTGGCAGCTGCCTACAGCCTCGGCGCACACAAGTTCACCCTGGGTTACCAGCAGTCGTCCGGCGACACCAACTACCTGTACGGCGTTGACGGTAACGGCACGATCTTCGTCGCCAACTCCATCCAGATCTCCGACTTTATCGGTCGTGACGAGAAATCCTGGCAGGGTCGCTACGACCTGAACATGGCCACCTACGGCGTACCCGGCCTGAGCTTCATGAGCCGTTATGTTTACGGTAACAACATCGAGACCGATTCCGGTACCGAAGGTAAGGAGCACGAGTTCAACTTCGAAACCAAGTACGTGTTCCAGGAAGGTCCGGCCAAGGATCTGTCGCTGCGTCTGCGTAGCGCCATCTACCGCGCCAACACGGCTTACAACGAAGAGTACACGGCTGACAACAACGACGTACGTATCATCGTTGAATACCCTCTGAGCATCTTGTAATCAGCGGCTTTCAATAGCGTCTAGAGCCTGGCTCAACTAAAAAGCCCCTCACCCGAATAAGGTGAGGGGCTTTTTTGTTACTGTTTGATGACAGTTACAAACAAAGGCAGTGTCGCAGACAATTTAGTAGCAAGCTAATAATAAGTTAGCGCACTATTAATCTTCCCGCTTTGTAAAAACACTCAAGGGGCCAATTGGCCCCTTGAGTCAAACACCGATACTCGTTCTACAACGTCGAGTATTCAGGCTGTTTCCTGAACCATGCGAATCACGCGCTGTGGAAACGGAATATCAATACCCGCCCCTTTCAGGCGATCGCGGGAGTGCTCATTGAAGTGGAACAGCACATCCCAATAGTCCGCCGTCTTCACCCAGACGCGCAGCGACAGAGTGATTGAGCTATCGCCCAGGGTCGATACCACCGCCACTGGCTCAGGGTCGGCCAGTACACGCGCATCATTGGCCAGTTCCAGCAGCACCGCACGGGCCTTCTGCAAATCGGCGTTGTAGTCCACGCCAACGTCGAACACTACTTTGCGCGTAGGTTGACGGTTAGTGTTGGTGATGATGCCGTTGGACAGCACACCGTTCGGCACGATGACGGTCTTGTTGTCGCCGGTGCGAATAATCGTGTGGAAGATCTGGATGCTGTCGACGGTGCCCGCCGTGCCCTGGGCTTCAATCCAGTCACCAATGCGGAACGGACGGAACAACAGAATCAGCACGCCACCCGCGAAGTTCGCCAGGCTGCCCTGCAGGGCCAGGCCGATGGCCAGACCCGCGGCACCAATGGCGGCCACGAACGAGGTGGTTTCAACGCCGATCATCGACGCGACACTCACCACCAACAGCACCTTGAGCACGATGTTGGCCAGGCTGCTGATAAACCCTTGCAGGGCCAGGTCGGCATTGCGCAGCGCCAACAGCTTGCCAACCTTGTGGGTCAGCTTGTTGATCAGCCACCAGCCAATGGCCAGTGTCATGACCGCCAGCAGCACACGACTGCCGTATTCCATGATCATCGGGATCCAGGCCTGGGAAGCCTTCACCAGGTTGTCCACTTCAGCGTTCAAATCCATATTTTCTCTCCTGATTCCCGGCTACCCGGCACATAAAAACCAAGCAGCAGAAAGATCATGCCCCTCGAGGCTCGATCATTTCTGCTGTTGCTTGGGCCTCGGACGTCAATAACGCCGAGAGGTTCCCCCGAAGACTGATCAGTCGCGGAAGTTGTTGAACTGCAGCGGCATGCCGAATTCCTTGCCGCGCAAGGCCGCGATGGCCTCTTGCAGGTCGTCGCGCTTCTTGCCGGTGATGCGCACCTGCTCGCCCTGAATGGCGGCCTGGACCTTGAGCTTGGCGTCCTTGACGTGAGCGACGATCTTCTTCGCCAGCTCCTTGTCGATGCCTTCCTTGAGAACGGCTTCCTGCTTCATCAGCTTGCCCGAAGCGTAGGCCTCTTTGACCTCAAGGCATTGCACATCGATCTTGCGCTTGACCAGCGCCAGCTTGAGGATCTCGATCATCGCTTCCAGCTGGAAGCCGGCTTCGGCGGTCAGGTTGACGGTCAGGTCCTTTTCCTTGAACTCGAAGCTGCCTTTGCCCTTCAGGTCATAACGACGATCGAGTTCCTTGACGGCGTTCTCGACCGCGTTGGTGAGTTCGTGTTTGTCCAGTTCGGATACCACGTCGAACGACGGCATGTAGTCTCTCCAGTAAAAAAGGGCGCACGCAATAAAGATGGAGCACGCCTGGCTTGCGGTTAAAATCCGCGCTGATTATAACGGGTCTTTCCCCTTCTTCGCTGCGAGCCTCACATGCGCCTGCCAATCCGAGCAAAAAACTGATGTCGACCACCTGGCATGTCCTCGGCGCCGGCAGCCTGGGCACCCTGTGGGCCACGCGCCTGGCAAGGGCCGGGCTGCCCGTGCAATTGATACTGCGCGATGCCGCGCGATTGCAGGCCTATCAGGCAGCAGGCGGCTTGACCCTGGTCGAGCAGGGTGAAGCGCAGCACTATGCGATCCCCGCGACCACCCTCGAGCGTGTCGGCCCGGTCGATCGCTTGCTGGTCGCCTGCAAGGCCTACGATGCCGAAGGCGCCGTGGCGCAATTGGCGAACCGCCTGACACCCGATGCCGAATTGATCCTGCTGCAGAACGGCCTGGGCAGCCAGGATGCCGTGGCCGCGCGCGTTCCGCACGCTCGCTGCATTTTTGCCTCGAGTACCGAAGGCGCCTTTCGCGATGGCGACTGGCGTGTGGTGTTCGCCGGTCACGGCTACACCTGGCTGGGCGACGCCCGTCAACCGGTGGCACCGGTCTGGCTGGAGGACTTGAGCGCGGCGGGCATCCCTCATGAGTGGAGCACGGACATTCTGACTCGACTCTGGCGCAAGCTGGCACTCAATTGCGCGATCAACCCGCTGACCGTCCTGCACGATTGCCGCAACGGCGGCTTGCAGCAGCACCCTTGCGAAGTCGCCACCCTGTGCACCGAGCTGAGCGAGTTGCTGGAACATTGCGGCCAGCCCGCCGCCGCCCACGACCTGCAGCAGGAAGTCGAGCGGGTGATCCTGGCGACGGCAGCCAATTACTCATCCATGTACCAGGATGTGGCCAACCAGCGCCGGACCGAAATCAGCTACCTGCTGGGTTATGCCTGCGTCGTCGCCTCGCGGCATCAATTGGTATTGCCGCACCTCAACCAACTCCAGCAACGCTTGATTGCGCACCTGCGTACCCGTGGATTGCCCAGCGACTGAGCAGCGGCTACGCTGGCCTCCTGTTCTTCTTTAGCGACGACCCCCATGCCTTTGCGCCAGCGCCTTGAAAACCTTCCGGTCGGCCAGAAACTGCTGGCCGCCCTGTTGGTGCTGTTGATCACCGTGCTACTGGTGGCCAACCTGACCTTTATCAGCGCCGCCTACTGGATCTCCCAGGAAAGCATGGCACCGCAAGCCCTGCAGACCATCGGCCGGCTGGTCTCCAATCCGGCGCTTGCCAGCCAGTCATTGAATTCGCCACAAGACGCTGAAAACCTGCTCAACGAGCTCAACAGCTACACCCCGTTGCGGGCAGCGGCCCTGTACGACGGCAAAGGCCAGCGCCTGGCCCAGGTGCAGCATGGCGACCAACTCGAACTGCCCAGACACTTTCGGCACATCGAAACCTGGCAGGCCACGGAGTTTCGCAGCAATCAACTGATCACACTGCCACGCCCGGGCCAGGCCCCCGGCCATCTGCTGCTGGTGGCCAGCAGTGAGTTGCCGGTCGCGTTCTATACCGGCACCCTGACAGCGAGCCTGGGGATCCTGATTTTCAGCGTGCTGTTGTGGCTGCTGATTGCCCAGCAGATCAAACGCCTGATTACCCAGCCGATTCATCAACTCGAAGAACTGTCCCGGCAGGTGACCCGCGAAGAGAACTACGCCCTGCGCGCCGCTCGCGGTAACCATGACGAAATCGGCAGCCTCGCTGAAGCCTTCAACACCATGCTCTCGCGCATCGAAGCCCGCGAGCAGCAACTCAAGCGCGCCCGCGACGACTCCCAGGCCGCCTACGACCAGGCCCAGGGCCTGGCTGAAGAAACCCGCCATACCAACCGCAAGCTGGAGCTGGAAGTCCAGGTGCGCAGCAAGATCGAGAAAAAGCTCACGGGCTTTCAGAACTACCTCAACAGCATCATCGACTCGATGCCGTCAGCCCTGATTGCCCTGGATGAACAGCTGTACGTGACCCAGTGGAACCAGGAAGCCAGCGCCCTGTCCGGCACACGCCTGGATGAAGCCTTGAACCAGCCGATTTTTCTCGCCTTTGAACCCCTCAAGCCGTTTCTGCCACAACTACGGGAGACCGTCGAACAGCACAGCGTGGTCAAGATCGAGCGTGTGACCTGGACCCGGGACGAGGAAGCCAAACACTATGCGCTGACCTTCTATCCGTTGATGGGCGGTGCCGGACGTGGCGTGGTGATCCGGATCGACGACATCACCCAGCGCCTGTCCCTGGAAGAAATGATGGTGCAATCGGAGAAAATGCTCTCGGTGGGTGGGCTTGCGGCCGGCATGGCCCACGAGATCAACAACCCGCTGGGCGCCATCCTGCACAACGTGCAGAACATTCGCCGGCGCTTGTCCGCCGACCTGCCCAAGAACATCGAAACCGCCGAACAACTGGGCCTGGAACTGGACAGTGTCAATCAGTACCTGCAACACCGCGAAGTGCCGCAATTGCTCGACGGCATCCAGCAGGCCGGTGCCCGGGCGGCGAAGATCGTCACCCACATGCTCAGTTTCAGCCGCCGCAGCAACCGGCAAATGGCGCCCTGCGACTTGCCGGCGCTGATCGACCAGGCCGTGGAGATCGCCAGCAATGATTTCGACCTGACCATTGGCTTCGACTTCAAGGGCCAGGCCATCGTTCGCCAGTTCGACCCGCAACTGGGCCCCGTCCCCGGCACCGCCAACGAGCTGGAACAAGTGCTGCTCAACCTGCTGAAAAATGCGGCCCAGGCGATCCACCAGCGCGAGGACGACCGCGAACCTGGTCGAATCATCCTGCGCACGCGCCTGAACCCGCCATGGGCGGAAATCCAGGTCGAGGACAACGGCATCGGCATGAGCGAGAGCGTGCGCAAGCGCACCTTCGAACCGTTCTTCACCACCAAGGAAATCGGCCAGGGCACGGGCCTTGGGCTTTCGGTGTCGTACTTCATCATCACCAACAATCACAAGGGTCAGATGGAAGTGCAATCGACTCAGGGCCAGGGCACCTGCTTTACCTTGCGCCTGCCATTAATCGCGAGCGCCCCGCTCGCCCCCCACGAACTCAGACAACTGGAGCGCTAAGCATGGGTTTTCGCCTGTCGAAAATTTACACCCGCACCGGCGACAAAGGTGAAACCGGGCTTGGCGATGGTCGCCGGGTACCCAAGGACCATCCACGGGTCGAGGCCATCGGCGAAGTCGATACGCTGAACAGCCAGTTGGGGCTGCTGCTGGCCGGACTGGCCGAAAGCCAGCGAGTACATCCCGGCCTGCAAGCGATCAGCGACGTGCTGGAACCTTGCCAGCACCGCTTGTTCGACCTGGGTGGCGAACTGGCGATGCCGGTCTATCAAGCGCTGAATGCGGCGGAAGTCGAGCGCCTGGAAGCAGCCATCGATACCTGGAATGAAGAGTTGGGGCCATTGGAGAACTTCATTCTGCCCGGTGGCTCGGCGCTGATCGCTCAGGCCCATGTTTGCCGCAGCCTGGCCCGCAGTGCCGAGCGCCGCTGCCAGCAGTTGAATGCTGTCGAGCCGTTGGCTGGCGTGGGACTGGCCTACATCAATCGCTTGTCGGATTTACTGTTTGTAGCGGCACGGTTGATTGCCAAGCGCCAGGGGATTGCGGAGATTTTGTGGCAGGCGGCGGCAAAACCTGGGGGTTAGTCCAAGTTAGATACGCCATACTTCGCGAGCAAGCCCCACAACATCCGTATCTTCAGTAATGCCACTCAATCAAGTGCGAACGCTGCCCCCGTGGCGAGCGAGCTTGCTCGCGCTGGGGCGCGAAGCGCCCCCAACAAGACGATTGCAGTCTTTCAGATAACACTCTGCAACTGGTTTTTGGGCCGCTGCGCAGCCCAGCGCGAGCAAGCTCGCTCACCACGGGACATGTGTTCGGCATCCCGCACCTGACGAGAGCGGCCATATGTCCCAGACCGTTGCTCCCACAATAGACCTGCTGTGACCACATTACGTGTGAACAGCAAAGATCTAATGTCGGAGCTTGCTCACGATGACGCCAGTAGCCTCACCGCGTATTCAAGCCTCTGGCCAGAACGCCCGGATCCCCGCCACGCCCTGCGCGCCTGTTTCCCAAGCCTTTTGCCGCTCGGCAGGGCCAACACCGCCCAGCAGAAACACCGGCTTGCTGAACCCGGCAATCAACTGCGCGGCCTGTTCCCATCCCAGCGGTACTGCATCGGGGTGAGTCCGGGTCGGCTGGACCGGCGACAGAGTGACGAAATCCACTCCCATCTGTTCGGCCAGGCTCAATTCCTCAGCGTTGTGGCAGGACGCCGCCAGCCAGCGCGACGCTGGCAGTGGACGCCCGGCGCTGGCGTACTTGCGCAACTGAGCTGCCGTGATGTGCCAACCCGCGGACGGGAAGTCGCCCAGCCACTCGAACGGCCCCTTGAGCATCAGCTGCGCCTTGCCAGCACACAACCCCACCGCATCCACCGCCAGATCGCGATACTTGGGATCGTAGCCGTTGGGCGCGCGCAGCTGGATCAACTTGATCCCACCGGCAATGGCCTTCTGGATACCCCGCAGCATCACCGGGGTTTCCAGATCATCCGGGGTGATCAGGTACTCGCTCGGCAAACGGGCCGCCGCGACGATCGGCTGGTTGGCAGCCGGAAACTCATAGTTGCCCAGCTCACGCCCGGTCACCCAGGCCAATGGCTGGCCTTCAGCGCCGTGGGGCTCGCCGGTAAACGCCGAGACCTCCCAGACATCCAGCAGCACCTGCTTGTCCGGGTAATCATGGTGAACCGTGATCAGCGGCCGGGCTGCCGTGACCACAATCCCCAGCTCTTCGTGCAGTTCGCGGGCCAGCGCAACCTGCACGGCTTCGCCCTCCTCGACCTTGCCGCCGGGAAACTCCCACAATCCGCCCTGGTGCTGGGCATCAGCACGGCGAGCGATGAGGATCTTGCCATCGGCATCACGGATGACCGCTGCCGCTACATGAACTCGTTTCACCGCCCTGCTTCCTCTAGACCGGCTTTCTGCCAGACCTTGAAGGCTGGCCACTGGTAGATCGTCTCGACATAAGCCGCATCGACCGCTGGCAACTCGACCTGATAGGTGCGCAGGCGCACGGCAATCGGTGCGAAGAAGGCATCGGCCAGGCTCACCTCACCGAACAGGAACGGACCGCTTTCGTTCGAGGCAGCGCGGCATTCAGCCCACAGTGCCAGCATGCGCTCGATTTCCGTCTTCACTTCAGGCGGCATCGGCGACAGCGGTGCGTCGCGACTCAGGTCGAACGGCATATTGCCGCGCATGGCAAAGAAACCGCTGTGCATTTGCGCGCAGGCAGAACGGGCCTGGGCACGGGCGGCGATGTCCTTGGGCCAGAGACTGGCACTCGGAAAGCGTTCGACCAGGTACTCGGCGATGGCCAGCGAGTCGGCGATGGTGCCGTGCTCGGTTTTCAGCAAGGGCACCTTGGCGGTTGGCGAATGCTTGAGCAGTTGCTCGCGGGTATCGGGCTGGTTGAGCTTGATCAGCTCTTCGGTGTAGCTGGCGCCGGCCAGGTCGAGGGCCAGTGCTGCCCGCAGGGACCAGGAAGAATGCAACTTGTCGCCGATGATCAGGTGATAACTCATGTTCGGGACCTTTTGAAGTAGGAAACAGGCCAGTCTAGTTAGCGACTGACAAACCGCCATCGCAGGCAGGTGGAATACCTGCCCGCGATGGCGGCGACACGATCCGAACGTGATTACGTCCGGTATTCGGCGTTGATTTTCACGTACTCGTGGGACAGGTCGGTGGTCCAGATGGTTTCGCTGCAATCACCGCGACCCAGCTCGATACGAATGGTGATTTCTTCACGCTGCATCACGGCCGAGCCCTGGGCCTCCGTGTAGGTCGCTGCACGGGCACCCCGGCTGGCGATACACACTTCACCCAGGAACACGTCGATCTTGCTCACGTCCAGGTTCGGCACCCCGGCACGACCTACCGCCGCCAGGATACGGCCCCAGTTCGGATCGGAGGCAAACAGCGCGGTCTTGATCAACGGCGAGTGCGCCACGGTGTAGCCGACATCCAGGCATTCCTGGTGATTGCCGCCGCCGTTGACTTCAACGGTGACGAACTTGGTGGCACCTTCGCCGTCACGCACGATGGCCTGCGCCACGTCCATGCACACCTCGAACACGGCCTGCTTGAGCGCCGCGAACAACGGACCTTCGGCGGTGGTGATTTCCGGCAACGCGGCCTTGCCGGTGGCGATCAGCATGCAGCAATCGTTGGTCGAGGTGTCGCCATCGATGGTGATGCGGTTGAACGACTTGTTCGCGCCGTCCAGCATCAGGTTCTGCAGCACCTCGCGGGAGACCTTGGCGTCGGTGGCAATGTAGCCGAGCATGGTCGCCATGTTCGGGCGAATCATGCCGGCGCCTTTGCTGATGCCGGTCACGGTGACGGTCACGCCTTCGTGCTGGAACTGGCGACTCGCCCCCTTGGGCAGGGTGTCGGTGGTCATGATCCCGGTGGCCGCGGCTTCCCAGTTGTTTTCCGACAGGTCGTCCAGCGCCGCTTGCAGGGCGCCCTCGATCTTCTCGACCGGCAGCGGTTCGCCAATCACGCCCGTGGAATACGGCAACACCAGGCTTGCATCAACGCCGGTCAGCTCTGCCAGCTTGGCGCAGGTACGCTCGGCGGCGGCCAGGCCCGGCTCACCGGTGCCAGCGTTGGCGTTGCCGGTGTTGGTCAACAGGTAGCGCACCGGGCCTTGCACACGTTGCTTGGCCAGGATTACCGGTGCCGCGCAAAAGGCGTTCAGCGTGAACACACCGGCAACGGTCGAGCCTTCAGCACAGCGCATGACCACAACATCCTTGCGCCCGGGGCGCTTGATGCCAGCCGAGGCGATACCGAGTTCAAAACCGGCAACCGGGTGCAACGTTGGCAAAGGACCAAGACCAACAGCCATGAATGCGCTCCTCAATAGGTGATGTCTGCACCGTCGCCACGACGGTGTTTCGAATGGTAAAACGCCGCGACGGCTGATGCCGGTCGCGGCGCGGGTATTTCAGCGTATGAAACAGGTTTTACTGGATCTGCCCGTGGCAATGCTTGAATTTCTTGCCCGAACCGCAGTAGCACAGCTCGTTGCGACCCAGCTTCTGCTCGGTGCGTACCGGTGCAGTGGCGAGGGCAACATCGACCTCTTCACCCAACAGTTCCGGTTGTTCCAGGCCAGGGGCCTCGTCGTGCTGGAACTGCATGCGAGCGGCCAGAGCCTCGGCTTCCTGACGCAGACGTGCTTCTTCTTCGATCGGATCTTCGCGGCGAACCTGAACGTGGGACAGTACACGGATCGAGTCGCGCTTGATCGAATCCAGCAGCTCGGAGAACAGCGTGAACGACTCGCGCTTGTATTCCTGCTTCGGGTTCTTCTGGGCGTAGCCACGCAAGTGGATGCCGTGACGCAGGTGGTCCATGGTCGCCAGGTGGTCTTTCCACAGGTCGTCCAGAACGCGCAGCACGATTTGCTTCTCGAAGGTGCGCAGCGCATCGGCACCCGCTTGATCTTCTTTCTCGTTGTACGCCGCAATAAGCTCCTGCATCAGCTTCTCGCGCAGGGTTTCTTCGTACAGGTGATCGTCTTCGTCGAGCCATTGCTGGATCGGCAGCTTCACCCCGAAACCGCTTTCCAGTTCCGCTTCCAGACCGGCAACGTCCCACTGCTCAGGCAGCGACTGTGGAGGAATGTGCGCCGAAACGGTGGCGTTGAGTACATCCTGGCGAAAGTCGGCGATGGTTTCACCGATGTTGTCGGCGGCCAGCAACGTGTTACGCATGTGATAGATCACTTTACGCTGTTCGTTGTTGACGTCGTCGAACTCCAGCAGTTGCTTGCGAATGTCGAAGTTACGACCTTCAACCTTGCGCTGGGCCTTTTCGATGGCGTTGGTCACCATGCGGTGCTCGATCGCTTCGCCAGGCTGCATGCCCAGGGCCTTCATGAAGTTTTTCACCCGGTCAGAGGCAAAAATGCGCATCAGGCTGTCTTCCAGCGACAGGTAGAAGCGGCTGGAGCCGGCGTCGCCCTGACGGCCGGCACGGCCACGCAGCTGGTTGTCGATACGGCGCGATTCGTGACGCTCGGAAGCGATGACCTGCAGGCCGCCCGACTCGAGCACTTGCTGGTGACGCTTCTGCCAGTCAGCCTTGATCTGGGCGATCTGCTCCGGCGTCGGGTTTTCCAGCGAAGCCACTTCCACTTCCCAGTTGCCGCCCAACAGGATGTCGGTACCACGACCGGCCATGTTGGTGGCGATGGTCAGTGCGCCCGGGCGACCGGCCTGGGCAATGATCTCGGCTTCCTTTTCGTGGAACTTGGCGTTCAGGACCTTGTGTTCGATGCCTTCATTTTCGAGCAGACGGGACATGTGCTCCGACGTTTCAATCGTCGCGGTGCCCACCAGTACCGGGCGACCTGCCGCCATGCTTTCCTTGATGTCGGCAACGATGGCGACGTATTTCTCCTCCGCGGTGAGGAACACCAGGTCGTTGTAGTCTTTACGCGCCAGCGGCTTGTTCGGTGGAATGACCATGACCTGCAGGCCATAGATCTGGTGGAACTCGAACGCTTCGGTGTCGGCGGTACCGGTCATGCCGGACAGCTTGTTGTACAGGCGGAAGTAGTTCTGGAACGTGGTCGATGCCAGGGTCTGGCTCTCGGCCTGGATGTTCAGGTTTTCCTTGGCTTCGATGGCCTGGTGCAGGCCTTCGGACAAACGACGGCCCGGCATGGTACGCCCGGTGTGTTCGTCGACCAGCACCACCTGGCCGTCCTGCACGATGTATTCGATGTTGCGATGGAACAGCTTGTGCGCACGCAGGCCGGCATAGACGTGGGTCAGCAGGCTCAGGTTGTGCGCCGAGTACAGGCTCTCGCCTTCAGCCAGCAGGCCGATGCGGGTCAGTACTTCTTCGATGTACTGGTGACCGGCTTCGTTGAGTTCGACCTGACGGGTCTTCTCGTCAACGGTGTAGTGGCCGGCCTTGGTGACGACGCCTTCCTCTTCCTCGACGTGCAGCTCCAGTTGCGGGATCAGCTTGTTGATCTCGATGTACAGCTTGGAGCTGTCCTCGGCCTGACCGGAGATGATCAGCGGGGTACGGGCTTCGTCGATCAGGATCGAGTCGACTTCGTCGATCACGGCAAAGTTGAGTTCGCGCTGGAATTTTTCTTCCATGCTGAACGCCATGTTGTCGCGCAGGTAGTCGAAACCGAATTCGTTGTTGGTGCCGTAGGTGATGTCGGCGGCGTAGGCGGCACGCTTCTCTTCCGGCGGCTGGAACGGCGTGACCACGCCGACCGTCATGCCGAGGAATTCATAGAGCGGGCGCATCCAGTTGGCGTCACGACGGGCCAGGTAGTCGTTCACGGTTACGACGTGCACGCCATTGCCCGACAGCGCGTTGAGGTAAACACCCAGTGTCGCCACCAGGGTCTTGCCTTCACCGGTACGCATTTCGGCAATCATGCCTTCGTGCAGTGTCATGCCGCCGATCAACTGAACGTCGAAGTGGCGCATGCCCATGACGCGCTTGCCGGCTTCGCGGGCGACCGCAAAGGCTTCTGGCAACAGCATGTCGAGGCTTTCCCCTTTGGCGATGCGAGCCTTGAATTCGTCGGTCTTGGCACGCAATTGATCGTCCGAAAGGGCCACCATTTGCTCTTCGAAGGCATTGACGAGTTGCACCGTCTTGAGCATGCGTTTGACTTCACGCTCGTTCTTGCTTCCAAAAAGTTTCTTTAACAAAGGCGCAAACATATCGGCAGGATCTTCCACACTAAAGGGATGGAGGGCGGCCCCGTGAGTCGCCCGAGCAGCCCTCATGGCCGCATGCGAACGAGCATTCTACCCGGAAACGGTGGTGAGGAAAGTGGCGTTATTCCACGATGCTGGCACAGCGCTGTGAGGGGGCTCACTTAAAATAAGGGCTTTTTACTGAACTTCAAGCCACCCAAGGCAGAAGTTACTCATTGATTTAATGAGTAAAGCGCCAACAAAGCAATGGGGCGAGTGCATCCCGTGCTTTCTGCTACCATGGCGGCTCTGTTACTTCAGGTGTCTGATCATGGCATTTCGCCCTCTTACGGCCAGAGCACCCGCCGTTCTGCTACGCGAAGCCAAACCGCTAAAAGCCATTCTGGGCCACGCGCAACGCCTGGGGCACTTGCAACGCTTGCTCGAAAGCCAACTGCAACCGGCTGCCCGTGAACATTGTCATGTGGCGTCCTGGCGCGAAGGCAGCTTGCTGCTGATCGTCACCGACGGTCACTGGGCCACCCGCCTGCGCTATCAGCAAAAACGCCTGCAACGGCAATTGCAGGCCTTCGACGAATTCGCCAGCCTGACGCGGATTCTGTTCAAGGTTCAACCGCCTACCGTGCAGCACGGGGCGGCTGGCCACACCATGGACCTGTCGACCGATGCCGCGGCCACCATCCAGGCCACGGCCGACGGCATCAGCGATCCCAACCTGCGGGCAGCGCTGGAGCGGTTGGCGGCTCACGCCAGACCCAAAAGCTGATCTTGAGAGCGCCCATATGCGCGCATGCTGCTCAACAAAGCATCAACGCGATCCCCGTGGCGAGCGAGCTTGCTCGCGCTGGCGCGCACAGCGCGCCTTGACAAGGTAATTGCGGTCTAACAGAAAGCCCCAGGCGACCGGTTGGGGCTGCTGCGCAGCCCAGCGCGAGCAAGCTCGCTCGCCACGGGGCGGGTGTTCGGGCGAGAGCGAGCCGCGCCTGCCGTCAACGGCGTTTGCTGCCGCCGAGCAACGAGCCCATCAAGCCGCGAACCAATTGCCGCCCCAACTGGTTGGCCGCCTGACGCATCGCGGATTTCAGCGCCTGCCCGGCCGCCGTGCCCAGGAACTCGCCAGCCTGCTCGGTGAAGCTCGGCTCCTGCGCAGCCGGCTTGCCCGGAACGGCCTCGGCGTCGGACGCCAGGCCCTTGCGCCCCATCAGCACTTCATACGCCGACTCGCGATCGATCGGTTTGTCATACCGTCCGACCAACGGTGAGCTGGCAATCAAGGCCGCGCGCTCGGACTCGCTCAACGGCCCGATCCGCGATTGCGGCGGTGCCACCAGGACCCTCTGGACCATTTCCGGTGTGCCTTTGTCCTGCAGCGTCCCCACCAGCGCCTCGCCAATCCCCAACTCGGTCAGTACCTCCAGGGCGCTGAATGCCGGGTTAGGCCGGAAGCCATCGGCCACTGCCTTCAGGGACTTCTGCTCTTTGGCGGTGAATGCCCGCAGGCCGTGCTGGATACGCAACCCCAGTTGCGCCAGCACGTCATCCGGCAAGTCGCCCGGTGACTGGGTGACGAAGTACACGCCGACGCCTTTGGAGCGGATCAGGCGCACCACCTGCTCCAGGCGCTCCTGCAAGGCCTTGGGGGTGTCGGCGAACAGCAAGTGCGCCTCATCGAAGAACAGCGCCAGCAGCGGTTTCTCGGCATCGCCACGCTCCGGCAATTGCTCGAACAACTCGGCCAGCAGCCAGAGCAGGAAGGTCGCGTAGACCTTGGGCGCTTCGTGCACCAGGCGACTGGCATCGAGCAGGTGAATCCGCCCGCGACCATCGCTGGCGGGCGCCAGGATGTCTTGCAGTTGCAACGCCGGTTCACCGAACAGTGCTTCGGCGCCCTGCTGTTCCAGCGTCGCCAGGCGCCGCAACAGCGCCTGGCTCGAGCCGGTGGTCATCAGCGCGGTGTCATCGCCCAGCAACTCGGGATTGTCCTTGAGGTGATTGAGCAGCGCCTTGAGGTCCTTGAGGTCCAGTAACAACAACCCTTCGCGGTCCGCCACCTTGAACGCGGCATAGAGCGCCGACTGCTGGCTGTCGGTCAATTCCAGCAGGCTGCCCAACAGCAATGGCCCCATTTCACTCAAGGTGGTGCGCAATGGATGACCGGACTGACCATGGATATCCCACAGCGTGACCGGATAGGCCGCGGGCGAATAATTGAGCCACGGCATGCCGGCGATCCGCTCGGCCACCTTGCCCTGTGGATTGCCCGCGGCCCCCAGCCCACACAAGTCACCCTTGATGTCCGCGGCAAATACCGCCACGCCGGCATCACTGAAGGCCTCGGCCAAGCGTTGCAGGGTGACCGTTTTCCCGGTCCCTGTGGCACCGGCCACCAGGCCGTGGCGATTTGCCAGGCGCATTGCCTGGGCAATCGGTTGCCCCTTCAGGTCTGCACCGATAACGAGTTGTAATGAGTCAGGCATTTTGTCACCCATGGTTAAGCTTTGGTCCTACACAGCCGATAGAGATAAGCGAGAGACCAGACTGATAATCAGGTCCGATAATTCCCTAAGGAAAGACGGAAATATCAACTTACGTGAACCAGCGCCTATTTTCGCGCTTTTTATCGCAACACGCCCCACACAACAAGACCTTAGCGGACACCACAAGCCATGAATAAAAATCTGCGCTTCAGCCACAAAATCCTGCTTGCCGCCGCCCTCATCGTCATTGCCGCGTTCGCCACATTTACGCTGTACAACGACTACCTGCAGCGCAATGCGATTCGCCAGGACCTCGACAGTTACCTGCATGAAATGGGCGATGTCACGGCGAGCAACATCCAGACCTGGCTGACCGGGCGCATTCTTCTGGTCGAAAACCTGGCCCAGAACATCGCCATCGACGCCGACGGCAGCAAGGTTGCCGCACTGCTGGAACAGAATGCACTGACGTCGACCTTCATGGCGTCCTACCTGGGTGACGCCGGTGGCAGCTTCACCATACGCCCGGACGTGAAAATGCCGGACGGCTTCGACCCGCGTGTTCGCCCCTGGTACAAAGGCGCTGAAAACAGCCCCATGGCCACACTGACCGAACCCTATGTCGATGCGGCAACCGGCCAGACCATTATTTCCATCGCCACGGCCTCGAAAAAAGCCGGTAACAGCGTGGGTGTCGTGGGGGGTGACCTGAGCCTGCAGACCCTGATCGACAACCTCAAGGCCCTGGACTTCGACGGCATGGGTTATGCCTTCCTGGTCAGCGCCGACGGCAAGATCCTGGTGCATCCGGACAAAGCCCTGGTGATGAAGTCCCTCAGTGAGGCCTTCCCACGCAATACCCCGCGCATCAGCAACGACTTCACCGAGGTCGAGGTCGATGGCAATACGCGCATTGTCACCTTCACCCCCATCAAAGGCCTGCCTTCGGTCAACTGGTACATCGGCCTGTCGGTGGACAAGGACAAAGCCTACGCCATGCTCAACGATTTCCGCGCCTCGGCGATCGTGGCCACGGTGATCGCGGTCGCCATCATCATCGCCTTGCTGGGCATGCTGATCCGTATCCTGATCCAGCCGCTGCACGTCATGACCCGCGCCATGCAGGACATTGCCGACGGTGAAGGCGACCTGACCCGGCGCCTGAGCATCCAGAACCAGGACGAATTCGGCCAGCTCGGCAACGCCTTCAACCGCTTTGTCGAACGCATCCACGGCTCGATCCGCGAAGTCTCGTCGGCCACCGAACAGGTCAACGAAGTCGCTTTGCGGGTGGTCAGCGCCTCCAACTCCTCGATGCTCAACTCAGACGAACAATCGAGCCGTACCAACAGCGTGGCCGCCGCGATCAATCAGCTGGGCGCCGCAGCCCAGGAAATCGCCCGTAACGCGGCGCAAGCCTCGCACCAGGCCAGCGACGCCCGCAGCCTGGCCGAAGACGGCCAACAAGTGGTCGACCGCAGCATCGCCGCGATGAATCAACTGTCGAACATGCTCAGCGCCTCCAGCTCCAATATCGAGTCGCTGAACAGCAAAACCGTGAACATCGGGCAGATTCTCGAGGTGATCACCAGCATTTCCCAGCAAACCAATCTGCTGGCGCTCAACGCCGCCATCGAAGCGGCACGGGCCGGTGAAGCCGGACGCGGGTTTGCGGTGGTGGCCGATGAGGTGCGCAACCTGGCGCACCGTACCCAGGAATCGGCACAACAGGTTCAGACCATGATCGAGGAGCTGCAAGTCGGCGCCCGCGAATCGGTCAGCACCATGGGGGACAGTCAGCGTCATAGCCAGGACAGTGTGGAAATCGCCAACCTGGCCGGTGAGCGCCTGAACAGCGTCACGTTGCGTATCGGCGAGATCGACGGCATGAACCAGTCGGTGGCCACCGCGACCGAGGAGCAGACCGCCGTGGTGGAGTCCATCAACATGGACATCACTGAAATCAACACCCTGAATCAGGAAGGCGTGGAGAACCTGCAATCCACCTTGCGTGCGTGCTCCGACCTGGAACAACAGGCGGCGCGACTCAAGCAGTTGGTCGGCAGTTTCCGGATTTAAGGCCCTTCAGGGCTTGTTTGCCGGCAAGTCCGTACCTGCAGCGGCAGGTGCGGACGCCTCCTGCAACTGCTCCCAGAGCTCGGCGGCGCCGGGGAACTCGGTGCCATCCTCGACACTCAGGTCATCCGGGTCGTAGCGACTCAGACAACCCTCTCCCAGGGTTGCGGGTGCCCTGGAAGTTGCTTTATCCAGTGGATCAGTCATTTCCCCTGCCTCCCCCAGACCGCGTAACGCAGAGCGTCACAGGCGGCATTCCCACGCAGAGCGCGGAAACAATCAGGGCCTGAAGCGATTGAACGCCCAGGCCCTTGTCTTTACAACCACTGCGTCCGGTCAGAACACCACGGTCTTGTTGCCGTGCACCAGCACGCGATCTTCCAGGTGATAGCGCAGGCCACGGGCCAGCACCATCTTCTCGACGTCACGGCCGAAGCGCACCATGTCTTCAATGCTGTCGCTGTGGCTGACGCGAACCACGTCCTGCTCGATGATCGGGCCGGCATCCAGCTCTTCGGTGACGTAGTGGCAGGTGGCGCCAATCAGCTTCACGCCACGCATCGAGGCCTGGTGGTAAGGCTTGGCCCCCACAAACGACGGCAGGAAGCTGTGGTGAATATTGATGACCTTGTGCGCATACTCGCTGCACAGCTCAGGCGGCAGGATCTGCATGTAGCGCGCCAGCACGACGACTTCAGCATCATGCTGCTTGACCAGGCGCGAGACTTCGGCAAACGCCGGCTCTTTGTTCTGCGGGTCAACCGGCACATGGAAATAAGGAATGCCGTGCCACTCGACCATGCTGCGCAGGTCGTCATGGTTGGAAATCACGCAGGCGATTTCGCAGTCCAGTTCGTCGCTGTGCCAGCGGTGCAGCAGGTCTGCCAGGCAGTGGGACTCACGACTGGCCATCAGGACTACACGTTTTTTCTGCGCGGTGTCGGTGATGCGCCAGTCCATCGAGAACTCTTCGGCAATCGGCGCAAACGCCTCGCGGAATGCCTCAAGGCCGAACGGCAGTGAATCGGCACGAATTTCGTGACGCATGAAGAACCAGCCACTGAGATTGTCCGAGTGATGGCTCGCTTCAGTGATCCAGCCATTGTGTGACGCCAGAAAGTTACTGACTTTAGCAACGATGCCGACGCGGTCCGGGCAAGCAATCACTAGCCGAAAAGTGCGCATGGGGGGAAAACTCCAGAACTTCGCAAAGGCCGCCATTCTAGCGATTGCGCAGCAAAACTGCAGTACTCCCGAACAATCGCGGGATGTGCCCGCCCAGTGATCGGGGCTGGTCCAGCCGGATTTCCACGCTCGAATCCGATGCCGGCCCCATTGAAAACGGACAAAAAGGATTGTGTGAGTAACTGTAATCATCCCCACAGAAGTTTTAATTGTCAGTCCTTTTTTCATGCCATCGACATTAATCACCGCAAATAAAAGTTTGCATTAATGTTTACTTGATGAAACACCCTGACTATTATTGCGCCACTGTCTTCCCCGCTACTCAGCGCCCAACATAAGGTAATCCTCATGTCCCTGATCAACGAATACCGCGCCACCGAAGAAGCTATCAAAGAGCTGCAGGCCCGTTTGAAGAACCTGTCCCAAGACGACAAACTGCAAACCGAGCTGGAATTCGAAGGCAAACTGCGTACCCTGATGGGCGAATACTCCAAATCCCTGCGCGACATCATCGCCCTGCTGGATCCGGAATCGAAAGTTAAAGCCCCGCGCGGCGCAGTCAAAACTACCGGCACCAAACGTGCTCGCAAGGTTAAACAATACAAAAACCCGCACAACGGCGAAGTCATCGAAACCAAAGGTGGCAACCACAAGACACTGAAAGAGTGGAAAGCCAAGTGGGGCGGTGACGTGGTTGAAAGCTGGGCTACCCTGCTGGGCTAAGCCTCGACGCGTATCGCAGGTTCACTTGCGAACACCAGAAACGCCAGCGAGTGCTGGCGTTTTTTTATGCCCGGCATTCGCCGGCTTCATGCCGAGATTTCAAAGATTCAAACGGCTGCGTAATTCGTCTGCGTGCTCACGCCACTCATCCAGCACCTGACGCTGAGTATTCGTGGCACTAAGCGCCCATTGCTCCATCGCCTCATAAAAGTCCTGCAGAGTATTGGGGGCCCCCCATCGAGGGTCCGACAATCGTTGCTGGCAGAATAATTTCCAGCGTTCTTGCTCCGACGCATTCAACGTATCAGGGAAGTTACGTGCGCGATATCGAAATAATAATTCCGGCAAACGTTCATCATCGAACGGCCATTGTTCTTGTGCTAATTGCAGCGGATCGGCGGCTCTGACTTGCTCACATAAACGTCGATCCCGATCCCCGATGAAGCCGTCGTACAACTGTTGCTCGGGATCCTCGCTCGGCGTGAAATCATCACGGGCATAAATGGCCGAAACTTTGTCTTGCCATAATGCCTGTGCGTCACTTAGCCGCAGCGCCCGCGCCTGATACAACGCCATATCCAGTTGCAGTCGTTGCTGATCCACGTCGCGCAACACCGATAACGGTGCCACCACCGGACACCGATTGATTTGAATCAGCTTGAGCGGCACCGGCAACTCACCCTCGCCAAGGTCTTCACGACGGGTGTACAGGCGTTCACGCAAGGTCTCGGCGTCCAGATCCAGCAACCCCTGCGGATCCAGATGCAGGTCGCAGACAATCAAGGCATTGCGGTTGCGCGGATGCCAGGCCAGTGGAAGGACAACCCCCACATAACTGCGGGCAGCCGAAAAACGTCCGGAAATATGCACCATCGGTTGCAACAGACGGACTTGATCCATGACTTTCTGCTTGCTGCGCAACGTGAACAGCCAGTCGTAGAGCCTGGGCTGTTTGTCCCGGATCAACCGCGCCAGGGCAATGGTTGCGCGCACATCGGACAATGCATCGTGGGCCTGGCCATGATCGATGCCATTGGCGGCCGTCAGGCGCTCGAGCTTCAAGGTGACGCGACCATCCTCCTGCGGCCAGACGATACCGTCCGGGCGCAACGCATAGGCGGCACGCACGACATCGATCAGGTCCCAACGACTGTTACCGCCCTGCCACTCTCGCGCATAGGGATCGAAAAAATTGCGGTAGAGGCTGTAGCGGGTCATTTCATCGTCAAAGCGCAAGGTGTTGTAACCGGCGCCACAGGTCCCGGGGGCCGCGAGCTGCCCATGCACCCGGGTCATGAAATCGGCTTCACACAGCCCCTGCCCGGCCAGCCGGCCCGGGGTAATCCCGGTGATCACGCACGCCGCCGGGTGAGGCAGGATGTCGTCGCTGGGCTGGCAATAGAGATTGACCGGCTGATCGATCTCGTTGAGGTCGAAATCGGTGCGAATGCCGGCCACTTGCAGCGGACGGTCGCGGCGCGGTGTGATGCCAGTGGTTTCGTAGTCGTACCAGAAGATGGAGGTCACGGGCTGTTCCTGAACTTGAGACCGACGAAGTCTAGGCGCTCTAGCGCTGCGCCGACCAGTCCTCTTGTCATTCAAGCCGTTATCGCCAACACCTTGTCAGACAGCATTATCTCGTTCCCGGGCGAAGCAACCGACCCTCATGACAGCTGAACCTCACACCGAGGCCGACACGGGATAAAAGCTGAAGTAGTGCCGCAAGGCACTCACCACCTGCCCGTATTCCGGCGGTACATGCTCTATCACGAACCCGGCATCATAATGATGGGGTGTCGCATCTTCATGGCACCACAAGCAACAGGCCCGCAGGTCGATCGCCTGCACGACGCCGTCGCTGGCGGGGATCTTCAAGCGCAAATCAAACACCGCGCCCACCATCATCGGCAACTGGCTGATGAGCATCAGCCCGTCTTCGCAGACACTGCCGATAGAGCCCATGGGCTTGTCGGTGACGCAGTTGAATACTTTCAGAAAACACGGCAACTGGTGCCGCTCGATCCGGCGTTCTGTGAACATGCTGGGTATCGCTTTGCCAGGACCCTTGAGCTGGGTCGCATTAATGCTTCGCAACGGGCCCGCATCGCCGGCGCGCTGTGCCTGATTCCGGAGGCGAGCACCCTTGCTATCGAGGTGCTCGCATGATCTGTGCCGTTCACAGGTATCAACGACATTCGGGGTCAACGCTCCAAACGTCTTGATCGAATACTAGCTCAAGGACGGCGCACGACCAGCCTTCAAATGATAATCAACATCACAGAGCCGCGGGCGTGCTCCTGGCACTGCTTCGTGCTGGATACCAGCCCAACGACTGCAGGGTCTCCAGGCGTGCGCGGGCACGGTAGGCGTACTCGTTGTCGGGGTACCGGGCCATGATGAACTGGTAGGTCTGGGCGGCGTCGATGTACAGTTTCTGACGTTCCAGGCACTGCCCGCGCAGCATCGATACCTCAGGCTGAATATAACGCCGCGCGCGGCTGTCACGGTCGACCTGGGACAGTTCGAGCATGACACGCTCGCAGTTGCCAGCGTCATAGGCGCGGTAGGCGGTGTTCAGGTGATGGTCCATCGACCAGCGGGTGCAACCCACGGCACTGAGGGCAAGGGCAGCTATGAGCACGAATCGCATGAGGGGGGGTCTCCTGTCTTGAGCTCTGTATCGACCCGGCGTCAAAAATCTTCAGTGCGGCTTGTTCAATAAAGAAAGCATTAAGTAGTGCAAACGAACAATGACTACAACTTCGCAGCATAGTAGCCTCACTCAGCGCTTGAACTCAGGAGTCTTTGCATGTCCGTCCGTCGTACCAAAATCGTCGCCACCCTTGGCCCGGCCAGTAACTCGCCGGAAGTTCTCGAACAGCTGATCCTGGCTGGCCTGGACGTTGCCCGCCTGAACTTCTCCCACGGCACCCCCGACGAGCACAAGGCTCGCGCCCAACTGGTCCGTGACCTCGCCGCCAAGCACGGCCGCTTCGTTGCCCTGCTGGGTGACCTGCAAGGCCCGAAAATCCGCATCGCCAAGTTCGCCAACAAGCGCATCGAGCTGAAGATCGGTGATCAGTTCACCTTCTCCACCAGCCATCCGCTGACCGAAGGCAACCAGCAAGTGGTCGGCATCGACTACCCGGACCTGGTCAAGGATTGCGGTGTGGGCGACGAACTGCTGCTCGACGACGGTCGCGTGGTGATGCGCGTTGATACCGCCACCGCCAACGAACTGCACTGCACCGTGACCATCGGCGGCCCGCTGTCGGACCACAAAGGCATCAACCGTCGTGGTGGTGGCCTGACCGCTCCGGCCCTGACTGAAAAAGACAAGGCCGACATCAAGCTCGCCGCCGAAATGCAGGTCGACTACCTCGCCGTGTCGTTCCCGCGTGACGCCGCCGACATGGAATACGCCCGTCAACTGCGCGACGAAGCTGGCAGTACCGCCTGGCTGGTGGCCAAGATCGAACGCGCCGAAGCCGTGGCCGACGACGAAACCCTCGACGGCCTGATTAAAGCGTCCGACGCCGTCATGGTGGCCCGTGGTGACCTGGGCGTGGAAATCGGCGATGCCGAACTGGTGGGCATTCAGAAGAAGATCATCCTGCACGCACGCCGTCACAACAAAGCGGTGATCGTGGCGACCCAGATGATGGAGTCGATGATCCAGAACCCGATGCCGACCCGCGCTGAGGTGTCCGACGTGGCCAACGCCGTGCTCGACTACACCGACGCCGTGATGCTCTCGGCCGAAAGTGCCGCGGGCCTGTACCCGCTGGAAGCCGTTCAAGCCATGGCGCGTATCTGTGTTGGCGCTGAAAAGCACCCGACCAGCAAAACCTCCAGCCATCGCATCGGCAAGGTGTTCGAAAGCTGCGACCAGAGCATCGCCCTGGCCGCCATGTACACGGCCAACCACTTCCCGGGCGTCAAGGCGATCATCGCGCTGACCGAAAGTGGCTATACCCCCCTGATCATGTCGCGTATCCGTTCTTCGGTGCCGATCTACGCGTTCTCCCCGCACCGCGAGACCCAGGCCCGCGCAGCCATGTTCCGTGGCGTCTACACCGTACCGTTCGACCCGGCGTCCTTGCCGCCTGAGCAAGTCAGCCAGGCCGCCATCGACGAGTTGCTGGCACGTGGCGTGGTCGAGAAAGGCGACTGGGTCATCCTGACCAAGGGCGACAGCTACCACACCATCGGCGGCACCAACGGCATGAAGATCCTGCACGTTGGCGACAAGATGGTCTGAGTAACGGACCGCTGAAAAACGAAAGCCCCGTCATGTGAATGGCGGGGCTTTTTTCGTTTTAAACCAGTCAAATAGGTGATTTAAGCACTTCTAACCTGTCAGTTCTGACAGTAGACACTCCCACTGCTCTGCTCCTTTAATCGATCTCGTCCACCTCGGCTATCGCCGTCATCAAAGCGTTATCACGCTTGGCTGTTGCGGCCTGTCATTGGTGATTTAGACAGATAACCACGCTCATTAAAGGACAAGAACAATGACTACAGACACGCTGCAAAATACCCTCACAGAAGGTGGTCTCGATCCTACGTTTGGAAACAATGGCAAGATCACTCTAATAACCGTCAATTATCACAATGCGCGTGGTCGATACATCGTTGAGGGCCCCGACAACGCATTGTATGTCGCAGGAAAATTCAACTACCTTCAAACTCCCGACTTCCCTGCGATTGCTCGAGTTCTGGGAAACGGACAGGCGGATCTTGGCTTCGGCGATCTTGGCGTCATCAGCATTCGTGATGCACACAACTTCAACATTCGAAAACCGATATTTAGTGTGCAGGCCTCACCCGAACAAACAAAGATCCTGATCTGTGCTGTTTCCTCTGACCAAATAGCAATGGCTCGGTTTGATATGAATGGCCGCCCGGACCAAAGCTTCGGTAACAATGGTGTAGTGAGGTTGAGAGTGCCGGTCAATCCATCAATGAGCGATCAAGAGGAATTACAAACATCACGCGCCAGCGATGAAACAGGTCCTTGCATCGAACACAATGGAAAAATCTACGTCATCAACAGGGTCTTCATGCCCATCTGGATTGCCAATGTCGCGGTGCTGTGCCGTCTCAACGGCGATGGATCGCTTGACACCAGTTTTAATGGCACCGGGTATGTGCCGATCGCCAATAAGCACTGGGGAAATACCCAGATCATGGACATGATCGTCAAGAACGGAAAAATCACTTTATGTGGTGCCCTGCACATAGCTGAAGGGGCCCAAAACGCCCTAGTGGTACGCCTTAACGAAGATGGCAGTTTTGACAATGAGTTTGCCGAAAAAGGCTGGGCGACTTTCGAAGGCACGGACATTCGGTTCGAGAGACTGATCGAAGACTCTACTGACCGAATACTCGTCGCAGGTTATGGGCAAAAAGACACTTCTCGCTCCGGTCTGCTGGCCTGCTTGACTAACGAGGGTAAACTCGCTCCGGATTTCAATCGGGGAGCACTGCTTTTTGAAAACCTCGGGGGGCACTCCTTCGAGTTTTCGGGTGTCGCGAAAGCCGCAGACAAGTTCATTGTTACAGGTTCGCTGGTTTTGCCAGACGCAGCTTCCGGATTTTTGGTTGCCCGTTACATGACCGACGGGAAGTTGGATCTCAACTTTGGGGATGGCAACGGTTGGACTTACACCCCGATTGCAGGCAACAGGGCAGAGGCCCAGAACATGTCGCTGCAAAAAGACGGAAAAATACTGGTCGTCGGTAATCAAATCGATGGGCAAGGTATGCTCAGAACGCTTATTTACCGTTATCTCAACGGCATCCAGTAACGCCTTCTGGATACTGCGCAGCAGCATGCTGCGCAGACTCCCTCGATACGGCCTCCAGCCTTTCGAACGAAAACCACAAAAAACAAACGCCTGTCTAGCCCTGAACATGTGTCGCCCGGCCTGCCGTCTCAGACTCAATGCCGGTTGATAAACCCCGACAGCGCGGCAAGCGCTTCCGGCGAACGCAACCGCTGGACGAACAACTTGCCCTCCTCCTCGACCACCGAGCGCAGCCGTTCGCGGTCGGGGGCTTTCATCAGTTGCTTGCTGATGCGCACCGCTTCCGGAGGCAGCTTGTCGAAACGCAACGCCATCTCGCGGGCCCTGGCGAATGTCGCCTCTGCGTTCGGCAATGCCTGGGTGGCAATGCCCCAGGCGGCAGCCTGCTCACCGTTGAAACTTTCACCCAACAGCAACAGCTCGGCGGCTTTGGCCTGGCCGAGCAGTCGCGGCAGGATCAGGCTTGAGCCGAATTCGGGGCACAACCCCAGGTTGACGAATGGCATGCGCAACCTGGCATCCGCGCTGACATAAACCAGATCGCAATGCAGCAGCAGCGTCGTGCCAATGCCCACCGCGGCACCGGCCACGGCGGCGACCACCGGCTTGCGGCACTCCAGCAGGCTGCGCATGAACTGGAACACCGGGCTGTCGAGGTCGCTGGGCGGTTCCAGGATGAAGTCCGCGATGTCGTTGCCGGCGGTAAAGCACTCGTGGCTGCCGGTAATCAATATCGCCTTGATCTGCGGATCGGCGTCAGCCTGCTGCAGGGCTTCGCCCAACTGACTGTACATCGCACGGGTCAGGGCGTTTTTCTTGTCCGGGCGGTTCAGGCGCAAGGTCAGCAGGCCGTGCTCGCGCGCTATCAAAATGGCGTCGGTCATGGTGAATCTCATGAAAAGAAAATCAGCGCTCAACCGCGGGGCAGGAACACATCGGCCAGCAGTTGATTACGCGGCAGCCCCGCCAGGTACAGGCGCCGGGCAAAGGCGTCGACGCTGTCAGGGTGACCGCAGAGTAAAGCCAGGGTCTGCCGGGAAACAAGGCGCAATTGCGCCAAAGCCGCAGACTGCTCGGCCGTCGTCAGCAGTTCGACACGGAGGTTTTCACGGTTCGCCGCCAGTGCCGCCAAGGGGCTGGCCAGGTAGTGCTCGCTGGCGTCATGGGCCAGGTGAATGACCCGGATCGGGCCTTGGTGATCCTGGCGCAACGCCTCGCGCAACACCCCGAACAATGGCGCCAGCCCGGTGCCGGCGGCCAGTAGCCAGAGTGGTCGGGTTTGCCAGTCGGGATCGTAATGCAACGCACCGCCACGCAGCTCCCCCAGGCGGATCGGATCACCGATCTTCAGCAGACGCGCCGCGTCGCTGAAGTCCCCCGGCAAGCGGCAATCCAGGTGAAACTCGAGAAAGCGATCTTCCTGCGGCAGGCTGGCCAGTGAGTAAGGCCTGGCCACATGACCGGCCCACAGCACCAGGTGCTGCCCGGCCTGATAACGCAACGGTCGCTCGGGCTGCAAGCGCAGGCGCAGGACTGTGGGGCTCAGCCAGTCAGCGGCCTGGACAATGGCCGGCAAGCCGTCGCGCACGGGATCGAACACCGCCACCTGCAAATCATCGACCACCTCGCACTGACAGGCCAACCGCCAGCCTCGCTGGCGCTGATCCGCACTCAGCGCATCCGGTCGGCGATCACTGACCTCGCCGTGCAGGCAATGCACCAGGCAGGCGTGGCAACTGCCCGCGCGACAGCTGTAGGGCACCTGCATCCCGTTGCGATTCAAGGCATCGAGCAGGTTGCTGCCAGCCGCCACCGTCCATTGCTGTTCGCCCACGCGCAGCTCAGGCATCGGCACTTTCCCAGGCCGCGGCGCAGCGGTTACGGCCATCGCGCTTGGCGCGATACAACGCCTGGTCGGCGCGGTGCAGCGCGTCGTCCAGGTCCTCCTCCGCCTCAAGCAGGGTCATGCCGGCGGACAGGCTCAGATCCCGCACGTTCAGGCCGACCAACTCGACGCCGGTGAAAGCGACGCGCAGGCGCTCGCAGCAGGTCGTCAGGCGTTCGGGATCGGAATCGGGCAGCAACAACACAAATTCTTCTCCGCCATAACGCGCCACCACATCGCCATCGCGCAGACAGGCGGTGGCGACAGCGGCGAAGGCCTGCAACACCTGATCGCCGGCCGCATGACCGTGGATATCATTGATGCGTTTGAAATGATCAAGGTCAATCAGCGCCAGGCCATGCGCGACTCCAGGCTCCATGCGCTGCAGTTCGCGGGTCGCCAGGCGCAGAAAATGCCGTCGATTGAACAACCCGGTCAACTCATCGGTGGCCACCAGGTCTTCGAGTTGCCGCATCATCCCGCGCAAGGTGTCCTGATGAGCCTGCAAGGCAAATCGTCGTTGCCGCATGCGCAGGCGCGAGGCCTGAACATAACTGGCATACAGCGCCAGCCAGACCAGCACGATAAACAGCACACAGACTTGCAGCGCCGCCAGCGCCGGGTCCGCCAACTCAAAGTGATAACCTTCCCAGAGGTTGATGCCGGCAAAGCTGAAGAACACCAGGGCCGCACAGCGGACAAACGTTCGACGCGGCAAGTGGAACAGTCCGAACAATAGAATCAGGACGTAGAACACCAGGAAGGCACCACGGGCCGAGTCCAGGTAGGCAATGAGCCAGCTCTGCCAACCGATCCCCAGCAGCACCTGGACTTCAGTCAGGCTGGGATCGGCAAAGCGCAGGTTGCGCCCGGTATAGAACAGTGTAAACAGCAGCGACTGGCAGGCCATCACCAACGCCGTGCCGATCACCGCGCCCAGCACGGAGCCTTGGTAATGCCCGCTGAGAACGGCCAGCCACAGCAGCAATAACGCCAGCGCATAGGTGCCCGTCGCCAGAATGAAGCGCTTGAGCAAAAGACTCTGGATCGCGTTATGGGCCAATCGTTGACTCACCGTGCAGAGGATGGCTGATAAGAGTGTCCTACCCTAAAAGGCCTGCTGTCACTTTAGTGTTGCTGCTCGAAAATGACCATTCAATTTTCGGCGCATCCCCCTCGCCCCCCGCGATCCAGGCATGCGACCTTCGTTTGACTGCCGGCGGGTGTGCCCGGCCTTGATGCGCGGTATACTGCCGCGCCTTTTTAGCGTCGCGCCAGCAACCCCGGCGTGCCTTGAAAGGTGTTTGCAGCCGACCGATGCACCCCAACTGCAAGCACCTTTATTAAATGTTCCCGTCTTTTAGAGGAGCGCGACTCATGACCGTGATCAAGCAAGACGACCTGATTCAGAGCGTTGCCGACGCCCTGCAGTTCATTTCCTACTACCACCCCGTGGACTTCATCCAGGCGATGCACGAGGCCTACCTGCGCGAAGAGTCGCCGGCTGCCCGCGATTCGATTGCGCAGATCCTGATCAACTCGCGCATGTGCGCCACCGGCCACCGCCCGATCTGCCAGGACACCGGTATCGTTACCGTGTTCGTCCGCGTGGGCATGGACGTGCGCTGGGACGGCGCGACCATGAGCCTGGACGACATGATCAACGAAGGCGTGCGTCGCGCTTACAACCTGCCGGAAAACGTCCTGCGTGCCTCGATCCTCGCCGACCCGGCGGGCGCTCGTAAAAACACCAAGGACAACACCCCGGCGGTGATCCACTACTCGATCGTCCCGGGTAACACCGTGGAAATCGACGTGGCGGCCAAGGGCGGCGGCTCCGAGAACAAGTCGAAAATGGCCATGCTCAACCCGTCCGACTCGATCGTCGACTGGGTGCTCAAGACCGTTCCGACCATGGGCGCTGGCTGGTGCCCACCGGGCATGCTGGGCATCGGTATCGGCGGCACCGCCGAGAAGGCCGCGGTGATGGCCAAGGAAGTGTTGATGGAATCCATCGACATCCACGAGCTCAAGGCCCGTGGCCCGCAGAACCGCATCGAAGAGATCCGCCTGGAGCTGTTCGAGAAGGTCAACCAGTTGGGCATCGGCGCCCAGGGCCTGGGTGGCCTGACCACCGTGCTCGACGTGAAGATCATGGACTACCCGACCCACGCCGCGTCCCTGCCGGTGTGCATGATCCCGAACTGCGCCGCGACCCGTCACGCGCACTTCGTGCTCGACGGTTCCGGCCCGGCGTCCCTGGAGGCGCCATCGCTGGACGCCTACCCGGAAATCGTCTGGGAAGCAGGCCCATCGGCTCGTCGCGTCAACCTCGACACCCTGACCCCGGAAGAAGTACAGAGCTGGAAGCCGGGCGAAACCGTCCTGCTCAACGGCAAGATGCTCACCGGTCGCGACGCAGCGCACAAGCGCATGGTCGAGATGCTGAACAAGGGCGAAACCCTGCCGGTAGACCTCAAGGGTCGCTTCATCTACTACGTCGGCCCGGTCGATCCGGTGCGCGACGAAGTGGTTGGCCCGGCGGGCCCGACAACGGCCACGCGGATGGACAAGTTCACCCGCCAGATCCTCGACCAGACCGGCCTGCTGGGCATGATCGGCAAGTCCGAGCGCGGTCCGACCGCCATCGAGGCGATCAAGGACCACAAAGCCGTTTACCTGATGGCAGTGGGCGGCGCGGCTTACCTGGTGGCGCAAGCGATCAAGAAGTCCCGCGTTGTCGCGTTCGCCGAACTGGGGATGGAAGCCATCTACGAGTTCGACGTCAAGGACATGCCCGTGACCGTTGCGGTCGACAGCAAGGGCGAGTCGGTGCACATCACCGGCCCAGCCATCTGGCAGCAGAAAATCAGTGAAAGCCTGGCGGTAGAAGTGCAGTAAGAAGCACTTAACCCCTGGAGCAAGGAAGCCGCGCTGTTTGCAAAAACAGCGCGGTTTTTTATGCGCCTCTGTAGCCCCTCCATCCCATGGGATCTTGTCGCGCATCCACAGGTGATGCCGGTGTACTCCCCCTTCAGGGCTCCATTCGTTGCAACACGCCGATGGCATTTGAGCCAGGCAAAGGTTTCTGAATGGTTCGCCAGCGACTTCGGTCAAGTGCTGATGGAGCACTGCATGCTATCGTGCGCACCCCGAACCTGTAGCCTGTGCCAACAGCATGCCGACCCTTTTTCGCCCCCTGCGCCTGACGCTCTACATCCTGCTCATCGTTACCGGCACCGTCCTGGTGGCTAGCGCTGCCATGCGCCACGCCGAGCGCCAGGCCCAGGAGGACGACGCCGAGCGCGCCAATCAGCAACTGGCGTTGTACGCCAACTCCCTGCACACCCTGATCGAACGTTACCGCGCCCTGCCCGCCGTGCTGGCACTGGACCCGCAACTGCGTTCGGCCCTGGATGGCCCGGTGAGCCCTCAGCAACAGGACGCACTGAACCGCAAACTCGAACAGATCAACGGTGCGGCAGAGTCGTCCACCCTCGAGTTGCTCGATCGCACCGGCCTTGCGGTGGCCGCCAGCAACTGGCGCTTGCCCAGCAGCTACGTTGGCCACAACTACGGCTTTCGCCCCTATTTCAGCCAGACCCGCAGCCAGGGTGCCGGGCGTTTCTATGCGGTGGGCGTGACCAGCGGGATTCCCGGCTACTTTTTGTCCAGTGCGGTCACCAATGATAGCGGCGAGTTTCTCGGCGCCATGGTGGTGAAGCTCGAATTTCCGGAGCTGGAGCGCGAATGGCGCCAGGGCACCGACACGCTGCTGGTGAGCGATGCCCGCGGCATCGTGTTTATCGCCAACCAGCCGGGCTGGCGCTATCGCCTGCTGGAAACCCTGTCGGACACCGATCGTGCCGAGCTCAAGGCTACGCGCCAGTACGACAAGCAAGCGCTCGTGCCGCTGGACCATCACATGATCCGGCGGTTTGACGACAACAGCTACCTGGCCCGCGTCGACGGCCCGCAGGGTTCGGCCGAGTACCTGTGGGAGTCGCTGCCACTGAGTGCCGAAGGCTGGACCCTGCACCTGTTGCGCCGCCCCCAGGTCACGTTCGAGGACTTGCGCAACGCGGGGCTGGCCGCCGCCGGACTGTGGCTGACCCTGGTGTTCCTGCTGCTGTTTCTCAGTCAGCGCTGGCGCCTGGCCAAGTTACGCCAGCGCAGCCGCGAAGAGCTCGAACGCCTGGTCGAAGAACGCACCCGTGACCTGCGCACCGCGCAGGACGGCCTGGTGCAGTCGGCCAAACTTGCCGCGCTGGGGCAGATGTCGGCGGCCCTGGCCCATGAAATCAACCAGCCACTGACCGCTCAGCGCATGCAATTGGCAACCTTGCGCCTGCTGCTTGAGCATGGGCGGGTCGATGATGCCTACAAGGCATTGAAACCGGTGGACGACATGCTGACCCGCATGGCGGCCCTCACCGGCCACCTGAAAACGTTCGCCCGCAAAAGCCCCAGCGGCTTGCGCGAGCAACTGGACCTGGCGGCAGTGGTCGATCAATCCTTGCAGTTGCTCGATACCCGCGTGCGCGATGAACAGGTCGACTGCGTGGTGCAACTGACTCGCCCGGCCTGGGTCCGTGGCGATGCGATCCGGCTGGAACAGGTCATGATCAATCTGCTGCGCAACGCCCTCGACGCCATGCGTGACAAACCGCTCAAGCGGCTGCACATCCAGCTCGAAGCCAATGATCAACTGTGGTGCCTGAGCGTTGCCGACAGCGGTGGCGGTATCGCCGAGCAGGACCTGCCGAATGTGTTCGACCCCTTCTTCACCACCAAGCCGGTGGGTGATGGCCTGGGCCTCGGACTGGCCGTATCCTTTGCCATCATCCATGAACTCGGTGGCCGCCTGAGCGCCGACAACCAGGGCGACGGCGCGATCTTCACCGTCACCCTGCCGATCGATCTGGAGGCGCACGTCCAATGCTGAACTCGGTAATCCTGGTTGATGACGAACGCAGTATTCGCGACGCGGTCGAGCAGTGGCTGAGCCTCTCGGGGTTCGACGTCAAACTGTTCAGCCGCGCCGAGGAGTGCCTGGCGCACCTGCCCGCCCACTTCCCCGGGGTGATTCTCAGCGATGTGCGCATGCCCGGCATGAGCGGCCTTGAATTGCTGGCGAAACTGCAACACCAGGACGTGGACTTGCCGGTGATCCTGCTGACCGGTCATGGCGATGTGCCGATGGCGGTCGAAGCCATGCGCGAGGGTGCCTACGACTTCCTCGAAAAGCCTTTCAGCCCCGAGACCTTGCTCAACAGCCTGCGCCGGGCGCTGGACAAGCGGCGACTGGTGCTGGAAAACCGGGCCCTGCACGAACAGGCCGACCACCGCAGCCGACTCGAGGCCAGCCTGCTGGGTGTTTCCCAGGGCTTGCAGACCCTGCGCCGGCAAGTGCTGGACCTCGCGACGCTGCCGGTGAACGTGCTGATCCGCGGTGAAACCGGCAGTGGCAAGGAACTGGTAGCCCGTTGCCTGCATGATTTTGGCCCGCGCGCCGATAAACCCTTCGTCGCCCTGAACTGTGCGGCGATCCCGGAGCAACTGTTCGAGGCCGAGCTGTTCGGTCACGAAAGCGGCGCCTTCACCGGCGCCCAGGGCAAACGCATCGGCAAACTGGAATACGCCGATGGCGGCACCCTGTTCCTCGATGAGATCGAAAGCATGCCGTTGGCGCAGCAGGTCAAACTGCTGCGGGTGCTGCAGGACAAAAAGCTTGAGCGACTGGGCGCCAACCAGAGCATTGATGTCGACCTGCGCATCATCGCCGCGACCAAACCCGATCTGCTGGATGAAGCCCGTGCCGGACGTTTTCGCGAAGACCTGGCCTATCGGCTGAACGTTGCGCAATTGCGCCTGCCGCCGTTGCGCGAGCGCCGTGAAGACATTCCCTTGCTGTACGAACATTTCGCCCAGGCCGCGGCGCAACGACTGGGACGCAGCCACGGCCCCCTGAGCGGTGCGCAATTGAGCCGGCTGTTGAGTCACGACTGGCCCGGTAACGTGCGTGAACTGGCCAACGTGGCCGAGCGCCAGGTACTGGGGCTGGATGAACCTGAACCGGCCGCAATCGAGACCGGCCAGTCCCTCGCCGCCCAACAGGAAGCCTTCGAAGCCCAATGCCTGCGCGCCGCGCTGACCCGCCATAATGGCGATATCAAGGCCGTCCTCGAAGAGCTGCAACTGCCGCGCCGCACCTTCAATGAAAAAATGCAGCGCCACGGCCTCACCCGAGAGACGTTCCTGCCCTGAGCCCTCGAACGATCAAGCCTCCGAACGATCACCACCTGTAAGCGGATTTCCGCTCATTAATTCCAGGTGATGAGCGGTATCTCGCTCACAAAAACAACCAACCCCCTCTAAACCGGCCCTCTACGAGTTGGCACAGCTCCTGCAATAGCCCCTGCAGGCTGCGTTTTTGCGCGCTCCACAAAAACAATTAAATGAAGGATCCGTCATGGATAACTCACAAGCCCTGCCTCTTGGGTCGGCTGCTTCGCCTGCCAAAGTAAGAACCACGGCCAGCCGCATCAAATCGATTTTCAGCGGTTCCGTCGGCAACATGGTCGAGTGGTACGACTGGTACGTCTACGCCGCATTCTCGCTGTACTTTGCAAAAGCCTTCTTCCCTGCCGGCTCTTCCACTGCACAGCTAATGAATACCGCAGCGATCTTTGCCGTCGGCTTCCTGATGCGTCCTATCGGTGGCTGGCTGATGGGCATTTACGCCGACCGTGTCGGCCGTAAAGCCGCGTTGATGGCCTCGGTCTACCTGATGTGCTTCGGCTCGTTACTGATCGCCCTGAGCCCGGGCTACGAGACCATCGGTATTGGTGCGCCGATCCTGCTGATCTTTGCCCGATTGCTGCAAGGCCTGTCGGTCGGTGGCGAGTACGGCACCTCCGCCACATACCTGAGCGAAATGGCGACCAAGGAGCGTCGCGGCTTCTTCTCCAGCTTCCAGTACGTGACCCTGATTTCCGGCCAGCTCATCGCACTGGGCGTGCTGATCGTTCTTCAGCAAACGCTGACCACCGAGCAACTGTATGCCTGGGGCTGGCGTATCCCGTTCGCCATCGGCGCCCTGTGCGCGGTCGTAGCGCTGTACCTGCGTCGCGGGATGGAAGAAACCGAGTCGTTCACCAAGAAAGAAAAGTCCAAAGAAAGCGCCATGCGCACGCTGATGCGTCACCCCAAGGAACTGATGACCGTGGTCGGCCTGACCATGGGCGGCACCCTGGCGTTCTACACCTACACCACGTACATGCAGAAGTACCTGGTGAACACGGTGGGCATGAGCATCAGCGACTCCACCACCATTTCGGCGGCCACCCTGTTCCTGTTCATGTGCCTGCAGCCGATCATTGGCGGCTTGTCGGATAAAATCGGTCGTCGCCCGATCCTGATCGCCTTCGGTGTACTGGGGACCCTGTTCACCGTGCCGATCCTGATGACCCTGCACACCATCCAGACCTGGTGGGGCGCGTTCTTCCTGATCATGGCCGCCCTGATCATCGTCAGCGGCTACACCTCGATCAACGCCGTGGTCAAAGCCGAACTGTTCCCGACCGAGATCCGTGCACTGGGTGTCGGCCTGCCATACGCACTGACCGTATCGATCTTCGGCGGTACCGCTGAATACATCGCCCTGTGGTTCAAGAGCATCGGCATGGAAACCGGCTACTACTGGTACGTCACCGCCTGCATCGCGGTGTCGCTGGTGGTCTACCTGACCATGAAAGACACCCGCAAACACTCGCGGATCGAAACTGACTGACGGCTACTCATCCGCCGGCTTCTACAAGCCTTGTAGAAGCCGGCGGGTACGCCTGCCACACCGCTTTGCCCCCCTGAATCCTCGACATCGCACGCCTGCAATCTCCCCTCGCCGCACTCCCCCCTCCCCCTCGAAAAAGACACCGCTCGTTCATCTCGCATTGATTAATGATCGGTTAATTCCCGGTTGTCATTCTGCTGCCATCTGAATCCCTATCGACGTTTCGTCCGTACAGCGAATGCAGGCCTGGGAAACCGTGCCTGAAAGCAATCTGCGAGGCTTAATACATCGAGAATTTCGATATCTTAAGGCAAATATTTGCGCTTTTTAATCAAATTAATCCGCGTAGTATCAACCCCATACCCAACGCACAACACATCAACGCACCTGGAGCACACACCATGAAAACCAAACTGATCCTCGCCCTGACCCTCTCCGTACTGGCCGCCAATACCTTCGCCGCCGATGGTTTTGAGCGCACCGGTTCTGCTGTCGCCGCTGATGGTTACGATCGCACTGGCGCTGCCACCCTGGCCGCCGACGGCTTCGACCGCACCCCACAAGGCCAGACCGTTGCCGAAGGTGGTCGTGATCGCCTGGAAGAAAAAGGCCTGGTTGAAGATGGCTACGACCGCACCGGTTCCGCCACCGTCGCTCAGGATGGTTTTGATCGCACCGGCACTGCCACGCTTGCGGCTGACGGTTTTGAGCGCACCGGTTCGGCTTCCATCAGCTGACCGCTGAACGCGGCATCACAGCCCGGCCTCGGCCGGGCTTAGTCGTTTTTATGGGGCAGGATCCCGAGCAAAAAATCCTTGGAGTAATCCGCACACGCCTTGCACTATTACCCCCTTTCCCCGCCCTGGAACCGCGCCCATGCCTGACGATATCCACTTCTACGAACCCGCCCTGGGCCACGGCCTGCCCCATGACCCGTTCAATGCCATCGTCGGCCCACGGCCTATCGGCTGGATTTCATCACAGAACACTCAAGGCCGGCTGAACCTGGCGCCCTACAGCTTTTTCAACGCGTTCAACTACATTCCGCCGATCATCGGGTTCTCGAGCGTGGGTCGCAAAGACAGCCTGAACAACATCGAACAGACCGGCGAGTTCGCCTGGAACCTGGCCACCCGCCCGCTGGCCGAACAGATGAACCAGAGCTGCGCCATGGTGGCGCCCGACGTCAACGAATTCGAACTGGCCGGGCTCACGACCGTGGCCTCGAAGATCATTCAGGTACCGCGCGTCGCCCAAAGCCCGGTGTCCTTCGAGTGCAAGGTCACCCAGATCATTCAGTTGCAGCGCGCAGACAAGGAGGTGGTGCCGAGCTGGCTGATTCTCGGCGAAGTGGTCGCCGTGCATATCGCCAAGTGGTTGCTCAAGGATGGGGTCTACGACACCGCCGCGGCAGAGCCGATTCTGCGCGGCGGCGGCCCGGCGGACTATTTCCAGGTGGGCCCGGAGGCCTTGTTCAAAATGTTCCGTCCGGGGGCAAACGGGCGGTGATTACCAGACCAGTTCGCCGTCTTCGCTGACGTCGGCCAGGTGCTCGAGTTGCTGCTCGGCGGCCTGATCGGCCTCAAGAGCGGTCTTGAACGTCTGTTCGATGAGGACTTTATTAAAGCGCGGGGCGCCCGAGCCACCCAGTGCCTTGACGGCGATGGCGGCGTTGTAGCCTTCCTCGGCGCGTACCGCGGCTGAAACGGCTTCGAACTGTGCAAACTCTTTACGTGCCATGTTGCGGATCCTGGCCAATGGAAAGTCGGCCATTCTAAACCCTTAAGCGGGCTGACGGCTGCATGGCCGAGGCGTTGGACCGTGGGTACTCAGCGCGGGCCTGTTGTGCCGACACGTCGCTGAAGGTGTGGAAGTCCAGGTGGTTGACCACCAGTTCCTGCACCAACTCGCCGAATATCGCCATGGCCGGACTGCCGAAATAGGCGGTCATGGTTTGCTGGTCGGCCCAGAAACCGGAGACCAGCCACAAGTCGGGGTCGCACAACGAGTGCTGCAGGGCAAAGTGCAGGCACCCGTGCGCCTGGCGCGAAGGTTCGATCAGGCTGCTCAAGCGCGCACCCAACTCCATCGAGCGACCCGCTCGGGCACGGACAAACGCCATATGGCTGACGGGGATTTGCATGGACATGTTCGAGTCTCCCAGGGTGTCGACGATCCGCAGCCTTGAGAGAGGCGGCGACAGGAACAGAGGTTAAGCACCTGGCTCAAGGGGCGTTAGTCGATTCCTGCCGGCTTGTTGCACAATCCTGCATCGGCACGGGATCGGTGCCACGCTCGTCCCCACCTGAGCGATGAACGTCACCCGGTGTTTCGAGCAAGTTTTTCAGTGCGCCCGGCAGATTTTCCATGCTCCACTGGACGACACGGCAGGATCAGGCAAGTTTTGCGCAGGATCGGCCTACCGCCCTGCCTTGCACAAATTTAAGCTGTGCCCATTCCATCAGCCTTGCCGAGGATGTGCCCATGACGTCTCTGGATTCCACCCACGCCCCGCTGGACGCCAACCTGGAACAACAACGCGTGGAACTCTCGGCAATCATTGGCCGTAACACCTGCGAGGACGGCAGCTACGCGACCGCCATCGGTTCGTTGTTCCTGTCGCGCCACAGCCAGTCCCACGAGTTCGCCCCGGTGCTCGCGCAGCCTGCGCTGTGCATCATGGCCCAGGGCCGTAAAGAGGTGCGCCTGGCGGACGAAGTCTTCAACTACGACCCGCTCAACTACCTGGTGGTCTCGGTCTCGATGCCGCTCAGCGGACGGGTAGTGAATGTGTCGCCCCAGGAACCGATCCTCGCCCTGCGCCTGGACATCGACCCCGCGGAGATCACCGCGTTGATCGCCGACGCTGGCCCCCTCGACGTCCCCACCCGCCCCGTCGGGCGTGGCCTGTATGTCGAGCAACTGGATCAACCGATGCTCGATGCCGTGCTGCGCCTGGCACGCCTGCTCGACACACCGAAAGACATCGCCATGCTCGCACCGCTGGTGCGCCGGGAGATTCTCTATCGTTTGCTGCGCAGCCCACAGGGCCACCGGTTGTATGAAATTGCGATCGCCAACAGTCAGAGCCATCGCATCAGCCAGGCCATCAAATGGCTCAACGGCAACTATGAGCAACCCTTGCGCATTGATGACCTGGCCCGGGAAGTGAACCTGAGTGTGTCGACCCTGCACCACCGCTTCAAGGCGATGACGGCCATGAGTCCACTGCAGTATCAGAAGCAACTGCGCCTGCAAGAGGCGCGGCGCCTGATGCTGGCCGAGGGCATCGACGCCTCCGCCGCCGGTTACCGCGTGGGCTATGAAAGCCCCTCACAGTTCAGCCGCGAATACAGCCGACTGTTCGGCGCCCCACCGCTGCGGGATCTGGTGCGGCTGCGGATATCGGTTTGATCAGAATCGTCGGCGAGTAAATGCAGCACCGTCCGTGGCGAGGGAGCTTGCTCCCGCTCGGTGGCGCAGCCGCCGCCATACAGCTGAATGCGGCTTGCCTGACATACCTCGATGGCCTTGTTGGGCCGGCTGCGCCGTCCAGCGCGAGCAAGCTCGCTCGCCACAGGGGATCTTCACTCGCCGCTGGGCTTTCACCTGGCAAGTGGCACCTCATGACTCAGGCTCATTACATCCAGACACCCCCTATCCCCGTGGCGAGGGAGCTTGCTCCCGCTCGGTGGCGCAGCCGCCGCCACTAAGCAGAATGCGGCTTGCCTGACATACCTCGATGGCCTAGTTGGGACGGCTGCGCCGTCCAGCGCGAGCAAGCTCGCTCGCCACAGGGGGATCTTCACCCGCCGCTGGGCTTTCACCTGGCAAGTGGCACCTCATGACCCAGGCTCACTACTGGCACCTCATGACTCGGGCCCACTACTTTCAGGCAACACTTGGCCCCGTGGCGAGGGAGCTTGCTCCCGCTCGGTGGCGCAGCCGCCGCCACAAAACTGAATGCGGTTTTCCTGACATACCTCGATGGCCTTGTTGGGACGGCTGCGCCGTCCAGCGCGAGCAAGCTCGCTCGCCACAGGGGGATCTTCACCCGCCGCTGGGCTTTCACCTGGCAAGTGGCACCTCATGACCCAGGCTCACTACTGGCACCTCATGACTCGGGCCCACTACTTTCAGGCAACACTTGGCCCCGTGGCGAGGGAGCTTGCTCCCGCTCGGTGGCGCAGCCGCCGCCATACAGCTGAATGCGGCTTGCCTGACATACCTCGATGGCCTTGTTGGGCCGGCTGCGCCGTCCAGCGCGAGCAAGCTCGCTCGCCACGGGCTGCAAAGAGAACCCACCTCTGACCTCAGGCGCCCAGTACCCGGCAGGCCTCGGACGGAATAGTCACCGACACCGGATTGCCGATGCTCAGACCGATGTCCTGGCACGGTGTGCTCAGGGCGGTCAGCGAAACGCCGGAACACTCGACCGTGGTTTCGATGGTCGCGCCGATATCCCGTACAAAAGTCACTTTGCCCAGTAGCCGGTTACCCGCCGTCGCCTGAGGATGGGACAGTTGCAAGTCCTCGGGACGCACCAGCATCTTGACCTTCTCGCCCACCACAACGCTGCTGCAGATCGGCACCCGCAGGGCATCGCCGCCTGGCAAACCGACCTTGCCGTCACCCAATGCGGTGGCCGGGAAAATGTTGCCCGAGCCGATAAAGTCCGCCACAAACTCGTTGGCCGGGTGGCGGTAGATCTCGATCGGTGTACCGATCTGCTGGATCCGGTGTTCACCCAGTACCACCACGATATCGGCCATGGTCATGGCTTCACGCTGGTCGTGGGTGACCAGGATGGTGGTGATGTTCAGGCGTTGCTGTAGCTGACGGATTTCCACCTGCATCGACTCACGCAGCTTGGCGTCCAGTGCCGACAGCGGCTCATCGAGCAACAGGATTTTCGGATGCGCGGCAATCGCCCGGGCAATCGCCACCCGTTGACGCTGGCCGCCGGACAGTTTCGACACCGGGCGGTCGACCATCTGTTGCAGCTGAATCAGTTGCAGCAACTCAGTGACCCGCGCCTGCTGGTCGCTCTTGCTCACGCCGCGCAGCTTCAAGGGATAGGCGATGTTCTCGCCGACTGTCATGTGCGGGAACAGCGCCAGGGATTGAAACACCATGCCGAAGTTGCGCAGGTGCGCGGGCGTATTGCCAATGTCTTCGCCGTCCAGGCGAATCTCGCCGCCACTGAGGGTTTCCAGGCCCGCGATCATGCGCAGCAAGGTGGTTTTACCGCAGCCCGAGGGGCCGAGAAAACACACCAGCTTGCCCTCGGGCAAATGCAGGTTGACGTCTTTTACCGCGCAGGCCGAGCCGTAATGTTTCTCGACGTTTTCCAGAATCAGACCAGTCATGTTGCTCACCTCAAATCATGGGTTCTGTCTGGAAGTAGCCGAGCGAAGATCAGGCAAGGCAAAAGGCGGCGAGGAAGCGTAGTTGACTTTAGTCAATGAGCATTCCGAGCTGACTTTTAACGCAGCATGATCAAGCGCAGGCACTTTCCAGACTGAAATCAAAAGGAAACGCCACCTTCACCGACCAACTTCTCCAACGCCCAGATCAGGACGAAGTCGATCAGCACGATCAGCACGGCAAACGAAAATACGGTGGGGTCCAGCGACGACACGGTGCGGCTGTACATCCAGATCGGCACGGTCATGACATCGATGGTGTAGAGGAAGTAGGTCACGGTGAACTCGTTGAACGAGACGATGAATGCCAGCAGCATCCCCGCCAGGATCCCCGACTTCATCAGCGGTACCACCACATCGAAAATAGCCCGGGTCGGCGAAGCACCGAGCATCTGCGCCGCCTCTTCGACTTCGCTGCCAATGGAAAGCATCGCCGCCGTGCAGTTCTTCACCACGAACGGCAGGGCCAGGATCACGTGGGCAATCACCAGCCGCGAGGTGGTCATCTGGAACGGCAGGCTGTCGAACACCAGCAGCAAGGCCAGCCCCAGCACCACCATCGGAAACACCAACGGCAGCGACATCAATTGCAGCGCCACGGCCTTGCCACGAAACCCGCAACGGGTCAGCGCATAGGCGGCCGGCACCGCGATGAGCGTGGCGAAGATCATGGTCAGGCATGACACCATCAGGCTGGTGCTCATGGCCGTGCCCAGGCTCAGCACATCGCTGGCGTCCGGCGAAACGAAGGTGTGCCAGGCGGCCTTGTACCATTGCAGGCTGTAGCTGCTGGGCGGGAAGTCGAGGTTCGACGCGCCACTGAACGACATGACGATCATGGTCAGGATCGGCAGCACCGCCAGCAGCAGGATGAAACCGGACAACACGCCGGCAAACCTGCCGGTATCGCCGGGCAACAGCGCCTGGCGCTTCTTGATCAAGGTGCTCATTGCGAAGCCTCCAGCATGCGCCGACGACGGCCGGTGATGTATTCGGACAGGGTCATGATGGCCAGGGTGGTGACGATCAACACCACGCCTGCCGCGGACGCGGCGGGCCAGTTCATCAGCGGGGCAATCTGGTCGTGCACCATCACTGCCAGCATCGGCACACGGCGGCCACCGAGCAGCAACGGCACCACAAAACTGCTGGCGTTGTAGGCGAAGACCAGGGTCGCACCGGTGATGATCCCCGGCAGGCTCATGGGCAACACGACCTGGCGGAACACCTGCAAGCGGCTGGCGCCGAGGGTCGCGGCGGCTTCTTCATAGGTCCGTGCCACGCCACGCATGGCGCTGGCAATCGGCAGGACGGCCAACGGAAACGCGGTTTGTACCAGCCCCATCAGTACGCCGTTCTGGTTGTACAGCAGCATGATCGGGCGCTGAATCAGGCCCAGCCCCATCAAGGCCTGGTTGAGCATGCCACCGGGGCCCAGGATCACCAGCCAGCCATAACTTTGCAGCAGCAGATTGACCAGCAACGGCAACAGCACCGCCGCCAGAAACACCCGGCGCAGCAAGGGTGAAGTCAGGCGTGACATGGTGTACGCCACCGGAATCGCCAGCAGCACCGCGATCACTGCGCTGATCAATGCCAGACGCAAGGTCAGCAGCAAGGACTTGAGGTAGTAAGGCTCCAGCAACTGGGTGTAGCTGGCCAGGCTGAAACCGCTCCACTCCGCGCCTTTGGTGCCGACGCTCATGCGCAGCACCAAGAGGCTGGCGGCAATCAGCACGCCGAGAAACAGCATGGAGGGCGTCAGGAAAATCCAGGCGCGCAGCGTTGGCGAAACGCCGAGGTGACGGCGCACGACAGCAGCGCCGACCGGGTGGGTCAGGGGTTGGTGTTCCATAGCAAGGGTCTCGTCAATGGAAAACAAATAACCTGGAGTCGCACGAGAAACCGTGGCGAGGGAGCTTGCTCCCGCGGGGTCGCAAAGCGACCCCGGAACCTGTTGACCGGTGTTCATCTGACACACCGCACCGCCCGCTTCACGACTGCTACGCAGCCGAGCGGCAGCAAGCTCCCTCACCACAATGGATCTCCAGACGACAGGCGTCAGGAAGAGAAGATTTCCGTGTAACGACGAATCCATTGGTCATGCACACTCGCCAGGAAGGCGTTGTCGTGCATGATCGCCTTCTCGGCGATCTGCTCCGGTGTCAGGATGTACGGGCTCTTGCGCGCTTCGGCGGAGATGATCGCCTTGGCGTTGACCGGGCCGTTGAAGATGTCTTCGGCCATCTTGCCCTGCACCAGCGGGTCGAGGGAGTGGTCGATGAAGGCATAGGCCAGGTCAGTGTCACCGGGACGGTTTTTCGGCATCACCGACAACATCAGGTCGGTGTAGAAGCCTTCCTTCATCCCGAACGTGGCGCCCAGGCCATAGGCCGGGTCACGGATCTGTTTCGGGAAGAACGCCGGGGCGTACAGGCCACCCATGTCCAGGGACCCGGTGCGGAACAGTTCGGCGATCTGGTTGGGGTTTTCACCCAGGGTCACGACACGGTCCTTGAGCTCGGCGAGCTTCTTGAAGCCAGGTTCGATGTTGTGTTCGTCACCGCCCGCCAGTTTCGCCGCGATGATGATCAGGTCCATCGCCTCGGTCCAGTTCGGCGGTGGCAGGAAGATGTTCGGCGCCAGATCGGCGTCCCACAGCGCCGCGTAGCTGTCCGGGGCCTCTTTCAAGGTACGGGTGCTGTAGACCAGGCTGTTGCACCAGAGCAGGTAACCAATGCCGTGGCCGTTGGCCCCGGTGCGGTATTTCTCCGGTACGTCGAGCAGGTTGGGAATGCGGTTGAGATCGGGCTTCTCCAGCAGGCCGGCGGCGGCCAGGCCTTCGGCACCGACACCGGCCAGGGTGATGATGTCGTATTGCGGGCGATCCCCCCCGGCCTTGAGCTTGGCGACCATCTCCGAGGTACTGCCGGTGCGGTCGGCGATGACCTTGGCACCGGTCCTGGCTTCGAAGGTCGCGGCAATGTTGCGCAGCGCGGCAAGCCCGGTGTCATCGGACCAGGTCAGCAGGCGCAGGGTCTTGCCCTGGAAACGGGTATCGCTGGCGCTGGCGCGGATGAACGGCATGCTCATGGCCGCCGCGGCAACCGAGGCGACACCTACGGTCTTGATGAATTGTCTTCTGTTCAGATCATGCTCGCCCATGGAGGACTCCCTTTATTGTTGTAGGTATAAGGTGGCTGCATCCCTTGCGACCGCACTGTTCGACTCGCGGCAAGCCCCCCGGATTACAAGGGCTTGGGCGGGGGCTTCGGGCTCATCCTGAGGTCACGCAAAACGCGCAACAATCGAAAAAAAATCATTGGAGCCATGTCCCGAGCGCATGCCTCGTCGCGAGGCATGCGTGGCCCGTTTTCATGCTCTCAGACGGCGCGAATCACGTGCTTGATTTCCTGGAACGCTTGCAAGCCCCAAGGCCCCAATTCGCGGCCGATACTGCTCTGTTTGTAGCCGCCCCAAGCGGTCTGCGGGAAGATCACCTGGGGCGCGTTGATCCATACCAGCCCGGCCTGCAAGGCGTTGGCGACCCGCTCGGCATTCTCGACATCACGGCTGACCACGCTGGCGACCAGGCCGAACTGACTGTCGTTGGCCAGCCCGATGGCCTCCTGTTCAGAGGCAAAACGGCGCACACACAACACCGGACCAAAAATCTCTTCACACCACAGCGCACTGTCCAGGGGCACGTCGGTGAAGACCGTGGGCTGCAAAAAATAACCGCGCGGCAGATCGACAGGACGGCCGCCACCACAGACCAGGCGGGCGCCAGCGCTCAGGCCGCGATCAATATGGCCCAGCACCCGCTGGTACTGCGCCTGATTGACCAGGGCGCCCATTTCCACGTCCGGGTCGAACGGATCGGCCACCCGGATCGATTCGGCGCGGGCCTTCAGCCGCAGGAGGAATTCATCCGCCAGTTCATCGGCCACCAGTACCCGGCTGGTGGCGGAACACATCTGCCCGGCGTTGAAAAAACCACCGCCGCTGGCCAGTTCTACCGCCAGGTCGAGGTCGGCATCCGCCATCACCAGCAACGAGGATTTACCGCCCAGTTCCAGGCTCACGCCCTTCACCGTTTCCGCCGCGCGCTGCATGACCTGCACGCCGACCGCGTTACTGCCGGTAAAGGAAATCTTTGCCACCCGTGGGTCGCCCGACAGCGGCGCACCGACCGCCAGGCCCGTCCCGCAGACCAGGTTGAACACGCCCTTGGGCAAGCCGCTCTCGGCAATGATCGCCGCCAGTTCCAGCTCCGCCAGCGGGGTGACTTCTGACGGCTTGAGCACCACGCAGCAACCCGCTGCCAGGGCCGGGGCGAGTTTCCAGGCGGTGGTGACCATCGGGAAGTTCCACGGCACGATCAACCCCACCACACCGCACGGCTCGCGGCGCACGCGGGCGGCAAAGTCGTCGCTCGGCAGCTCGACCGTGCGGTCCAGGCCGGCATCCAGTGCGTCGGCCAGACCGGCGTAATAGTCGAAGGTGGCGATCACGTCATCGACGTCGATCCCCGCTTCGAACCGGGGCTTGCCGTTGTTGATCGACTGCAAATACATCAGGCGCTCACGGCGAGCCTGCACACCGCTGGCGATGGCTCGCAGGATCGCGCCACGCTCGCTACCGGTGGTTTGCGACCAACCGGCAAACGCCGCGCTGGCTGCAGTCACCGCCTGCTGGACCGCACGTTCATCGCCGCCGTTGACCGTGGTCAACAAGGCTTCGGTGGCCGGGTTGATGACCCGCAGGTGTTCGTCGCCCGCCGACCATCGACCGTCGATGTAGAGGCCATTCAAGGTGACAGGAAAGCTCATGCCGACACCGCCTTCATCCACTGGGCCTGGTCGATTTCGATCAGGGTCGGGCCCTGACGGTCAACCGCCGCCCGCAGGGCTGACCGCAGTTCTTCAACGCCGTTGATGGCCAGTGCCGCGCAGCCCAGGCCTTTGGCCACGGTGATGAAATCCGGGGTGTAGATGTCGACGCCCACCGGCTCGATGGCGCGGTTGACCATGTACTTCTTGATCTCTTCGTAGCCCTGGTTGTTCCACAGCAGGACGATGACCGGGGTATGGGCTTCCACCGCGCTGGCCAGTTCCGGCAAGGTGAATTGCAGGCCGCCATCGCCGATCAGGCACACCACGGGCGGACGGGCGTTACGTTCGGCTCCACCGCCGAGCCAGGCGCCGATGGCGGCTGGCAAGGCGTAGCCCAGGGTGCCGTAGCCGGTGGACGAGTTGAACCAGCGACGCGGACGTTCCGGGTTGAACGTCAGGTTGCCGGTGTACACCGGTTGGGTCGAATCACCGACAAACACCGCTTCAGGCAGCGTGTCCTGCACGGTTTTCAGGAACAGCGTCTGGGCGCGGGTTGGCGCGTCCCAGGTCGTGTCGAGCTCCGCACGCAAGGTCGCCGCCCGAGCCTGGCCCCAGTCGCTGCTGCGTTCAGCCAGCGCATGCCTGGCCACGCCATCGAGCAACGCCTGCGCCGCGTTCCGGGCGTCGGACACCAGCGCTACCTGGGGCGGGTAGTTGCGCACGGTCTGGTCGGGATCGATGTCGACCCGCAGCAAAGCTCCCGGAATCTCGAAGCCACCGGCAAAGGTCACGTCGTAGTCGGTTTCCGCCAGTTCGGTGCCGATGGCCAGCACGACGTCGGCGTCCGCCACCAGGGCACGAGTGGCCAGCAGGGTCTGGGTCGAGCCGATCAGCAGCGGGTGCAGCGAGGGCAGCATGCCTTTGGCGTTGATGGTCAGTGCCACCGGGGCGTCGAGCCGTTCGGCCAGTTTCATCAGTTCGGCAGCGGCATCGATCGCACCGCCACCGGCGAGGATCAGCGGACGCTTGGCGTTGGCCAGCCACTCGCTCATTTGCGCCACGGCCGATGGGGCGGCACCGGCGCGAGTGATGTTTACCGGCTGGCTGTCGAGCAGTGCGTCGGCGTCTTCCACCAGCACGTCCAGGGGAATTTCGATGTGCACCGGACGCGGGCGACCCGCCTGGAACAAGGCAAAGGCGCGAGCCAACACGCCAGGCAATTCAGCCGCCGACATCAGCGTATGGGAGAACGCCGCCACACCGGCCACCAGCGCACCCTGGTTCGGCAGCTCGTGCAGCTTGCCGCGACCGCCACCCAATTGGCTGCGCGATTGCACGCTGGAGATCACCAGCATCGGGATCGAATCGGCATAGGCCTGGCCCATGGCGGTGGTGATATTGGTCATGCCAGGACCGGTGATGATGAAGCACACCCCCGGTTTGCCACTGGTGCGGGCATAGCCGTCAGCCATGAAGCCGGCGCCCTGTTCGTGACGCGGAGTGACGTGGTGGATGCTCGAACGGGCCAGCCCGCGATACAACTCAACGGTATGCACGCCGGGAATGCCGAACACCTGCTCGACCCCGTAGCCTTCGAGTAACTTGACCAATACTTCGCCACACGTCGCCATGTCTTTGCCCTTTTTATTTGCTGAGACGCTGACCCCGCGCGCCAACCCAGTGTGCGCGGCGAGGCTCAGTCATGGCGTTATTGGAACGGTCCGCGGGTAGCCGCAACAATCGATAAAAAGTCATACTCGCCATGTCCTCACCTCATGCCTTGGCGTCCCATGAAACGACTTCCCCCCCTTCCCGCCCTGCACACGTTTCTGATCACGGCCCAGTGCTGCAACTTCACCCGGGCAGCCGAGCAGTTGCACATCACCCAGGGTGCGGTGAGCCGGCAGATCGCCGGTCTGGAAGAACATTTGGGTTACGCCCTGTTTCACCGTCAGGCGCGCGGGCTGAGCCTGACCGCCGAAGGGCTGGAGTGGCTGCCACGGATCCAGCAGGTGTTCGGCCTGATCGACGAGGCGGTGGAACAGGTCGGCAAACACCGTGAAACCTTGCAACTCAAGGCGCCAACCTGTGTCATGCGCTGGCTGTTGCCACGTTTGCTGCAATGGCAGAAAGAACGCCCGGACGTGCCGGTGGAGCTGACGACCACCGTGCAGCACGGCGTGGACTTTCACCGCGAACAGTTCGACGCGGCCGTCATGTACGGCGCGCCACCGGACAGCTCGCTGGCGTCCTTGCGCCTGTTTGACGAACAACTGACGCCGGTCTGCTCCCGGCCGCTGCTCGACGGCCCGGTGCCGCTGCACAGCCCGAATGACCTGGGCAAGCACCTGCTGTTGCACCCCACGCGTGATCAACGGGACTGGAAAACCTGGCTGAAAGCGGCGGACGTCAACCTCAATACCCTGGGCAAGGGGCAGCATTTCGAAACCCTGGATTTGGCCATGTCGGTGGCGTCCCAGGGTACGGGCGTGGCGATTGGCGACTGGTCATTGATCGGCGATGACCTGAGTGCCGGACGGCTGGTCATGCCCTTTGATCTGAAGGTCAGCACAGGGTTGGCGTACTACCTGGTGTTCCCGCAAAAGCCGGGACCGTCGCCGCAGCTGCGCGAGTTGATGGAGTGGCTGATACTGCAGGCACAACAACGCGATGAGTGCTCGACGGTGTAGGTGCAATGCCTGCAAAACAAAGAAGGTCATGCGCATGGCATGACCTTCAGTTCGCTTGATGGATCAGCTTTTCTTGATGGCTTTCAAATAGCTCTGAAATACCTCATAACGTTCGGCGGTCGCTTCCAATGCCGACACATCCGCTATCGACTCAGGCTTGTTGGCCTGGAGAAAATGCGTGTAGGCCTCTGCGACCTTGGCGACTTCTTCCGACCAGCTACGGATAACCGGACCCAGTGCGTCCAGCTCATCCAGTGCATGGAGCTTGCGTCGCAACTCACGGACTTGCGACTCGTCAGACTTGAGGCTGGCATCGAGCATAGTCGTCCGCTCGCGCACGGCATCCCTGGCTTGCGCCAGATTGGTGAACTGACGCCCCTGGTCGACACCCTCAAGGTTTCCCTGGAGCTTGTTCAGCACCATTTGCAGGAACTCCTTATCCGGCTTTTGAGTCGCGACCAGCTTCATCGCGGCCTCGATTTCCTCTGCGCTCGGCAACAGACTGTTGACGATAGACCGCCAGCCTGGCGCCTTGAACCGCTGAATGGCGTCATCGATAAATCGTTTCTCCGCAGCGAGCTTCTCAAGGTCCCCCCTGTCGGTCTCAATGCGCCGTTCAGTAGCCGCCACCTCAGTACCGAAGGCGCTACGCAAACTACCGGTCGACTCAGCGAAACTGATCGACTCAAGCTCCCGGACCACCCTCGCCAGATCGCGATTGGCAGAAGCCACCACAACCTGCGAACCGCTGACCCGCCCAACTCCTTGATTCAGGAGCCTGCCTGTTTGTTCATCTTTCAATACGGAGGACAAATCAGTGAGGCTTCGAACCTCCTGGATGCTGGTTAACGTTGCGACGAATCCAGTGTTGGCCAATGACGCATGAACCTTCTTGATATCGTCGAACAGCTGTTGATGTGCGTCATTCAGCTCGCTCCCGACAAACGCAAGCTTGTCTTTCAATGAGGGTAGAAAATTAAACCCCTGACCTGCCACACTCATGTTCAGTCGGTCCTTGGCGACCCGCATTGCAACCGTATCGGGCACCACATAATGACTAACCGCAAAAAAACCATAGTTATTCATAGCCATATTCTTCCCTGAACAAAAAACAACTTAATTAGTCCGCAACAATCTGATTGAAAACACTTGACAGCGCACGGGCATGCCCCTTGATGGTTTTCCACGGCTCGAAAATAGCCTGAAGATTAAGCACCAGCAAAATCAGATCCAACTCACTCGCATCGTCTTCAAACGCCTCCAGAGACACACCCAGGCTACTCCAGACAATACCCAATACATCCTCGATACACTTGATGCCTTGCTCGGCATCCTTCATCAATGCACGCATCTCGGTAAAATTGGTCGCCAGGGTGATCAGGCTTTGCGACAAACGAGCCTTCGACAACTTCCCAAGCATTTCATCCTTACGCTCTAACAATAGATTCTTTTGCGCCCTGGTTTCTTCAGCCTGGGCACCGAATATACCACCGGTCACTATCAAGCCAATCGGACCAAACACCAGCCCGGTAAAGGCATACCCCACTTGACTGTCATACTCTGATTGCTTTTCGGCAATAGCCTCGTCAAGTAACTTTAATTGCTTACGAAGTTCATCAACCTCTCCGTGCCCGTCAATACGCGCCTCATCAACAACTTTCTGCTTGAGCGCCACCTGAATCAACAACTCATCCGATATCTTGCGTGAAAACTCAATAGCCAATGCATTGACGCTGTTAACATTCAGGTAAAACTCCGCGATATTCTTTTTCGCCCAAGTCAATGCCTTTCCGAGGCTTTCAACACATTTTAAATCGATAATGCTAAGCGGAATAACTGCCAAACGTGCTTTCTCATCCTCGCTCAACGAGTCAACATTGCCCTGAAAATTTTTGTAGGCTGTGCTGCCTTTCAAAATCTCGATAATGATCGAGCCCGACCTGATAAACGTACTGGCAAACAGATCCAACTGATTGCCAATATCCTTTGTTCTACGTTCCAGCGTTGCCCATGACAGTGCATGCTGATGAATCTGCTGATGTAACTGCTGCATGCTCGCCGGTTCAAGCGCTTCGTAACCCGAGTCACGATAGCCCAGAAAAGATTTAACCTCACTGAGATCTACCGGCAAGGCAAGCCCCGCACGAACATAACGCTTAATTGATAACACATGACTCTTCTTTACGATAAATGTCTCATCATCTTTTTTTTTCGCGCCCTGCTCAAAATACTGAACCGGCACGAATTTCGAGGCTTCCATCACATCGCCAACGCCCTCCAACGTTGGAACAACTTGCTCCGCTATGGCTTGCAACTGCTTAGCGGCAAACTCTAAATCCTGTCCCATACATCCTCCGGCGCATCATTAGAAATACAGCCACAACTTAAATAGCTACTCATGCACTCCCTGGATCGATGAGTAACAGATTTACTGCCAAGCAACCGTATCGCGCCAACATCCTTATCCGCAATCGCCCACCAGAACCAGGCAACGTAGGACTTTAAACCTGAACACCGTCAGCCATCTAAAAATACCCCACTTAAAACAAATTACACATTGACCAAACAACCTATAGTTACTCAGCACGCTCCGCCATACCCGTACAAACACACTCGACGCGACAACAGCACACACCCACTCCGATAAACGCGCAAAAAGGCCACTCAGTGGCTAATGCCGGTCAGTTAAGAGAAATAAAGCCGAACACGAAACCCGTGGCGAGGGAGCTTGCTCCCGCTGGGCTGCGTAGCAGCCCCAAAACAGGGCCGCTTTGCGCCCCAGCGGGAGCAAGCTCCCTCGCCACGGGTACTATGTTCGGCTGGTCTTTGGTTTAACTGATCGGCATTACACTCAGTGGCCTTTTTAAATATTCAATCAGTAACCCACCGTAAATCTCTGCCGGGAATAGGCGTGTTTCTCCACTTCATCGAGCATCGCAATCGCATAGTCGGCGAAAGTTATCCAGCTCTTGCCTTCAACACTCACCAGCAAGTCATCCTGGCCGATACGAAAAGTCCCGGTGCGCTCGCCTTCAACGAACAGCGCGGACGGTGAGAGGAAGGTCCAGTCCAGCTCCTGCTCCTGGCGCAAGGTGTCGAGGAATACCGCGCCGGCACTGGCCTCGGCCTTGTACTCAGCCGGAAAGTCCGGGCTATCGATGACCCGGGTGCCGGTTGGCAGCAGCAGCGAGCCGGCGCCACCGACCACCAGCAGGCGCTTGACCCCGGCTTGCTTCACCGGATCGATGATGGCGCTGGAGGGGATGGTCGCGAAGTGTGCGGCGCTGATCACCAGGTCATGGCCAGCCACTGCCGCTTGCAAGGCAGCGGCATCGAGAACGTCCACGTTCTTGCTCACCACTCCAGGGCGCGGGCTGAGTTTCGAGGTGTCGCGGGCGATGGCGGTGATGCTGTGACCACGACGCAGGGCCTCTTCCAGCAGCTGGCTGCCGGCACGACCGGTGGCACCAATGATTGCGATCTTGCTCATGAACAGTACTCCAAGTTCGGGTGTGACGCAGCGCGTCACTGGCGGCATTCCCACGCGAGCGTGGGAACGATCATTCAGTTACTCGGTGAACACGAGTTACCACTTCATTTCGCCCTTGGCGACTTTGGCACTCAGCTCCAGGGAGCTTTCTTCGCCCAGGGTCGGGTAACGTTTTTTCATGGCGCCGATCAGCTCGGCGGAATCCTTGGCGTTGGCTGTTTCTTCATCGAATGCCTTGATGTAGTCGGCGGTGAAATGCACGGCTGCCAGCGACCGGGCGCTGTCACCCAGGTAGTGGCCGGGAACGACAGTCTCGGGTTTCAGGCGCTCAATAGTGTTCAGGGTCGTCAGCCAATCCGCATGGGACTGTGAGGTTTGCGTATCGGCCATCCACACGTGGATGTTGTCTGCCACCACCACGCCGCCAACCACGGCCTTGATCGACGGGATCCAGACAAAACTGCGATCCGGTTGCTGGCCGTCCAGGCCGATGATCTCCAGTGGCTTGCCTTCCAGGATCAGGCTATCGCCCTTGAGCACACCCGGGACGATGGTTCTGGCCGGTACGTCAGCGCCCATTTTCGGCCCCCAGAACGCAACCTTGCCGGCAACGGTTGCCTTGATGTGATCGACCGTAGGCTGCGACGCCAGCACCTTGGCCTTGGGAAACGCCGCGGTAATCGTGTCCAGGCCAAAGTAGTAGTCCGGGTCGCCATGGCTGATGTAAATGGTGGTCAGTTGCTTGCCGCTGGCGCGGATTTTTTCCACCACTTGCTCGGCCTGGGATTGACCAAACTGTGCGTCCACCAGAATCGCTTCGCGCTCACCGCTGACCAGTACCGAGGTCACCGGGAAAATCGCGGCGGTACCTGGGTTGTAGACATCCAGGGTCAACGCGGGCGTGGCGGCGGCCGCATGAGCCAAGAAACCCAGGGTGGCGGTGGCGAGTAAAAGACGCTTGAGCGAAGTGAAGCCGATCATGGTGGTGCTCCGTGTTCCGTTGGCCGTATCTGGCGATGGGACAGAGCTTAGTTGCCTGACTCAGTACAAAAAATGCGATGCTTGGACATAGTTTGTTTCTGAAAGCGGGCAAATCATGGATCGTCTTCAAGCAATGCGGGTATTCGTCACGGTGGTCGACCTGGGCAGCCAGTCGGCCGCGGCGGATCATCTGGACCTGTCACGCCCGGTGGTCTCGCGCTACCTGGCGGAACTGGAAGACTGGGTCGGTGCGCGGTTGATGCACCGCACCACGCGCAAACTGAGCCTGACCGCTGCCGGCAGCGAAATCCTGCCGCGTTGTCGGCAGATGCTCGACTTGTCGAGCGACATGCAGGCCGTGGTGAGCGAACCGGACGATACGCCACGGGGCTTGCTGCGGATCAGCGTCAGCACCTCCTTCGGCCAGGCGCAACTGGCCGACGCCGTGGCCGCCTACGTCAAGCGCTTTCCCGGTGTCAGCATTGACCTGCAGATGCTCGACCGCACGGTGAACCTGGTGGACGAGCGCATCGACCTGGCGATCCGCACCAGCAACGACCTGGACCCGAACCTGATCGCCCGGCGCCTGACCGTCTGCCGCTCGGTGATCTGTGCCTCCCCCGCTTACCTGCGCGAACACCCGACACCCCTGCGGGTGGAAGACCTGCGCCTGCACAATTGCCTGACCCACTCCTACTTCGGCAAAAGCCTCTGGCATTTCGAACAGGATGGCGAGCAGGTCTCGGTACCGGTGCAAGGCAACATCAGCGCCAACGAAGCCAGCACCTTGCTGCGTGCGGCCATGGCTGGTGCCGGGGTGGCGATGCTGCCGAGCTATCAGGCCTACGTGCACATTCACAGCGGCGAACTGGTGCGCCTGCTGCCCCATGCCGAGCCCCGGCAGATGAACATGTATGCGGTCTATGCATCACGCAAACACATGCCGGCGGCGTTGCGCAGCATGCTGGATTTCCTGGTGGCGCGGTTCCCGGAAATTCCGCAATGGGACGCGAACCTGTAGGTGCTTTGGGCCATGATCGTTTTCGACATCACGGCCCTGAATACCCGGCTACACGCGAGGGCCGCTTGCATGGCAAGTCCCTGCGCCTGACCTATGCTGACAGTAATACCCACGGGTATTCGTTCAGAGGTCAACGCCATGAACATCAGAACAAGAAGATACCTCGCCATTTTCATTACCTGCACCGCCACCCTGGCGTTGTATGGCACCGCTGCCTACCGGGTCGAGCAAGCCCGACAACAACCCAGGGTCACCGCCAGCTGTAGTGTCGACCAGTGCATTCCACACAACGCAACCCTGAACTCCCTCAGGTAACGGACCGTCTCAGTCGTCGCTGCCCTGATCGGACTTCAAGCCATCGCGAAATGCCTTGGGCGAGATCCCGACACGCCGCCGGAACAGCCGCGTGAAGTTGGTCGGATCGGAAAAGCCCAGCCAATCGGACATCTCATAGATGGTCATGCTGGTGTAGGTCAACAAACGCTTGGCCTCCAGCAACTGGCGCTCGTGCATGATCTGCAGCGCCGGCTGCCCCGCCAGCTCGCGGCACGTGCCATTGAGATGGGACACGGAGATCCCCAGCCGGTGCGCCAGGTCCTCGACCTTGATGTGCTGCCGATAGTTTTCTTCCACCAGCTGAATGTACCCATTGAGGTACTCCCGCGCGCGCTGGGGCCGCTGGTTGGCCGCTCGGCGCTGGATCACCTGTCGGCTGACCCACACCATGATGACGCTGACCAGCGAATGCATGAGCATTTCACGCGCCGGTTGATGCCCGGTGTACTCATTCTGCAAGGCACTGAACAGGCTGTTCAGGTAATCGGCTTCGCCACCGGCGGGGTAGCTGGCGGCCTGCGCCAAGGCATTCACCGAGTTGCCGAGTTGCGCTTGCAGGTGAGCCACCAGCGGTGCCGCCAGCGTCACCACAAACCCTTCAACGTCTTCATGGAAGCGAAAACCATGCACGGACAGTGGCGGCAGGATCTGGATCGCGGCTTCGTTGAGCAGGGTACGCTGGCCTTCGATCTCCAGCTCTGCCTGGCCTTTGAATACAAACAGCAACTGACATAAATCGGCGTGCCGATGGGGTTTGATTTCCCAGTGGTGTTCGCGGCTGCGCTTGGAGATGGTTTCACAATGCAGCAAGTCCGGGGTCGGCCAGTCCAGACTTTCACCATAGAGCTTGAACACAGGAATCGCAGGCTTGTTCATAACTTCAGTCCAGGCCTCAGCATAACGGGCGATAATCGCCCCGATTGGCGAAATGTACAGGTATCGGCTCAGTTTTCACCTTCAATTGACAGACTCACAAGCGAAAAATGCAAGCACTCGATTCTGAATAACCATTCACCGGCGTTGTCCGCGTGAAGCTTGCGAGCCATAACAACAATGAAAATTCTCAAGACCCAAGTCGCCATTATCGGCGCCGGCCCCTCTGGCCTGCTGCTCGGCCAGTTGCTGCACAACGCCGGCATCGCCACCGTGATTGTCGAACGCCAGACACCTGACTACGTACAACAACGAATCCGCGCCGGCGTCCTGGAACAAGGCATGGTCGACCTGCTGCGCCAGGCCGGGGTCAGCCAGCGCATGGACGCCGAAGGGCTGGTGCATGGCGGCTTTCAGTTGGCCTTGGGCGAGCGCCAGGTGCACATCGACCTGCACGCCCTGACCGGCGGCAAGACGGTGATGATCTATGGCCAGACCGAAGTCACCCGCGACTTGATGATTGCTCGTCAGAACGCCGGGGCCACGACCCTGTACGAAGCCCACAACGTCGTGCCCCACGGCATGAAATCCGACGAGCCTTTCCTGACGTTTGAAAAGGATGGCGAGACCTGGCGCGTGGATTGCGACTACATCGCCGGGTGCGACGGGTTCCATGGCGTCGCTCGCCAATCGATTCCCGCCGACAGTTTGAAGGTCTTCGAGCGGGTGTATCCGTTCGGATGGCTGGGCATCCTCGCCGACACCCCGCCCGTCCACGAAGAACTGGTCTATGCCCGGCATGCTCGTGGCTTTGCCTTGTGCAGCATGCGTTCACCCACCCGCACTCGCTACTACGTGCAAGTACCGACCGAGGAAAAAGTGGAGGACTGGTCCGACCAGCGCTTCTGGGATGAGTTGAAAGCACGCCTGCCCTCGGCGCTTGCCGAACGCCTGGTGACCGGTCCGTCCATCGAAAAAAGCATCGCGCCGCTGCGCAGCTTTGTGGTCGAACCGATGCAGTACGGGCGCATGTTCCTGGTCGGCGATGCCGCGCACATCGTCCCGCCAACCGGTGCCAAGGGGCTGAACCTGGCGGCCAGCGATGTCAGCACCCTGTTCAACATCCTGCTCAAGGTGTTGCGTGACGGCCGTACCGACTTGCTGGAAAAGTACTCCGAAATCTGCCTGCGCCGAGTGTGGAAGGCCGAGCGATTCTCCTGGTGGATGACCTCGATGCTCCATACCTTCGAAGACAGCGACGCCTTCAGCCAGCGCATCAGCGAATCGGAACTGGAGTACTTCGTCGACTCCGAGGCCGGGCGCAAGACCATCGCCGAAAATTACGTCGGCCTTCCTTATGAGGCTATCGAATAGCTTCCTACCGACTTAAACTGCCGAGCATCCCCGCTCGCCATGCTCCCTGCGGGTCAATCACTGCCCGCAGGTTTACCCGTGACCCATCTGAACCCGCCCGACACCTCCAGACCGGCCATTCGCAGCGTGTTGATTGCCTTGATGCTGGCAATCTTTCTCGGGGCGCTGGACCAGACCATCGTCGCCGTGTCGATGCCGGCCATTTCCGCGCAATTCAAGGACGTCAGCCTGCTCGCCTGGGTGATCTCCGGCTACATGGTGGCGATGACCGTCGCGGTACCGATCTACGGCAAGCTTGGCGACCTGTATGGCCGGCGCAAGCTCATGCTGTTCGGCATGGGACTGTTCACCCTGGCCTCGCTGTTCTGTGGCATCGCCCAGAGCATGGAGCAGCTGGTACTGGCGCGGATCATCCAGGGCATCGGGGCCGGCGGGATGATTTCGGTCAGCCAGGCGATCATCGGTGACATCGTGCCCCCCCGTGAACGCGGACGTTATCAGGGCTACTTCAGCAGCATGTACGCGGTGGCCAGCGTGGCCGGCCCGGTACTCGGCGGCTACATGACCGAGTACCTGTCGTGGCGCTGGGTGTTTCTGATCAACCTGCCGCTGGGCGTCGGCGCCTGGCTGGTGGCCAATCGCACGCTGGTGGGGTTGCCGGTGCCGCACCGCAAGCCGGTGATCGACTATCTGGGCACGCTGTTGATGATCCTTGGCCTGACCGCCTTGTTGCTGGGCATCACCGAGGTGGGCCAGGGTCATTCCTGGCGCAGCGGTGAAGTCCTCGCACTGCTGCTGTGCGCGGTGCTGGGCCTGGCGTTGTTCGTCGGGCATGAGCGTCGAGCTCCCGAGCCGCTGCTGCCCATGCACCTGTTCGCCAACCGCAACGCGGTCCTGTGCTGGTGCACGATTTTCTTCACCAGTTTTCAAGCGATTTCGCTGATCGTGCTGATGCCGCTGCGCTTCCAGAGCGTCACCGGTGCCGGTGCCGACAGCGCTGCGCTGCACCTGTTGCCCCTGGCGATGGGCTTGCCGATGGGGGCCTACTATGCCGGGCGCAGGACGTCGGTGACCGGTCGCTACAAACCGATGATCCTGACTGGCGCGGCGCTCACTCCGCTCGCGATCCTCGGCATGGCCTTCAGCTCGCCGCACGCGGTGGTCCTCAGCAGCCTGTTCATGCTGCTCAGCGGTATCGCCGCCGGCATGCAGTTCCCGACCTCCCTGGTGGGCACGCAAAACTCGGTCGCGCAACGGGACATCGGCGTTGCCACCAGCACCACCAACCTGTTTCGTTCGCTCGGCGGCGCGGTGGGGGTCGCCTTGATGTCGGCGTTGCTGCTCGCGCTGTTGCAGGACTCGAGCTTCGCTCACCTGACCGGCGCCTCACTGATCGGCGAAGGTCACTCCGGGAACGTGCTCCTCGACGGATTGAACGCAGCACCGGGCGATGCGCAAGACGCCTTGCGCGGCGAGTTGCTGCTGACCTTCAGGCATTTGTTGATGGTCAGTGCGGGGGTTTCGCTACTGGGGCTGGCGGCGGCGATCGCCATGCCGAACATGCTGCTGCGCGGGCGGGAAGACAGGGCTGTGTAGTGACGCGCCACGCAATCGAACGTGAACGCGCCTGTGGCGAGGGAGCTTGCTCCCGCTGGCGTGCGCAGCGCGCCCTGACCAGGCGATGGCGGTCGTTCAGAACGACCTGGTTTACCGGCTTTGGGGCTGCTGCACAGCCCAGCGCGAGCAAGCTCGCTCGCCACGGGGCAGGTGTTCGGCACTTCATCCCAGGTGATCAAGGCTGTTGCTCCCATAGGCCTGTGGCGGAGGGAGCTTGCTCCCGCTGGCGTGCGCAGCGCGCCCTGACCAGGCGATGGCGGTCGTTCAGAACGACCTCGGTTTACCGGCTTTGGGGCTGCTGCACAGCCCAGCGCGAGCAAGCTCGCTCGCCACGGGGCAGGTGTTCGGCACTTCATCCCAGGTGATCAAGGCTGTTGCTCCCATAGGCCTGTGGCGAGGGAGCTTGCTCCCGCTGGCGTGCGTAGCGCGCCCTGACCAGGCGATGGCGGTCTTTCAGAGG